>JBKPQH010000001.1:0-146794 GCA_046733935.1 Pseudomonadota bacterium
CGCGGATGTCGTCGACGGTCGGCGGTTGAAGCGAGGCGGACTGGAGCATCTGGCGCGCGGACTAGCGGTTCACTTGAACGCGGACAATGCTAAGCCGCGGAAATGCGCAAGACCTTCATCGCGCTCGCAGCAGCGCTTCTCACCTCTCCCGCCCTTGCGGACACGCTGATCGACAATGTGCGTGGCATCCAGGTCGACGCCGCCGGCAAGCTCGATCGCTTCTCCGCCATACTCATCGGGGATGACGGCAAGGTGAAGCAGATCTGGTCATCCGGTCTCAAGCCGGTCGGCGCGACGAAGGTCATCGATGCTGGCGGCAAGACCCTGCTTCCAGGTCTGATCGACGGGCACGGCCATGTGATGGATTTGGGCTTCGCCGCGCTGCGGCTGGATCTGACGGGCACGACTTCTCTCGCCGAGCTTCAGCAACGTCTGCGCGACTACGCTGCGGCGCACCCGGACGCGAAGTGGATCATCGGGTTCGGCTGGAACCAGGAATTGTGGCCGGAGAAACGCTTCCCCATCGTCGCCGACCTCGACGCCATTGTCGGCGATCGCCCCGTCGTGCTGGAGCGGGTCGACGGCCACGCCGTCGTAGCGAACAGCGCTGCGATGAAAGCCGCCGGAGTCACCGCCGCGACGCAGGCGCCATCGGGCGGGAGGATCGAGAACGGCCTGTTCGTCGACGCGGCGCGCAATCTCATCGATCCGTCGATCCCGAAGCCGACGCAGACCGAAATGGACCGGGCGCTTGCCAAGGCGCAGGAAATCCTGCTCGGCTTCGGAGTCACCGGAGTAGGCTCGATGAGCACCTCGCTGGCTGACTGGGCCGCCTTCCGCCGCGCCGGGGACAACGGTCGCCTGCAAGTTCGCCTGATGACCTATATGACCGCTTCGGATGCAGCTCAGTCGGGCCAGCGGCCGACTGGCTGGCTTTATGGCGACCGATTGCGTCTGGTCGGGGTCAAGCTGTTCGCCGATGGGGCTCTCGGTTCGCGCGGCGCATGGCTGAAGCAGCCTTATTCGGACAAGCCCGATACGCGCGGGCTGCAGTTCCATTCGGACTCGGAGATGATGCGGCTGGCCGACGAGGCCGCGGCGGCCGGTTTCCAGATCGCGACGCATGCGATCGGAGATGCCGCCAATGCACAGGTGATCGCGACCTACGAGGCGCTGTCGCAGAAATATGGAAAGGACCGGCGCTGGCGCATCGAGCATTTCCAGATCGTTGATCCCACCGACATTCCGCGGCTCGCGCCGACGGGGATCATCGCCTCCATGCAGCCGACGCACCAAACGAGCGACCGGCTCATGGCCGAGAAGCGGCTTGGACCGGACCGGTTGAAAGGCGCTTATGCGTGGCAAACGGTTCTGAAAAGCGGCGCCCGATTGGCATTCGGGACGGATTTTCCCGTGGAATCACCGAACCCTTTTCCCGGCCTTTCAGCAGCGATCAGCCGTCAGGATGTGAACGGGCAGCCCCCGGGGGGATGGATTCCGGAGGAGCGGCTGAACTTTGCGCAAGCGCTCGGCGCCTACACGCGCGGCGCAGCTTACGCGGGATTCGCCGAGCAGAAGATCGGCGCGCTGGAGCCGGGCAAATGGGCGGACTTCATCCTGGTCGACCGCGATCCCACGGCGGGCGGCGCGCAGGCCCTGGCGCGGACTCAGGTGCTTCAGACCTGGATCGCAGGGAAAAAGGTCTTCGAACGAAGCCCTAAAGCTTCACGGCCTCAGCGCGGGAGATGAGCATCGCGGGCGTGAGGATCTGCGGCAGCTCTTCGGGCGGCTTGCCGGGCGCGTACCAGAGGTAGAGCGGGACCCCGGCCCTTCCGCGGCTTTCGAGGAACCGGGTGATCGCCGGGTCGCCGTCCGTCCAGTCGCCGGCGAGGACTCTTACGCCGGCCTGCTTGAACGCGTCCCGCACTTCGTCGCGGTCGATTGCCGCGGCTTCGTTGGCCTTGCAGGTGAGGCACCAGTCCGCGGTGAAATAGACGAATACCGGCTTGTTTTGCCCGACGTAGCTAGCGACCCGGCCCTCGTTCCAAGCTTCGGCCCCCGCGACCGAGTGGGCGCGTGCCAGCGGCTGGATCGGCGCGAATAGAACGGCGGCCGCGACTGTCGTTGCCAATCCTGCACCGAGCATCCAGGCCCCGGCCCTTCCGCGTCGTTGCAGCCAGCCGACTCCGGCGAACAGCAGCACCAGAGCCGCAGCTGCAATCAATCCGACGAGCAATGCGCGGTTGCCTGCCTGCCGCTGCAACAACCACAAGCCACCAACGACCGTGGCGGCCATCGGGATCGCCAGGAACAGCTTCAGCCGATCCATCCAGCGTCCGGGCTTTGGAAGTGTACCTTGCAGTTTCGGAACGAGCGCGATGATCAGAAAAGGCAGCGCGAGCCCGAGGCCCAGGGCGGCAAAGACCAGGACCGACCCAGCGGCGGGCAAGAGCAGAGCAGCGCCCAACGCCGCGCCCATGAACGGGCCGGAGCAAGGCGTCGCGATGAAGGCTGCGAGCGCGCCGGTCGCGAACCCGCCGGCCGGCCGGGCGCGGCTACCCAGAACGGGCAGCTCGAACAGGCCGAGGAGGTTCGCGGTGATTGCCGTCGCCAGCAACAACAGCAGCATGATCGTGCGCGGGTCCTGGAGCTGGAACGCCCATCCCGCGGCGCTTCCACCCGCGCGGATCAGCAGCAGTGCCAGGCCGAGCCCACCTGTACCGACGATGGCTCCGGCCGTGTAAGCAACCGCGTCCCGCCTCGCCTCGCTGGCGCCTTCCCCGGCGCGTGAGAGGTGCAGGGCCTTGAGCGCGAGGATGGGGAAAACGCACGGCATCAAGTTGAGGAGAATGCCGCCGGCGATTGCGCCGAGCACCGCCCACAGCAGCGTATTTGCGCCGAGGCTGCCGACCACCGAGCCACCCTTTGGCACATTGCCCGGAACGGACTCGAACGAAAATCCCTCGCCGCGGTCGAACGCGATCAGTCCGGAGAATGCCTTCGGGTCGACGCCCTTGTGCTGCAGCTCGGCGACGAGCGTATCGCCGACCCGCCGGAAGGTCTGCGGAGCCTCGTAATCGACGACGTCATCGGTTGCGGGGTAGAGATATGGCGTTCCGGCGGCGACGCTCGCGGGAAGCGGAATGGCGACGCGCAGCTTGTCTCCAGTCAGCACGAAATGCCCTGCGGTGACGAGTGGCCGCGGCAGCTCCCTCCGCCACTGGTCGAATCGCCCTCGGTTGGGAGTGCCGTTCCCAGTCGGAAGGTCGAGCGAGAGCTGACCCTGCTCGGGAACGCAGACCTTGTCGGTGCACGCGAGCCAATGGGCGTCGGCGCGGATCGGCACGATGCCTCGCGCATTCGGCGGCACCTTCAGCCGGACGAGCACGGCATAGTCGCGCTCGTAGACATAGTTCATGAGGCCGGCGACGGTGAGGCGGGTCGGCACCGGGTATCGTAGCGGCCCGACCGAATAGCCGGCCGGCAGCTGCCACTCCACGTCCATCGGCAGCCCCGCATCGCCGGGGTTCAGCCAGTAGCCGTGCCAGCCAGGCGCGGTCCGCATGTGGATGGCGAGATCGACCTCCCCGCCAGAGGGCGCCGGGCCTTCGGCGACCAACTGCGGTTCGATCCCCTTCGCCTCGACGAACGTCGGGACAAGGAGCACTGCGAACAGGAACAGCAGCCGCCGAAGCATGCGAGCCGCGCTAGTCGGTGATGCGGGCCTAGTCGAGGTTCGGCCGTAGCCAGCGCTCGGCGCACTCGACCGTGACATTGCGCCGCTGCGCGTAATCCTCGAGCTGGTCGCGGCCGATGCGGGCAACGCCGAAATACTGGCTATCGCGGTGACCGAAGTAGAAGCCTGAGACCGCCGAGGTCGGAAGCATCGCGAAATTCTCGGTGAGCGTGACCTCGCCCGGGTGTCCGCCGAGCATCTCGAACAGCACCGGCTTGAGGCTGTGGTCGGGGCACGCCGGATAGCCGGGCGCAGGGCGGATCCCCTCATACTTCTCGCGGATCAGCTGCTCGTTCGAGAGATGCTCATCTGCATAGCCCCAGATGCGGTTGCGAACCTCCGCGTGAAGCACCTCCGCGAAGCTCTCCGCCAGGCGGTCGGCAAGCGCCTTCAGCAGGATGTCGTCATAATCGTCGATCGTCTGCTTGAACCGCTCCAGGTGCGGTTCCAGCCCGTGGATACCGAGCGCGAATCCGCCGATCCAATCCTCGCCTTCGGGATTGATGAAGTCGGCGAGGCACATGTTGGCGCGCCCTTCGCGCTTCTTCACTTGCTGACGGAGGAAGGGCAGGCGCGTCCAGTCGTTGCCGGCGAGCACGAGCACATCGTCGCCCTCGCGCTTGCAGCGCCACAGGCCGACGGTCGCCTTCGGGGTGACCCAGCGCTCGGCGATGATCTGGTCGAGCATCTCCTGCGCGTCCTCGAACAGGTGACTCGCGCTTTCGCCGACGATCGGATCGTCGAGGATCGCGGGGTAGGTGCCGGCAAGCTCCCAGGCGCGGAAGAACGGAGTCCAGTCGATCGACGCCTTGAGATCTCGCAGAGGCCATTCACCGAAATGATGCAGGCCCGGACGCAGTGGCGGAGGCGCCTGCCCCGATGGATCGAAGGCGAAGCCGTTGTCGCGGGCCTCTTCGAGAGAGGCCAGTTCGCTCTGCCCGCTGCGCTCACGCGATTTGCGGAGCTTGTCGTAATCGTCGGCGGTGTTCGCGATCAGCGGATCGCGCTGCGTGTCGGAGACGAGCGACGAGGCGACGCCCACCGCGCGGCTGGCGTCGAGGACGTGGATCACCGGACCTTCGTAGGCCGGATCGATGCGCAGCGCCGTGTGGGCCTTGCTGGTCGTGGCGCCGCCGATCAGCAGCGGCGTCTTGAGGCCGATGCGCTGCATTTCGTCTGCGACGGTCACCATCTCGTCCAGCGACGGCGTGATGAGTCCCGAAAGCCCGATCATGTCCGCGTTGTTGTCGTTCGCGACCTTCAGGATGTCCTGCCACGGCACCATGACCCCAAGGTCGATTACCTCGAAGCCGTTGCACTGCAGCACGACGCCGACGATGTTCTTGCCGATGTCGTGAACGTCGCCCTTCACGGTCGCCATCACGATCCGGCCCTTGCCGGCGGTGACTCCGTTCTCCTCTTTCTCCTTCTCGATGAAGGGGATGAGGTGCGCCACGGCTCGCTTCATGACGCGCGCCGATTTCACCACTTGGGGGAGGAACATCTTGCCCGATCCGAACAGGTCGCCGACGACGTTCATGCCGTCCATCAGCGGGCCCTCGATGACCTCGATGGGCCGAGCGAAAGATTGCCGAGCTTCCTCGGTGTCGTCGACGATGTGCGCGTCGATGCCCTTCACCAGCGCGTAGGACAGCCGTTCGCCAACGGGCAGCGACCGCCATTCGGCGAGCTTCTTCTCCTCGGCCTCGTCCGTGCCTTTGAAGGCTTCCGCAAGCGTGATCAGCCGCTCGGTCGCGTCCTCGCGGCGGTCGAGGATGACGTCCTCGCACGCATCGCGAAGCTCAGCGTCTATCGCGTCATAAACGTCGAGCTGACCGGCATTGACGATACCCATGTCCATGCCGGCAGGGATTGCGTGGTAGAGGAACACGCTGTGCATCGCGCGGCGCACGGGCTCGTTGCCGCGGAACGAGAAGCTGAGGTTCGACAGCCCGCCCGAGATGTGCACTCCGGGACAGCGGCGGCGGATTTCGGCTGCAGCCTCGATGTAGTCGAGCGCGTAGCGGCGATGCTCTTCGATTCCCGTTGCGACCGCGAAGATGTTGGGGTCGAAGATGATGTCCTGCGCGTCGGTCCCGTCGGCGACGAGAAGCTTGTAGGCCCGTTCGCAGATCTCGATCTTCCGCTCGCTCGTGTCCGCCTGCCCGACTTCGTCGAACGCCATGACGACGATGGCGGCGCCGTAGGCGCGGCACTTGCGGGCGAGCTCGAGGAACGGCCCCTCGCCTTCCTTCATGCTGATCGAATTGACGATCGGCTTGCCGGGAACGCACTTCAGCCCCGCCTCGATCACGCTCCACTTCGAGCTGTCGATCATCACCGGAATGCGGGCAATGTCCGGCTCGGCGGCGATGCGCTTGAGGAACGTCGTCATCGCCTGCTCGCTGTCGAGCAGAGCTTCGTCCATGTTCACGTCGAGGATCTGCGCGCCATTCTCGACCTGGTCGCGAGCGACCTCGACGGCGGCGTCGTAATCGCCTGCCAGGACCAGTTTCTTGAAACGGGCGGAGCCTGTGACGTTGCAGCGTTCGCCAATGTTCACGAAGCGCGCGCCCGCGGCGGCCTTATTCACAGATGACATCTCCACGGGTCAGGCGGCAATCGTCATCGGCTCGAGGCCGGCAAGCAGGGTTCCGGAACGGGCAGCCGGGACGGCGCGCGGCGTGCTATCGCGCGCCGCCCCGGCAATTGCGGCGATGTGCTGCGGCGTAGTTCCGCAGCAGCCGCCGACGATGTTGACGAGCCCGCTGTCGACCCAGTCGCGGACCTGGCGCGCGGTCTCCTCCGCCGCCTCGTCATATTCGCCCAGCTCGTTGGGCAGGCCGGCGTTCGGATAGGCCATCACCAAAGTGTCGGCGACGGCGGAGAGCGCCGCCAAGTGCGGACGCAGCTGCGCCGCTCCGAACGAGCAATTGAGACCGATCGTCAGTGGCCGCGCGTGCCGGACCGACGCCCAGAACGCCTCGACCGTGTGGCCGCTGAGATTGCGTCCGCTGAGGTCGGTGAGAGTCATGGAGACCATCAGCGGAAGCTCGCGCCCGAGCGCCTGCTCCGCTTCGAGCCCCGCCATGACTGCCGACTTGGCGTTGAGGGTATCGAACACGGTTTCGATCAGGATGAAATCGACGCCGCCTTCGACGAGCGCGTCGATCTGCTCGCGATAGACGGCTTTCACCTGGTCGAAGTCGACCTCGCGGAAGGCCGGGTCGTTGACGTTGGGCGAGAGGGACAGCGTCTTGTTGGTCGGACCAAGCGCGCCCGCGACCCAGCGTAGCCTGCCGTCCTTCGCCGTGTAGCGGTCGGCGACTTCGCGGATGATCTGCGCGGCGGCCACGTTGATCTTCGGGACCAGCGCCTCAGCGCCATAATCGGCCTGGCTGATGGCGTTCGCATTGAACGTGTTCGTCGCCAGGATCTCGGCGCCCGCATCGGCGAAGCTCTCGCAGATCGAGCGCACGACGTCGGGCTTCGTGAGGTTCAAAAGGTCGTTGTTGCCCCGCTGGTCCTTGATGAGGTCGAGCCCGCCGCAATATTCCGCGCTCTTCAACTTCCGGTTCTGGATCGACGTGCCGTAGGCGCCGTCCTTCACCAGGATGCGCTTGGCGGCTTCGGCGCGAAGGGACTGGGACGCACTCATGCTTTGCCTCGAACTCCGAGAAGATGGCAGATCGCGTAGCTGAGCTCGGCGCGATTCAAGGTGTAAAAGTGGAAGTGCCGAACGCCGCCCGCGTAGAGTTGTCCGCACAGCTCCGCGGCGACCGTCGCAGCGATGAGTTGGCGCGCGGAGGGAAGGTCGTCGAGACCCTCGAACAAATCGTCCAGCCACTGCGGGATGGAGGCTCCGCACGTCTGCGCGAAGCGGCGCGTGGTGGCGACGTTCGAAACGGGCAGGATCCCCGGCACGATCTCGGCCTCGATGCCTGCCGCTGCGGCTTCGTCGCGGAAGCGGAAGAAGCAGTCCGACGAGAAGAAGAATTGCGTGATCGCGCGGTCCGCACCCGCGTCGACCTTGCGCTTGAGATTCTCGAGGTCGAATGATCGCGAAGAAGAATCGGGATGAATCTCGGGATAGGCGGCCACCGAGATGTCGAACGGGGCAACCTGTTTGAGGCCGGCAACCAGCTCCGCAGCGTCACGATATCCCTCGGGGTGAGGCTCATATTTTGTGCCCTGCTCCGGCGGATCGCCGCGCAGCGCGACGATGTTCCGGACGCCGAGCTGCCAATAATCACGGGCAATCGCGTCGATTTCCTCGCGCGACGCCGCCACGCAGGTGAGGTGCGCCGCCGGGGTCAGCCGGGTTTCGTTGAGGATGCGCTCGACAGTCTGGTGAGTGCGTTCGCGGGTCGAGCCGCCCGCGCCGTAGGTCACCGAGACGAAGCGCGGGTGGAGCGGGGCGAGCGTCTGGATCGACTCCCACAGAGTCTCCGCCATCTTCTCCGTCTTGGGTGGGAAGAATTCGAAGCTGAGCTGGATGTCGCCGCGAGCCTCGGCGAACAGAGGCTGATGGTGGCTGAGGCGCTCGAACGCGTTCATGCCGCCCTCCGCTGCCGTAGCGGCTTCTTCGACCCGCGCCACAAGGTGACGGTTAGCTCGCCGCCCTCGAGATGTTCGACATGATCGGCCTCGAGCCCTGCCGAAGCGAACCAGCCTTTCATCGCCTCGTCCTCGAAACCCAGCCGGATGTGCGCATCGGTCGTGCGCAGCTCCTCCCGCTCGTGCGCTGCAAAGTCGACGACGAGCAGGGTGCCGCCAGGAGCGAGGACACGCGCCGCTTCGGCAATCGCCGCGGCAGGTGAATGTGCATAGTGCAGCACTTGATGAATGATGACGCTGTCGGCGCTGCCGTCGTCGAGCGGCAGCGCGTACATGTCGCCCTGGCGGAGGCTCGGATGAATGCCCGCGGCCTCGAGCTTCACGCGGGCCAGGCGAAGCATTTCAGACGAGCGGTCGATGCCGATCGCGTGGCTGGAGCGCGGACCGAACAGCTCGATCATCCGGCCCGTTCCCGTCCCGATGTCGACGAGGCGCCCGAGCGGCCTCTTCCCGAGGGTCCGGTCGATCGCGCGTTCAACTTCGCTTTCCGCGACGTGCAATGAGCGAATCTGGTCCCACACAGCCGCATGGCCCGTGAAATAACGGTTCGCCGCCTCGGCGCGTTCGGCGCGAATCGACTCGGTCCGGGCCGCGTCGGAGGCGAAGAGCGAGCGTGTCCCTGCGTCCGCCCAGTCGTCGACGAGGGCGAACAGCGGCTCGAGCTGCTCGGCATCCGCAAGAGTGAGGAACACCCAGCTGCCTTCCTTGCGGCGTTCGAGAACTCCCGCGTCCGCGAGGATCTTGAGGTGACGCGAGACCCGCGGCTGGCTCTGTCCGAGGATATGGGCCAGCTCGCCGACGGAAAGCTCCATGATCCGCAGGAGCGCGACGATGCGCAGCCGCGTCGGATCGGCAAGCGCCTGAAATCGATCGGCGAGCGGGAGAACTGCAGCCACGAGATAAGGATATAAAGATATCTTTATATCGTCAATTCAGCGAATGAAAATAATCCCTTGTTCATGGGTAGGGATTGCCGCTATTGCCGCGCGCCTGGCCTGGGCGACTCGCTCAACCGGGCCGAGGCTGGCGCCTGTGTCCCCTTGGCTCAGGCGCTTTTGAAGGGAGTGGAAAGCTCATGAAGAAGGTTGCTCTGACCGTTGCGGTCCTCGCACTCGGCCTCGCCGCGTGCAACAAGAACAACGCGGACAACAATGCCGCCAACGAGACGGCCGTCGAGAACAACGCCGCGTACGACACCAATATGGCGACCGAGAACGCCACGGCTGCTGCGGACAATGCGCTGAATGCGGCTGGCAATGCGGTCGAGAACGCCGGCAATGCCGTGAGCAACGCGCAGGACGCCGTTGTCAACGCTGCCGACAACGCGACCCACTAAGTCGCTGCTCTCCTAGAGCCTTTCGAAAGGGCCGCTCTCACGGGCGGCCCTTTTTTTAATTTCGGCCGAAGTGGTACTTTGTCCGAGTGAGGTACGTAGCCGTCGGATTTCTGCTGATTCTCGCAGCCTGTCGAAAGGATCAGCCTCCAGCTCCGACCGCAGAACAGTCCGCTCAGCTGAACGAGGCCGAGGAAATGCTCAACGATGTCGCCGCCAACGAAGAAGGGCCGGCGGATCGCTCCACCGGCCCTTCCAATTCCTCGGACTGACGGACTGGCTTAGAAGTCCATTCCGCCCATGCCGCCGCCGGCCATCGCCGGAGCCGGCTTGTCGTCCGGAAGCTCGGCGATCGTCGCCTCGGTGGTGATCAGCAGGCCGGCCACCGAAGCCGCATCCTGCAGAGCCGCCCGAACGACCTTGGTCGGGTCGATCACGCCGGCCTTGACGAGGTTCTCATATTCCTCGGTCTGGGCGTTGAAACCGAGCGTGGCGTCGCCGCCGTCGATCAGCTTCCCGGCGACAACCGCGCCGTCATGACCGGCGTTCTCGGCGATCTGCCGAACCGGCGACTGGAGCGCCTTGCGGATGATGTCGATGCCGCGGGTCTGGTCGTCGTTCTCGCCCTTCAGGCCGTCGAGAGCCTTGATGGCATAGAGGAGCGCAGTACCGCCGCCGGGGACAATGCCTTCCTCGACCGCTGCGCGGGTCGCGTGAAGCGCGTCATCGACGCGATCCTTGCGCTCCTTCACCTCGATCTCGGACGCGCCGCCGACCTTGATCACCGCAACGCCGCCGGCGAGCTTCGCCAGCCGCTCCTGCAGCTTCTCACGGTCGTAGTCGGACGTGGTCGTGTCGATCTGCTGGCGAATCGCGCCAACGCGGGCCTCGATCGCCTCCTTGGTGCCGTGACCGTCGACGAGGGTCGTGTTGTCCTTGTCGATCGTGACGCGCTTGGCCTGGCCGAGCATGTTCAGCGTCACGCTCTCGAGCTTGATGCCGAGATCCTCGCTGATCATCTCGCCGCCGGTGAGGATCGCGATATCCTCGAGCATCGCCTTGCGGCGATCGCCGAAGCCCGGAGCCTTCACCGCCGCGACCTTGAGGCCGCCGCGCAGCTTGTTGACGACGAGCGTGGCCAGAGCCTCGCCCTCGATGTCCTCGGCGATGATCAGCAGCGGACGCCCGCTCTGAACGACGGCCTCGAGGATCGGGAGCATCGCCTGCAGGTTGGAAAGCTTCTTCTCGTGGATCAGGATGTACGGATCCGAAAGCTCGACCTGCATCTTCTCGGGATTGGTGATGAAGTAAGGCGACAGGTAGCCGCGGTCGAACTGCATGCCCTCGACCACGTCGAGCTCGAACTCTAGACCCTTCGCCTCTTCGACGGTGATCACGCCTTCCTTGCCGACCTTCTCCATCGCCTCGGCGATCTTCTCGCCGACCTCACGGTCGCCGTTGGCCGAAATGATTCCGACCTGGGCGATCTCGTTGGAGCCCGAGACGTCCTTCGAGCGGTCCTTGAGATCCGCGACGACCTTGGCGACGGCGAGGTCGATGCCGCGCTTGAGGTCCATCGGGTTCATGCCGGCCGCAACCGACTTCATGCCCTCGCGGACGATCGCCTGGGCGAGAACCGTCGCGGTGGTGGTGCCGTCGCCGGCGATGTCGTTGGTCTTCGAGGCCACTTCGCGCACCATCTGGGCGCCCATGTTCTCGAACTTGTCCTTGAGCTCGATCTCCTTTGCGACGGTGACGCCGTCCTTGGTGATTCGAGGAGCGCCGAAGCTCTTGTCGATGACGACGTTGCGGCCCTTGGGCCCGAGCGTCACCTTCACCGCATCGGCGAGAATGTCGACGCCGCGGAGGATGCGCTCACGCGCGTCGCGGCTGAATTTCACGTCCTTGGCTGCCATTTGGCTACCCTTTCGTTCGTTAAAGTCACTAAAATCACGGAGAGCGGCATCTTTGCTGTGACGCTAAGAGACCGCGCGACGGCTCAGGCGACGATCCCGAGGATGTCGCTTTCCTTCATGATGATCAGGTCTTCACCGTTGATCTTCACCTCGGTGCCCGACCATTTGCCGAACAGGATCTTGTCGCCGGCCTTGACGTCGAGCGGAGTGATCTTGCCCTCTTCGCTCTTGGCGCCGCCGCCGACGGCGACGACTTCGCCTTCCTGCGGCTTTTCCTTGGCGGTGTCCGGGATGATGATCCCGCCGGCGGTCTTCTCATCGGCCTCGACTCGGCGGACGAGGACGCGGTCATGAAGCGGCCTGAAACCCATGGGTCGTAACCCCCTCTTCTCTCTCTAGTTGAACAATTGCCGTTGGCACTCCCTGAGCGAGAGTGCCAGCGATGGCGCGCATATGGTTGCGCCCCGTTCATCCGTCAACGGTGCGCATGAGCCTTTTGTTTTCAGGCGTGCGCGAGCCGGGTCAGGCCGATCCGGTCTCGAAGGAGCCACCGCCCCAGCATGAGCGCGGCCACCGCGGCAAGGCCGCTGGCGAGACCGATCCAGATCCCGACCCCTTTCCAGTCGGCACCGAACGCAAGCCACGCGCCAATTCCGAGACCCACACCCCAATAGCCGAACAGCGCAAAGATCAATGGCCAGCGCGTGTCGTGAAGGCCGCGCAGCATCCCCGCTCCGATCACCTGGGCTCCATCGACCAGCTGGAAGGCGGCAGCGACCTTCAGGAAGCTGACCGCGAGGCCAATGACCGCCGCATTCGCCGGCACGTCGGTCAGGAATAGGGTGACCAGCCTTCGGGGAATGCTCCACATGACGAGCGCCATCGCGCCCATGAAGCCGACGCCGGCGATCCACGACGTCCAGCCGGCCCGAGCGATCCCGGGCTCGTCTCGCCGCCCGAGCGCCAATCCCACGCGCACGGTTGCGGCTTGCCCCAATCCGAGCGGCACCATGAAGGTCAGCGCTGCAATCTGAAGCGCGACGGCGTGTGCCGCGACCGCGGGTGCGCCCAGCCAGCCCATGAAATAGGCGGCCAGCGCAAACACGCCCATTTCGAGCGCCATCGTGACTCCGATCGGCCAGCCGAGCCTCACCATCGCGAGGGTCCGCTCCCGGTCGAATCGCCAGAAGCGGCCGAACAGATGGAAGCGGCGGAACCGCCGGTCGACCAGGACCACGGCCGCGAGCGCCGCGCACATCGCGAGCCAGGTCAGGGTGCTTCCAAGCCCGCCCCCCACGAGTCCCAGCGCGGGCAAGCCGAAGTGACCGAAGATCAGGGACCAGCTCAAGAGCGCATTGACCGCGATTCCCGCGAGACTGAGCCACAACACCATTCGCGGCCGCTCCAGAGCCGACACAAAATTGCGCAGGAGCTGGAACAGCAGCCACGGCGCCGTGCACCACATATAGGCCCGCAGAAATGTCTGGCCCTGGCGCGCCAGCTCCTCTGACTCGCCGAACAGGCGCATCAAGTCTCCGACATGCCACAGAACGAGCCAGTAAGGCGGCAGCATGGCCGCGATCAGCCACAGCCCGGCGCGGAAGGTGCGGCGCACGTCGCGAACGGCATTGAAGCGCTGGCCGATTGCCGTCGCCATCATCGGCGACGATGCGATTACGAGCCCGAGCATGAGCAAATTGAAGGTGAAGGTCAGGTTGAGCGCGAGCGTGGCGGCGGCGAGCTGTGTCGCGCCCAGACGGCCCATGAGCAGCACATCGGTGGCCTGGATCGCCTGCTGGGTGAGGTTGGCGAGGATGAGCGGCCAGGCGAGCGCAAGCGTCGCGCGAAGCTCCAGGCGCCAGGCGTCGGCAGCGATCGGCCGCGATATTCTTGCTCCAGCGTCCACGATTGGGTCGCCTAGAGCCAAGAGCTCTCGTCGAAAAGGTTTGGCCGGACGGTCGCTGGTCCGCTAGTCCCCCGCCAGCAACAGCCATTGTCGAGGCCAGGATGAAATTCGTTCGCGCCGTGTGGAAGCTTCTGGTCGGGATCAAGGACGCGCTTGTCCTCATCCTGATGCTGCTTTTCTTCGGCCTGCTCTACGCAGGCCTGTCAGCCAAGCCAGCCCCGGTAAGGCCCGGCGTGCTCGATTTGGATCTGAAGGGCGGCGTGGCCGAGCAGCCCGCTCGAGCGGACTGGTCGGACGTCGCGGCGGGATCGTTCAGCCAGCAATACCGGCTGCGCGACCTGGTCCTGGCGTTGCAGCAGGCGAAGGACGACAGCCGCGTGAAGGCGGTTGCGCTCGACCTCGACAGCTTCACCGGCGGCGGTCAGACGGCGATGGGCGACGTTGCCGACGCGATCCGCCAGGTGCGCGCAGCGGGCAAGCCGGTCGTCGCTTATGCGACGGGTTACACCAATGATGGCTATCAGCTGGCAGCCGCGGCGTCGGAAGTCTGGCTGAACCCGCTCGGCGCGGTCGTGGTCACCGGTCCCGGCGGATCCAACCTCTATTACAAAGGATTGCTCGACAAGCTTGGCGTCACCGCCAATGTCTATCGTGTCGGCACCTACAAGGCCGCGGTCGAGCCTTACATCCGCAATGACATGTCGCCGGAGGCGAAGCAGAACGCGATGGCGCTTGACCAGGCCGAGCTCGAAGCCTGGCGTCAAAGCATCCACCAGGCGCGGCCCAAGGCGAACGTCGATCTTTTCCTGCAAGACATGAACCGCGCCATCGCGGCTTCCGGCGGCGACATGGCAAAGGCCGCTCTCAATGCGGGCCTCGTCGACCGCATCGGCGACCGCAACGCCTTCGAGGCACGCCTGGTCCAGCTCGGCGGCGCGAAGAGCAGCGAACCTGCGGGCTACAATCGCATCCGGCTCGCATCTTACATTGCCGACAAAGTCGATCGCAGGGCGAAGGGCCCCATCGGTGTCGTCACCATCGCTGGCCTGATCGTCGACGGCAAGGGCAGCGCAGGCAGCGCCGGCGGTGACACCATCGCAAGGGAAATCCGCGACGGCGTGAACAAGGGGATCAAGGCATTGGTCGTCCGCGTCGACAGTCCGGGCGGTTCGGTGCTGGCCTCCGAACGCATTCGCCAGTCCCTGCTCGCCGCAAAGGCGAAGAAGATCCCGATCGTCGTCTCGATGGGCAATGTCGCTGCGTCGGGCGGATACTGGGTCTCGACGCCTGCCGACTTCATCTACGCCGAGCCGTCGACGATCACCGGCTCGATCGGAGTATTCGGCGTGCTGCCTAGTTTCCAGGGAACGCTTCAGAAGCTCGGGATCGGCACGGACGGCGTGAAAACCACACCGCTGGCCGGCGAGCCGGACCTGCTCAGGGGACCCTCTCCCGAAGTGAACCAGTTGATCCAGATGGGCGTGGAGTCCATGTACGGCCGGTTCCTGAGCATCGTCGCCCAGGCGCGGCACAAGACGCCGCAACAGGTCGACCAGATTGCGCAGGGACGGGTCTGGGACGGCGGCACCGCCCACCAGATCGGCCTCGTCGACGGCTTCGGCGGAATGGACGAGGCGATCACCAAGGCTGCGCAACTGGCAAACCTCGGCACCGAGCGCGGCGTCCGTTATCTCGAAACGCCGAAAAGCTTCCGCGATCAGCTGTTCGAGGCGCTCGCGGGGCAGGCCGACATGGACGCCCCTGCCCAGCCCGACGCTTTCGCGGCGATTGCCCGGCGGCCCCAGCAACAGCTGGCCCAGGCGATCGCGGAGGTCCGCTCGATCCTGACCGGCCCGAGCATTCAGGCGCGCTGCCTCGAGTGCCCGTCGGTCGCGCCGTCGCAGGTCGAACAGAAGGACCTGACGCTGCTGGCGCTGATCAGGAGCTGGCTGGGCTAGTCAGTCGGCGCGCCTGAACAGCCGCGGTTTCGCGCCTGGCCCTTCGAGGACCTCGTACCCGGCGTCGACCTTTCGCCACGTCGCGGACATCGGCTCTTCCTTGGCGTCGGAACTGGCGTGGATGGTGCCGGTGAATCGCCATTGGCCAGCGTTGAAGACTGCATTGCCCGTGCCAAGGCCGCCGAGCGAATTCCAGTAGGTGAAGATCACGGCCGGACCCTTTGCGCTGTAGATGGTCTCGCCGGCATAGACTTCGCGGCCGCCGACCGTGACGGCATGGCGGTCGCGGATGTGTTGGCCTCCGAAAACCGCCTCGAAGCAATGTTTATCCTGTCCGCCGTTGCCCGGGGCCTCTCCCGTCCAGCAATGGCCGACGAGATAGGACCATGGCTGCAGCGGCGGCTGCGCCACGGCGGCCGAAGGGCCGCCGGCGAGCATTGCGAGCAGTTCGATCATCGCAGGACCTCCTTCACCTTGAAGCCACCATAGGTTGCATCAGCCCATCGAAATGCAGGCGCAGCTGTCCGACGGCGCGGTCGAAATGGGCAACATCCCGAAACGTACGCGCCTGCATGACGCCGCCCTCCATGACGCTCAGCGCGAGTTCGGCGAGCGCGTGGAAGTCCGTGTTCGACGGGAATCGCGACCCGGCCGCTCGAAGACAGTCCTCGACAGCTGCAGTCCACGCCTGGAAGTTGGCCGCGAGCAGCGAGCGTACCGGCGGGTCGGGCTCGTGGAGCTCGAGCGCGAGGCTGCCGATCGGGCAGCCGTAGGTGCAATCTGTCTCGACCAGGGCACGCCGATAGCTCGCGAGCAGCGCGAAGACCCGCTCGATCGAATCGTCCACGCCTTGCCAGGCCGGTTCGAGGAGCATCGGACGGATGCCATCGCGATAGGCTTCGAGCACCGCGATCAGCAGGTCCTGCTTGCCGGGAAAGAAATAATAGAGGCTGCCGCTATTGACCTGGCTGCGGCTCAAAATGTCCGCAATGGACGTCGAGCCGTAGCCCTTGAGCCAGAACAGCTCCATCGCCGCTTCGACGATCCGCGCTCGCGTGTCTTTTGCCACAGCACGTCATTAGTTGAATGTTCAATCAAGAGTCAAGATCGCGCCAATTTTACGATCCTCGGTCGGCGGTCGCCGCGGCGGGCAAGGTTGCATCGCGTGCACGCGCGGAGGGCGAATAGGATTTGAGAGCCCTGGTGACCGGGACCTCGAAGAAATTGTACATCAGGAACGCTATCGCAATCGCGATCGAGCCGCCGGCAAGCACGAAAAGCTGCCAGGGCAAATTCGGTGAATAATATTTCCAGACCAACGCGAACGCCGCCAGGGTCAGTCCGTGTGTCAGGTAGAGCGAATAAGAGGCATCGCCGAGGGCCGAGAGGGCGTTGTGCCGAAGGGGCGGCAGGAACACCGCTCCGGCGACGATCAAGGTCGCGGCCGCCAGCGTCGCTGCGAAGCCGATGGTCGAATGCGTGCCAATCCACAGGAGTCCAAATCCCGCCGCGCAAACCAGGACCCAGAGCCGCGATCTCGGGACGATCCCGGTACGCCAAATAATCGCCAGCACCACACCCGCAACGAATTCGAGCAGGATCGCGTTCGCATAGAAATTCATCACGTCGACCCGGCTCTTGGTCAGGTTGGCGATCATCAGGACCAGCAGCAACATTCCGGCGATCAGGGCGAAGCGAAGGATGCGCGAGCGGGCTGCGAGCGCCATGGCGACGGTGAACACCGCATAGAACAGCATCTCGTAATTGAGGCTCCAACCGGGAACGACCACCGGCCAGAACATGTTGGCGGTCGGGTGCCGCGCAGGCAGGAACAGATATGAAGCAATCACATGCGGCAGTTCCAGCTTCGTCGTTGTCATCAGCTGAGGCGCCACCAGGGCGAAAAGGACCACCGCGGTCGTGACCAGCCAATAGAGCGGAACGATGCGAATGATCCTGTTCCTCAGGAACGCGCCGGCTGACATGTCGCCGTGGCGCTCGACCGAAGTCCACATGATGAACCCGCTGATGACGAAGAATATGTCGACGCCCGTCGACAGCCAGTCGCTGCCGAGCGGCGCGAAGCTCAGCACCGCCAGCTCGTGGTCGACGTGGACGAACATCACCATCGTCGCGGCGATGGCGCGCAATATCTGGACAGAAACGACGTCCCGGCCCGGTGCTTCGATCGTCACAGGGGCCCTCCCGGCACCATCAGGCACGGGAACAGGACCGAGCGCAACCCGAAAACGGGCAGGCGTCTCAAATATGGATGGGTTTGCCGGTAACGGCCATCGCCGCTTCCTTCAGCGCCTCGCTGTGCGTCGGGTGCGCGTGGCAGGTGTAGGCGATGTCCTCGCTCGTCGCGCCGAACTCCATCGCCTGCGCCGCCTGGGCGATCATGGTGCCGGCGACCGAAGCGATCATCCAGACGCCGAGCACGCGGTCGGTCTTCGCGTCGGCGACGACCTTCACGAACCCGTCGGGTTCGCGGTTCGTCTTGGCGCGGCTGTTGGCGAGCATCGGAAACTTGCCGACCTTGACGTCGCCGCTCTGCTTCGCCTCTTCCTCGGTGAGGCCCACGCCGGCGATCTCCGGCATGGTGTAGACCACGGACGGGATGACCGCGTGGTTCACGATTCCAGTCTCCCCGGCGATGTTCTCCGCAACGGCGATGCCCTCGTCCTCGGCCTTGTGCGCGAGCATCGGGCCGGGAATCACGTCGCCGATCGCCCAGATGCCCGGCACCTTGGTGCGGAACTCATGATCGGTCTCGATCTGGCCGCGGTTGTTGGTCTGCAGTCCGGCCTTGTCGAGGCCCAGGCCTTCGGTGTTCGGGCGGCGGCCGATGGAAACCAGCACCACATCCGCTTCGAGAGTTTCCGAGGCGCCGCCCTTCGCCGGCTCCATCGTTAGGATGACGGCGTCGCCCTTGCGCTCCGCCTTCGTGACCTTGGTCGAGAGCTTGAACTCGAAGCCCTGCTTCTTGAAGATCTTGTTGGCCTCCTTGCGGACGTCGCCGTCGAAGCCCGGCAGGATCTGGTCGAGGAACTCTACGACGGTGACTTCCGCGCCGAGACGCCGCCACACCGACCCGAGCTCGAGCCCGATCACTCCGCCGCCGATCACGACCATGCGTTTCGGCACCTGCGCGAGCTCGAGCGCGCCGGTCGAATCGACGATGCGCTCCTGATCGATCGTGATGCCCGGGAGCGGCGTCACCGACGAACCCGTTGCGATCACGATATTCTTCGCGCGCACGGTGCGATCGCCGACCTTGACCGTGTCGGCGCTTTCAAAGGTGGCCAGGCCCTTGAACCATTCAACCTTGTTCTTCTTGAACAGGAATTCGATCCCCTGCGTGAGGCCCTTCACCGCTTCCTTGCGGCTGCCGTGCATCGCGTCGAGATCGACTTCGACCCCGTTGGTCTTCACGCCCCACTTGGCGAGCGTGCCGTGCGCCGCTTCCTCGAACAGCTCGGAAGCGTGCAGAAGCGCCTTGGACGGAATGCATCCGACATTGAGGCACGTCCCGCCGAGAGTTTCGCGGCTCTCCGCGCACGCGGTCTTCAGCCCGAGCTGCGCAGCTCGGATCGCGGCGACATAGCCGCCGGGGCCGGCGCCAATCACCAGGACGTCGAAATCGTAGTCAGCCATTACTTTCCCCTTCGTCATCCCTGCGGAACCGGGGACCCAGCCCAAGAAGAACTGGGTTCCCGCTTTCGCGGGAATGACGATGAACGTTACAGGTCAATCAAAAGCCGCGTCGGATCCTCGATCGCTTCCTTCACTCGGACGAGGAAGGTCACGGCCTCGCGCCCGTCGACCAGGCGGTGGTCGTAGGATAGCGCGAGGTACATCATGGCACGCGCAACGATCTGGCCGTCCTTGACGACCGGCCGCTCCTCGATCCGGTGCATTCCGAGCACTGCCGACTGCGGCGGGTTGATGATCGGCGTCGAAAGCAGGGAGCCGAACACGCCGCCGTTGGAGATGGTGAAGGTGCCGCCCTGCATGTCTTCGATGCCGAGCGTGCCTTCCTTCGCCTTCTTGCCGTAGTCGGCGATGGTCTTCTCGATTTCGGCGAAGCTCATCGCCTGAGCGTTGCGCACGACCGGAACGACGAGGCCCTTCGGAGCGGAAACCGCGATCGAGACGTCGAAATAGTCGTGATAGACGATCTCGTCGCCTTCGATGCTGCCGTTGACTGCAGGCACGTCCTTCGCGGCGAGAGCGCAGGCTTTCACGAAGAAGCCCATGAAGCCGAGGCGAATGCCGTGCTTCTTCTCGAACAAATCCTTGTAGCGGGCGCGCGCCTCGATCACGGCGGTCATGTCGACGTCGTTGAACGTCGTCAGCATGGCGGCCGTGTTCTGCGCTTCCTTTAAGCGGCGGGCGACGGTCTGGCGGAGCCGCGTCATCTTCACGCGCTCTTCGCGGCGTTCGCCAGGCACCTCCGAAGGCCGAGGTGCAGCAGGCGGAGCCTTTGCCTCCGGGGCTGATACTTTCGCTTGTGGCGCCTGGGCGGCGGCCTGCGCAGGGGGGGAGCTCTGCCCCTGGGCAGCCGCGATCACGTCGTCCTTGGTGAGGCGGCCGTCCTTGCCGGTGCCGCGAATTTTGCTCGGGTCCACGTGATATTCGAGCACCGCTCGGCGCACCGCCGGTGACAGCGTCGTGATATGATCGTCCGCCGATGAGGTTTCCGCCGTCGCCAGCTCCGGCTCCGGTGCATGATCGCTGCCGCGAAGCTGCGGATTCTCGCCCGCGCCGGCGGGATTGGTGGTCAACGCTGCGGCAGCCTGGGATGGTGTTGCCGAAGCCGTTGCCTTCTCGTCGATCCGAGCGATCGGCGCTCCGACGGCAACCGTTTCGCCTTCCTGAACCAGCTGCTCCGTCAGCACGCCCGCAATCGGCGAGGGAACTTCGACGCTGACCTTGTCCGTCTCCAGGCTGGCGATCGGTTCGTCCGCCGCGACGGCTTCGCCGGGCTTCTTGAGCCATTGGGCGAGCGTGCCTTCCGTGATCGATTCCCCGAGGGCGGGGACTTGGACGTCGGTTGCCATTGTATTCCTTTATTCCGCCGCGACGGCGCTCGCCGGGCTGCTATGGCCCAGCGCTGCAGCAATCAAGGCCGCCTGCTCCGCCGCATGACGCTTGGCGAGACCGGTGGCTGGTGAAGCCGCCGCATCGCGGCCGGCATATTGGGCACGCATGCCCTCGTGTCCGGAGTCCGCAAGGCATTGCTCGAGCAGGTCCTCGACGAAGAACCAGGCGCCGTTGTTCTTGGGTTCCTCCTGCGCCCAGATGAGGTCGGCGAGGTGGGGCATTTCCTTCAGCCGGTCGACCAACGGCTGCGACGGGAACGGATAGAGCTGCTCGATGCGGACGATCTCCACTCCGAGGTCGCCTGCTGCATCGCGCGCTTCCATCAGTTCATAGGCGAGCTTGCCCGAGCACAGCACGAGCCGGCGCGTCTCGCCGTCGGCGGGCGGATTGAGATCCGACAGGATGCGCCGGAAGTGGCTGTCTCCGGTGAAGTCGCCGAAGCTCGATACCGCCAATTTGTGCCGGAGCAGCGACTTTGGGGTCATCATGATCAGCGGCTTGCGGAAATCGCGCCGCAGCTGCCGCCGAAGGATGTGAAAATAGTTCGCGGGAGTCGTGCAGTTGGCGACCTGCATATTGTCCTCGGCGCAGAGCTGCAGGTAACGCTCGAGCCGCGCCGAGCTGTGCTCCGGCCCCTGCCCTTCGAAGCCGTGCGGAAGAAGCATCACGAGGCCGCTCGCACGCAGCCATTTGGCTTCGCCCGCGGCTACGAACTGGTCGATGATCGGCTGCGCGCCGTTGGCGAAGTCGCCGAACTGGGCTTCCCACAGCACCAAGGTCTTCGGATCGGCTAGCGAATAGCCATACTCAAAGCCGAGGACGCCGAACTCGGACAGCGGGCTGTCGCGCACCTCGAAGCGGCCGCCCTCCACGGTCGTCAGCGGGATGAACTTGTCGCCGGTCCGCTGGTCGACCCACACGGCATGGCGCTGGCTGAACGTGCCCCGGCCGCTGTCCTGGCCTGAGAGACGCACACACTGGCCGTCCGCGATCAGGCTCCCGAATGCGAGCGCTTCCGCGGTCGCCCAGTCGAATCCCTGGCCGCTCGCGAACATCTCCTTCTTGGCATCGAGGATCCGCTGCAGCGTCTTGTGGATGTTGAAATCGGGTGGAACGGTGGTCAGCACCTCGCCGAGGCGCCGCATCTCCTCTTCCGAAATTGCCGTCTGGATGTTGCGCCGTCCAAGCACCGGCTCGCCAGGCCGGCCGAGACCGGCCCAGCGGCCTTCGAACCAGTCCGCCTTGTTCGGCATGTACGAGACGGCCGACTGGAACTCTTCCTCCAGGTGCGCGAGATATTCCTGGGTCGTGCGCTCGATCCACGGCTGATCGACAACGCCCTGGGCAATCAGGCGCTTGCCGTAGATTTCGCTGATCGGCGGGTGCGTCTTGATCGCGGCATACATCTCGGGCTGGGTGAAGCTCGGCTCGTCCCCCTCGTTGTGCCCGAAGCGGCGATAGCACCACATGTCGATGACGATGTCGCGGTTGAACCGCTGGCGGAATTCGATCGCCAGCTTGCAGCAGAAAGTCACGGCTTCGGGATCGTCGCCGTTGACGTGCAGGATCGGCGCCTGGATGCCCTTGGCGACGTCGGACGGATAGGGCGAAGAGCGTCCGAACTGCGGGCTGGTCGTGAAGCCGACCTGGTTGTTGATGATGAAATGAATCGTGCCGCCGGTGCCGTAGCCGGGAAGCCCAGAGAAGCTGAGGCATTCCCACACGACGCCCTGACCCGCGAAGGCGGCGTCGCCATGGAGAAGCATCGGCAGGACGGTGTCGCCTTGCCGGTCGCCCTTGATCGTCTGGCTCGCGCGCGCCTTGCCGAGCACGACAGGGTCGACGGCCTCGAGGTGAGAGGGGTTGGGAAGCAGTGACAGGTGCACCTTCTTCCCTTCGAACTCGCGGTCCGAGGAGGTTCCGAGGTGGTATTTGACGTCGCCGGAGCCGCCTACGTCGGCGGGGTTGGTCGCGCCGCCGGCGAATTCATGAAAGATGGCCTTTGCGGGCTTCCCCATGACGTTTGTCAGGATGTTGAGCCGTCCGCGGTGGGCCATTCCGACGTCGATTTCCTCGACGCCGTACTGTCCGCCATACTTGATCACCGCTTCGAGCGCCGGAACCGCACCTTCGCCGCCGTCGAGGCCGAAGCGCTTGGTGCCGACATATTTGCGGGCGAGGAATTTCTCCCACTGCTCCGCATGGATCACCTTGGTGAGGATCGACTGCTTGCCCTCGGGCGTGAACTGGACGGTTTCTTCCTCGCCCTCGATCCGGCCCTGGATGAAGCGCCGTTCCTCGACCTCGTTGATGTGCATGTACTCGAAGCCGATGTGGCCGCAGTAGGTCTGCTGGAGCACCCGCACGATCTGACGCACAGTCGCCTGCTCGTAACCGAGCACTCCGCAGATCCAGATCGGACGGTCGAGGTCGAACTCGGTGAATCCGTGGTAGGCCGGCGTCAGGTCCGCCGGCACTTCGCGCTTGGAAAGTCCGAGAGGATCGAGATCCGCTCCGAGATGCCCGCGCACGCGATAGGTGCGGATGAGCATCATCGCGCGGATCGAATCCTCGGCGGCGCGCCGGATCTCGTCCGGCAAGGCACCGGTCGCGGCCACCTTTTCGGCGACCACCTTCTTGATCGTCTCGATGGTCGCCTGGGTCGGATCGAGGCCGAGGTTGAGCTCGTCGAGCTCCTCGACGGGCCAGTTCGGCCGTTCCCAGCTCGGGCCCGCCTCGCGCTCGATAATTCCGACAGCGTCGTTCAACTCAGATCTCCGCACCCGCGCAAACGCGCGGGTTCACGCTGAAACCAGCAACTCGCCCAACGTCTTGCCCAGCTCAGATGGGCTTGGGCTGACAGTAATTCCAGCCGCTTCCATGGCGGCGATCTTGCTCTCGGCGTCGCCCTTGCCGCCCGAGATGATCGCCCCGGCGTGGCCCATTCGGCGGCCTGGGGGCGCGGTCCGGCCGGCGATGAAGCCTACCACCGGCTTGCGACGGCCGCGTTTCGCCTCGTCTGCGAGGAATTGCGCGGCATCTTCCTCGGCTGTGCCGCCGATCTCGCCGATCATGATGATCGACTTGGTCTCGTCGTCCGCGAGGAACATCTCGAGCACGTCGATGAACTCGGTGCCCTTCACCGGGTCGCCGCCGATACCGACCGCCGTGGACTGGCCGAGCCCTTCATTGGTGGTCTGGAATACGGCTTCATAGGTCAAAGTGCCGGAGCGGCTGACCACGCCGACGCTGCCCTTCTTGAAGATGTTGCCGGGCATGATGCCGATCTTGCACTCGTTAGGAGTGAGGACGCCCGGGCAGTTCGGGCCGATCAGCCGCGACTTCGAGCCGGTGAGAGCGCGCTTCACCTTCACCATGTCGAGCACCGGGATGCCTTCGGTGATGGTGACGATCAGCGGCACTTCGGCGTCGATCGCCTCGAGGATCGAATCCGCGGCGAACGGCGGCGGGACGTAAATCACGCTCGCCGTCGCGCCGCTCTTCGCGACCGCTTCGGCGACCGTGTCGAACACCGGCAGGCCGAGATGGCTGGTGCCGCCCTTCCCCGGCGTGACGCCGCCGACCATTTGCGTGCCGTAATCGAGCGCCTGGCGCGTGTGGAACGTGCCGGTCTCGCCGGTCATTCCCTGCGTGATGACCTTGGTGTTGCGGTCGACGAGAATGCTCACGCCACCGCCTCTTCGGCGAGGCTGTTGTCGATCTGCTTGCAGGCTTCGAGCAGCTCCTTCACCGCATCCACGCTGACGTTGAAGTTTGCGCGAGCTTCGCTGTTGAGCTCGATCTCGACGATCCGCTCGACGCCGCCCGCGCCGATCACGCACGGCACGCCGACGTAGAGGTCGTTGACGCCATACTGGCCGGTGAGGTTCGCGGCGCATGGCAGGACGCGCTTCTTGTCCTTGAGGTAGCTCTCGGCCATCGCGATCGCGCTCGTCGCCGGGGCGTAATAGGCCGAGCCGGTCTTGAGGAGGGCCACGATCTCGCCCCCTCCGCCGCGGGTGCGCTTGACGATCGCGTCGATCTTGTCCTGCGTCGACCAGCCCATCTTGATGAGGTCCGGGATCGGGATGCCCGCGACGGTCGAATATTCGACCACCGGCACCATCGTGTCGCCGTGGCCGCCGAGCACGAACGCGGTCACGTCCTCGACGCTGACCTGGAATTCGTCGGCGAGGAAGTGGCGGAAGCGCGCGCTGTCGAGCACGCCGGCCATTCCGACGACCATCTCGTGGGGCAGCCCTGAGAATTCGCGCAGCGCCCAGACCATCGCGTCGAGCGGGTTGGTGATGCAGATCACGAAGGCATTCGGGGCATGCTTGCGGATACCCTCGCCGACCGCCTTCATGACCTTTAGGTTGATGCCGAGGAGATCGTCACGGCTCATGCCCGGCTTGCGCGCGACGCCGGCGGTGACGATGCACACGTCGGCGCCGGCGATGTCGGAATAATCCGACGTGCCCTTCAGTTTCGCATCGAAGTCGTCGATGGGTCCGGCCTGCGCGATATCGAGCGCCTTGCCCTCCGGAATCCCTTCCGCGATGTCGAACAGGACGATGTCGCCAAGCTCCCGCATCGCCGCCAGGTGAGCCAGGGTTCCGCCGATCATTCCGGCGCCGATGAGCGCGATCTTCTTCCGAGCCATGAGGCCGCTTTCCAACCTTTCCGTCTGTTTCTCTGGCGGCGTGTCGACGGGAGTCACCGCCTCAAGGAGCGCGGCGCCCGATTAGCGAGGTGACCTCCACCCCGCAACCGCCGCGTCCGGATCGGCATCGGAACGATTGCGCGCATCCAAACTCCTGCGGCTTCGTTTCCCGGCCTGTCTATCTTCAACAAGGAAAAGTGATGAAAGCGATTTTCGTTCTCGCAGGTGCCGCCGCGCTGGCCGTTTCCGGTCCGGCGGTGGCGAAGCCCGGTCATGGTCACGGTTATCGTCACGGCGATGATAACCGCTACGGTTACGGCGTTGGGGGCTGCCCGCACGGCCTTGCCAAGAAGCACAATGGCTGCATGCCACCGGGACAGGCGCGGAAGCTGCATCGCGGCGATCGGTGGCGCAGCGGGTTCGGCGACCTCTACTCGTACCAGCGCATTCCTTATGACCTGCGCCGGCGGTACGACCTGAACCGTCGCTACCGTTACTATTACAACGACGGCTATCTCTACGCCGTCGATCCCCGGACCATGCTGATCCAGCAGGTGATCAGCGCGCTCCTGCGCTAGTCTTAGAAGGTCACGCGGCTCCCGGATCGCGGGCCGCCACCGACTGCGGCCCGATCAATTCCGCGCAATGCTGCGCCATCTCCTGGTGCGCGAGCCGTGCGTTTAGATTTGGAGCGCGCTTGGCGGCGGCGCGTTCCTGCCGCTCCCGGCGCTGCAGATAGGCCATGTCGTCCATTCGACCAGTAATGCAGCAGCCGCATTGCAATCCTGTGGCACCCATGTGAACGCTGCGCTTCGACGAAGCTTTAATGGAGACACGACATGTCTCTCGAGCAAGCGGCGTTCGTGGCGCAGATCGTGTCGGCGCTGGCCGTGATCGCCTCCCTCATTTTTGTCGGATTCCAGTTGAGAAAGGCGTCCTCAGCCATCCGGGCGACTTCGTCGCAAGCGCATTCGGGACTCTATACCGACCTTGTTCGAAGCATCATCGACAACCCCGACTTCGCCCGCTCCTGGTCGATCGGCATCAACGACCCGAATGCACTGAAGGAAGAGGAATGGGTCCAGTTCGTCGCTTACGCCAGCGCGCTGTTCCGGCTGTACGAGTCATCGCGGGTGCAATGGCTGAATGGGAGATTGGACAACGAACACTGGCATACGGTCGAACGACAAGCGATGGATTTCGGCCATTTGCCCGGCCTGCGCCTGGCATGGGATTTGCGCGGTCACTGGTTCTCGCCTGAGTTCCGCGCCTGGTTCGATGGACTGGCGCGCGAAGAGATCCCGAAGCCTTATGCACGGAGCTAAGCTTCGTATCTTTTGAAAACGCTTCGCGCGCATGCTAGCGGCTCGGCCCAAGCAAGGAGTTACCGCTTGGCCGAATTCACCCTTCCCAAGAACAGCAAGATCAACAAGCGCGGGCGCGAGTGGAAGCCCGAAGAGGGCAAGCGCCTCAAGACCTTCAAGATCTACCGCTACGATCCCGACACGGGCGCCAACCCCCGGTTCGACCGATACACGATCGACCTCGACAAGACCGGGCCGATGGTCCTCGACGCGCTCATCAAGATCAAGAACGAGATCGACCCGACGCTGACCTTCCGCCGCTCGTGCCGCGAAGGGATTTGCGGGTCCTGCGCGATGAACATGGAAGGCCGCAACGGCCTCGCCTGCACGACTTCGATCGCCGACCTCAAAGGGGAAGTGCAGATCACGCCGCTGCCGCATATGGAGGTGGTCAAGGACCTGGTCCCCGACCTCACCCACGCGTACGCGCAATATGCCACGATTCAGCCCTGGCTGAAGACGGTCAGCCCCGCCCCGTCGCGCGAGCGGCTGCAGTCGCCGGAGGATCGCGCCAAGCTGGACGGTCTCTACGAGTGCATCCTCTGCTTCTGCTGCTCGACGAGCTGCCCGAGCTATTGGTGGAACGCGGACAAGTTCCTCGGTCCGGCGATCCTGCTTCAGGCCTACCGCTGGCTCGCCGACAGCCGCGACGAGACGACCGGCGACCGTCTCGACCAGCTCGAAGATCCGTATCGCCTCTACCGCTGCCACACGATCATGAATTGCGCGAATGTGTGCCCCAAGGGGCTCAATCCCGCGAAGGCGATCGCGGAGACCAAGAAGCTGATCGCCGAGCGCGTCGGTTGAGCAACGACGACAACGAGTTGATGGAGGACGTCGGCCTCCCTCGAGGAGCTAAGCCGGATCCGGAGAACCCCGGCTGGTACAGCTGGGGCGACTTCCCGCGCGGCTCCTTCGCCGCGGCGACCGGACGGCTCGTGTTCAAACCCGACGGTCCCGGCCGGGGCATTTGCCGAATGTTCCCGACCGAAGATCACATGAACATGGGTGGGTCGATCCATGGCGGCGCCATCATGAGCTTCATCGACATGTCGATGTTCGCCGGCGGCCTGTGCGGCGGAATGGAGAAGGCACATTACGTCACGCTGCACCTCAGCACGCATTTTCTCGCCCGCGGCCAGGCTGGCTCGCCGCTCGATTCCCATGTCGAGCTGGTCAAGCAAACGCGCGGTCACGCCTTCCTCCAAGGCGTGGTGAAGCAAAACGGCGAGGCATGTTACAGCTTCCACGGGACGCTGAAGAAGGTGAACCGGCCGAACGGACCATCGGCGCGATGAGCGGACCCGTAGGGGTCGGCTACGACGGATTGGTTGCCGCAAAGGAGTTGAAGCCCGACCCCGCGCAGGAGCGCGCGGTTTCAGCGCTGGATAGCCTCGCGGATGGCCTGGAGAATGGCGGCAATCTGCTCTCGCGCTTGTTTCGTACACACCAGGAAGGCCCGTGCGGCGTTTACCTGTGGGGCGGCGTCGGACGGGGCAAGTCGATGCTGATGGACCTCGCTTTCGAGCATATCGACGTACATCCCAAGCGCCGCGTCCACTTTCACCAGTTCATGCTCGAGACGCACGGGCGGCTGCGCAAAGCGCGGCAGAGCGAAGAAGGCGATCCCATCGAACCCGTCGCCGAGGAGATTGCGGCCGAGGCCAGGCTGCTCTGCTTCGATGAGATGCAGGTGACCAACCCTGCCGACGCGATGATCCTGTCCCGGCTGTTCGGCAAGTTGCTCGAACAGGGGGTGAAGGTCGTCACCACGTCCAACCGGCCGCCGCGCGATCTTTACAAGGGAGGCCTGAACCGCGAGCTGTTTGTCCCCTTCATCGAGCTGATTGAGCGGCGGATGCTCGTCGTCGAGGTCAACGGCCCGACCGACTATCGCCTGGATCGTTTGACGGGCGTCGAGGTGTGGCACGTGCCCAACGGTCCGGAAGCCACCGCCGATCTCTCCCGCGCCTTTTTCCAGCTGACCGATTACCCCGTGGAGGATCGCGCGAAAGTGCCGTCGGAGGACATCGATGTCGGCGGCGGCCGCACGCTCCACGTGCCGAAGAGCCTCAAGGGGGTCGCGGTCTTCTCGTTCAAGCGCCTGTGTGGCGAGCCGCGCGGCGCCGCCGACTATCTCGCCATCGCCCGGCGCTACCACACGGTCATCATCGTCGGGATTCCGGTCATGGGGCCCGACATGCGCAACGAAGCTGCCCGCTTCGTGACGCTGATTGACGCGCTCTACGAGCACAAGGTGAAGCTGCTTGCTGCCGCGGACGCCGAGCCCGCAAGCCTTTACCCGGCCGGGGACGGCAGTTTTGAATTTCAACGCACTATCAGTCGGTTAGAAGAGATGCGAAGCGCCGAATATCTTGCCGAGGGGCATGGCATTTCAGCTTGACGCCGGCGCGGCGACGAGTAGCGTTCCGCAACTCATCCGGGAGGGGAATCAATGCGTCACTTGCTAGCCGCCACTGCGCTCGTCGCTTTCACTGCAACCGCGAACGCCGCTCCGCCCAAGCTCACGCAGGCGGAGCACGATGCCACGCACGCGATGTTCGAGCATGTGATCAATACTCCGACGGTCATCGGCCGGCACCGGACGCCGGAGATGGCGCAATATGTCGCCGACCAGTTCAAGGCCGCGGGATTCCCGGCCGCGGACATCCACGTCATGCCCTATCACACCGGCAGCGCGACGCAGGGTCAGGACGACACCGCCGCGCTGATCGTCCGCTGGCGGGCTGCCGGTACTCCCAAGGCCAAGCCGATCCTCCTCATGGGTCACATGGACGTGGTCGAAGCCAAGCCCGAGGACTGGTCGGTCGATCCGTTCAAGATGATCGAGAAAGACGGCTATTATTACGGCCGCGGCACTACGGACATGAAGGACGGGATCGTCGCGATTACGCAGGCGATGATCGACCTCAGGAAGGCCGGCTTCACCCCGACCCGCGACATCGTGGTCCTCTTCACCGGCGACGAGGAGACCAACGGGATCGGCGCCAAGAAGGGCGCGACCGAGTGGCTCGACCTGCTCGGACACCCGGAATATGGCCTCAACGCCGATGGTGGGGGCGGCGGGTTCAATCCCGACGGGACACCGGCCGGCTACACCATGCAGACGGCCGAGAAGACCTACGCCGATTACACCTTCACGGTCCGCAATCGCGGCGGCCATTCGTCCAAGCCGCGCAAGGACAACGCGATCTACAGCCTCGCGCACGCGCTCGATAAGCTCGAGGCCTATCGCTTCCAGCCGATGATGAACGAAACGACTCGGGCCTATTTCGAGGGGCGCGCCAAGACCGAGAAAGGCCCGCTCGGGGATGCGATGCGGCGCTGGCTCGCAAATCCTAACGACGGCCAGGCGGCGGATATTATCGAAGCGAGCGAAAGCGAGGTGGGCCTTACGCGCACGCGTTGCGTGGCGACCCGCCTCTTCGGCGGCCACGCGAACAATGCACTTCCGCAGCTCGCCTGGGCGCGGGTCAATTGCCGCATCTTTCCCGGAATAGACCCCAATGCGGTGAAGACCGAGCTCGAGCGCATCGTGAACGATCCGGAGGTGAAGGTAACTCGCGAGGACGACAACCTCGCATCGCTCGCTTCGCCGCTACGGCCCGATGTGACCGCCGCTTACACACGTGCGGTCCAGGCGCTGCACCCCGGCATGCCGGTCTTCCCCGAAATGTCGACCGGCGCGAGCGACGCACGGCCGTTCCGCGTGGCCCGCATTCCCGTCTACGGCGTGAATGGCGGCTGGGCCGTCGTGCCCATCGACAATCGCGCCCACGGGCGCGATGAGCGCCTTCCGGTTCAGTCGCTGTACGACAATGTCGTGCACTGGGAGATGATGCTGCGCGACCTCGCGGGCAAATAGGAGAATTCGATGAAGCGCGTTTTCGCCTTTGCCGTCGCTGCGGCGCTTTCGACCACGGCATTCGCCGCCACCGATCCGCGGACTGTGCCGACCCAATTGCCGCAACAATGGCAAGCGAAAACGCGTGAGGTCTTCAAGCAGGCGATCGAGATCCCGAGCGTCCACCATCGCGGTCAAACGATCCGCGTTGCGAACTTACTGGCGGCTCAGTTCAAGGCGGCGGGCATCCCCGCGTCCGACATCCATATCATGCCGTACGAGGCGCTTCCCGGCGACAAGACGGTGGCCCTGATCGTTCGCTGGCGTTCGCCGCACGCGACGAAGAAGCCGATGCTGATCCTGGGCCACATGGACGTGGTCGAGGCCAAGCGCGAGGACTGGAAGTTCGACCCCTTCGTGTTCCGTGAGGAAGGCGGCTACTTCCTCGGCCGCGGCTCGTCCGACATGAAGAACGGCGACGTCGCGACGACGATGGCGGCGGTCAAGCTGATGTCCGAAGGCTTCAAGCCGGACCGCGACATCATTTTCTTCTACAGCGGCGACGAGGAGACCGAGGGCAAGGGCGCGACGCTCGGCTCGACCCAATGGCGCAACCTCACGGATGCGGAGTTCGGGCTGAACGCGGACGGCGGCTGCGTGTCCTACGACGAGAAATTCCGCCCGCTAGGCTGCGGCATTTCGGTCGCGGAGAAGACCTTCCAGACTTACTTTTTCACTGCCCACAATCCCGGCGGGCACAGTTCGCGTCCGCGGCCGGACAACGCAATTTACGACCTGGCCGACGCGCTCGAAAAACTGCGTGCGCACCGCTTCCAGCCGATGCTGAACGAAGCGACGCGCAGTTACTTCACCGAGCGAGCTCAGCAGGAGGGGAACAACCAGCTCGGCACCGCCATGCGTCGTTGGCTCGCCAATCCGAACGACGGTGCGGCCGCCGATGTTGTCGAGGCGAGCCCGCTGGACGTCGGCACGACCCGTACGCGCTGCGTCGCAACGATGCTGAAGGGCGGACATGCCGACAACGCGCTTCCGCAGATGGCGCAGGCGACCGTCAATTGCCGGATCTTCCCGGGCGTGCAGCCGAAGGACGTGGAGGCCGAGCTGCAGAAGCTCGTGGGGCCGAACATCGAGGTGAAGCCCGATCCCGGCTACATCGGCGAGCCGACGCCTGCGTCACCGCTCCGTCCGGACGTCCTCGCCGCAGTGACCAAGGCGGTGCAGCGCTTCCACGGGCCGGCGATGCACGTCTACGCCACGATGTCGACCGGCGCGAGCGACGGCTCATTCTTCCGCGCCAAGGGCATTCCCGTGTACGACGTCGACGGCAGCTGGGGCATTTCGCCGATGGACGACCGGGCTCACGGCCTGGACGAGCGCATTCCGGTCCGCGCGATGTACGATGACGTGCTGCACTGGGAGAGCATCATTCGCGACCTCGCGGGCTGACGGTCAGGCGGACGTTAGCTCGCGCGCGGCCTTCAGGACCTCTTCGGCGTGCTTCGGCACCTTGACCTTGCGCCACGCCTTGAGCACGCGGCCGTCAGCGCCAATCAAATAGGTGGCGCGCTCCATTCCCATGTACTTGCGGCCGTACATGGATTTTTCGACCCAGGTGCCGAAGGCGTCGGAGATGCGCCCGTCCTCGTCGGATACGAGCGGGACAGCAAGGCTGTACTTGCCGATGAACTTCTCATGGCTCTTCATCGGATCGCGGGAGACGCCGACGACCTTCACGCCGGCCTTGGCGAAGTCCGGCGCAAGCGCGGTGAAGTCCTGCGCCTCGCGAGTGCAGCCCGACGTGTCGTCCTTCGGATAGAAATACAGCACCAGCGGCTGTCCGGGCGAGGCGAGCTTCACATTGCTCCCGTCCGTCGTGGTCACGCTGATCCCCGGTGCCTTGTCGCCTTCGCCGATCATCTCATGCCTCTCGTCTGATGCTGTTCCACAGGTCGGCAATGCTCTGCCGCGCCGCATCGTGCTCGGCAAGAAGCTCGCCCCAGCTCGCCGCCCCGCACGCCTGCGCAACCAGCTCCCAGGTTTCCGGCGATGGCTTCACGTTTCCGGGCGCGACGAGCCGCATCATGACCAGCATGCGCGAAAGCAACTTTAGCGCATCGACAATATTTGCCGGCACCAATGATTCTGCCGAAAGCTGCTCCAGCGCCACTTCGAGGCGCGTGCTCAGGCCCACGTGCTTGGTGAGCTGGAGCACGTGCGTCGCAAATTCGAGGTCGACCAGGCCTCCCGGTCCCAGCTTCACGTCCAGCGGGCCGCGGTGCCGTTTGTGGCGCTCCATATCCGCGCGCATCTTCGTCGCGTCGGCGGCGACTTTGGCGAAATCGCGTGGCATGCGCACGATCCGGTCGATCATCGCCGCCACTTCCTGCCGGACTTCTGGCGATCCGAACACCGGGCGTGCGCGGCAGAGCGCCATATGTTCCCAGGTCCAGGCTTCCTCCCGTTGATACCGCTCGAAGGCGTTCAGCGACACGACGAGCATACCCTTGGCTCCCTCCGGTCTCAGCCGCGCGTCGACGTCGTAAAGGGGGCCGGCCGCGGTCGGCACGCTCAAGGCCGCGGTGACGCGGCTCGCAAGTCGGTTGAAATAGTCGTTCGGGCCGAGCGGTTTGGCGCCGTCCGAGACTCGGCCCTGCTCGGCCGAATGCAGGTAGATGATGTCCAGGTCGGACGCGTGGGTGAGCGAGTAGCCGCCCAGACGACCGAGGCCGAGAATCACCAGCTCGGCGTCAGGAATTGTGCCGTGCGCGCTCTGGAACTCTTCCGCGGCCGCTTGTCCGAGCGCCACCAGCGCGCCTTCCGCGACCCGCGCATAGCCCTCGGTGACCTCCAGGGGATCACGACGGCGGTCGATCAGTTGCACGCCAAGCGCGAACCGCCGCTCGTTGACCAGCCTCCGCGCCCGATCGAGCGCCACGTCATATGGAAGACCGCGCATTGCGTCGGCGAGGAGTTGAGCAAATTCCGATGCCTCCGGCGGCATGGCGAAGCTCGATGCATCGAACAGCCCCTCGAACAGCTCCGGCCGTCGCGCCAGCTGCTCGGCGAGCGCCGGCGCATGAGCAAGCACCTTCGCGAGCAGCTCGGCGAGCGGAGGCCGCGCCTCGAGCAAGCGGAACAGGTTCACGCCGCTCGACAGCCGTTCGACGATGTCGCTCAGGCGGTTAAGCGCGTAATCGGGATCCGTGCCTGCTGCGATCGCCTGGAGAAGTCCGGGCAGCATGGCCTCGAACGCTTGCTGGGCGGCCGGCGAGCGGAGCGAACGCGCCTTGCCGGACCGCCAATCGGCGATGTGCCTCGCCGCTTGCGGTGGATCGGTGAATCCAAGGGACGCCAGCTCGCGGCCGAGGATGTCGGGATCGTTCGACAGCTGCCGCCGCTCATCGGACGCGAGACCGTCGAAGATCGCTCCCGCGCGCTCGACATGCGGACGCAGCTTCTCGATCAGCGCCTGTCCGTTTTCGAGACCGTCGAGCTGCGCGACATTGTCGATGGCCTCCGGCTGCACCGGTATGAGGTGCGTCTGCGCATCGTCGACCATCTGCACGCGATGCTCGATGGTCCGCAGCAGTCGATAGGCATCCGCCAGTTCGCCTGCCGTCTCTTCCTCCAGGCGGCCCGCGGAAGTCAGCGCGGCGATCGCATCGAGAGTCGCCGGGGCGCGCACCGTCGGATCGCGCCCACCGTGGATCATCTGCTGGATTTGAACGAAGAACTCGACCTCGCGGATTCCGCCGCGGCCGCGCTTGAGGTCGAAGGCCGGACCAATGCTCGAGCCCTGCGCGAAATGGTCGCGGATGCGCGCGGAGATCTGGCGCACCTCGTCGATCACCCCGAAGTCCAGCGAGCGGCGCCAGACGAACGGCTGGATCGCGTCCAGAAATCGCTCGCCGAGCTCGACATCGCCGGCAGCGGCACGGGCGCGAATGAAGGCGGCGCGTTCCCACGGCAGCGCACTCGATTCGTAATGCGAGATGGCAGCGTGGACCGGAAGCGCGATCGGCGTGACTTCGGGCGAGGGACGTAGCCTGAGGTCGACACGCTCGACGTAGCCGTCCGCCGTCCGCTTCTGCAGGAGCTCGATCAGCCGCCGGCCGATACGCACGGCGGCTTCACCTGCGTCCTCCCGCTCGCGCCGCGGCAGGGTCGCGGCATCGAACAGCAGCAACAGATCCACATCCGAGGAATAATTGAGCTCGCTGCTGCCGAGCTTTCCCATTGCGATCACCGCGAAGCCGCCCGGCTGCGCGTCCGGGACGCGCTCCAGGATTGCGGCGCGCAAAGCCTGATCGATTGCCGAATCCGCGAAGTCCGACAGCAGCCGGGTGGCCGTTTCGAGCGAAAGCTCTCCCGAAAGGTCGCCAAGCGCGACAGCCAGCGCCAGGCCTCGCCGCCGGTGGCGAAGTTCGGCCTCGAGACTCTCGCCATCCAGCGACAGCGCCAGTTCGGCAGCGGCTTGGGCGCCCTCGGCAAGGAACGAATCGGCGATTGCTGGCTGAGCCTTCATCGCTTCGCGCAGGAATGGCGAATGCCGCTCCGCGCGCGCGAGCGCCTGCTCTCTGCTGGTCTGGTGCTTGTCTCGATTCATTACGACCGCAAGATCGTTTAGGTCAGGAAATGGAGGAAACCAGCCGCAAATTGGGTCGTTTTCAACTCACATGAAGCTGGAGTACGAGAACGCTGCAGTAGCGGATTTGAACGCGATGGACCGTCAAGTCATCCGGGTCGACACTCCGCCCACGCATGCCGGCATCACTGCCGCGCTTCGCCGCGCCTTCGAGGAAGCGGCGTCGGAGCCGTGCGACCGCGATTTTGCCGATCTCCTCCGCCGCCTCAATTGAGGCGGACATCCCGCTCTATTGATCGTGATCGCGGCTTAGCTCGTCCACTTCGCCCATGATGGTCTGAAGCGCCGACTTGTCCGGGTCGGTTCGGTGCTGGCGCCGCGACGGAAGCTTCCCGCTGGACAGCAATTGCTCGAGCGCCACGCGACCACGGGCCACCCGGCTCTTGATCGTGCCGACCGCGCATCCGCATATTTCGGCGGCTTCCTCGTAGGCGAATCCACCCGCGCCGACGAGGATCAACGCCTCGCGCTGCGGTTGCGGAAGATGCATCAAGGCGCGTTGCATGTCACCAAGTTCGATGTGACGGTCCTGGCTCGCCGGTGCCGCCAGGATCTTCGACGCGGTGATGTCGTCCCACTCGCCCTTGAAGCGCGCCCGGCGCATCTGGCTCAGGAACAGGTTGCGCAGGATGATGAAGGTCCAGGCGCGCATGTTCGTGCCGGCCTGGAAGCGCTTCCTCGCCGCCCACGCCTTGAGCAGCGTCTCTTGAACCAGATCGTCCGCCAGGTCGCGGCTACCGGAAAGGGAGCGGCCGAACGCGCGCAGGTGGGGAATGACCTGCGCCAGCTGGTCCTTGAACTCGGGATCCGACAGCGGAACGGGCTCGCCGGATCTATCCGCCAGAGCGGCCTCCGGCCCGTCCTGATCCGTATCTTCTGCCAAAATCACACCCCACCCGTTGCCAGCGCGAGACCGTGCCCACGCGCGCTTTGATCGAACATGAACAGCGACTGTGACAGAAGCTAGGTGCTCAGGAGCGTCCGACCAAGTAGATGATCGCGAATAAAATCACGACCAGCAGAGTCCCGATCACCAGCACGTTGCGCGCAACGCCCGGAGTCGAACCAGCTCGAGCCTCCGTCGTGGTCTCCCTGACGGGCGGATCGGACTGTCGCGGATCGGCCATTACGCTCTCTTCACGAAATCACTGTTCCTGAGGCCAACGCGCTCCTCGGAAGCCTGTTCCGACGGCGCAATATTTACGCGGCCGGGACCGTCGCGGCGTCGAAAAACAGCGCCTGTGCGATAGCTGCCTTCACCGTGGAGCGCTGGAATGGCTTGGTAATCAGGAAAGTCGGCTCGGGCCGAGTCCCCGTAAGCAGTCGCTCGGGGAACGCGGTGATGAAGATCACGGGCACGGAAAATTCGGCGAGAATGTCCTTCACCGCATCGATGCCGCTCGAATCGTCCGCGAGCTGAATGTCGGCGAGCACCAGCCCTGGCGGGGTCTGCCGGGCCTGCGCCACCGCCTCGTCGCGCGTGACGGCGACGCCGGTGACGTTGTGACCGAGGTCGCGGACGATCGTCTCGATATCCATGGCGATAATCGGCTCGTCCTCGATGATCAGGACATCGGCGAGCGTCTGGCGCTCGATCTCCTCGAGCGCCTCGGCGACCAAGCTATCGACGTCCTGGGAGCTCGCGCCGATCAGATAGGCGGTGTCTTCCGACGAAAAGCCCTCGAGCGACGTGAGCAGGAGCGCCTGGCGCGACAGCGGCGTGATTCGAGAAAGCCGCGCATGCGCGATTCCTTCGGCGCCGGTGGGGCCTTGGCTGGGATCCTCGCCTTCCTCGATATTCGCGGTCGACCAGATCGCGTGGAAGGTCTTGTAGAGACCCAGGCGAGGATCGACATCGCGCGGGAATTCGTCCGGTTTTGCGACAATGGCTTCGAGCGTTGCGCGGACGAACGCGTCGCCGTGCGCCTGGCTGCCGGTCAACGCGCGTGCATAGCGACGAAGGAAAGGCAGGTGAGGAGCAAGTTCCTGGCCTAGGGACATAAAAGTTGGTTCTCCGTCGGACTGAAGAATTTGCGCCGTCAATGACGACGGCGGGGATTTGTTGCAACCCTGGAAGGATTCGTGCGCTTGCGCGCAGTTTGCCGCCCCCACGGATGCGATTCTCTCTGGAACAAAGGAGCGGGCATTTGGTTTCCCCGCTGAGCCGGGCAATCTCCACAGTTGTATCAACTCGGGCAATGCCTGCCTCGACGTGTATTCTGGATTTGAATTCAAGCGTTACCAGCCCGTTGCGCGCGACAAAGAGACTTGTATGACGCGCGGCTGGACCCGCGCGAGGGGGACGAGAGGTTGAGTGCGAAGAAGCGAAGCGAGTCGGACGATGGGACGCGCGCCAGGCGTGCAACCAAGCCGTCCGGCGACAAGAGTATGCGTAAGCAGCGCTCCACCGATCTCGGACGTGCACTTCGGACGATCTACGACGATACGTTGCGTGAGGCCGTCCCGGACGATTTCCTCAGCCTCATCGGCAAGCTCAGCTGAGGCCTGGAATCTAATTTTGGCGGTTGGATGAGCGTTACCGACCGGTTTGCACGGCTTCCCACGGCGGCGAAGCTGCTTCTGATCCTCACCGCTATCCTTCTTCCCATCGGTATCGCACTGACGTTGATGGGCTCCACGGGAATCCGCGAAGCCAATGCAGCGCTGCAGGGACGAAGCCAGGACCAGGGCCGCGCCGCGGCTCAGGCGATCGACAGCCTCATCGCACGCAACGCGCTCGCTCTTCGAATCGCGGCAAGCGGCGCTCTTGCCGAGGGACCCCAAGGCGCTTGTGAACGCGCCCGCAGCTCGCTGGCCGCCGCCCCGGCGATTGCGCAGTCGTTTGAGCTGGAAAGCCCCGATGGTAAGCCCTTGTGCTCGCAAGGGGAGGTCGGAGATACGTTCCGACTCCCCGTCGTCTCGCCGGGAGCCATCAGCGTCCGGGTCTCGCCCGACATGGACGCGATCGCGATCCGGGACGGCGTCGAAGGCGGAATGGCGACGGTCGCCATTCCCTTGCAAGAGCTCAAGAATGCGGCGGTCAGTTCCGGCGCCGAAGTCCGTTCACTGATCTTGCAGGATGGTTCTCGCGAACTTCACCTGATCGACCCGCCAATCGGCTCGAACGTTCGCCTGGCAGTGTCGAACCTGCCCATCACCAAGGACAATCTCGTCGCGAGGGTCGGCGTCAAGGAGCAGCGGATCACGACCGAGGATCGACTGGTGCTCCTGCTTCCCGTGCTGATGTGGATTGCGGCCGCCCTTGTGACATGGCTGCTGGTTAGCCGCTTGTTGATCCGGCCGCTCAAACAGCTGGAGCGCGCAGTCCGCGAATATCATCCCGGTCAGCCCGCCGCCGAGCTTCCGCGCAAGCTCGGGCCTTCGACGGAAATCCAGGAGCTGCGTGACGCTTTCACGCGTGCAATCGCGCGCGTCGATGAATCCGAGCGCGAGATGAGCTCGGCTCTCGACGGTCAGCGGCGCCTGGTTCGCGAGGTGCATCACCGCGTCAAGAACAACCTCCAGGTCGTCGCTTCACTGCTCAACATCCATGGGCGGAGCGCCGAAACGCGCGAGGCGCGCGCCGCTTACGCAGGCATCGGCCGGCGGGTCGGCGCGCTCTCGATCGTCCATCGCAACCATTTCGCCGAGATGGAGGAGAATCGCGGTATCTCGCTTCGGCCACTGCTTTCCGAGCTCGCCGCGGAGCTGCGCGCGGGAGCACCGGAATCGGCCCGCAGCCTCAGCATCGATCTCGAGCTCGACACCGTCCACACGACCCAGGACGTTGCCGTTGCAGTTGCCTTCCTGATCACGGAGATCGTCGAATTCTCGATGCTCAGCTGCCCGGCCGACGTTATCGAGATCTCGCTTCGCCGGACCAGTGATTTGACCGCGCGCCTGACCATCGCCAGCCCCGTTCTTGTTCCCGACGAGGAACAACAGGCCGACAAGGTTCAATTCGAGCGGATCGTTGGTGGTCTTGCCAAGCAGCTACGATCCTCGCTGGATCGTAAGCTCGGCCGCTACAGCGTTGATTTACCAGTATTTCCTCCGCTCTGAAGCAGCCCGGCAAATCGTTACGGCTGTAGCCAAAAATCTTTCTTCGGCTCGGAACTCAACGCGAAGACGCGGCGTTGTGCAATTCGGATAGTGACCTTTTGCCCCCCCGCTCTCGCTATCCGCTTAAATGGGCCCGGAACCGCCAACCCTCCCCCCCCCCGGTGGCGCTTCCGGGCCCTCTTCTGTCCGGGGCACAGCAACGACATCGGAAGCTGATCGGGCCGCGCGGCGCGCTGCACGCCAGTGCGTGATCCGGATCGCGAGGATCGCGAGCTCGTACAAGCTGTAAAGCGGCACAAGCAGGAGCAACATCGAGACGACGTCGGGAGGTGTAAGCACCGCCGCAACCGCCGCTGAGGCAACGATGGCGTAGCGGCGCGACTTCGCGAGCTGCTCGCGAGTGACGATGCCCGCGCGCTCCAGGATCATGAGAAGGATCGGCAGCAGGAACGCCGCGCCGAAGCCGAACAGGAAACGCGTGACGAAGGTCAGGTAATTGCCGACTCCGGGCAGCGCCTCCTGCTGGATGCCGCCGACATTGCCCTGGTAGCTCAGCAGGAAGTGCAGCGCCCATGGCATGGCTACGAAGTATGCAAAGCAGGCACCGGCCGCGAAAAAGAGCGGAGTAAGCAGGAGAAAGGGCAGGAAAGCCTTCTTCTCCTTCACATACAGGCCGGGCGCGACGAACCGCCACAATTGCGTCGCAAGGACGGGAAAGCTCAGCATGATGGCCGCGAAGAGCGACACCTTCACCTGCGTGAAGAAGGCTTCGAAAATGTCGGTGTAGATGAGCTTGCCCTGCCCGGCCCTGAGCAGAGGCTGGACCAGCACGGCGAAGATGTCCTTCGCAAACGCGAAGCAGATGAAGAAAGTGACGACCAGGGTCGCGAGGCACCACAACAGCCTTCGCCTCAGCTCGATCAGGTGCGTAAGCAGAGGCTGCTTGGTATCGTCGATGTCCTTCACGGCAACGGTCTTTTCTCGGGAGGAAGCTCCTCCGCGGCAGGTTCCCTGCCGGCGACCGGGGGCATTGCATCCGGCTCGCCCGGTTCCGGGTAATGAGCAGTCGGCGGATGCGCCTGCATGATCCGCTCATTCTCCTCGCGCCACTTCTTCTCCATCTCCTCGAGCTCGGCCTCGCGAACCATATTCTCGATTCCCGAGGTGAAGTGTCGCGCCATGCCGCGGACCCGGCCGACCCAATAGCCGACTGTCCGCATGACCTTGGGCAGGTCCTTGGGGCCGATGAAAATGAGAGCGATGATCGCGACGACCGCGAGCTCGGAAGAATCGACGCCGAACATTCGTGCCCTTCAGGGCTTAGCGGGGTTCGTCGTCTCGCGGCGGAGGCGGCGCGGCGGGCTCCTCGCGGCGCGGAGTCACGTCGATCGGCTCCTGCGCGCGCACGTCCTCGCGCGGCAACTGGCGCGGCGGCTCGTTGCGGCGCTGCTCCTCGTAGCGCTGGCGCTTTTCGTCATCCTCGTCCGCCATGCCCTGCTTGAAGCTTTTGAGGCCTTTGGCGACGTCGCCCATCATCGACGAGAAGCGGTTGCCGCCGAATAGCAGCAGCAGGATGATCGCGAAGATCAGAATATGCCAAATGCTGAAACCGCCCATGGGGAAACTCCTTTGGCGGGCTATCTAGCCCTCCTCTTCCTCGCTTTCCAGTTGAAGCTGGAAGATGGACTCGTCGAGCGGGTCCAAAAGTCCCGCGGCCTTGAGATCGTCGATGCCGGGCAGGTCGCGGCGCGATCCCAGGCCGAAATGCGTAAGAAACTCCTGCGTCGTCGCGTAAAGGAGCGGACGCCCCGGGCCTTCGCGACGCCCGGCGGGACGCACCCAGCCCGCATCCATCAGGACGTCCAGCGTGCCCTTCGAAATCTGCACGCCACGGATCGCCTCGATCTCAGCGCGGCTGACGGGCTCGTGATAGGCAATGATCGCAAGCGTTTCGGTCGCGGCGCGCGACAGGCGACGCGGTTCCTCACGCGTGCGGCGCAGCAGATGCGCGAGGTCCGGCGCCGTCTGGAAGTGCCACCGACCGCCGCGTTCGACCAGCTCGATGCCGTGCCCTTCATAGTGCGCGGCGAGCTGTCCCAGCGCGATCTCGACTTCGCCTTCGCCGACATGCTCCGCGATCTCTTCGATCGTGAGCGGCGTGGCGGACGCGAATAGTGTCGCCTCAATCGAACGCATCAGCTCATCCATCAGGCTGCTTTCACCTGAATCGGCGCGAACGCCTCGTCCTGCACGAAGTGGAGCCGGCCCCGTTTGGCGAGCTCCAGGATTGCGAGGAAGCTCGACGCCAAAGCGGACTTGCGGAACTGCGGATCCTGCGTCGAAGGAAGGAAGCTCTCGAGAAAGGTCCAGTCGAGCGCCTGGCCGATCATTCGACCGACGCGATCCAGCGCTTCTTCCAGCGTCATCACCGAGCGCGCGTGGACGACGTGCATCGCGGGCTGGGTGCGGGCGCGAACGACGCCGTAAGCGGCGAACAGATCGAAGTCGCGCACTTGCCACGCGGCCTTGCGCACGAGCCGCAATCCTTCGGGCGCCCGGCGCAGGAACACGTCGCGGCCGACGCGGTCGCGGCCCAGCAGCCGCGCACCCGCCTCACGCATCGCATCGAGGCGCTGCAGCCGCATTTGCAGGCGGAGGGCGATCTCCTCGGGGCTCGGATCCTGCTCCGGATCCTTCGGAAGCAGGAGGCAGGATTTAAGATAGGCCAGCCATGCCGCCATCACGAGATAATCTGCCGCGATCTCCAGCTTCAGCGCTCGCGCCTCGGCCAGGTAAGCCAGATATTGCTCGACCAGCTGCAGGATCGAGATCTGCGCAAGATCCACCTTTTGCGCGCGCGCCAGGCTCAGCAGCAGATCGAGCGGCCCTTCCCAGCCGTCCAGCGCGAGCGTCAGCTCATCGGACTGGCGAACCGGCCGCTCTTCGAATTCGAGATCGGTTTCCACGCTTATACCAGCGCTAGGAGCTGATCGCGCTTGGCGAGCGCCTCGGCCAGGTCGGGGCCCTCGTGATCGAGCAGGGTGCCGGCCATGGCTCGCGCGAGCCGGGCTTCCCCTTCGGGAGAAATCGGCGGCACGGCCTCGGCCACGGCGACCATCTCCTCAAACTTGCCCGAGCAGTGAAGCGCAGCATCGCATCCGGCCGCCACAACCCCGGACGCCCGGCTCCCGAAATCACCGGCGAGCGCTTCCATGCCGATGTCGTCGCTCATCAGGAAACCGTCGAAGCCGATGCGGCCGCGGATGATCTCGCGGATGATAATCGGCGACAGGCTCGCCGGGCGGTCCGGGTCCCACGCGACATAGACCACGTGCGCCGTCATCCCCATCGGGGCCGACGCAAGCCGTTCGAACGGCTCGAGATCGACTTCCAACTCTTCGGCGCTCGCCGTGACCACGGGCAGTTCATGATGGCTGTCGACCAGCGCTCGGCCGTGGCCCGGCATATGCTTGATGATTCCCAGAACCCCCGCGGATCCCAGCCCGTCGAGCACGGCCCGGCCGAGCGCCGCGACCTGCATCGGCTCCGAGCCGAGCGCGCGGTCGCCGATGATGTCCGTCGCTCCTTCCTGCCGGACATCGAGCAGGGGCAGCGCGTCGACGTTGATTCCGCACGAGCGCAGCATCAGGCCCAGTGCTCGAGCGTTGGAGCGCACCGCCTCGATCGCCGACGACGGCGCCGCCCTGTACAAGTTGGCGAACCGTTCGGCAGCCGGGAATGCCGGCCAGACCGGCGGCCGCATTCGAGCGACGCGACCGCCCTCCTGGTCGACCAGGATCGGCAGGTCGGCGCGGCCGGACAGGTCACGAAGCGAGTCCGTCAGCCGCTGAAGCTGCGCGGGATCGCTGCAGTTGCGACGGAACAGGATGAAGCCGGCAGGATCGGCATCCTTGAAAAAGCGGCGCTCGTCACGGGTGAGTTCCAGGCCCTCCGGCCCGTAAATCGCGGCCTGCATTTATTGCGCCACGAAGCAATTCTCGCCGGCGGCCTTCAGCGTCTGGCACGCCTGCTTTGCCTCGGCCGGGGAACCCGCCGTCGCCCGGAGCCTGATCCCGCCCGAGAAGGGAACAATGAGCTTGCCCATGCTGCCGATCGCGGGGAATCGAGAGGAGAGCGCAGTCCACGCCCGCTCGGCCTGCGCCTGGTTGGCGAAGGCGCCGAGCTGGATGATGCTGCCGTGAGGCACGGTCGGCGGTACGGGCTCCGGCTTCGGCGGCTCCTTGGTGGCCGTCGAAAAGCCCGGCTGCGGCGGCGCTTGAGGTTGCTCCTTGGGCGGCTTGGCGACGGGAGCCTCCGGCAGCTTGCTGAGGTCCAGCTGGGCGTCCGTGTCCTGGCCAGCGCTCGTTTCGAAGGCCGTTTCGCTTTCGCCGCGGATGTCGAGCCCGCCGGGATTCGGCGGCTTCACCTTGTACGGCCCGGGCTCCGCCTTGATCAGCTCGGGCGGACCGTTGACCACGGCGTGGCGGCGTCCGAGCCAAAAGAAGGTCGCGGCGACCAGCAGAGCGGCAATCAGCACCAGTCCCAGCGCGGTGAGCATCTTGCGCGCCGATACGCCCCGCGGCTCGTCTTCGTCCTCGACCGCCTGCAGCCAGGGCAGCTGGCCGTCGTCATAGGCGGAACGGTTGTCGGTCAACGTTCGATCTTCGCCTTCCACGGGAGGCCGACCACGGCACAGCTGAAATGAATTCGCTGCATGCGCTGGCAGAGTACTTCGGAATGCGCCTGCGAGGTCGTGCCGATCCGGAAACGGTAGAAAACGCGCCCTTTCGAATTGCGGTCCGGCCTGACAACGGCGGGCAGGTGCTCGAGCGCCGGGTATGCGCGAACCATATACCGCCAGCCGCCCTTGGCCTGCTGCACGGAACCGAACGCCCCGATCTGCACCAGCCGGCCGTACGCGCCGGCCGTCACGCGGGGCGGCCAGGGCGTCAGCTTCGCAGCGGTGGCCGGCTTGCTCGGCTGCGCTGATGCTGCGGGCTTCGCTGCCTTGGTTTCGGTCTCTGCCGTGGCGACGCTTTCGTCAGATGCCTCGTCGGCGGCCTTCGTCTCTTCGTGGGTCACCGCTCGCTTGGCAGGCGGCGATGAAATGCGAACTTGGGGCGCAGGCGCCGGACGCACGACTGGCGCCGGCGCTGGCGCGACTTGCGGCTCAGGCGCAATTTGAACTTCGGGAGCCGGCGCTGGGCGCGGCTGCGGAACAGCGACGGTCGTGCTGCTGGGAGCGTTCACCGGGTTTACGACTTGCGGCTGCTCGCTCGTCGAGCCGAGCCAGAAGGACACGGCGGCAACCAGCAAGATTGCGGCAGCGGCCCATCCCAGCAAATCAAGGGCGCCGCGCTTCACCGGCGCGGATTTCTTCGACGCGGGTTCGTCGGTCAGCCAGGGGAGGCGATCCAGGCCGCCCGCGGTGCGGCTGTCACTCATCTCAACGCATCTCCTCGGTCGCGGTGACGCCCATCAGGCTCAGTCCGCTACGGATGATCTGCGCGATTCCGAGCGCGAGTTCCAGCCGCGCGCGAGAAAGTTGTGGATTGTTTTCAAGCAGGAAGCGCCGCTCTGGGTCGTCGTTGCCGCGGTTCCACAATGCATGGAATTCGGCCGCGAGATCGTAGAGGAAGAACGCGATCCGGTGCGGTTCGTGCGCCAAGGCCGCACCCTCCAGCACGCGCGGATATTGTGCCGCCCGCTTCACGAGCGCGAGTTCCTCGTCGTCGAGCAGCGCCAAATCCGCCGGAGCGCTCAGGTCCACGCCCGCGTCGCCCGCCTTGCGCTTGAGCGAACTGATCCGCGCATGGGCGTACTGGACGTAGAAGACCGGGTTGTCCTTTGAAGCCTCGACCACTTTCGCGAAATCGAAATCGAGGGGCGTGTCCGAGCGCTTGGTCAGCATCATGAAACGCACCACATCCTTGCCGACCTCGTTCACGACGTCCGCCAGCGTCACGAAATCGCCGGCGCGCTTCGACATCTTCACCGGTTCGCCGGCGCGGAACAGGCGCACCATCTGCACAACCTTCACGTCGAGGTCGACGCGCTCGTCGGTCAGCGCTTTCACCGCCGACTGAACGCGCTTGACGGTGCCGGAATGATCCGCGCCCCAGATGTTGACGAGGTGATCGGCGCCTTGCGCCTTTTGCCAGTGGTAGGCTGCGTCGGATCCAAAATAGGTCCAGCTGCCGTCCGACTTCTTCATCGGGCGGTCCTGGTCGTCGCCGAACTGCGTGGAGCGGAACAGGGTCAACTCGACCGGCTCCCACTCGTCGTGTGGATCCAGGCTCTTTGGGCGTTCGAGCGTGCCTTCGTAGACCAGGCCCTTGTCGCGTAATACCTGCATCGCCCGCTCGACCGCGCCGCTGCGCTGGAGCTCGGCCTCTGACGAGAAAAGATCGTGGTGGATGTTCAGCAGGCCCAGATCGTGCCGGATCAGGTCGAGCATCGCCTTGATCGCCACATCGCGGAATTTGGCGAGCCATTCCGCCTCGGGCGCGTCGGCGTAACGGTCACCGTACTCCGCCGCGAGGATTGCACCGACGGGTTTCAGATAATCGCCTGGGTAGAAGCCCTCCGCGATCTCGCCGATATCTTCGCCGAGCGCCTCGCGATACCTGAGGTGCACCGAGCGCGCGAGCGTATCGACCTGGGCACCGGCGTCATTGACATAATATTCCTTGGTGATGCGGAAGCCCGCCGCTTCGAGCAGCCGCGCGAGGCTGTCGCCGACGACCGCACCGCGGCAATGCCCCATGTGCAGCGGCCCGGTCGGGTTGGCCGACACATATTCGACGTTGACCCGCTCATTCGCACCGACCCTCGAAAGACCATAGTCCTCGCCCTCGCGAACTATGGTGCGCAGCTCGTCGCGCCAGGCGTCTGGCGTGAGCCGCACATTGATGAAGCCGGGTCCGGCGATTTCGACCGACGTGACCGTCGGAAGAGCCTCGAGCTTTGCCTTGATCGCTTCGGCAAGCGCGCGAGGGTTGGTGCCGGCGCCCTTTGCAAGGACCATCGCCGCGTTGATGGCGAGGTCGCCGTGCGCCGCATCCCGCGGCGGCTCGACCGTGACGTTGCGGCGCTCGATTCCCTGAGGAAGCGTGCCATCGCTCACTAAATCGTCGAGCACTCCATCGAGGAGCGCTGCATATTGGGCGTAGAGGCTCAATTTAAGTCCACCGGCGCTGGAAAGCGTGCGCCTCTAGCGCAGCAAGCCCAGGGGTGTCACGCGCCGAGGGCGCGAGCAACTAGTTACAGACGGTCGGCTCCGACGGACCTTGCGTGTCCGCGTAGCAATTGCCCGCCGCGGCATCGGCGCGGTTGACCGATCTCAGCGCGACGCCAGCGACGATCGCCAGTCCGACGATGGCAGCGAATATTGCCGTCTTCTTGTTCATGGCCCGCGACTCTTACGCTCAAGACCTTACAATCATGTAACCTTTTGCCGCGGCTCGATAGGCAAATTTCAATAAACAAATGTTTCTTTTCAGATTGTTGCCGCACCGCACCACGGCTCATGCAAAGAGTCCCACGTCGTGTGGGGCGGTGAACAGCAGTTCGAGTGGCGCCTCGAACGCATGGAATCCAAGCAGCTGGCCATGGCTGTGGTGATCGTCGAGGGGCCGGCTCTGGCTCCAAAGGTCGAAGGTGCCACCGGCGGCTTCCTTTGACGCGCTCAACGTCGTTAGTGCGGTGACGGCAGTTCTGCCGACCGAGACGGTCGATGCGACACCGCCGGAGAGATAGCGGATGGCCAGGGGGTCGGACCCGTTGACGCTGCTCAAAGTGACCCAATTGTTCGCGCCGCCATCGACGTCGACCTGGATGAAGCCGCTTGTCGTCACGCGCACATAGCCGCCCGCCACGATGTTGGTGCCGGTAGCCACCTTCAGGACCTGGCTCAGATCGACGAGGTCGCCCACCGCATAATCGTTGATGCTGTCGATATTGGCGGGGCTCGCAAGGGCATCCGGCCCGAGGACGAAGGTGTCATTGCCCTTGCCGCCATAGAGCGCGTCGGCACCACCTTTTCCGTCAATCACGTTCGATCCGGCATTCCCGATGATGGTTTGGCCGAATTCATTGCCGGTGAGGTTGATCGCGCCTCTGCCCTTGTCGTTGGTGGTGCTCAGGACCTCGATCTCGCTGCCCGGCGTCAGCCCATAATTGACGCTCGCCTGGACGACATCGATGCCGACACCACCTACTCCCTCGATGACCAGGGTCGACGCGTTCGTGACCGTATATGTGTTCGCCATCTGCATGGCAGCGCCATTGACGGTTCCCGTAATCACATATTGGCCGGTGAGCGTGCCGACCGCCGAAAAAGCCAAGGTGTAGGAGCCGAGGACGCCGTTGGTGAAGCTTAGCGAAGCATCTAGGCCGATCCCGCTGTCGTCATCGGTCGCAAGCACGGCGCCGCTCGCGGACATGAGCTTGAGGGATGCGTCGGCGAGCAGTGCGCCGGACCCGAGCGATGTCACGCCGAGCTGACCCAGCACGTAGGAGGTGAGCGTGCTCACCCCGAGCATCTGGAACGTGTATGTGGTGGCGGGGACCATCGCGATGACGAGCTTGTCCACCTCTCCAGCAACCGCGATGCTGCCGGTTGCTCGGTAATCGACCTCGGCACCGGTCAAAGGCGTCGTTTCTACCCAAGGCTGTCCGGTGAGCTGCGCATTGGCGTAGGCCGCCATCAACGCATGCGTCTGCGCGTTCGGGTGAATGTCGTCGAAGAAGATCAGGTCCTGGTACTGCAGGAGGTTCTGCGACAGCTGCTGCGTGGTCAGTCCGTTAAGCGCCGCGATCGTCGGCATGATTGCGTTCAGCGCGCCCGTGACGTGCTGCCCGCTCGCCGCCGTATAATCCATCATCGGTGCGTAGGTGACGTTCGCACCCAGTGCCTGCAGCTGCGGGATGACGGTCGTTCGGATCAATGTGTCCAGATACCGGGAATAGTCGGTAGCCGCTGCGCTTCGAGCGATCTCTGCTCCGTCGAGCTGGAGATTGTGGTTGACGTCGTAGTTCGGAATGACGCCGACGTCCGGGATTCCGGTCAGCAGGATGTTGTGTACACCAACATTCACCAGACCCCGTAGCTCGGTGAACAGCGTGTTCGCGGCTTTGGCCAGCGCTGCATATGCGTCCGATTGCAGTGCAGGATCGGTGCCGTTCGGCGCCAGGCTGCGGACGTCGTTGCCGCCGATCGTGACCACGTACAGTGCATTCGGATCGGCATGGCCGTCGACCGCGTCCTTGAAGGCGTCCGTCTGCCCGTCGAGGTCGGAAACCACTTCGTCGCCTTGGCGGATCTGCGCGCCGCCGTAAGCGAAGTTCAGATTGTGCCCGCTCGGATCGGGAGCGAACGGATCGATTGGAATCCCGATCCACGGGTCTTCGTAGCCGTAGGGGAAAACCGGCCGCGTCACGACGCCGATGGCTTTGTTGCTGATCAGATCGTCGAAGGTATAGCCGTCGGAAAAGCGGCCCTGGAAATAGCCTCGACTGGCGCTCGGCGCTCCGTCAGGCAGATCGCTGAATGTCAGCGTCCCATAGAATTGTGCAAGCTTGAGTGCATTGCCGGCATCAACCAGGCTGTCGCCAAAAACAAACACGCCCGAGTAAGGCATAACGCCCTCCAGCCGGGGGCACTTGCGAGGTGCCGCGACGGCCCCTCGCTTGCTTCGCGGGTCTCAACTCGTGCGCGACTCGCGCTCCCCCGTTAGACATCGAGCGTCTGATAAAAGCTGCAAAATAACAATAGCTTATTTCATTAACGCGCTAGAAGCGATCGGCCGGCAGGTTGACGGGACCAACGAGCTCCAAGTGCCTCGAAATCGCGTAGCGGTCGGTCATCCCAGCGATGAAGTCGCCGATGGTGCGCAGCTGATCGACGCCTTCGCCGCGCTGCCACGGCTGAGGGAGACGGAGGGGGTCTTCGCGATATGCAGCGGCGAGGTTGGAGACGATCCGCTCGGCCTCCCGCCGGATCCCATGCAGCTGCGGCGAATCGTAGAGACGAGCGTAAAGGAAGCGCTTCAACTCGCGTTCCTCCGCGGCAAGCTCGTCGGAGAATCCGGCGAGCGGCCGGCCCGCGGAGCGGATATCGTCGACAGTCTTGACGTCCTCGGCCGCGACACGGCGGGCGGTCTCGTCGAGCACGTCGCCGACCATCGTTCCAATCATGTCGCGAACGAGTGCCCGCTGCCGTTTGTCGAGGGGAATTCCCCGATGGCGCTCGGCGATGGCGATCCAGTGACGCCCGACGAGCGGCAGCTCGATCAATTCGTCCAGGTCGAGCAGGCCCGAGCGCAGCCCGTCGTCGATGTCGTGATTATCGTAGGCGATATCGTCGGCGATCGCTGCAACCTGCGCCTCGAGGCTCGGCCAGGTGGAGAGTTCCAGGTCCCGCTCGGCATTCGCGTCCGCCATCGCCCATGTGGGTGTCGCGATCGGGCCATTATGCTTGGCGAGGCCCTCGAGCGCTTCCCAGCTAAGATTGAGCCCGTCGAAATCGGGATAGGGCGTCTCGAGGCGCGTCAGGATGCGCAAGGTGTGCGCGTTGTGGTCGAACCCGCCGGCATCGGCGAGCGCCGCGTTCAGGGCATCCTCGCCCGCGTGACCGAACGGGGGATGACCCAGATCGTGCGCGAGGCAAAGCGCCTCGGTCAGGTCTTCGTTGACTCCCAGCGCGCGCGCCATCGTCCGCCCGATCTGCGCGACTTCGATGCTGTGGGTCAGGCGGACCCGAAAATGATCGCCGTCGGGTGCGACGAACACCTGGGTCTTGTGCCGCAAGCGCCGGAAGGCGACCGAATGGATGATCCGGTCGCGGTCGCGCTGGAAAATGTCGCGCGGGCCGCGCGGTCCGGAGTCAGGCTCGCGATGAAGGCGGCCGCGGGACGCAGAAGGTTGCGCCGCGACGCCGGGGGGAAGCTTCATTCCGTGCCGAGTGGCACAATCTGATCAGCTGGGGAATTGGTCCATTTGAAAGCGTCGATATTGACCGTCTGCAGGTCCTCGGCAAAAATTTCCGCGTCGTTCGCGCTGCGGAACGGGCCGACCACGAGCCGGGCGCGGTCCGGGCTCTTGGCGATATAACCCGGAATGCCGTCGAACAGGTCGCTGTTGTGAGACTTGATCTGGCGGAACTGGCTGTTCAGCGCCGCCGCATTGGAACCGCTTGCCAACTGAAGCCAGATCTTGGTCTTGGCCGGGACGTGGCGCGCAACAGGCGCGCGCCGGACCGGCGCCGAGGAGGCGACTTGCTGCGCTCGATAAGCTGCTTGCTGCGGCGCAGCCGACTGCGCCGGTTGCTGCAAGAGGTCATCGATTCCGGCCAGGCGATTGGTGGTCACGCTGCTGGTGACTTGCGGAACGGCAGCCGAGGCGAAGCGAGCGTCGCCGGAGTCCGGAAAAATCCCGAGGTTGGCGGCCGCTGCCTTCTGCCCCGCCTGAAGCGATGGCAGGCGCTGCAGGAAGGGCGCGAGCGACGCCGAGCTGCCCGGCATCGCCGCATTGATCGCGACCATCGCGCCGCTTACATCGCCGGTGAGGGCGAGGACGAACGCCCGCGTGCGGCTCGCCGGCACGTCGCCTGTTGCAACTAGCGGCGAAAGGGCTGTCAGCGCCCCGGTGCGATCGCCGCTGATTGCGAGGCTGAGCGCCAGGCGCCTCCGAGCCTCGTCGCCGTCGGGACCCTTCAAGGCCGCGCGGTAGTCCGCCTGCGCATCCGCCTGGCGGCCCATCAGGTCGTAAGCGAGGCCGCGGTCGCAACCGATCGTCATCAGAGTTGCGCCGAGCTGTTCGGCCCGAGCGAAATATGGAAGCGCCGCCTGCGGCTCGCCGTTGAGGACCGAGACCGCGCCCATGCCGGCCTGCGGAAGCGGGCTACGTGGATTCACCTCGTCAGCGCGTGCGAAAAAGCCTGCAGCCGCCTGCGCGTCGCCAAGCTCGAGCGCAGCGCGGCCCGCGCCGATCAGGGACGTGAAGTCCTTAGGATCGGACGCGAGCGTGCGCAGGTAGCGCGCAAGCGCCGCCGTGGCAGTTTCATTATAGGGCGAATAGCTCCCCTGCGCAGCCGCAGGCACCGCCGTGAACACGGCTGCCGCAGCGCTTGCTACGAGCGCTCCCCTCGCGATTGCACGCAACAATCCCCGCATCATCCTCCCGTGCGGCACTGAATCTTGCCTAATCCTTTCTGCCTAGAGGCTTTACGGCGAGCCGTGCCGCACCCTCGGTGAGGTGGGCTTCCAGAGCCGCGAACGGGTAAATCGTTAACGAAAAAGGGCGACCCGAAGGCCGCCCTTCTCTTGACCGGTTCGCCGAAGCTTACTGGTTGTTCTGGCGGTTGAGGAACCGGGGGATGTCGATCGGGTCCTTGCGGTAATCCGATGCTTCATCCTCGTCGATCTGCGCCTTGGGAGCGCCCCGAGCGATGTTCGACATGCGCTCGAAGAGCGTGCCGCCGGCGTTCGCAGCCGGGCGCTCGGCCTCTTCCTCGTCGGTCGGCGGAGCGATCGGCGGAGCGCCGACCGGGCTGGTCAGCACGTCGTCCGCTCCGAGCAGGAGCTCCTCGCCCTCATCCTCGGCCGCTGGAGTTTCGATCTCTTCGAGGGCCTCTTCGACTTCCGCAGCCGGCTGTTGAGCCGGAGCGGCGGGCGCCGGAGTTGCCGAGCGGCCCGGGAATGCGAACACTTTGCCCGGCGCCGGCTGGGCCCCGACTTCGGCTTCGATACCCGTCGCGACGACCGACACGCGGATCTTGCCGCCGAGGTCGTTGTTGAATGCCGAACCCCAGATGATGTTCGCGTCCGGGTCGACCAGTTCCTTGATGTGGCTGGCGGCTTCGTCGACCTCCATCAGGCGCATGTCCTCGCCGCCGGTGATCGAGATGATGACGCCCTTGGCGCCCTTCATCGACACGCCGTCGAGCAGCGGGTTGGAGATCGCCTTCTCGGCAGCCTCGATCGCGCGCATGTCGCCGTCGGCTTCGCCGGTGCCCATCATCGCCTTGCCCATCTCGCTCATCACCGACCGGACGTCGGCGAAGTCGAGGTTGATGAGGCCCGGCATCACCATCAGGTCGGTAATTCCGCGGACGCCCTGCTGAAGGACCTCGTCGGCCATTTCGAAGGCTTCCTTGAAGGTCGTCTCCGAATTGGCGAGGCGGAACAGATTCTGGTTTGGAATGACGATCAAGGTATCGACGTGCTGCTGAAGCTCCTGGATGCCGGCATCGGCGGAGCGGGAGCGGCGAGCGCCTTCGAACGCGAAGGGCTTGGTCACGACGCCGACCGTCAGGATGCCCTTGTCGCGCGCGGCCTTGGCGATCACCGGAGCAGCGCCGGTACCCGTGCCGCCGCCCATGCCGGCCGCGATGAAGCACATGTGCGCGCCGTCGAGCGCCTGCACGATCTCGTCGATGGTCTCTTCGGCGGCGGCTCGGCCGATCTCGGGCCGTGAGCCCGCGCCGAGCCCCTGCGTAATCTTGAGGCCGAGCTGGATTCGCCGGTCCGCGAGCGATGTGTTGAGCGCCTGGGCATCGGTGTTGGCGACCACGAAATCGACGCCCTGGACGTCGGCGCGCATCATGTTCGCGATGGCGTTGCCGCCCGCTCCGCCCACTCCGATGACGCTGATTCGCGGACGGAGCTCGTCGACCTCCGGCCGGATGAAATCGATGCTCATCTAAAAATCCTCCCCCAAACGGCAACGCGTTGAGCCCACTAGATGAATCAATGAATCATCCCGAGTCGCAAGCCAAGCGAAAAAGTTAACCGACCCCAAGAATTCACCAAAAATGTGGGGAGAAGTGTCGCCTTTGAGACTCACTTATCCACAGGCGGGCCCTGCCCGACGAGCGAGCGCCCGCAAATCTTCACCGGTCTTCGCAGTGACTACGCCCGTTTAAGCCGTCGCAAGCGGCAACGCATGTGGTGAAGCGTTCAACGCGCCCCGAAGGCGCGCGCGAAATGCTCCTTCGCCTTCTTTCAACTCTTCACTCATTCAGAAGCAGCGCCACGCCCTTTAATTTGCGTTAACAGTAGTAATTTGCTCTACGGCCGTTCCGGAACGACGCCGCATGTGCTGGCGTCTTCGCCGGTGTCGGGCGACGCCGTTCCCTACGAAGCGGAAGCGTGGGCTTTCCGCATGAGAGGGGGATACACATGCGCAAATTGATGCTCGGTGCACTTGGCGCCGCGACGATGCTCTGGTCGGTCTCGGCTCCTGCGCAGGAATTGCCACTGAAGTCGGGCGATTTCTGGGATGTCGGCGCGGTGACGATCGATGACGGCCATTTCGGCGACTACGCCGACTTCCTTGCGGCGACTTATCGCAAGAACATGGAATTTCAGAAATCGAAGGGATGGATCAAGGGCTATCACATCCTCGCGAACGTCAATAAGCGCGCGGGAGAACCGGACCTCTACCTGGTGACGATCTTCGACCATGTGACGACGCCCGCCGAAGACATTCAGCGAGAGAAGGAGGCCAACGCTTTCCTTCAGCAGACGACCCGACAGGGCATGGCGCAGAGCGGCCAACGTGCCACCTACCGCCATCTCGGCTCTGACATGCTGTTGCAAGAGATGCTCTGGTCGCATTGACCGTCGTGGAGCGCCGCATCGCGCGGCGCTCCACTTACGCTGGCGCGCATGAGAGTCAGCTTTCCACCCAAAGCAGACATTAGCTCTTCGCCGAGCCGTTCGTCCGCCATCGTCGCGCGATTAGCGCCACTGCGATCACCGCAAGCGTAGGGACAATCCAGTCGATCCAGGGGTCCGCATATTGCCAGACGCGCGGGTCGAGCCCGCCCCACCACGGCATATTGACGCGGTGGCCGGCGCCGAAATGCTCGATCCAGCGATATTCGGCCTGGGTGATCTCGCGGGACACGAACCAGGCGATCGCGGCCGCGGCCCCGGCGGCCCAATTGCGCAGAATGGCCCAGATCATCAGTTGGATAACAAACGCCAGCAAGATATGCTCGACCACTTCTCAAATCTCCAGCGAGGATCAGTGCCCTTCGACGCCAGCATCTATACGCGCGCCGAGGCGATTCGGTCTGATCATGCGGGCACGCCGAGCGTCGCGGTTCGGCGCGCGTTGCGGTGGTGGCGCGCGCCCGTCTGGCTGCTTGCGATCCTCTCCGGCGCAAAAAGCTTCGTCGACAATCCGATCATCGGATCCAAGCGGTTGAACCGGGCGGGGCTGCACGTCTGGCGGCTCAGAGCGGCGCATCGGCTGGCATCGTGGAGACGTTCACGCCTCGCGCATCGGGTGCCCGCCGACCTCAGATCCGCATTCGACCGGGATGGATTCGTCGTCCTTCCGAACATTCTGCCGGTGGAGGAGTTCACCGCGCTCAAGGCGGCGATCGTCGAGGCGGAGCTCGAATGCAGAAGCCATCAGCAAGGCGACACGATCACGACGCGTCTTGCCGTGGGGCCGGAACTCCTGCGCCGGGTGCCCGGGCTCGCGGAACTGCTGGGAAGCCCGCGATGGAAGAGCCTCATGGCTTATGTCGGAAGCACCCGCTCCGAACCCCTTTATTACTTCCAGGCGATCTCGGGCGGAGTGGTTGAAGGACCGGCGGACCCGCAGCTCGAGCTTCATTCCGACACGTTTCAACCGTCGCTGAAGGCCTGGCTGTTCCTGACCGATGTTGAAGAGGAAGGACGCCCGCTCGTCTACGTCGCGGGTTCACACCGGCTGACTGCCGAGCGGATCGCCTGGGAGAGGCGCAAGAGCATCCATATCGACCGAGCCGATCGGCTGTCGCAACGCGGATCGCTTCGCGTAAGGCCGGATGAGCTCCCGGAGCTCGGCCTCCCGCGACCGACGCACTTCGCGGTGCCGGCCAATACGCTCGTGGTCGCCGATACCTGCGGATTTCATGCGCGCGCGGGCTCGGACCGCCGGACGCTGAGGATCGAGCTTTGGGCCTATTCGCGGCGCTCGCCCTTTCTTCCCTGGACCGGCCTGGACCCGCTGTCCTGGCGACCGCTCGCGATACGCCGGGCTCAATGGCTTGCGCTCATCGTGGACTGGCTCGACCGGCGCGGATGGAAGAGGCAGCAATGGAAGCGCGCAGGCTCCTGGCGCGGCGCAATCGGAAGCTAATCAAACTCGACCTGCTGAATTCGGGGTACGCCGATCGCCCACCAGATAGCACCAAAGCCGACAATCGCGGCGGCGAGGTAGAAGCCGCCCGAATAGCTGCCCGTCCGGTCGATCATGATTCCGGTGACGACTGGCATGACGAAACCCGCAATATTGCCCAATGCGTTCTGCACCCCGACCCAGGTGCCGGACGCTCTCGGCCCGGCGAACATCTGTGCAATCCCATACAGGCTCGGCGTGCTGGTGCCGTAACTGGCGCCAGCGAACGCAAGCCAGAAGATCAGCGCCGTCAAGCTCTCGCTGAGGAGGATTCCGACGATGCAAATCGCCGCTACAACGTGGCCGCCCACAACGGTCCAACGGCGGATCGAATGCTCGGCGCGGCCGGAGCGAGTCCAAACGTCCGAGGACCAGCCGAACGCGAGTACGGAGACGGCAAAGGCGAGCTGGGCGGTCGTGGCGAGATAGCTCATCTGCTGGATCGTGAAGCCCCTCGACTGGACGAGAAACAGCGGGAGCCAGGTGAGCAGGAAATAGAATCCATAAACGTTGAAGAAGTGCGCGATCCCCATTGCCCAAAGAGACCAGCGGCTGGCGACTTTGGAAATGGGAACGCAGTCGATGCAATCGGCGCGCTCAGCTTCGGGGATGCGACGAACGATGGCCCACCATGGGAGCAGCCAGGTGATCGTGATGAGCCCGAAAACCAGGAACATCAGGCGCCAGCCGAACGCGGCCGTCATCAGTCCCCCGGCTAGAGTTCCGACGGCCGGGCCGAGCGCGAGCCCGGCACCGATGATCCCATTGGCAAGGCCGCGGCCGGATGCCGGAACATGGGAAGTGATCATTTTCGAGCTTCCGGGAAATGCGACGCTCTCGCCAAGCCCAAGGAAGACCCGGAGGACGATCAACGAGGCAAGGCCCGCCGCCAGGCTGGTCAGCATCGTGCTCACAGCCCAAAGGACGACACCGGCACCGAACACCAGGTAGACCGAGAAACGGTCGCAGAGCCTGCCGATGAACATGTTCAGCGGCGCATAGACCCAGAAGAAGGCGGAGACCGCGACGCCGAACTGCGTCGCCGTGAGGCCAAGCTCCGACTTCATCTGCGGCGCCCCCACGGGAAGGGCGCCGCGATCGACATAATTGAGGAAGATTGCCGCTCCGACGAGCAAGATCAGCGCGTTTGTGGCTGTTTTCGCTCCGCTCGTCGCTTTCGCCACCGTCGCCATCGCGCGCTCCCCCGTAGCGACGGTTACCATGATCGGGTCGGTCCTAGAACCCGCCCTTCATCGCCTGGATCAGCCGCCCGACCATCCCTTTCGCTGCGGGCGGGCGCATCACCGGGCCGGCGATATCGCGAATGTCCCCGCGTCCGGAAGCTGCGAGCAACGCAAGCCCGATCAACGTCGAGAAAGCCGGACCGCTGTGTGCGTCGGGAAGTCCCGTGAGCTGTTTCGGCCGCCCGACGCGGACTGCGCGTCCGAGGACGCCCTGCATATAATCCGCAATATTCTTGAGCTCCGCGCCGCCGCCCGTGAGCACGACCTGGCGCCCGACAGGCCCGGTAAAGCCGAGGCCCTTCAGCGCGCCTTCGATTTCGTTGGTCAGCTCTTCGACGCGCTGGCGGATGACCATCATCAGCTGTGCGCGAGTGAGCTTCATCGGCTCCGCGCCTTGCTCCCCGCCCGCCTGCGCCGCCTCGATCATCTCATGATTGTCGCGCGGGCTCGTCATAGCGGAGCCGTAGAAGCACTTCATCCGCTCGGCGTCGCGGCGCTGTACGGCGAAGGCTGCGGCGATGTCGTTGGTGATGTCGTGTGCTCCGAGCGGGATCGAACGCAGGCCGACCAGCATGCCGCCATAGTGAACCGAGACGTTGGTCACCTCCGCGCCGAGCTCGACGAGCGCTACCCCGAGCTCTCGCTCCTCTTCGCCAAGGCAGGCCAAGGCGGCCGCGATCGGAGAGGCGACGATCGCGTTCACTCCGAGGTGCGCCGAGCGGATCACCGTGTCGATGTTGCGCAGCGGGGATGGGTTCGCCGCGATGACATGGATGTCGACACCCAATCGGTTGGCATAGAGTCCGATCGGCTGCTGCACGCCCTGTGCCCGGTCGATCGTGTACAGCGCCGGATGGGCATGCAGAACAACCTGGCCGTTGCCATCGATGGCGCGCTTGCCGGCATTCAGCAGCTCGTCGATGTCGGACTGCTCGACGGGATGTCCGCCGAGCTCGACCTCGACGTTCGCAACGTCGCTGACCAGCTCTCCGGCGCCGTAGCTCGCCCACACGTCATCGACCGTCAGCCCCGACATGCGCTCCGCCAGCTCGACTGCCTCGCGCACGGCGAATTCGCTCGCGGCCATGTCCGTGATGTAACCGCGCTTGACGCCGCGGCTCTCGCGCTGGCCGGTGCCGAGCACCGTCAGCCGCCCGTCGTCGCCGGGCCGGGCGATCATCGCGCTGACCTTCGACGAGCCGATGTCGAGAACGGCAATCAGATTCTGTTCGGCAGGCGCGGCCACGTTCCCGGCTCTTACCCCTGCTGCTGGGGTTGATCGGGCACGATCGGCTCGCCCGGTGCTCGCGGAAGGCGGACGATCATCTTGCCGGGAACGCGCAAGTCGAAGCGGACGATCCCGCGGCCGAGCAGGCCGGCGGACTTGTCGAGCCGAGCAAACTTCGCAAGCGCGGTTATCGCCGCTCGGTCACCTTCGGGAAGGGCGACCGTCTCGCCCGACTGGAAATTGAGATCCCACCGTCGCCCGCCCACCCAGGTCGCCGACGCGAGCTGCGGCTTGAGCGTTGGAACGGCGTTCATAAGGGTGTCGAGCTGCTGCGCTTCGGCATTGGCTCCGGGGCCGATCAGAAGCGGCAGGTCGGGCATCTTGTCGACCGGAACCCGGTCGAGCATCACGCCCTCGCGGTCGATCAGCGCCAGCTGGCCCTGGTTCTGCCATAGGGCCGACGGCGTGCGCTCGACGATGTCGATGGCAAGCGAATCCGGGAGCCGCCGCGAAACGCGCGCGTCCTTGATCCAGCCGAACTGCAGCAGCCGCCGCCGGATCTCCGACACGTCGACCAGCGCCTGCGGCGCCTTGTCGCCGCCGGAGCTCTCGGTCGCACGGTGGAGCTCATCGGTCACGATGGCGTCGACGACAGCGCGGTTCATGTGATGGAGCCCGGCGATCTGATAGCCATTCACGATGAAGCCCGCTTCGCCGATGGCCGTGCCGGCGGCACGCTCCGCCTTCGCAGGTATGTCGAGGGCCAGCAGAACCACCAGGACGATCGCGAGCAGGAAGCCGCCGAACACGACGCCGGCAAGCTTGTTCGCCCGTTTCTGATCGACCGGGAGCTTCTTGGCGATCTTCGTCGGAACGGACACTTTGGACGGCTTGCGCGGCCTGGAACGGGTCGCGCCTCCCCTCCGCACATGCGCCGCGGTCATTGCAACGCCTCCTCGATCAGCCGCTCGACGAGCTCACCGTAGCTGACGCCCTTCACCTTTGCCTGCTCGGGCACGAGGCTCAAGGGCGTCATTCCGGGCTGGGTGTTCACTTCGAGCAGGTAGATGCCCGCCTCTCCAAGCTCGTCGTCCCAACGAAAGTCGGAGCGCGATGCGCCCTTGCAGCCGAGCAGCATGTGAGCCCGCGCCGCCATATCCATCATCGAGGTCGCGATCTCGCACGGGATTTCGGCCGGGCAGACGTGCTGCGTGAGGCCATCGGTATATTTCGCGTCATAGTCGTAGAACCCGGCCTTCGGCTTCAGCTCGGTCACGGCGAGCGGCTCGTTGGCCATGACCGCGACGGTCAGCTCGCGGCCCTTGATGAAAGGTTCTGCGAGCAGGGTGTCGAAGTGCTTCCACGGACCTTCGACGTCGCGTCCGATCGGATTTCCGTAATTGCCGTCGTGGGTCACGATCGCCACGCCGACGGAGGAGCCCTCGTTCACCGGCTTGAGGACGTAAGGCCGATGGATCGGGTCTTCCTGGAACAGGCTGTCGCTTTCTATGATCTTGCCCGCCGGCATTCGGATGCCGTGCGGAACGAGAACCATCTTGGTGAGCTCCTTGTCGATCGCGATCACCGACGTTTCGAGCCCGCTGTGCGTGTACTTGAGACCCATCAGGTCCATCATGCCCTGGACCGTTCCGTCCTCGCCCGGAGTGCCGTGGAGGGCGTTGAAAACGACGTCGGGCCTCAGCTCGGCGAGGCGCCGCGCGACGTCTCGATCCATGTCGAGCTCGGTGACGTTCGACCAGCCGCGCTCGCGCAGCGCGGCGGCGACACCCTTGCCGCTGGTGAGCGACACTTCGCGCTCGGACGACCAGCCTCCCATCAGGACGACGACGTGAAGGGACTTATCCATTTCAGTGTCCATCGCTCGTCATTCCCGCGAACGCGGGAACCCAGTTCTCTTTGCCAGGCTGGGCCCCCGCCTTTGCGGGGGCGACGAAATTAAAGTTCAAGCTTCTCTCCCGACCCGCTGGATTTCCCATTCGAGGCTGATGTGGGTTTTTTGCTCGACGCGGCGCCGGACTTCCTCGCCCAGCGCCTCGATCTCGGCGCTGGTGGCGCTCCCGAGGTTCAAGAGGAAGTTGCAATGCTTTTCCGAAACCTGCGCGTCGCCCATCGTCAGGCCGCGGCAACCCGCCGCGTCGATGAGCGCCCAGGCCTTGTGACCATGCGGGTTCTTGAACGTCGAGCCGCCGGTGCGGCTGCGCAGCGGCTGCGATTCCTCGCGGGCGCGGGCGATCGCGTCCATCTCGGCGCCGATCGCCTCGGGGTCGCCGGGCTCGCCGCGGAAGGTCGCCTCGACCACCACCGCTCCCGCCGGAACCTCGCTGTGGCGATAGGTGTAGCCGAGTTTCTCCAACGGCCATTCGACCAGTTCGCCGGACCGCAGAATGAGGCGCGCGGAGACCAGGATGTCCTTCACCTCGCGCCCATAGGCCCCACCGTTCATTCGAACGAAGCCGCCCACCGTTCCAGGGATGCCGCGCAGGAATTCGAGGCCGGCAATGCCGTGATCGCGCGCGGTCGAGGAGACGAGGATGCCGCTCGCGCCGCCCCCGCAGCGCAGGGTCGTCTCGTCGAGCTGCTCGGTCCTGGCGAAAGGCTTGCCGAGGCGCACCACCACGCCCGGAACGCCGCCGTCGCGGACGATGAGGTTGGAGCCGAGGCCGAGCGCCATGACCGGGACGTGGGGGTCGAGCTCGTTGAGGAACTGCTCGAGGTCCTCCGTGTCGGCGGGCTCGAACAGCCACTCGGCCTTGCCGCCGCTCTTGAACCAGACGAGCGGAGCGAGCGGAGCATCGGAGGTCAGCCGCCCTCGCACTTTGGGCATGGTGGCGACTGCGTTCATGCCACTGCCCGCGGCGATTTGTTCGCCCGTAATTTGCAGATGCCGTCGGCGAGGGCTCCGGCCCACTTGGTGATGTCGCCTGCACCCATGCAGATGACCATGTCGCCGTCGGCGGCCAGGTCGCGCAGTTCGCGGCAAAGCTCGTCGAGGCTGTCGACGGCCCGCACCATGCGGTGGCCATGGGCACGAAGACCTTCGACCAGAGCGCTTGCATCCACGCCGTCGATCGGCTCCTCGCCGGCGGCATAGACCGGCGCCACGAATACGACGTCGGCATCGTTGAAGGCGTTCTGGAACTCCTCCATCAGCGAGTGTAGGCGGGTGTAGCGGTGCGGCTGCATTACCGCGATGACGCGGCCCTCCGCGCCTTCGCGCGCCGCGGCCAGGACCGCGCGGATTTCGGTCGGGTGGTGGGCATAATCGTCGATGATGATCGCACCGTCGGCTTCGCCGACCTTCGTAAAGCGGCGCTTCACGCCCTCGAACCTTTCGAAGCCTGCAATGATTGCTTCGTCAGAGATTCCGAGCTCGAGCGCGACCGCGATCGCTGCCAGTGAATTCTGCACATTGTGACGGCCGGGAATCGGAACATGGACGTGGATCGTCCGGCGCTCACCGTCCTTGTCGAGGATCAAGGCGTCGAACTGGGTTCCACCGGGGACTGGCGTGATGTTATCGGCACGAACGTCGGCCAGCGCGGAGAAGCCGTAGGTGACGATCCGACGGTCGCGGATCCGGCCGATGATGTTCTGAACCTCGGGATGGTCTACGCAGAGCACCGCCAGCCCATAGAAAGGCACATTCTCGACGAACTCGACGAACGCGTCCTTGACCGCGTCGAAGCTGCCATAATGTTCGAGATGCTCGGGATCGATGTTGGTGACGACCGCGATCGTGCCGTCGAGGCGCAGGAAGCTTCCGTCGCTCTCGTCGGCCTCGATCACCCACCAGTCGCTTTTGCCGAGGCGCGCGTTCGAGCCATAGCGGTTGATGATGCCGCCGTTGATGACCGTCGGGTCGAGGCCGCCGCTGTCGAGCAAAGCCGCGACCATTGACGTCGTTGTCGTCTTCCCATGCGTCCCAGCGACTGCGACCGTCTTCTGCATGCGCATCAGCTCGGCGAGCATCTCCGCGCGGCGGACGCGAGGAAGGCGGCGCTGGGCCGCAGCCTGGAACTCCGGATTGCTCTCCTTGATGGCGGTCGAGCAGACGACGACGGCCGCATCCCCCAGATTGTCCGGTGAATGGCCGATGGTCACCGGGATGCCCGCCTTGCGCAGCTTCTCGACGACGTAGCTGTCGGACGCGTCGGAACCCTGCACCTTGTAGCCGAGCTGGTTCATAACCTCGGCGATCCCGGACATTCCGATGCCCCCGATCCCGACGAAATGGATCGTGCCGATGTCGGTGCCCAAAGCCTTCATCATGCCGGCATTCCTCCGGCCGGAACCTCGGCGCGGACTCGAGGCGTGAGCGCCGGACCGACTGCGACAGGAGCCAGGCCGCCGCCAACGCGCTCGACCAGATCGGCGAGGTCCCGCGCGGCGTGCGGCCTGCCGACCGCGAGAGCGCGAGACGCGGCATTGTTGATCGCGATCGGGTCGGCTGCCATCGCCTCGATCTGGCGGGCGAGCACCTCGGGCGTGAAATTGTCCTGTTGGATCGTCCGTGCGCCGCCTGCGGCGGTCATCTCACGGGCGTTGGCGGTCTGGTGATCGTCGGTCGCCGACGGAAACGGAATGAGGATCGCGGGCCGGCCCGCCGCGGTGAGCTCCGCGATTGTCGACGCGCCGGCGCGGCCGATGATGAGGTGCGCATCGGCGAGCTTCTCGGGCATGTCCTCGATGTAGGTCAGCAACTCCGCCGGAATGTGCAGCGCGGCATAGGTGTTGCGCACGCGCTCGATGTCGTCCGGGCGGCACTGCTGAACAACCTGGAGGCGATGACGCAGCGAGGGCTGAAGCAGGCCCAGGCCGGCAGGCACGACGTCGCCGAGCACCGACGCGCCCTGGCTTCCGCCGGTGACCAGGATCTTCAGCGGAGCGACCGTGTCGAACGGCGGGTATGGAAGCTCGCCGAGCTTCGCAATTTCATCGCGGACGGGGTTGCCGACGACCACGGTCTTGGCCTGATGCTTCGGCTTCAACCGGTCGACCTTGTCATAGGCGATGGCGATCGCCTCCGCCTCGCCCGCGAGCAGCCGGTTCACCCGGCCGAGCACCGCATTCTGCTCGTGCAGAACGGTCGGGATCCGCCTCGCGCTTGCGGCAAGCAAGGCCGGGAAGGCTGGATAGCCGCCGAATCCGACGACCGCGTCAGGCCGGTGCTCGCGATACAGGCGCTTGGCTTCGCCCCTGCCCTTCAGCACCGCGCCTGCGGCCTTGAGCAAGCCGATCGGCCCCCCGCCTAGGCGCCCCGCCGGAAGGATGTGCACCGGCACGTCCTTGAACAGGCCGGGAAAGCGCGATCCTCGTTCGTCGGTGATCAGCAGCACCCCATGCCCGCGGCGCTTCAGCTCCGCCGCGAGCGCATGGGCCGGGATCATGTGTCCGCCAGTGCCGCCGGCGGCCAGGACAAAGTTCATGTAGTCAGCGACTCCCCGCTCCACTTCACGACATAGGGCGAGCGCGTGAGATACGGGTTCCGGCGCGTGAATGCGAGCAGCAAGCCCATGCCGATCGACAGTGCGAGCATCGAGCTTCCGCCATAGCTGATGAACGGCAGGGTCATGCCCTTGGACGGCGCGAGCTGGACGTTGACCATCATGTTGATCAGCGCCTGCAGCCCGAACTGGATCACGAGCCCCGCCGCGGCGAGGATCGCGAAGCTGTTGTCTTCGTCGAGCAGCTTGATCAGCACCCGCGCGACGATGCCGAGATAGAGCGCGGCGATGGCGAGACAGGCGATCAGGCCGAACTCCTCGCCGATCACGGAGAAGATATAATCGGTGTGCGGCTCGGGCAGGCCGAACTTGCGCGTGCCGCCGCCCGGACCCATTCCGAACAGGCCGCCCGCGGTCAGCGTGCGCATTGCGTTCTCGGTCTGGAAATTATCGCCGGTGCCGAACAGGAATTCGTCGATGCGCTGCGTTGCGACGTCGTAGAAGAAATAGGCGAGGACGACTCCGACGAGGCCGGCGACGGCGAGGCCGATGAGGATGCGCATGTTGACGCCCGCAAGCGCCAGCATCGCGACCCACACCGCCGCGAAGATGATGGTGCTTCCGAAGTCGGGCTGCTTCATCAGGAGATAGGCGATGGCTCCGGTGAGGAGGAACGAGAGAGGATAGACCGGAAGCGACTTGTCGCTGTCCTTGAGGCTCAGGAGCCAGGCCATGGCGATAACGAAGAAAGGCTTGAGGAACTCCGACGGCTGCACCTGTCCCACGCCGAACTCGATCCAGCGGCGCGCACCGTTATGCTCCGGGCCGATGATCGGAACGAACACTAGCAGGACGAAGAAGAAGGCGGCGCCGAACAGCGAGATGCGGCGCGCGCGCTCGCGCGGCATCATCGAAATGCCGATCATCACCGGAATGCCAACCGCGATCCACGCCAGCTGGCGCCAGAAATAATAGAGCTCGGCGAAGCGGACGTTGCCGCCGGAATAGCGCTGCGCAGCCGCCGGAGAGGCCGCCGCCACCGCGATCAGGCCGATCGCGATCAGCACCGTGATCAGCAGCAGCAGGACCTTGTCGATCTCCCAGAACCAGCGGCCGATCGCGCTGGTGTCCGAGCGGCCATAGCGGTTCGGGTCGACCAGCGCCGCCTTGGCTTTGATCTGGCCTTTGATGGTCTTGATCATAGGGCCCCCACTAGCTCCCGGAACTTGTCTCCGCGCTGCTCGAAGTCGCGGAACTGGTCGAAGCTCGCGCAGGCCGGCGACAACAGAACCGTGTCCCCAGCCTCCGCTTCGCCCGCGGCCTCCCGAACCGCGCGCTCCAGCGTTTCGCACTCTGCCACGTCCATGTGCGGGGACAAGAGTCCAGCGAACAATTCGCTCGCCTCGCCAATGGTATAGGCCTTACGCACATGGCCGAAGGACGAAGCGCATTCGTCGAGATTGTCGGTCTTGGCCTGCCCGCCGCAGATCCAGCGGATGCGCTCGAACGCGGCGAGCGCGGGCGCGGTCGCGGTGGGGTTGGTTGCCTTGCTGTCGTTGACGAAGATGACGCCGTCCTTCTCGCGGACGCGCTCCATGCGGTGCGGCAGGCCGGGGTAGGTGCGGAGCGCTTGCTCGACTGATGACTTTTCAATGCCAAGCTCTTCGCAGACGAGCTTCGCCGCTGCTGCATTTTGAGCGTTATGGGGACCTTGCAGTGCAGGCCAGTCCGATTGATCCAGGAAGAAGCGATTGATCAATCGCAGGGACGAAGCACTCGGCACGCTGTCTATTGGAACTTGGTCGCCGTCCCTGTCGTAACAATCGATGATTGACGCATGCGGCGCTGTTTGCATTTCGAACAGTCGCGCCTTCGAGGCTGCGTAGGCCTCGAAGTTCTCGTACCGATCAAGATGATCGGGCGTGATGTTCAAAATGACGGCAACGTCGCAGTCGAGGGTCTGCGTCAGGTCGATCTGGTAGCTCGACAGTTCGAGCACATAGACGCCGCCTTCGGGCAGCGGATCCTGGGACAGGATGGGCAGGCCGATGTTGCCGCCCATCGTCGTTGGCACGCCGGCGGTCTTAAGGATGTGGTGGATGAGCGCCGTCGTGGTCGACTTGCCGTTGGTGCCCGTGATCCCGACGACCTTGTGCGGAGGAAGCTCGGGCCGCGCTCGCGCGAACAGCTCGATGTCGCCGATGATCTCGACCCCGACGTCGCGGGCGCGCTGTGCGATCGGGTGGCGGTTCAGCGGGAGACCCGGGGTGACGACGAGGGAGTCGAACTGTCTGAGATCGACCTCGTCGAGGTTCGCGATCTTGGTCGCCGCGGGTGCCTTGGCCCTCGCCTCCTCCTTTGCGTCCCACGCGGTGACCCGCGCGCCGCTGGCGAGCAGCGTTTCGACGGTCGCCAGACCCGACCGCGCCAATCCGTAAACTGCGAAGTGCTTGCCCGCGAGGGCCTGGGCGGTGATCACCGCAGCTTAAGGGTGCTGAGGCCCGCGAGCGCGAGCACGAAGCTGATGATCCAGAAGCGGATGACGACGGTCGGCTCGGACCAGCCGAGATGCTCGAAATGATGGTGGATCGGCGCCATCAGGAAGACGCGCTTGCCCGTTCGCTTGTAGACCACGACCTGGATCACGACCGACAGCGCCTCGACGACGAACAACCCGCCGACGATCGCGAGCACGAACTCGTGGTGCGTCGCGACGGCCACCGCCCCGAGCGCTCCGCCGAGGGCCAGACTGCCGGTGTCGCCCATAAAAACCGCTGCGGGCGGCGCGTTGAACCACAGGAAGGCGAGGCCCGCGCCGACGATGGCGAGCAGCAGCACCGTCAGGTCACCCGCACCGGGAACGTGCGGCACCCCGAGATAGCCCGCGAAGCGCGCGTTACCGACGACATAGGCGATCAGCAGGAAGGCGATTGAGGCGATGATGACCGGCATGGTCGCGAGGCCGTCGAGCCCGTCCGTCAGGTTCACCGCATTGCCGAACGCGACGATCACGAACGCGCCGAACGCAATGTAGAACCAGCCGAGGTCGAGCACCGTCTCCTTCACGAAGGGCAGGTGCAGGCCCGTCCCGCCGGTCCGCACCATCATCCATGTCGCGGCGCCGGCGATGATGAATTCGAGCAGCAGCCGCGTCTTGCCCGACAGCCCGGCGTGGTGCGCCTTCTTCACCTTGTCGTAATCGTCGAGCCAGCCGATCACGCCGAAGCCCGCCGTCACGATCAGGCACGCCCAGACGTAAGGGTTGGTGAGGTCCATCCACAGCAGGACCGAAATCATCACCGAGGTCAGGATCAGCAGGCCGCCCATCGTCGGCGTGCCCCGCTTGGCGAGATGGCTTTGCGGTCCGTCGGTGCGGATCGGCTGTCCCTTCCCCTGCGTCTTGCGCAGCCAGCTGATGAACCAGGGCCCGAGGAGCAAACCGATGACCAAGGCCGTCGCGCTCGCCGCGCCGGCGCGAAAGCTGATGTAACGGATAAGGTTGAGGATGCCGGGGAAGCCGAGCTGCTCGGCGATCAGGTAGAGCATGCGGGTTCCTTTGCCATGCTCTCCACGAGCTTCGCCAGACCGACCGAGTTGGAAGCTTTCACGAGCACCGCGTCGCCCGGGCGCACGATTCGGCGCAAAGCCTCGGTCGCCTCATCGACGTTGGAAACGAGATCGAGCGAAATGTTGCCGATCACCTGTTCGGCGAGCGGACGCATCTCGTCGCCGATCAGGATGAGCTGGTCGACACGCGCCTCGCACACTGCCGGGGCGAGCGCTGCATGAAGCCGGGCGCTGTGCTCGCCGAGCTCGCGCATCGGACCGAGCACGGCCACGCGCCGCGCGACCTCGGGCTCCTCGCCAAGGCTCTTGAGGGTCGCGGCCATGGACGCGGGATTGGCGTTGTAGCTTTCGTCGATGAGTAGCACTTCGCCGCCGCGAATCTCGATGACGTGCCGCTTGCCGCGCCCCTTGAGCCCGCCGAGATCGGCCAAAGCGAGGCCGGCGAGCGCGACGTCGCCGCCGACCGCCTCCACCGCGGCCAGAACCGCGAGCGAGTTGGTGACCCAATGCTCGCCCCGCTGCGAGATGGTGAAGGTCAGCTCGCGCTCGAGCAGGGCCGCGCTGATCAGGCTTCCGCCGCCCTCGGCCGAGACGGCATGCAAGGCGTGCACGTCCGCATCGCCGCCGCCGAAGGTGATGATGGAGTCGGCATGGCGCCGCGCCGCCTTCACGAGCCGGTCGCGTTGAGGTGTGTCGTTGGGGACAATCGCCGTACCGCCCGGCTCCAATCCTTCGAAGATCTCGCCCTTGGCGTCGGCGATCCCCTCCATCGAGCCGAGGTTCTCGATGTGCGCCGGTGCGATGGCGGTAATGATTGCAACATGGGGCCGGACCTGACGCGTAAGCGCCGCGATCTCGCCCTTGTTGTTCATGCCCATTTCGAGCACCGCGAACTCGGCGTCCCGCGGCATGCGCGAGAGACTGAGCGGAACGCCCGTGTGGTTGTTGTAGCTTTTGACGGAACGATGGACCTTGCCCGGCCGGTTGCGGTCGAGCGCGGCGTAAAGCGCTTCCTTGGTGCTCGTCTTTCCAACCGAACCCGTGACCCCGATGATCGTCGCTCCACTGCGCTCACGCGAAGCACGGCCCAGCGCCTGAAGCGCCGCGAACGTATCTTCGACCAGCACATGCGGTCCATTCACGGGTTGGGACACGATCACGCCGGCAGCTCCGGCGGCGAAGGCGCCATCCACGAACTGGTGGCCGTCGCAGACGGTACCCGGCATTGCGACGAAGAGATCGCCCGGTCCGACCTCGCGGCTGTCGAAGGTGACGCCGCTGACTTCGAAAGCCTGGCTTGCGGTCCCGCCAGTCGCGGCCGAAATTTCTGCGCTGGTCCAGAGCGGGCTCAAGCCGCGCACTCCCGCGCTACCAGCGCATCGTCGAACGGAAGCACTCGATCTCCAATAATTTGTCCTGTCTCGTGTCCCTTACCGGCAACCAGGACGATATCGCCCGAGCGGGCGATGCGAATGGCTTCCGCGATGGCTTCGCGGCGGCCGGCCACTTCCGTGGCCGCAGGCGCTCCGGCCATGATTGCCGAGCGGATCACGGCCGGGTCCTCGCTGCGCGGATTGTCGTCTGTGACGATCACCAAATCGGACAGGCGTGAGGCAACCGCGCCCATTTCCGGGCGCTTGCCCTGGTCGCGATCGCCGCCCGCGCCGAACACGGTGATAAGCCGTCCCTCGACGTGGGGACGAAGCGCGGCGATCGCGGCTTCGAGTGCGTCCGGCGTGTGGGCGTAGTCGATGTAGACGGGCACCCCCGCGCGGCTGATCACTGCCCGCTCGAGGCGGCCGCGCACCGGAGCGACGCGCTGCATGGCCGAGAAGGTCGCGTTCCACTCGCCGCCGGTGGCCAACACCAGGCCCGCAGCCGTGAGCACGTTGGACGCCTGATAAGCGCCGATCAGCGGCAGTGCGAGCCGATGCGGCTTGCCGCTGTGCTCCAGCATCAGCGTCTGACCGAGCGCGGTCGGAGTCTGCTCGACAAGGCGAATGGTCTCGCCCTTCCGGCCGACTGTCAGAAGCTGGTGACCCGCGCGTCTGGCGCGTTCCATCACCTCTTTGGACTTGGGATCATCGGTCCAAACGACCGCCGGTTTGCCGGCCGGCAGAAGGTGCTCGAACAGCCGCATCTTCGCTTCGAAATATTCGTCCATCGTCCCGTGGTAATCGAGATGGTCTCGGCTGAAGTTGGTGAACGCCGCCGCGGCGAGCGCCACGCCCTCCGCGCGATGCTGGTCGAGACCGTGGCTGGAGGCTTCGTAGGCGACATGGGTCGTACCCATGCGCTTGAGGCCGGCCATATTGTTCAGAAAGGTGACGATATCCGGCGTCGTCAGGCCGGTCTTCACCTGATCGTCCGACGTCGTCACCCCGAGGGTTCCGATCGACGCCGACCGATGGCCCAGCATCCGCCATATCTGGCGGGTCATCTCGACGGTCGACGTCTTGCCGTTGGTCCCGGTCACGGCGACGACCGTCTCCGGATAGGGCGCGTAGAATTTGGCCGCGAGATCGGCGAACAGGCGCCGCGGCTCGGCGTCGGCAAGGAGCGGCACCTTGTCGACCTGGGCTTCCGGCCGGGCAACGACTGCCACTGCTCCGCGATCGACCGCCTGACCGATGAAATCCTCACCGTTGAACACAGCCCCCTCGAACGCGCCGAACACGCTGCCCCGCGCGACCTTGCGATGGTCGAGGGCGAAGCCGGTCACTTCGGAATCAGAATCGATGTCCGTGATGTCGGACAAGCGCACCGGGCGTTACTCCTTCGTTTCGTGAACGAAGGGGAGAACCTCGCCCATGTTGGGCTCGCGGTTCAGATTGGGAGCCACTCCGAGCATCGGAGCAATGCGGCTGACCGTTCGGCTCACCACCGGAGCAACGTTCCAGCCCGCCGTCGTAAATCCGTAAGTGTCCTTGGTCGCCTTGGGTTCGTCGAGCATCACCACGATGACATAGCGCGGGTCGTCCATCGGGAACACACCCGCGAAGCTCGTGATGTTGATGGTCTGGCTGTAGCGCCCGTTGATCAGCTTCTGAGCGGTGCCGGTCTTGCCGCCGATGCGATAGCCCGGAGCGTCGGCTTTCTTGCCGGTACCCTTCATCACGACGAGGCGCAGAAGGGAGCGCATCTTGTAGCTCGTCTCTTCGGAGAAGACTCGGCGGCCGGCCGGAAGCGGGTTGTTCGGGCCGCGCTTGAGGATCGTCGGCGGATGATAGACGCCATTGTCGAAGAGGGTCGCATAACCCATCGCGAGCTGCAGCGGCGCGACCGCAATGCCCTGGCCGAAGCCGATCGTCATCGTCTCGAACGGTCCCCAACGCGATCCGGGGTTCAGGGCCCGCCCGCGCTCGCGGAGCTCGATCTCGACCCGGTCGAGGAAGCCCATCTTCTTGAGCCACTCCTTCTGCCGCCGCGTTCCGATTTGATCGGCGATTTGAGCAGTGCCGATGTTCGAACTCTCCATCATGATTTCGGAGACCGTGCAGGTGCGGCCGAAGGGGTGCGTATCGTGGATGATGTGGCCGTAGACCGGCAGCGCGTCGGGGCAATTGTACACTTGTCCCACGGACTTGATGACGCCCGAATCCATGGCCATCGCGACGGTGAACGGCTTGAAGGTCGAGCCGAGCTCGAACACTCCGAGCGTCGCACGGTTGAAGTGCGCTTCGGGCGTTCCCTGGCCGGGAGCATTGGGGTTGATCGCGGGGAGCGAGGTCATCGCCAGCACCTCGCCGGTGTGCACGTCCATGACGACGCCGGCAGCGCCGATCGCCGAGAACTGGGTCAGGGCGTCGCCGAGCTCGTGCTCGAGCGCCTGCTGGATCTTGCTCGAGATCGAGAGCACCAGCGGCTGGCCGCGCGTCGCGGGATCCGACAGATATTTGTCGAACGCTCGCTCGACACCGGCCGCGCCGTGCCCGTCGATGTCGGTAAAGCCCAGCACATGAGCAGCAAGGCTGGTCTGCGGATAAAGGCGGTCCGGCTCACGCTCGATCGCCAGACCCGGCTCGCCTAATGCGTTGACCGCCTCGACCAGCGCGGGAGACGCGCGGCGTCGCAGGTAGAAGAACGGCTTCCCCGACCGCAGCATCGCGAAATATTGGTCCTGGCTGTGCTCCGGCATCAGCCGCGCCAGCTCCCGAGCCAGGGCAAGCTTGTCGCCGATCACCTTGGTCGGGTGGATCGCGATCGTCCAGGCGTCGATCGTGCGGGCAAGCGGCTCACCGTCGCGGTCGACGATGTCGCCGCGATCGGGAATGAGCTGTGTCAGTCCTTCCTTGCGGCCGGCATGATCGCCAAAAGCTGCGAGCCACAGGATGCGCAGGGCGATGATCGCGACCACGCCGGCGTAGACCAGCATGCCGAACATCAGCCGCTGGTGCATCAAGGCGAGAATCTGGCGGCGCTGCCCGACAAGTCGGAGCCGCTCGGGCCGTGGCGCGACGAGAGCGGGCGTCGGTGCGTTCATCGGTCGGGATGCAGGTCCTTGGAAGTTTTTAGGACAGACTTGGACGAATGCCTGTCCGGAAACGGCGCAAGCGGATCGACCTTCGCAAGGCGCTCCGGCTTTGTCATCGGCTTCGCAATGGCAAGGACCGGTTTATCCACCGTTTTTGGCGGATGGGCGGCCGCGAGGCCCGGCTTATCCACGGCTTTCTTTGGTGCCGGTTTGGCCGCTGTAGCCGGCAGAACCGTGGACTTGGAGCCGGCCGCTTTCAGGGGCGAAATGGTGGCCGGCTCGGACGGGACCTCGCGCGTCCCGGTTTTCAGACTAGCTTCGTGAAGAAGTGCGCGCGGAGCGGCGGACGCGGACGCGTCCGAATCCGTCTCCGGTTCACCGCTGAGGGGCTTGTTCGGCTCAGGCGCCGGCGCCGAAGCCAGCACCACCGGAGCATTAAATTCGACCTTGTGCTGGGGCTGCGCGAGCCGGGCGAGCTCGAAACTGCCGCTGAGGAACTGGTTGGCGGCGGGCGCCGACAGCGCGAGCACCTTGGCGTTCCACCGTTCGAGCTGCGACAGCCGGGCCCGCGCTCCAATCTCGGTCTGTACCGTTCGAAGGTCGCGCTGAGCGAGCACGATCCTGGTTTCGACGTCCTCGAGCTGCGCTCGTTCCGAAGCGACCCTCAGCGACACGAGATAGCAACCGAGCGCCGCTCCGGCGCAGCTTGCGACCATCACCAGCGAACCGAAGTTGCGACCGCTCACTGCAGCGTTTCCTTCCATGCCGGGGCGGAGGTCCGGACGGCGCTCCGCAGGCGCGCCGAGCGCGCGCGAGGGTTCGCGGCCAGCTCGCGCTCCGTCGGGGATACCGGCTTCGCCACCCGCTCGAACGTGGGTTCGCGCGGGTCGGTCTGCACAGGACGGTGGCGCGAGCCGGCCGGGGTTCCTCCGCTCCGTTCGCGGAAGAAGCGCTTCACGATCCGGTCCTCGAGGCTGTGGAAGGTGACTACGGCCAAACGTCCGCCAGGGCGCAGGGAACGTTCGGCCGCAGCCAACCCTTGCTCGAGCTCGTCGAGCTCGGCGTTCAAATGGATCCGGATCGCCTGGAAGGTGCGTGTCGCAGGGTCGCTCTTCTGTCCTGGACGGAAGCCGGCGGCGCGGCGAACGATCGCGGCGAGCTCGGCGGTACGCTCGACAGGACGTGCGGCAACGATGGCGCGAGCAATTGCCCGGGCGCGCGGCTCCTCCCCATAGTCGCGCAGGACCCGGGCAATGTCGGCTTCCTCAGCCGAATTCAGAAACTCGGCGGCGGTCAGGCCCGACTTGCTCATGCGCATGTCGAGCGGGCCGTCGGCCTGAAACGAGAAGCCGCGGTCGGCGCGGTCGAGCTGCATCGAGCTGACGCCGATATCGAGCGCGATCGCGTCGACGAGACCGATCCCGCGCTCCGCGAGCACGCGATCCATCTGGCTGAAATTCTCCTGGACCAGCTCGAGCCGCGGGTCCGGGACGAGTGACGTACCCGCCTCGATCGCATCGGGGTCGCGATCGAAACCAATCACTCGTCCCGCCCCCGCAGAGAGCATGGCGCGCGTGTAGCCGCCCGCTCCAAAGGTGCCATCCACCGCCGTCTCGCCGCCCTGAAGCGCAAGCGCCTCGACGACGTCGTTGACCAGCACCGGCACGTGTGGGGCCTTTCTTGCACCGGTGCTGGTCACGACTGGCCTCGTTCTTCGAGGCGAAAACGGGCGATGTCCTTGAGGTCGTCGGGAATGCGTTTGTCGTCGAGCAGGAGCTGCGGGTTCCAGATCTGGAAGGTCTCGCCGGTGCCGAGGAACAGTGCGAGCTCGCCGATCTGGCCCTTGCGGCGCATCATCGGCGGAAAGACGATGCGGCCCGAGCTGTCGTAGGGGACTTCTTCGGTGGCCGCGAAAGCCATGAGGTTGCGCTGCTGATATTCAAGCTGCGCGTCGGGGCTGGTCTCTTCCTTCTCGAGCAGCCGTTCGAGCTTGGCGTGCTTCAGCGCCGCGTAGGCCGGATCGTAGGCGCTGAGGCAGGGGAAATTCTCATGCTTGGCGAGGACGATCGTCTTGGCATCGCCACGACGTTCGATGACGCTGCGCAGGAACGAAGGAATGGACACCCGGCCCTTCCCGTCTACCGCGTTCAACGCGCTACCCTGGAACAGATGGTCTAGCGCCACGTCACTCCCCGTTCGCAGCGCGCAAGAGACCCATCGCGGAATCACATTGGAATGCGGTCCCGCGTCAGCGTCCGAATCAGAGGGTCTGCCCCCGCGCTACAGCCTCTGTTGGTAACCCAGAGGCGTTGGGGATACAATGGGATTTTATGGGTTTAAATGGGGTAAACGCGGGAAATGCCGGATTTCTGCGGCTTCTGCGCCCTGTTAGGGCGTCCGTACGGAGGATGTTCTACCCTCCGAAACCCTGTGGATAAGTCTGTGACTTACCGAATCGGCCAAGAATCACCTAGAGGCGAGCAAGGCAAGCTCGCCGAGCACCGCATCGAGATTCCGCGCCGCTCCGGAACCAAGGTCGGCCGTATCGAGCAGGTCCGCGTCGGCGATGACAATCGCCCGCCCCTCGCTGATCCTGCATCGGGCGACGAGGCGGTCGGGACTGATGGCGCATTTGCCGGATAGCGTGCCGGGCGAGACGGTGAGGACGTCCTGGCCGCCCAGGTTGCGAGCCTGGGGGCCGCGCTCCAGGGGCGCGTCGAGGCGAAGGCCCCAATGCGCGAGCAGTCCCGTGTCCATGAACATCGCCGGGGGCCGCAGCGGATCTCCGAGCGGGCGCTTGCTCGGCCATTCCAGCATCGGATCGGCGAACAAGAGAACTCGCCCGCCGCCACGCACCCAACGATCCAGGGTCACGAGATTTTCGGCGGTCTGTGCGGGCGGATGCGCCATCAGCAGCAGGCGCCCCTTCGCGAGCTCCCTACTGCTCGTGACGCTGATAGGTACGACCCGGTAGCGGGTTTCGAGGGCCTTCAACGTCGGCGAGCCGCCGCCGTCGAGCGTAAACTCCTCGCCAAATACGAGCGGCAAGCTGGTCAGGAGAAGGAGCGCCGGGCGGCCGGTTGCCGCGATATGCGGCGCGCGAGCGCGGTTGAAGGCGAAAGCCACTGCTGCCAGGATGAATACGATCAGCAGGGCAGCGCCGACGCGCGCGCGCGTCATTCCTTGTTGGCGCTCACGTTGTTGCCGCTATCCGATGCGCCTGGGGCAACACCGAGTTCCGCCATGGGTTCGGTCGGTTCGTTGCTGGTCGCCTGGGTCACCGCATTTTGCGTTTCGTCACGGCCCGCCTTGCTGATGATCGAGCCCAAAAGGACCACGAGGAAGGCGAAGGCGAGACCGGTGAGCCCATATCGGATACGCTGCGCGCTGCTTCCGGCCTGGTGGGGCATCTTCAATCGACGAAGCTATGTCCCAGTTCGACAATATGCAAGAACTCGGCCTTGACGGTCGTTTACCATAGGGCAAAGGGGCACTCATGACTCGCATCCCCATGCTCATCATGCTTGCTGCCGCCGCCGCGCTAGCCGGTTGCAACAAGGAGAACCACACCATCGTCGCCGGCCCGGATGCCGCCGACAACGACACCAACGTCGCGGCCAACGCGCCCGTCACGCTTCCGCCCTCGATCGCGGCGAGCAAGACCTACCGCTGCGCCGACAACAGTTTGCTCTATGTCGACTGGATGTCGGACGGCACTGCGCACGTGAAGAAGAAGGCCGACGAGGTTCCAACCGTGATCGCTTCGGGCTCGGCCGATCTCAAGGGCGACGAAAAGGCCAAATCGGTCAATTACAAGGGCCAGAACTGCAACGGCTGAGCCCAGCTTGACTCTCCCCCTGCGGCCTTGGATCAATCGCCGCAGGGGAGTGAATTTCCATGCAGCTTGACAGGCGGTCGTTCACGGGCGGAGCGATTGGCCTTGCGCTCGGGAGCCAGCTCGGCGTCGACGCGTTCGCGCAGGGCCCCGCGAACCTGGCTGAGGCCATCGCGAGGATCCGCGCGTACGGCGAAGCCCATCAAAAATTTTTCGGACTGCCGGGCCTGACGCTCGCGTTGACTGCGCCGTCCGGTTTCGGAACCGTCGAGAATTTCGGCTTCGCCAATGCCGATACGCGCTCGCCGATCGATCCCGACACGCTGTTCCAGATCGGCTCGATCAGCAAAGCGATGACTGCGACGGTCATCCACCAGATGGTCGCCGAAGGTCGTCTCGGCCTCGACCGGCGCGTCAGCGATGTTTTGCCTGCCATCCCTCTGGAAGCCGGCAACAGCGTGACCGTCCAGCACCTGCTCGATCATGTTGCCGGGCTGGCCGACAGCGCGCCGGTGTTCGCGCCCGGCGGATTGTGCACCGCTTACGCGCCTGGAGCGCACTGGCACTACTCCAACACCGGCTATGAGATCCTCGGCAAGGTCGCCGAGCATGTCGCAGGCAAGCCGCTCGCGCAGCTGTTCGAGGAGCGGCTCTTTATACCGTTGGGCATGGCGCGGACGCGCGGAGCGATCCTGGGCAGCGACCGAATGCTTTACGCGCAGGGCTATGAAGCCGCCGACCAGACCGCCGTATTCGCCCGTGGAATGCCGCTCGCACCTGCCTCCTGGGTCGACGTAACGTTCGGCGCCGGTAGCGTCGCCTCCACGGGAAGCGACATGATCCGGTTCATGCGCTCGCTCGCAGACGCCGTTCAGGGCCGTGGCGGCTTGGGCCTTTCGCCGGCGCAGGCGAGGATCTTCGCCTCCCATGCCGTGCCCAGCGATACTCCGGGGATGAGCTATGGAAACGGGCTGATGCATGTCGCCAATGGCGGCCGGTCTTACCTCCACCATACCGGCGGAATGGTGAGCTTTTCCTCCTCGTTCCACGTCGACATCGCGAGCGGGGTCGGAGCGTTCGCGAGTACGCCGCTCAGCGCGTTCGCGGAATACCGCCCGCGGCTACTCACCCGCTTTGCGGTCGATGTGCTGACGAATGCGCTGGCGGGCCGCGCGCTTCCTCCGCCTCCGCCGCTCGACGTGCGCTTGCCGAACCCCGCAATTTTCATCGGTGGCTATATCGGGCCGGGCGGAGCCTTCGACGTGCGGGCCGGAAATCCGCTCGCGATTGTCACGAAGCAGGGCGAAGCGGACCTACAGCCCTGGGGCGGCGACATCTTCCGGACGACGCACCCATCCTTCCGTCAATTCTCGCTGCTGTTCGAGCGGACGAAGGGCGTGATCGCCGGCGCGAGCTGGGGGCCCTCGAGCTTTCTGAAACAGGGCGCTCCCGGCCAGATCGCGCCATCGAATCCTGAACTTGCAAAGCTGGCAGGCCGGTACGTCGACGACAATCCATGGTACGGCACCGCCATGGTCGTCGAGCGTGGCGGGAAGTTGTGGATCGGCACGGAAACGCCCCTGACGCGGATCGGCGAGAACCTGTGGCGCGTCGGCCAGGCGAGCTGGTCGCCCGAACGCGCGTCATTCGCCGATTTCATCGACGGACGGCCGCAGACATTCGTCTTTTCCGGAGAGAAGTTTCTTCGGCACGACATCTGATCCGCGGAAGCCGCATGAACGCGGCGGCGCTTCTCCATCCACGAGCATTGATGTAAATCAATCCGGCCTCTGCCACGGAGATGCAAAATGCCCGAACAGAAAGCCCAATGCGGTACCGTCCCGATACGTTACCCGGACCAGTGCACATATGTCTGCTACTGCGTGCCCAACGGAGGGTGTCATTGGTCGGTCACCTGTGGTGACTGGACGACCAGCGGACAGGGGCTCACCGCAACTTCGGATCCCCACCCCAATCATGTCACCGTGCGCGGCGACCTGGCGATCGCGGCGAAGATCCTGGCCAAGGGATGGAAACGCCCGGTGAAGGTACCTGCCCGCCTGCGCGGCAAGGTGATCAGCCGAAAACGCGACATCCAGGGAACGCCGGAAGAGATCGCCAAGGCCCTCGGGCTGGAGCTGGGTCCGCGCCGATAGGACGGCAGCATTGGGACGCGGCTGGCATCCGCGCGGGGCCACCGCTAATGCCCGCGAATGGACGTCCTCGAAGCTTCCCTGATCACGCCCGAAACCGTCGCCGAGCATGGTCTCGCGCCCGAAGAATATGATCGGATCCTCCGCGCGCTCGGGCGCGAGCCGAACCTGGTCGAGCTCGGCATCTTCTCGGTCATGTGGTCGGAGCATTGCAGCTACAAGAGCTCGCGGGTCCACCTGAAGAAGCTTCCGACCGAGGCACCCTGGGTGATCCAGGGTCCGGGCGAGAATGCCGGCGTGATCGACATCGGGGACGGCGATGCGGCCATCTTCAAGATGGAGAGCCACAACCACCCGTCCTACATCGAGCCTTACCAAGGCGCGGCGACCGGCGTCGGCGGGATCCTGCGCGACGTGTTCACGATGGGCGCCCGGCCCGTGGCGAACATGAATGCGCTCCGGTTCGGGTCGCCGAACCATCCCAAGACTCGGCACCTTGTCGCCGGCGTCGTCGCGGGCATTGGTGGCTACGGCAATTGCGTCGGTGTCCCCACCGTCGGCGGCGAGGTGAATTTCGACGAGGCTTACGACGGCAACATCCTCGTCAACGCGATGACCGTCGGTGTCGCGAGGACGGACAAGATCTTCTACTCGGCCGCCAGCGGTATCGGAAACCCGATCGTCTACGTCGGCTCCAAGACCGGCCGCGACGGCATCCACGGCGCGACCATGGCCAGTGCCGATTTCTCGGAGGACAGCGAGGAGAAACGGCCGACCGTCCAGGTCGGCGACCCCTTCACCGAGAAATTGCTGATCGAAGCCTGCCTCGAGCTGATGGCGACCGATGCGATCGTCGCCATCCAGGACATGGGCGCCGCCGGCCTCACCAGCTCGTCGGTCGAAATGGCGTCGAAGGGCGGAGCCGGCATCCGGCTCGACATGAACAGGGTGCCCTGCCGCGAGGAAGGCATGACACCCTACGAGATGATGCTCTCCGAGAGCCAGGAGCGCATGCTCATGGTGCTGAAGCCGGGCCGCGAGGCCGAGGCCGAGGCGATCTTCCGCAAGTGGGAGCTGGACTTCGCGGTCATCGGTGAGGTCACCGACACAGGTCACATGGTGCTCGAGTTCGACGGTAAGGTCGTCTGCGACATCCCGCTGGGCCCGCTCGCCGACCAGGCGCCCTGTTACGAGCGGCCCTACGCGATCCCGAAGGCCCCGGCCGCGCTGACCGACATCCCGCAAAGCACCGACATCGCCGGGAATCTCCTGAGCCTCATGGGCTCACCGAATCTCGCGAGCCGCCGCTGGGTCTGGGAGCAGTATGACCAGTCGGTCGGCGCCGACACGGTGCAGCGCCCGGGCGGCGACGCGGCGGTCGTGCGCGTGCATGGGTCGAACAAGGCGCTGGCGATCACCACCGACTGCACTCCGCGATACTGCTACGCCGACCCGGTCGAGGGCGGAAAGCAGGCGGTCGCGGAGGCCTATCGCAACCTTTGCGCCGCCGGCGCGAAGCCGCTCGCGATCACCAACTGCCTCAACTTCGGCAACCCGCAGCGGCCCGAGATCATGGGCCAGTTCGTCGGCTGCGTCGAAGGCATGGCGGAAGCCTGCCGGGCGCTCGATTTCCCCGTCGTGAGCGGCAACGTCTCGCTCTACAACGAGACCAAGGCCGACGACGGCAGCAGCCTCGCGATTCTGCCTACGCCCGCCATCGGAGGCGTTGGGCTGCTCGACGATTGGCAAAAGTCGGCGACGATTGCGTTCAAGGCCGAGGCAGAGCGCATCATCCTCATCGGCGCCGATCCGCGAAGCCGACCGCATCTGGGCCAGTCGATGTGGCTCGACATATGCCACGGGCGCCGCCAGGGCCCTCCCCCGCGGGTCAACCTCGAAGCCGAACGCCGCCACGGCGAGCTGGTCCGCCGGCTCATCGCCGAAGGGCTGGTTACGGCGGTCCACGATGTTTCGGATGGCGGCATCCTCGTCGCAACCACCGAGATGGCCCTGGCATCCGGCATCGGCGCGCGGCTCAATGTCGAAGCATTCGAGGACGAGGTCGACCGGGAGAAAGTCCAGCACGCCTGGTCGATGTTCGGCGAGACGCAAGCGAGGTACGTCGTCACCGAACCCCACAATCAGCACGCCGTGGAGCGGCTCGCGCTGGAAAGCGACGTCGGCTGCTGCTTCATCGGCTGGACCGGCGGCGACTCGATCGTCGTGGAATCGAGGAGCTCGGGAGTGCTTTGCCACGTCGCCCTCGCCGATGTCCGCGCCGCCCACGAAGGCTTCTTCCCCAAGCTGATGGGGAGCGAGCTGACTCCGGAGTTCTGATCCTGAGCGGCTATTCCGGAACGCCGCTTGCAAAGAAGCTGTCGCTCAAGGACGGCATGCGTGTGTGGTTCGATCGGATGCCCGCGAGGGTTGCGGAGGAAATCTCGGCCGAGCAACTCCGGCTTCGGCTTCTCGACGCACCCGCGGCGCCGCTCGATGCGGCGCACATCTTCGTCACCTCGCGCACCGAACTTCAGACCAAGCTCCACCATCTCATGCGGCTCCTCGCGCCGGCCGGCATGATCTGGGTCAGCTGGCCCAAGAAGGCGTCGAAGGTTCCGACGGACATCACCGAAGACGTGATCCGCGAGATCGCCTTGCCCATGCATCTCGTCGATGTGAAAGTATGTTCGGTCGACGACACATGGTCCGGACTGAAGCTGGTGATCAGGAAGGAGCATCGCACGCAGGGGAGCGAGGCTCGCTGAAGGGGGACATCATGCGGGGCGCTATCTGGAAATCGATTCTGGTCGGGACTCTCATTTGCGGAACGCTCGACATCCTGCTCGCGACGATCCTGACGTTGCAGCGGGGCAAGCACCCGGCGGCGATGTTGCGGTTCGTCGCATCGGGGCCGTTTCCTCAAGCGATTGAATGGGGCGCTCAGGGCGCGCTGCTGGGCCTGGCCGTCCACTTCACGCTGATGGCGATCATGGTCGCGGCACTGGTGCTCATCCTGCGCGCGCGGCCGCAACTGCTGGACACGCCGTGGCGCACCGCCCTAGCCTACGGAGTCCTGACCTATTTCATAATGAATTGGGCCGTTGTGCCGCTGCGCTTCCACACCCCGCTGCCCCCCAAGACATTGTCTGTCATCACGCAGCTGTTCGCGCATATCGTATTGGTCGGGGTGCCCGCGACATTTGTCGCAAGACGGTACATGCGCGGCTGAGATTTCTCTTGCGAATGGTTCGCATTATCGATTATATCGATCTCCATGATCGTCTGCGTCTGCAACCGCATCACCGAAGGCGAGGTCCGCACGGCGGCTCGCGCAGGTTGCTCGACGCCGGAGACAGCGTACGGCCGCATGGATTGCGAAGTGCAGTGCGGCTGCTGCCTCGATTACGCACAGGAGATCATCGACGAGGAACACGCCAGAGGTTCGCGCCTGCGCCTCGTTACTGCCGAAGCCGCCTGAACCTTCGCCTCACTTGACCGTCGTTCGTTGACGGCGCATCGCGCTCGAGCGACGCGGGAGGCAAAGAATGAAGGGCGATCCCAAAGTCCTCGAACTGCTCAACGAAGCACTCAAGAACGAGCTCACCGCCACCAATCAATATTGGCTGCACTACCGGCTGCTCGACAATTGGGGCGTCCACAAGCTCGCCGAGTTCGAGCGCTCCGAATCCATCGACGAGATGAAACACGCCGACCGGCTCGCCGAGCGGGTCCTGTTCCTCGATGGGCTGCCGAACTTCCAGGCACTCGGGCGCCTGCGCATCGGCGAAAATGTCGAGGAGGTGCTGAAGGCAGACCTCGAGCTCGAGATGGAAGCACTGGTCCAGTTGCGCGGCGCGATCGCGCATTGCGAGAAAGTCCGCGACTACGGCAGCCGCGACCTCTTCTCCGAGATCCTCGACAACGAGGAGGAGCATGTCGACACGCTCGAACAGCAGTTCGAGATGATCGCGCGCATGGGGCTGCAGAATTACGTCCAGCTCCAGTCGGAGCCGGCGAAGGACTAGATCCGGCCGAAGCCCTGGTTCGTGACCTTGCGGCCGAAGCCGGCCGGGCCGCTCCGAGTCACCAGCGGATTGGTCGCCTTGTCGAACAGCTCGACCGTCTGTTCGAACAGCCGGCGCAGCTCCACGACCTGCGGGACGAGCTCGTCGGGAAAACGGTGCGTCTCCACGCATAGGCGCGCGGTCGTCTCGATGAGCTCGGCGACCTTCGCCAGCGGCTCGGCGCCCAGCTGGCGCGATTCACCCTTGAGCGTGTGCGCCGGGAGCACGAGCGCAGCCGCATTCTGGGTGTGCATCGCCTGCTCGATGTCGGCGATCGACTTGGTGCCGTCTTCCTTGAAATAGGTGAGAATGCGAATGAAGCCGGGGCCGAGCTCGGTCCGGCTCTTCTCGAAATACACCCAGTCGACGATATTCCGAGCTTCGTCGGTCACCCTAAGCTCCCCAAGTGCCGGATGCCTCCGGCGGTGGTACCACTGGCAACGAAATAGGGCGGAAAGGGTAAAATTCTCCTTAGCGGCGACCCTTATCGAACGGGTTGCTGCGGCCGCGGAAATCGAGTCTTAGCGGAACCGGACCGAGCTTGAGGTCGCGCCGCATGGCATTGAGCAGATAGCGGCGGTAGCTCTCGGGAAGCTCGTCGGTGCGATTGCCGAAGACGACGAAGGTCGGCGGCCGCGTCTTCACCTGCGTGATGTAACGCAACTTGATGCGCTGGCCCTTCGGCGCGGGCGGCGGGTTCGTCTCGACCGCGTCCTCGAACCAGCGATTGAGCTCGCCGGTCGCCACGCGCCGCGTCCATTGCTCTCGCAGGTCGAAGGCGACGTCGAGGATCGTCTCGATACCTTTGCCGGTCTTGGCCGAGACCGTAAGCACCGGCACATCGCGAAGCTGCGCCAGCCCCTCCGCCAAAGCCGCCTTGACGCCATTGAACAATGCCGACGCGTTTTCGGCGACGTCCCATTTGTTGAGCGCGATGATCAGCGCTCGCCCTTCTTCGATGACCTGTGCGGCAATCCTGAGGTCCTGCGCCTCCAGCCCGCGCGTCGCATCCAGCAGCAGGACGACGACTTCGGCATAGTCGATCGATCGCTTGGTATCGGCCGCCGAAAGGCGCTCCAGCTTGTCCTCGATCTTCGCCCGCTTCCTGAGGCCCGCCGTATCGACGAGCCGAACGGGCCGTCCTTTCCATTCCCACTCGAGGCTGATCGAATCGCGGGTGATCCCGGCTTCCGGACCGGTGATCATCCGCTCCTGGCCGATCATTCGGTTGACCAAGGTCGACTTGCCCGCGTTTGGCCGCCCGACGATCGCGATCTTGAGCGGGTGCTCGCTGTCGAGCTGGTCCTCTTCGGCGTCGAAATGCTCATGCTCGACATGCGGCCGAAGCGCGTCGAAGAGGTCGGCGACACCCTCGCCGTGCTCGGCGCTGATCGTGATCGGGTCGCCGAGACCCAGGCGGTATGCCTCATAGGCGCCCTCCTGCCCTGCCCGCCCCTCGGCCTTGTTGGCGACAACGACCACGGGAGTGGTCTCGGCGCGAAGCCAGCGCGCGATTTCCTCGTCCAGAGGAGTGAGTCCCTCGCGGCCGTCGATCAGGAACAGGGCGGCGTCGGCATCGCGGACCGCTGCCTCGGTCTGTTGCCGCATCCGGCCCGGCAGACTTTGCGGATCCTCGTCTTCGAAACCGGCCGTGTCGATCACCCGGAATTCGAGCCCGAGCAGCTTCGCCTCGCCCTCCCGCCGGTCGCGGGTCACGCCCGGCCGGTCATCGACGAGCGCTAGACGCCTGCCGACCAGCCGGTTGAACAGCGTCGATTTGCCGACGTTGGGCCGGCCGACGATGGCGACGGTGGGCAAAGGCATGGGATCATCTACCCCCGCCTAGGCAGGGGTCCAGTCTCATCTGAACGCGTGCAGCTGGCCGCGGTCGTCGTAGATATAGAGCGTGTTGTTCGCCACGACCGGCGGCAGGCTCGCACCCGCGGGAAGCCGCGTCTGCCCCTGGAACGCACCGGTCGTCGGATCGACGAAAATCAGCGCGCCGTTCGAGCCCGTGATGATCAGCCGTCCGCCTGCGAGCACCGGACCTGAATATTCGATCTCGCCCTTCTTCGACTTGGCCTTGAGGAACTGAGGCAGCTGATTGATCCAGCGGATGTGGCCGTTCTGCCGGTAAATGCAGAGCAGCTTCGCCTCGTCCGTAATGACGAACACCCAGTCTCCGGCGACCCAGGGGGTGTCGATGCCGGCGATATTCAGCTCCCACAAACGCTGGCCGCTGATAAGGTCGAGCGCGACCATGCGACCACCCTGCCCAACCGCGAAGACCTGCCCGTTGTCGATCACCGGGTCGGCATCGACGTCGGACAGGGATGAGACGCTGGTGCGGATGGTGGTGCGCTGGAGCGTATCGGACCAGACCTGACGGCCGTTCTCGTACCGATAGGCGTTGAGCTCGCCCGACGAGAAGCCGGCGACGACCGTGCCCTGCCCGACTGCCGGCGAAGCGGAGCCGAACACGCCGGCAATTTCGAGCGAAGCGGCCTCCGACCAGTTGGTCGACCCGTCGGCCTCGCTCAGCGAGTAAATCTGATTATCCTGGCTGATCACGTAGATCGCGCCGTTGCCGACGCTCGGCGCACCGCGAAGCGGCCCGCCGGGACGGACCTGCCAGACCTTGCCGCCGTTGCGCTGGTCGAGCGCGACGACGTAACCCAGGCCGTTGCTCGCAAAGATCCGGCCGTTGTCGTACGCGATTCCGCCGCCGTACATCGCACCCTGATCGCCGCGGTCGGTCGGCGTAGCCGTGGCCCACGCCTGCGCACCTGTCGTGGCGTCGAACGCGCGAACCGTCCCCAGCGTGTCCATCGTATAGACGCGGCCGTTCGCGACGATCGGTGCCGAAGCGAGGCGCGCGGTGAGGCTGCTGCCGCGGCCCGCATTGACCGAGAAAGCACGAGTCAGGCGGCCGCCGAGCGCCAGCTGTCCGACGGATTTCGAAGCCGTCGCGCCGGATTGCGTCCAGTCGCTGTTGGCGATCGGCTGCGGAAGGCTCATGGGCAGAGCGGTGGTCGCAGGATCGACCTGCACGTCGCTCTCTCCCGTCAGGACCGCGATGCGCTGACCAAGCACCGGGGTCGAGGGGCCCTTCTTCTTCAGAATGCTGCAGCCGCTGGCAGCGAGCGCGGCGGCAATCATCACTGCAACACGGATGGACTTGTTCGTGATCATGTCGGTCCTACTGGGCCGGAGGGAGGGCTGCGCTCGCGTCGACGCCAAGCGTGCTGGCGATCTGGACTGAGCGGGAGCGGATTGAATCGGGAACGGTCTTGTCCTTCGCGATCGCTGCGAACAGCCGGGCGGCCTGCGCGGGTTGCCCCTGCTTGATAAGCGCGAGGGCGGTCATCTCGCCGGCGGTGCCGAACCAGGGCGTTCCCGGTTTGGCCAGCGGCTGAAGCCGCGAGACCACGTCCTGCGGCTGAAGCGAATCGAACTCCAGCGCGGTCTGCCGGAGCAAGGCCGCATCGCGATAAGGCTGCGGCAGGGAGCTGTCGCCCGCGATCTCGCGATATTTGGCGGTCGCGAGCTTGACGTCGTTCTGCTGGAGCGCGAGCGCGGCGCGCGTGAACATCGCAGTGGCGCGCACCGCCTTGCTTCCACTGTCGGACATTGCGTCAAGCTGCTTCGGAGCGTCGCCCGGCGCGCCGGCGCCGATGTTCTTGAACACTTCGGCAAGCTGCTCGACCTGCTTTTCGGAGCGCTGCATCTTGTGCTGCTGCCACCAGATGAACGCCCCGCTCGCAGCGAGGAACAGAACGACTGCAGCAGCCAGCCAGCCGCCGTATCTTTTGCCGAAATCGCGCAGCCGGTCGCGGCGCAGATTCTCGTCCACCTCGCGAAGAAAGGTCTCGTTATACTCGGGGGGCTCCGCCAAATCGTCCTCAGAGCAAAGTGGATGAAACTGCCGGACGCTTCCTTCCCCGCAAAAGCTGAACGGAAGCTGGCGGCGCTTCGTCTAGCGGCTATGGCGGGAAACGCAAAGGGGGGTGCCTTACCGTTCCCGCTTTTCCAGGTAGAGATAGGCCGGGTCGAACTCGGCCACGCCCTTGAGCGCCTCGACATCGAGGATGTTCACCCGGCGGTTCTCGACCTCGATCAGCCCCAACCGCCGAAGCTCCTGCAGCGTGCGGTTCACGTGCACCGACGTGAGCCCGAGTGACTCGCCGAGCTCCACCTGGGTCAACGGGAAGTCGTACGAATTGCCGTTGGTCATGCCGACGATCTCGAGCCGGACGAGGAGCTCGCAAAACAAATGGGCCATGCGCGAAATCGCCGAGCGGCGGCCGAGCGATAGCGCCCATTCGCGGTGAATTGCAGCATCCAGGTTCGTCGCGAACCAATAGACCCGGGTCAAATGGGGAAGTCGCTCGGTCATCCGCGTGAGACGTTCGTGAGGGACGATCGCCAGAACGCACGGCGTGAGCGACACGACGTCATGATCGAGGCGCTTGAGCGTGAAGCTGTGAAGATCGGTGAAGTCGCCCGCGACGTGGATCTCCGCGAATTGCCGCTGCCCGCTCGGCAGGTCCTTGGCGCGCGCGGCCCAGCCCTGGAGCAGGATCATACTTTCCTTGAGCGTGGCGCCTGCCCGAACGATGACCTTGTCAGCCGCGACGCGGACCGTGTCCGACACAAGATCGCGAATGGCCTGCTGCTCCTCGCGAGTAAGATCGTCCCTCCTGAGCACCTTCTTCAGATGGACTTCGATCATACGCACCTACCCTCCGGGGAGAGGCTTTCCGCTACCGCATCAAACCGGACAGCGAGTTGACGTAGATTAGAACCGCCGGCGGCCGCCGCTAGTCCCCGATGAGCGGGGAGACACTGAGGTTCACGACATAATGAGCGACGGTGCGGTCGTCCTTCTCGATGCGCACATGCACGGCCGAGGTCTCCTCGCCTGCGTTGATGCTCTCGGCAGCGACCTTGATGGCCGATCCCGTCGCCGACTTTTTCGCGGCGTCCAGCGACGGATAGTGGCTCTCCTCCGAACTTTCGAATTCGGAGTTGATCATATGGATTCGAAAAGCCGGCATGCATGCGTCACTAAGCGGCAATCGCCATTGCGAGACTTAAGTAGATTAGAGAGTCAGGATTTCGGGCGATAAGTCTGGTCCGGGGACGGGAACGCGCGGTTGCGGACTTCTTCCGCATACACCCGCGCCGCTTCGCCGATGCGCCCTGCGAGATCGTCGTAACGCTTCACGAAACGCGGCGTGCGCTCGAACATCCCGAGCATGTCGTCGATGACGAGGACTTGCCCGTCGCATTCGGAAGACGCGCCGATGCCGATGATCGGCACCTCCACCGATCCGGCGATGCGCGTGGCGATCTCCTCCATCACCCCTTCGACCACCATGCAGAATGCGCCCGCGCTTGCGATCGCGCGCGCGTCGGCCTCGATATGCTTTGCCTCGTCGACGTCCTTGCCCCGCGCGGCGTAGCCGCCGAGGACATTCACAGCTTGCGGAGTCAGCCCGACGTGGCCGATCACCGGAATGCCCCGCTGCGAGAGGAACTCGATGGTCGGAGCCATCGCCTCGCCGCCTTCGAGCTTTACCGCCGCGCAGCCGGTCTCCTTCATGATCCGTGATGCGCTGGCGAAGGCCTGCTCCGGCGAGGCTTCGTAGGAACCGAACGGCATGTCGACGGCGACCAGAGAGTGCCAGCTGCCACGCACGACCGCAGCGCCGTGCGCACACATCATCTCCATCGTGACCGGAATCGTCGACGGCAACCCGTAGATCACCTGCCCGAGACTGTCGCCGACGAGCAGCATGTCGCAATGGGGATCGAGCAGCTGCGCCATTCGCATCGTGTAGGCCGTCAGCATGACGATTGGCTGCGCCGTCTTCCCATCGATCTTGCGCCCGCGGATCGAAGGCGCGGTCATCCGCTTGCCAGGCACCGGAACCGGCGTCGCGCGGCTCGTGGATGTATCGATGGTGAAAGTCGACATGGCGCGGCCTTCTAACGGGCGAGCGTAAACCCTGCCAGCGGAAGCTCATTTCGAAGGCGGAATGCGTGGAACTTCCCCGCCTTCCGAGCGTCAACGACAACAGGTGCGCGGGGCCAGTAACCGCGTGGATTGAAATTGGAGTTATTGCGATGAAAGTGCGCCCTTGGCTCGGCGATGTCGGGCTTGCGGTCCTCCTGGCTTTGCCGACGGCCACGCTGGCCACGCCTGCCGCGATCCATTCCCGACCGACCGCTGCATCGCCGCACATCCAGCTAGCTTCCGCGGAGCGCTCGCTCGTTCAGTCTCGTCTCGGCCTCCCGGGCTAGAGCGTCACCGAAGCCATCCGCGCTGGCGCGAATGCCGCGCGAACCAGTAAACGGTCCAGGTCAGCGCCGTCACCACGATCGCCACGAGCAGGTCGTTGGCGGACATATTCTCGCGTAAGGGCGTGACCAGGATCAGGCCGGCCAGCCATACGAGCACGGCTATAAGCGAGAACAGAAGCAGCCACTCAGCGACCTTGCGCCTCAACAGCAGCAGGACTGCTCCAAGAAGGCCGATCCATACCGCGACCGCATAGGCGCCGGTCACCCACGCCGGTTCCGCTTCATACGCGGCCCGCTGGTCGAGGGGCATCGTCTCCGGGTTTGCGAATACGTGCATCAGGTAGCTTATGCACCCCAGCCCCATGAACAGGAGCGCGGCCACTGCGGCTATCATGAACCAGCTGGCCACCGGCCGCGGACTATATGGATCGTCTTCCACTCGAGGTCCCCTTTATTTGTCCGGCCCAAGCCGCTCTTCCCACTGCGCGCCTTCCGCCAGCGAAATGCCATCGAGCACCGCGGTGCTTTGGTCTCGGAGCGCGGTGAATGCGCGCCGGATCGCGCAGGTCGCTTCGTCGTGACAATCGCCGCACGGCGCATAGAAATTGACGCTCGCGCACGACACGAGGGCGATCGGGCCTTCCATGGACCGGACGATCTCCCCGAACGATATCTGGTCGGCGGACCGCGCAAGCTGGTAACCCCCCTTGGGGCCGCGCGCGCTTTTCACGAGTCCGGCCTTTTTAAGATCGAGCATGATGAGTTCGAGATATTTGGGAGGAACGCGCTGCGTCTCCGCGATGCGCCCAAGCTGCACCGGCGCGCCGCCCTGCTCTTCGGCGAGGAAGAGCAACGACCGAAGCGCATAACGGGTCTTCTGTGCGATCATGTGAGCCGAGCGTAGCGCGGCGCAAAGGCCATGAACAACACTTCATTCGCCTGACACGGACCGGAGAAGCAGCGCCCCGTACTTCGCCGTCCGGCTCGATTTCGGGCTGGTATGTCACGGAGAAGAATGAACATGAAACGCCTGATCGCTTCCGCCATTGCCCTCAGCGTCGTTGCGGCGCCGGCCATTGCGGCCACCACGACCGCGGCGCCCGCCAAGGTCACCAAGCAGGTCAAGAAGTCCAACAAGCTCGCCGCCAGGAACGCGAAGCACGACGCGGCCAAGCCCAAGAAGTAAGCCGCTCACGCAATCCGCCCGGCGCCCATCGCCCCTCGCGCCGGGCGGCACTTTGCGGCGCCTTTCCGCATGAACTGCATGTAATTTCACGGCCACGGCGGTGAGAGCCGCGCGGCCCTACACCACCCTCGGCCCGGCCAATGCGGCGGGGCGATAAGGAGGAAAACATGAAAGCGTTGATTGCGTCTCTTACAGCGCTTGGCCTGATCGCGTCTCCGGCACTTGCTCAGTCCAGCTCCGGCACGAAGAGCACCAAGACGATGGTCACGAAGGGCGCCAAGTCCACCGCGACGACGACCGTCACGACCAAGGTGACCCCGAACAAGGGCAAGAAGCACGCCAGGCATCATGCCAGAAAGCATCATGCGAAAAAGCATGCGATCGCCAAGAAGACCACCAAGTCCACCGCCGAAAAGAAGACCAGCTAGTTAGGATTACCGTTTCCGTGCGGCAGGGCGCGCCGGCTCTCCCTCCCCCGCTGCGCCCGCCGCACGGAAGCATTATGTAGGCTTACGATAGCCGCGCAGGGAGCGATTATGGGACGCAAGATCCTGGTCGTTGAGGATGACGCCGAAACGGCCGCATACCTCAGCAAGGGCCTGACCCAGGAAGGTCACAGCGTCGAGCAGGCGAGCAACGGCCAGGACGGGCTGTTCCGAGCCACCGATGGAAGCTTTGATCTGATCATCCTCGATCGCATGCTTCCGGCGCTCGATGGCTTGTCCGTGCTGAAGGCCCTGCGTGCTGCACGAATCGAGACGCCCGTCCTCGTCCTGTCGGCCCTCGCCTCGGTCGGCGACCGGATCGAAGGCCTCGAGTGCGGCTCCGACGATTATCTGGTGAAGCCCTTCTCGTTCGCCGAGCTGCTCGCCCGGGTGAACGCGCTGCTTCGCAGGCGCGAGGCCCGGATCAATCCTGCCGATCATCGCCTGACGGTGGGCGACCTCGAAATCGACCCGCTCTCCCGGACGGTGAAACGCGACGGGAAGAAGCTCGATCTCAAGCCGCGCGAATATCTGCTGCTCGAATATTTCGCGCGCAACGAAGGCCGCGTCGTCACTCGGACGATGCTTCTCGAGCAGGTCTGGGATTATCATTTCGACCCGGGCACCAACGTCATTGACGTCCACGTCAGCCGTCTTCGCCGAAAGCTCGACGACGGGTTCGAAAAACCGCTGCTGCACACGGTGAGAGGCGCGGGCTACATGCTGGCCGCCTGAGCGCGCTATACCTTCCAGCATGCCCACGACCCTTCGAATCGCCCTGCTCGCGGGGCTTCTGGCGTTGCTGTCGAACGTCGCGGTCATCGGCTTCATCTATTGGCGCACGCACGACGAAGCCGTTTCGGAGATGCGGCAGCAGGTCGTCGAGCAGGACAAGGTCCTGATTGACGTATTCCGCTCGGGCGGCGAGCCGGCGCTGACCGGCGCGGTGCAGGACACCATCGCTTATGCCGACCCGCTGGCGGTCGTCGCGCTGCTCGACACCAACGGGCAGGAGCGGATCGGCAATATCGACGCTTTGTCGCAAAGCCGGCTGAGCGAGGGGTCGCGAACCACGTTCCTGCGCCTGCGCGGTCAACCGACGCCCCGGCGCGCGATCGTGATCGTCCATCACCTCCGCAACGGCCAGTGGCTTATCAGCGGCCGCATCGCCGGCGAAGGACTGGCCATCAAGGAGACGCTGGAACGATCGTTGATCATCGCGCTTGCGCTGGCCCTTTTGCTCGGCCTCGCATGCGGGGCGGTCCTGGCTCGCTACGTTGGCCTTCGCATCGGCAATATCGTGGCCGTCGCCAGCCGCATCAGTCGCCACGACCTCAGCGGCCGCGTTCCGCTGTCGGGCAGCGGGGACGCCTTCGATCGGCTCAGCCAGCAGATCAATGCGATGCTCGATCGGATCGGCGGACTGATGGACGAGCTGCGGATGCTGACGGACTCGCTGGCGCACGACCTGCGCTCCCCGGTCAGCCGCCTGCGTTCCGCGGCGCACGCAGCGGCCGAGACCGCCGACCCGCACGAGCAGGAAGAGCTTCTCGGCAGCGTCATCCGCCAGGCCGACGCCTTGATGCGGATTCTCACCTCGGTGCTGGAAATCAGCCGTTCCGAAGCGCTGACGGGCCGCAAGCAGTTCAACTGGTTCGACCTGGGTGAGCTCGCCGCCGAACTGTGCGAAATGTACGAACCGGTTGCGGAGGAGGCCGGCGCCGTCATCCAATACGACCCTCCTGTGCGGCCGATTCCGCTCTACGGCCACCGCCAGCTTCTCGCGCAGGCGATCAGCAACCTGATCGAAAATGCCGTTCGCTATGGGTCGGGAGGCGGCGAGATCCGGATCGACGTCAGCAACAACGGCAAAGAGATGCGGATCGATGTCGCCGACAGGGGGCCCGGTATCCCGGCCGAGCTTCGTGCCGAGGCTCTCCGCCGCTTCGGCCGCCTCGATTCCAGCCGCTCCGACCAGGGCGCTGGTCTTGGCCTGGCGCTTGCGCAAGCCATCGCTCACCTGCACGAGGGCCATCTCGTGCTCGAGGACAACAGGCCCGGACTCCGGACCGCACTCGAGCTGCCGCTTCGCCCGAGCTCCGAGGATAGCGCGCGGGCCGCATAGCGCTGCGGCAGGATCATCGGCCCCAGCGACAACAAGCGCATCCCAAGCAGCCGTGGTTCGTTTCCGACACGTGGCCGCAAGGCCCTCCGTTTCTTGACATGAAGGAGCAATTCCATGGCACAGCACGGCTATCTCCGCGAATATGACGAAGATTTTGGCGGCGACGATCGCGAGCGCGGCGATTGGCGCGCCAGGGACGAGCGCGACTGGCGCAGCCGCGATCGCGGGCGCGGATTCATGTTCGGCGACGAAGATCGCGATCGCTTCCGCGACCGTGACGACGACCGCGGCTTCTTCTCGCGAATGGGCGACGAGGCGCGTTCATGGTTCCGCGATGACGAGCGCGACTATCGCGGTGGAAGCGATCGCGGCGCTTGGGAAAACAACCGCGATTGGCCGCAGCGCGGCCGCGCCTTCGGCGAGTACCGCCGGGACTATGGCTATGGCAGCTCCCAGGGCGATTATCGCGGCGGCCCCGAGCAGCGCGGCTTCGGCGGATCCGAAGAGTCGCGGGAACGCCAGAGCTTCAGCAGCCACCCGGACGACCATTATCGCAGCTGGCGCGACCGCCAGATGCAGGCGCTCGACCGCGATTACGCCGACTATTGCCGCGAGCGTGAGCAGCAGTTCCACAGCGATTTCGACAGCTGGCGCCAGAATCGCCAGCAGAATCGTGGCCAGCAGGGAGGCGGTCAGGACCAGGATGAGCTGCTCCTGGGCGCGTCCCGTTCGGAAACCGGCGGAATGGCCGCCGGTGCGAAAAACGGACCGCAGGCGACCACCTCGCCGGAAGGCGCTGCGACGCTTGGCACCAACAATCCGGAGAACAGCGGCCCCGGCCGCGGCGGGCGCCGATAATCTCGCTTGGGCGGGGCTTCGGCTCCGCCCATTTTCCTTATCCCTCGATCACCACCTTCGACCCGACCTTCGTCAGTCCGTAGAGCTTTTCGGCGAATTTCATCGGCAGCCGGATGCATCCGTGGCTCGCCGGATACCCCGGATTGTTCCCACCGTGGAATGCGATCCCGTAGCCGTCGATCCGCTGCATCCAGGGCATCGGCGCATTGTCGTACTTCTTCGACCGGTAGAATTTGTGCTTCTCGAGCACGGACCAGAAGCCGAGCGGCGTGATCATGCCGCGCTTGGCGCTCGAGATGGTCGAGGCGCCGACCATTTTATCGGCGCGGTAGACGTAGGCCATCTGGGTCAGCAGATCGACCACGACCCGCGTGTCGCCCTCGGCGGGAATCGTCTCCGCAAGCAGATATTGACCCGGCGCGAGGCCCACCTTTCCGAAAGTGGAAACCATGTCCTTGTGCGCCTGGGGAGCCGCGCCCTGAGTCCAGCGATACGGCACTTCGTGCGATGCAGAAGTTTTCGCACTGGTGTCCGCGACCTTCGTCGCCGGAGCCGTGGCGCAGCCTGCAAGGAGCACGGTACCCGCGGCCGCCGCGCAAGTCGCATTCCTCAACATGTGATTCCCACCCAATTGAGCCCGCCGGATGCTCAGCGCAGGACGCAAATCTCGTCAATACGACGGTAAATCGGAAGTTACCTATTAACAGCGGCCGCGTCGGCGAGGTCGCGACTTGGCTCCTACCCCTGCACCAAAGGAGGCAGGCTTATCGCGGTCTCAAGGCGCTGCCGTTCTTCCACGCCGGAGGCTGCGGCTGATCGGCGACGCGTTCCACGAGCTGGTAAAAGAATCGGTTGAAGTCGGCGGCGGCCTTCCAGTCCATCGGCTGCTTCAGATCGTCCTGCGGCTTGTGATAGCCCGTGCGGTACCATTGCCGATAAATTTGCTCGCTGCGTGAGCCAGGCCGATAGCCGAACACAAAGCCGGTCGCCGGAATTCCGGCCTGCATGAACGGCCAATTGTCTGACCGGGAAACAAGGTTTCGCTCCGGCTCCGGATCCCGCTGAACGGCGATGCCGAGGCCTTGGGCGACGAAGCGGGCATCGTCCCCAAGCGTCGTGTCGCCGAGCGCATGAACCGTGAGCAGCTGGAGCGGGAAGATCGGCCGCAGCTGGTCGAGGTTGATGTCCGCGGCGATGCGCGAGAGCGGCACGGTCGGATGCTCCACGAACCATCGCGAACCCAGCAGGCCTTTTTCCTCTCCGGTCACGACCAGAAAGAGGATCGGCCGGCGAAATGATTGCCTATGCCGCTCGGCCAGCCTGATGAGCAGCGCAACGTATGCGGCGTCGTCCAGGGTGCCGTTGTAGATCCGATCGCCGTTGACGGGCTCGCCATATCCATAGCCATCGAGATGGGCCGTCAGAACGACGGTCTGGTTTGCCGCGTTCGGATCGGACCCGGGCAACATCGCGATGACGTTGGCTGAGGAGATGTCGCGCTCGCGTACGGCGAATCGCGCTTTCAGGCGATTGGCAATGGTGAAGGTCGGCAAGGGGCGGCCGGCGCTTCCTGCTGCGATCAGCGCCGCTGCATTCCTTCCGCTGCCAACCAGAAGCTTGCCGAGGGATTGAGCCTTCAGGGTCATGCGGAGGAACGGGTCCGGCTTCCGGGGATCGCCGGCGAGCGTAACCGTGCGCGCATAAGCATAGGGCCAGCGCGGCGGCTCGATAGTGAAGCCTGGGTCCGCGATCGTCAGCATGCCCGCTGCCCCGGCAGCCCGCACCGCGGCCTCTCGCTCGGCCGCGCCTGGCAGTCCCGCTTTGCGCGTCCCGTGGCAGATGACGATCTTCCCGCGGACCTGCTTGAGCGAAGCCGCATCGCAATAACCGCCGTAGAAGAGCAACGCATCGACCTGCGCAGGCATTCCTGCGGTCGGGGACACCGTCAGCTCATGGAGAAACGCGAGCGGCCTGCCGGCCACCCGGAACGTCGCTCGCGTAACGGCGATCTCGTGCATCGGCACACGCTGGAACCAACTGCCCTTGTCTCCCGCCGGCTTGAGTCCCGCGGCTGCGAATTTCGAAGCGACGAGGCGGGAAGCTCGCTCGTAAGCCGCCGATCCCGTGTCCCGACCCTCCATCCCATCGTTGGAAAGCTGGCCCGTGATCGACCACCAGGCATTTGTGTCGGGGTCCGGGTGCGGCGGCGTCGCAGCCATGACCACGGCGGCCGCGAACGCGAGGGCAATGATCTTCGACATGGCTACTCCCAGGTGGTCGCGCCTTTGGGCCACCCGGGACGCTGAACGCGGACGATGCAGAAACGCTGCCCCGATGGCGCGCGCATCACCACCCATCGCTCCATGCGGGTGTCGACGACGGCGCCGAGCTTCTCGAGCCGCTCCACCTCGGCCTCGATGTCATCGGTTTCGATGTCGATGTGAACGCGGCTTTCGTGATCGACGCGCTGGATCTGGACGCTGATTTCGTCCGGCGGCGTTTCCAGCATTACGTAATTGCCGCGGGTGCCCGGATGGTCGGGATCCACGGCACGGCCCAGCGCGCCGGCCCAGAATTGCGCTGCCGCGCCAATGTCCTCGACTTTGCAGTCGATGAGGATGCCGTTGATGCGCGAGCGGTGCGCCACTTCATTCCCACTCGATCGTGCCGGGCGGCTTGGACGTATAGTCGTAGACCACCCGGTTGATCCCTTGCACTTCGTTCACGATGCGCGTCGCGACCCGGCTCAGGAATTGCGGATCGAAGGGGAAGACGTCGGCGGTCATCCCATCGACCGACGTAACCGCCCGCAGGCCGCAGACATGGTCATAGGTGCGGTAATCGCCCATCACGCCGACGGTCCGCACGGGCAGAAGCACCGCGAACGCCTGCCAGATCGCGTCATACAGGCCGGCGTTGCGGATCTCCTCGAGGTAGATCGCGTCGGCCTTGCGAAGAATGTCGCATTTGTCCTTCGTGACCTCGCCCGGGATCCGGATCGCCAGGCCAGGCCCGGGGAACGGGTGCCGCTGGACGAAGGCTTCGGGCAGGCCCAGCTCACGGCCGAGCTCGCGGACCTCGTCCTTGAACAGCTCGCGCAGCGGCTCGACCAGCTTCATGTTCATGCGCTCGGGCAGCCCGCCGACATTGTGGTGGCTTTTGATCGTCACCGACGGGCCGCCGGTGAAGCTCACGCTCTCGATGACGTCGGGGTAGAGAGTGCCCTGAGCGAGGAAGTCGGCGCCGCCGATCTTCTTCGCCTCCGCTTCGAAGACGTTGATGAACTCGGAGCCGATGAACTTGCGCTTCTTCTCCGGGTCGCTGACGCCCGCGAGGCCGCCGAGGAAGTCCGCGCTCGCGTCGACGTGGACCAGCGGGATGTTGTAGCTGTTGCGGAACAGCGAGACGACCTGCTCGGCTTCGCCCTGACGCATGAGGCCGTGGTCGACGAAGACGCAGGTGAGCTGGTCGCCGATCGCTTCGTGGATCAGCACCGCGGCGACGGCGCTGTCGACGCCGCCGGACAGGCCGCAGATCACCCGCCCTTTGCCGACCTGCTCGCGGATCTCGGCGATCTTGGCATCGCGGAAGCTCGCCATCGTCCAGTCGCCCGCGCAGCCGCACACGTGCCGCACGAAATTGGCGAGCAGCTTGCCGCCGTCGGGCGTGTGCACGACTTCCGGGTGGAACATGAGGCTGTAGCGCTTCGCCTCCTCGTTGGTGGCGATCGCGTAGGGAGCGCCTTCGGACCGGGCGACGACCTCGAATCCGGGTGCGAGAGTCTCGACGCGGTCGCCGTGGCTCATCCACACCTGGTGCTTCTCGCCGATGTTCCACAGACCATCGAACAACGCCGACGGCGCGACGATGTCGATGAACGCGCGGCCGAACTCGCGCTGATCCGAGGCGACGACCTTGCCCCCCAACTGCTGGTGAAGAGTCTGCTGGCCGTAGCATATGCCGAGCAGAGGCAATCCGCTGTCGAAGAGCCTCTGCGGCGCGCGTGGACTCTCGTCGTGAAGGACGGAGGAGGGGCCGCCAGAGAAGATGACGCCTTTCGGCTGAAGCCGGTCGAACGCTTCTTCGGCCGAGCTGAAGGGCGCGATCTCGCAATAGACACCGGCCTCGCGGATGCGACGCGCGATCAGCTGCGTCACCTGGCTTCCGAAGTCGACGATGAGGATGGTTTCGGTGGGCTGGACCGTCATGGCGGGCGGATAGAGAGCCAACCCCTGAAACGCAAATGCGCCGGAGCCTTTCGGGCCCCGGCGCACTCGTGACGAACTCGTCGGCCGCTTAGTAGCGGCGGTAGCCGTACTGCGAATAATCGTACTGGTTGTACGGCGTGTAGCTGTTGCCGTAGCCGTAATTGCGCTGGGCCGGGTTGATATCGATGTCGGCAATATAACCGCGATAGTCGGCCTTGCACCGCCAGGTCAGGTCAACTTGAGCCTGCCCCCCATAGCCATTGTATCCGTAGCGACCGCTGGTCGCGACGCCGCGTACGGTGAAACCATTGGAACGCGGCTCGACGCGGCTGATGCCGAGCACTCGGCCACCGCCGCCGTAGGCGTTGTTGTAGCCGTAGCCGTTATAGCCGTAGCCATTGTAGCCGTATCCGCCGCTCAAGCGCTGTTGGACCGCAGCGGCGCACTGGTTGACGATCGCCTGCTGGTTCACGCCATAACCGTTGTAGCCGTAGCCGTTGTAGCCATAGCCGCCGCCGAAGATCTGGCCGATGACCTGGCCGATCCCGCCGCCATAACCGTAGCCGGGGTAATATTGCGCGGCTGCGGGTGCCGCACCTACGAGCGCGGCAGCAGCAACGCCGCCCGCCAAGATCCACGTCACTGCCTTCATGGCAAACTCCCTCGTTGCCGACTCACCGGGCAAAACGCACGGCGACCCATGGAGGGCGCTTTATCGTTACGGCGCTGCATCAGCGCTGAACGGCCGCGTTGGCGACCGTTCAGGAAAGTGCCGAAAAATACTTACGCGAGAATGGCTTAGTCGAGAGCGGGTCAAGCCGCTTCGAGTTCGTCCTCGACCATCACGGGGCCGCTGTCCTGCCCCTTGGCGGAAACGTCGCGGTCGACGAACTCGATTACCGCCATCGGGGCCGCGTCCGACGTCCGGATGCCGGCCTTGATGACGCGGGTGTAGCCGCCGTTGCGATCCGCATAGCGTGGGCCGAGCACGTCGAAGAGCTTGGCGAGCTGCGCGTCGTCCATGAGCCGCGACTGGGCGAGACGACGGTTCGACAGGCCGCCGCGCTTCGCGAGCGTGATCAGCTTCTCCACATAGGGGCGAAGCTCCTTCGCCTTGGCCGTGGTCGTCGTGATCTGCTCGTGCTTGATGAGCGCCGCGGCCATGTTGCGGAACAGGGCTGCACGGTGGCTCGAGGTGCGCTGAAGCTTACGGCCGCCAACACGATGGCGCATAGGTCATTCCTTTCGTTCGTCAGGGGACCGTGTGAGGTATCCCCGGCCACGCAGCACTTCGGGCGGCTGCGCATTGGCCCAAATGACAACGGCGAGCCTCAGCCCGCCGGACGCGGAGCGCTCAAGCGGAAATCCGCCGATTCGTCAAGGTCCGCGCCGCTAGCCGCACAACCAACGGGGAGAGGCCGCGATGCGCTGCATCATGATAGACCGAGCCAGTCTCAAGCTCCCTGCACAGGCGCCGGTGGGCCTCGCCGAGCGCATGATAGGGCAAACCCGGAAGCAGGTGATGCAGCGCGTGGTAGCGTAGGCCCACGGGGGCCCAGAGTGCTGGCAAAGTCCCGGGTGGCGGCACGTTGACGCTGTCGAGATATTGGGCGGTGACGCTCATCGGTTCGCCCTCATTTTCCCACAAGTGCGCAACCAGCGTGCGCACCTGGTTGAGGAACATCACGCCCGACGCGACGCCCAGGAAGATCAGGAAATCGCGAAGCGGGATCACGCCCGTCGCGACCATCGCCAGCAAAGCAATCGACCAGACGCTGCACGCGACCTCCTGCCACACCCAGTCGCGCGCGAACTCGCCCTCGGGCTTGGGGCGGACGAACTTGGGGTTGATCTGCAGGCCCGAGTATCGACCGACCACAAGCGAGCGCAGCTTCGGCGACAGCATCGACAGCGGTGCGAGGATGCCGAAGCGGATCAGCATGCCCAGGGGCGCGAGCGCGGCCGCGACCAGGAAGACCGGCAGCGTCCACGGGTGCATCAACGCCAAGGGCAGATACTCCGGATCGTCGACCGTGCCGTAATAGCGCTTCGCATGGTGCTGGTTGTGCACGCCTTCGTACATGAAGCTCGGCACCAGCAGCGGGATGCCGACAACAAGGTTCCAGGTGAACCGGAAGCCCTTCACCGCGCCGTTCTTGATGTGCGTCAGCTCATGGATGAACGAGCCGGCGCGGTAGAGCGCCAGCACACCCACCAGGCCAGCGACTACCGCCAGCCATGTCGGACGAAGGAACATCGCTCCGAACAGCCCCGCATAGCCGAGCAGCGCCGAGCCGAGCATGTCGGTCCAGTAGATCCGCGCATTCGGCACATTGAGGTCGCGCGTCAGGTTCGCCGCGGCCTTCAGCATCGTCGCGTCGTCTTTGACGCGCGCACGTACGGGGCGGCTTTCAGCCGCGTCGCTGCGTTGGCGCTCGAGGGTCGCTGCGTGGTTCATAAGTCGTAGCTGAAGGTCGGCGTCTGGCACGAGATAGTGGCGGGACTTAGGCGTCTCAACCTTAACTGGCGCTTGGTGGCTTGAGCCGCTAGCCCCTCGCGCATGAGCAGCGCACCCGTAACGATCCGCCCGGTGAAGACCAGGAAGGACCGCAAGGCCTTCGTCGATCTCGCATGGGAGGTCTACAAGGACGACCCTGCATGGGTGCCGCCGCTCAAGGACGAGGTTCACGGGCTGATCACCCCGGGCAAGAATCCCTGGTTCGAGCATGCCAAGGCGCAGCTGTGGCTGGCGGAGCGCGGTGGCAAAGTCGTCGGACGCATCAGCGCCCAGGTCGACGATCTCGTGCAGGAGCATATGGGCGCCGGGACAGGCCAGTGGGGCATGTTCGAAGCGCTCGACGGCGAAGCTGCGGCCGCGCTGATCGCCACCGCAGAAGACTGGCTTCGTCAGCAGGGCATGAAGCGTGCGCTGGGCCCCGTCAGCCTTTCAATCTGGGACGAGCCAGGCCTCGAGATCGAGGGTTTCGCCGAGGATCCGACCGCGATGATGGGGCATCACCGGCCGGAATATCGCGGCTGGATCGAGGCTTCGGGCTACACCAAGGCCAAGGACCTTCTCACCTACGAGGTCAATATCGAGCATTGGTGGGACGAGAAGATCAGCCGCCTGATCGCGATGGGCGAACGCAATCCCCGGCTCAAGCTTCGGCAGGTCGATAAATCCAGGTTCGCCGAGGAAGCGAGGGTCATCCTCAATCTCCTCAACGACGCATGGTCGAACAATTGGGGCTACGTTCCGCTGACGGAGTCAGAGATCGCCTACGCGGGCAAGAAGCTGAAGCCGATCATCTACAACGAGCTCGTCTGGATCGCCGAATATGATGGCGAGCCGGTCGCGTTCATGCTCACCATTCCGGACATCAACGAGCTCATCAAGGATCTCAACGGCGAGCTCTTCCCGTTCAATTGGGCCAAGCTGTTATGGCGTCTTCGAAAGCCGCACACGCACCGCGCGCGGGTACCGCTGATGGGCGTCGCAAAAAAGCTGCACGGAAGCCGGATGGCCAGCCAGCTCGCCTTCATGCTGATCGAGTTCACCCGGCGCGAGGTCGTCAGCAAGTTCGGAGTGAAGATCGGCGAGTTCGGCTGGATCCTCGAGGACAACAAGGGGATGCTGTCCATCGCCGAGCTGCCCAGCGCGAAGATCAACCACCGCTACCGCATCTTCGAGAAGGCGCTTTAGGTCCGTAACGGAGGTACAACTCGCGAGGTGTTAACACTTGCGACCCACGTGCCAGCCTGTGAGGATCACAAGGAATGAGACGGTGCAAAGCTCGCCGCTGACCGGTGAGCATGACGACCGCGCTGCACCCAGGGCGAGTATGTACTTGGCTGCAGCCCTCTATTGCGACGGCTGCTCGTCAGCCGTGAAAATCCGCAATATGTCCACGAGTGGCGCTCTCATTGAAACGGGGCTCGTTCATGCGCCTGGCTCCCTCGTCCAGCTTGTCCGCGGAACTCTGATCGCGCACGGATTAGTGGCATGGTCTTGCGAAGGCCGCTGCGGCTTGAGGTTCTCCGGGCGGGTCGATGTCGGTCAATGGCGAGCGCCGCCGGCGAATGCGGAGCAACGGCGCGTCGATGAGGTCGTGCGGCTCGTGAAAGGCGGTGCGATACCGTTACGGGTTCCTCCGGTCGCGGACACGGCAGCTCGCATCGAAGTCCCGGAGGCTGGGGAGCAGCTCGCAGAAGATCTTCGCCGAGTCTCCAGCCTGCTCGATCGACTGGGCGAAGCGCTCGCCGGCGATCCCTGCGCCGTTCAGCGACATGGAGCGTCCTTACAAAACCTCGACATCGCTGCGCAGGTGCTCGCCGCCGTCGAAGCTATGCTCGTAGGCGAGCGAAATGCGGAAGCGACAAACCTGGCCGATCTGCGGAGAAGCGCGGATCAGGCGCTTCTTCAAAAGGCCTGACCTAGTTCAGCTCGATCCAGGTCGGCGCATGGTCGCTGGCTTTCTCCTGCCCCCGCGCCCACTTGTCGACGCCTGCTGCCTGAAGCCGGTCCGTCGCTTCAGGCGAGCAGAGCAGATGATCGAGCCGGAAGCCGAGGTCGCGCTGCCAGCAGCCGGCGGTATAATCCCAAAAGGTGTAGAGTTTCTCCTCGCGCGGATGCAGCGCTCGCAGCGCGTCGGTCCAGCCCTGGTGGAGGATGCGGCGGTATGCCTGGCGCGTTTCGGGCTGGCATACGGCGTCATTGGCGGTCGCGCGGATCGAGAAGACGTCGCGGTCTTCCGGTACGACGTTCCAGTCACCGCACAGCACCGCCGGACGCTCGTCTTTGAGCAACGCCGCCGCATGGGCGCAAAGGCGCTCCATCCACTTGAGCTTGTAGTCGAACTTCTCGGTGCCGACGGGATTGCCGTTGGGCAGGTAAATCGACGCAACGACGAAGCCCTTCGCCTCCGCCTCGATGTAGCGGCTGTGGGTGTCGTCGGGATCGCCGGGGAGGCCGACGCGGCGAAGCTCCGGCTGGTCGCCTTTCGCAAGGATGGCGACCCCGTTGAAGCCCTTCTGCCCGTGCCAGACGGCGCCGTAGCCGGCCGCCTCGATATCGCCGATCGGCAGCGCCTCGTCGGCGCATTTCAACTCCTGCAGGCAGGCGATGTCCGGCTGCTCGCGCTCCAGCCATTCGAGGAGCCGCGGAAGGCGCGCGCGGATGCCGTTGAGGTTGTAGGTGGCAAGCTTCATTTGCCTGCCCTAACCGGTCGAAGCTAGACGGAGAAGCTGCTTCCGCAGCCGCAGCCCGACTGCGCCTTGGGGTTGGTGACCTTGAACGCCGCGCCGCCGAGGTCCTCGACGAAATCGACCGCTGATCCGCGCACGAGATCGAGGCTGATCGGATCCACGACCAGCTTCACGCCGTCGGTCTCCGTCACCTCGTCGTCCGCGTCCGGCGCATCGGCAAGCTCGAACTTGTAGGTGAAGCCCGCGCAGCCGCCGCCATCGACGGCGAGGCGCAGGATGGCCGGCTTCGACTGACGCTCCGCGATCCACGCGATGCGCTTCGCGGCGTTTTCGGTGAGAATGATGTCGCTCACGGGATCGAGATAGGGAGCGCCACCGCTCCCAACAATATTACTTGCCGCCGCTCGGTCCGCCGATCGCCACCGCGTCCATCGAGGCCGAGTTCGCGCGGCGCTGCATCGCGAGCACGTAGTCGGTCGACTTCATGAAGGGGATCGGGTTCACGGCGCGGCCGTCGATTCGCACTTCATAGTGCAGGTGGTTGCCGGTCGAACGGCCGGTCGAGCCCATGCGGCCGACCTGCTGCCCGCGGGTGACGTGCTGGCCCGGATGGACGAGGATCGCCGACATGTGACCGTAACGAGTGGTGATTCCCCGGCCGTGGTCGATTTCGACCAGATTGCCGTAGCCGCCGCTGTTCCAGCCCGCGCGCAGCACGGTGCCGTCGGCAGTCGCGTAGATCGGCGTGCCGTAGCCTCCGGCGAGATCGATGCCGGGGTGCATCGCAGCGCCGGCATGGAATGGATCGGAACGAACGCCGAAGCCGCTCGTGAAGGATACGTCCATCTTCACCGGCTTGTCCGAGGGAACGGCGATGACGCCGTCCTGGAGCTGGTCGAGCTTCTTCCAGCTGTTGAACAGCGCCTTGAACGTGGCGTTGCCGGCACTTTCGAACGGTCCGCCGACGCCGTCATGGCTCCCGACGCGAGCCGGGCTGATGCCGAGCCGCTTCAGCTCGGCGGCGGTGACCTGGTAACGGACGTCGAGCGCCTGCGCGACGAGCGCGGCTTGCTCGAGCTGCTGCTCCTCGACGCGCGCGAGCGGACCGTCCTTGGCGATGCGGCCGCCGGCTGCTGCGGCGATCAATTGGGGGTCGATCCTCTGGCCGCTGAGCGCTGCCTCGATCAGAGCTTGGCGTTGCTCGATCTGGCGGGCGCGGGCTTCGGTCGCAGCGGAAATGCCGCCGATAATGTGGGGACGGCTGATCAGTTGCGCAGTGGCAAAGCTGGCCCAGCCGACAAGGGTCAGGAGAATAACGAAGAGGACGGCCTGAACCGGGGCAGAAACCCGGAATCGACGCAGCCTCGATCCGTCATGGACGAAGAGGTCGCGGTCGCGAAACAATGTCGTCGCCGCCAGAACTGCAGTCATTTGTCCCCGCTCCAAAGCTCCCACGCCGCGCCAATGCGCAGCGATGGATCTACACCAATCAGGAGCTCCCCAGCCCCTCGCCGGAACACGGTAATTGCCCATTCCCGCGCGGCAGGAGAGGAGACTGCGCGGCGATGGTTAAGGAATTCAACCTTTTGCCCCTCTGAGCGGGACGAGTTGCGAGGACTCTACGGTGAACCGTTCAAATGCGGTCATTCTCGAAGCGAAATCAACTTCTTGTGCAGTGCAGCATCCTATCCTGTTGCGGAGTCGAAGCGAATCTTTCGCGCTGGCTTGCGGCGGCCGCATTCGCGCTTAAAACCGGCATCGGGCCACGCCGTCCCAACGCGGCGCGAGCTCTCTGGAAGGAGAGTGAATTTGACTGAAGCCGACGCGGCGGGCGCCATTGTGCGCCGCGCAAAACCGCACTCCAAACCCGCAAGACCCTATTTCTCATCCGGTCCGTGCGCGAAGCCGCCGGGCTGGAGACCCGATCTGCTCGGCACGCGGGCGCTCGGCAGGTCTCACCGCGGGAGCGTCGGCAAGCCGCTTCTCGCCGAAGCCATCGACCGGACCCACGCACTGCTCCAGCTTCCTGCCGATTACCGGCTCGGCATTGTCCCGGCCTCCGACACGGGGGCGATGGAAATGGCGATCTGGTCGTTGCTCGGCACCCGGCCGGTGACGATGCTGGCGTGGGAGAGCTTCGGTGCCGGCTGGGTCACCGACGTCGCCAAGCAGCTCAAGCTAGATGCCGAGATCCGGACCGCCGATTACGGCGAGATTCCGGAACTCACCCGCATCGATCCGGCGCGCGACCTCGTCTTCACCTGGAACGGCACGACGAGCGGGGTGCGCGTACCGAACGCCGATTGGATCGCGGGCGATCGCACCGGCCTCGCCATTTGCGATGCGACCTCCGCGGCTTTCGCCCAGGACATTGATTGGGCGAAGATCGATGTCGGTACCTTCAGCTGGCAAAAGGCACTCGGCGGGGAGGCCGCGCATGGGATGCTCGTGCTTTCACCCCGCGCCGTCGAGCGGCTCGAACGGGAGGCCGCCCCTCGCCCTCTGCCGAAAATCTTCCGCCTGACCAAGAGCGGCAAGCTGATCGAGGGCATCTTCCGCGGCGAGACGATCAACACGCCTTCGATGCTGTGCATTGAGGACTGGCTGGTCGCGCTCGACTGGGCGGAACGCATCGGCGGCCTCGAGGCGCTCGTCGCCCGAGCAGACGCCAACGCTGCCGCGCTCGATCGCTGGGTGCAAGGCTGCGACTGGATCGAGCATCTCGCGAACGATCCGGCCACCCGGTCAAACACTTCCGTCTGCCTGCAGTTCATCGAGCGCTCGAACGTTGAGACCAATAGAACGCGCCAGAAAGCGATCGCCAAGCTCCTCGAACAGGAAGACGCCGCCTATGACGTCGGCGCGTACCGCGATGCGCCCCCCGGACTGCGCATATGGTGCGGAGCGACCGTCGACACGGCCGACATCGAGGCGCTCGGGCCGTGGCTCGACTGGGCATGGGAGGCCACCGCGTGAGCGAACAAGTCCGCGTCCTCATCGCCGACAAGATGGACTCGAAGGCCGCCGCGATCTTCCGCGAGCGCGGCATCCACGTGGACGAGAAGCCGGGCCTGTCGCCCGATGAGCTCATCGCGATCGTCGCCGGCTATGATGGCATCGCCGTCCGCAGCTCGACCAGGATCAGCGCGCTGGTCATGGACGCCGCTTTGCCGCGGCTGAAGGTGATCGGCCGCGCCGGCATCGGCGTGGACACGATCGACGTGCCGGCCGCCTCGGCGCGAGGAATCGTCGTCATGAACACGCCGTTCGGCAACTCGATCACCACGGCCGAGCATGCGATCGCGATGCTGTTCGCGCTGGCCCGCGAAATCCCGCAGGCGGACCAATCTACCCAGGCCGGCAAGTGGGAGAAGAACCGCTTCCTCGGCGTCGAGCTCGCCAGCAAGACGCTCGGCCTCGTCGGCTGCGGCAATATCGGGTCGATCGTCGCCGACCGCGCTCATGGCCTCAAGATGAAGGTCGTCGCCTACGACCCCTTTTTGTCAGCCGAGCGGGCCGTCGAGCTGGGCGTCGAAAAGGTCGAGCTGGAGGACCTCCTCGCCCGCGCCGATTTCATCACCCTCCACACGCCGCTGACGGATCAAACGCGCGGCATCCTCAGCCGTGAGGCCCTGGCCAAAACGAAGCCCGGCGTGCGCATCGTCAATTGCGCGCGCGGCGGCCTCATCGACGAGGCGGCGCTCAAGGAGGGGCTCGAATCCGGGCACATCGCCGGCGCCGCGCTCGACGTCTTTTCCGAGGAGCCGGCGAAGGAGAATGCGCTGTTCGGAACGCCTGGTCTGATCTGCACGCCGCACCTTGGGGCCTCGACGAACGAAGCCCAGGTCAATGTCGCGATCCAGGTCGCCGAGCAGATGAGCGACTTCCTGCTGCTCGGCGGAATCACCAATGCCGTGAACGTCCCGTCACTCTCCGCCGAGGAAGCGCCCCGTCTGAAGCCCTACATGGCCCTGGCCGAAAAGCTCGGACGGTTGATCGGCCAGATCGCGGGAACGGAAATCCGCTCGATCGACGTCGAGGTCGAGGGGGCCGCTGCGGAGCTGAATATAAAACCGATCACCGGCGCAGTGCTGGCGGGCGTGATGCGCAGCTGGTCGGACACCGTCAACATGGTCAACGCGCCATTCCTCGCGAAGGAGCGCGGCATCGACGTGCGCGAGATTCGCACCGAACGCGAGGGCGATTATCACACGCTCGTGGCGGTTACTGCCGGAACCGATCACGGACCGAGGCGCGTCGAGGGGACCCTGTTCGGCAACCGCGCCCCCCGGCTCGTGAATATCTTCGGAATTCCGGTCGAGGCGGATCTTGCCGGGCAGATGATCTACATCGTCAACAACGACCAGCCGGGCTTCATCGGCGCACTCGGCACCAAGCTCGGCGAAAACCGCATTAACATCGCGACCTTCAATCTCGGCCGACGGAAAGAAGCCGGCGAGGCTGTCGCCCTGGTCGCCGTGGACGATCCGATCACGGGCGAGGTCGCGGGTCAGCTGCACGAGCTCCCCGGCGTTCGCGAGGTCGTTCCGCTGAGCTTCTAGAAATAGCGAAAAGGGCGCCCCTAAAAGGAGCGCCCTTTGGCCAACCCGCCTGCGTGCGAGCGGGTCGAACGTCAGCCACTTAATGGGTGCTGTTGCCGTCCGCGTCGGCGCTGTTGCGCACCGCATCGGCCTTCTGCTCGCCTTCATTGCGAACCGCATCGGCGGCGTTCTCGGCATTCGCCTGCATGTTATCGGATACGTTCTCGGCGTTCGCCTCCATCGTGTCGGCAGTATTCTCCGCGTTCGCCTCGATATTGTCGGCGGTCTGCTCCTGCGGGCTTTGCTTGCACGCTGCCAGCGCGCCGATTCCGAGGGCGATCGCCAGAACTGTGGTGGTCTTCATTCTCTCACTCCCCTGTTGTGGTCTCGTGTCCCGGGCAGGACGTAGCGGAACTGAAATACGCATTGCAGCTGTTTTCTGTTCCGCCTGTTCAACAAATTCGTGCGCTTTGACGGACAGCCTATCCAACCTTAGAGCCCCGCGCGGGCTGCACAGCAGGAAACGGACAAGTGGGAAATGTGACGGTCATCGGCGCCCAGTGGGGCGACGAAGGCAAGGGCAAGATCGTCGACTGGCTCGCGAGTCGCGCCGACATGGTCGTGCGCTTCCAGGGGGGCCACAACGCCGGCCACACGCTGGTCGTCGGCAACCAGACCTACAAGCTTTCGCTGCTCCCCAGCGGCATCGTGCGCGGGACGCCGTCGGTGATCGGCAACGGCGTGGTGCTCGACCCGTGGGCGTTGAAGGCCGAGGTCGAGCGGATGCGCGAGATGGGCGTGGAGGTCACCCCAGACGTGCTGAGAATCGCGGAAACCTGTCCATTGATTCTTCCCATCCACCGCGATCTCGACGCGCTTCGTGAGGATGCATCGGGCGCCGGCAAGATCGGCACCACACGCCGCGGCATCGGCCCTGCCTATGAGGACAAGGTCGGGCGCCGCGCGATCCGCGTTTGCGATCTCGCCCAGCTCGACGACCTCGGGCCGCTGCTCGACCGCCTCTGTGCCCATCACGATGCGCTGCGCGCGGGCTTCAACGAGCCTCCCGTCGACCGGGAGCGGCTCAAGAACGACCTCGCGGAGATTGCCGATTTCGTCCTGCCCTTTGCCAAACCCGTGTGGCGCGACCTTGATGAGGCGCGCTCGCGCGGGCGGCGCATCCTGTTCGAGGGCGCGCAGGGGGTCCTGCTGGACGTGGACCATGGCACCTATCCGTTCGTCACTTCGTCGAACACCGTCGCGGGAACGACAGGTCCCGGAAGCGGCATGGGGCCGAGCGCCGCGGGGTTCGTCCTTGGCATCGTCAAGGCCTACACGACCCGCGTCGGCTCGGGCCCCTTTCCGACCGAGCAGGACAATGACGTCGGCCAGCGGCTCGGAGAGCGCGGTCACGAATTCGGGACGGTCACCGGCCGCCGCCGCCGCTGCGGCTGGTTCGACAGCGTGCTCGTCCGGCAAGCGGTCGCGGTGAGCGGAGTCACCGGCATCGCGCTGACGAAGCTCGACGTGCTCGACGGCTTCGAAACGGTGAAGATCTGCACCGGCTACACCCTCGACGGCGAGAAGTTCGACTATCTGCCGGCACACGCCGCCGACCAGATGCGCGTCGAGCCCGTCTTCGAGGAAATCGAGGGCTGGAGCGGCTCGACTCGGGGGGCGCGCAGTTGGGCCGATCTGCCCGCCGAAGCGATCAAATACGTCCGCCGGATCGAAGAGTTGATCCGCTGCCCGGTCGCTCTCGTCAGCACCTCGCCCGAGCGCGACGACACGATCCTCGTGCGGGACCCGTTCTCGGGCTAGTGCCGGACCTCGAAGTCGGAAAAGCCTTCGACTTCGGCGTCTTGTGCTTCAACCCTGTCGACGCGTGCGCCGCCAGGACCATCGTAGATCAGGTCGATCAACCATCGAACGGCCATCTCCTCACCTTCGAGATGACCCTCCACCGACCCGTCGGCGCAATTGCGAATCCACCCTTTGATGTCGTGAGTCTTCGCCTGGTCCCGAGTCCATGCGCGGAAGAAGACGCCCTGCACTCGGCCCGTCACGCGAACATTCCGCGCGATCCGTGCCATCACACGGTCGAGATGTCCGGCGCGTCCTCGGCCTTCATTCCGACGACATTGTAGCCGGCGTCGACGTGATGGATCTCGCCCGTGACACCCGACGACAGGTCGCTCAGTAGATAAAGCCCCGCGCCGCCGACGTCCTCGATGCTGACGTTGCGGCGGAGCGGCGAATTATATTCGTTCCACTTCATGATGTATCGGAAGTCGCCGATTCCGCTTGCCGCGAGCGTCTTGATCGGGCCGGCTGAAATGCCGTTCACCCGGATACCTTCGGGCCCGAGATCCGCCGCCAGATATTTGACGGAGGCTTCGAGCCCGGCCTTCGCGACGCCCATCACATTGTAGTGCGGGATCACCTTCTCTGCGCCGTAATAGGTCAGCGTCAGCAGCGAACCGCCGTTGCTCATCAGCGCCCGCGCGCGCTGTGCGACCGCGACGAAGCTGTAGACCGAGATGTTCATGGTCATCAGGAAGTTGTCCATCGACGTCTCGACGAACTTGCCCCTCAGCTCATTCTTGTCGGAATAACCGATGGCGTGGACGACGAAGTCGATGCTCCCCCACGTGTCGCGAAGCCCGTCGAACGCCCGATCGAGCGCCTTCATGTCCGATACGTCGCAGTCGACGAGGATATCGGAGCCGAGCTCCATCGCCAGCGGCCGCACCCGCTTCTCGAGCGCCTCGCCCTGGTACGAGAAGGCGAGCTCGGCGCCCTGCTGGGCCACCGCCCGCGCGATGCCCCACGCGAGCGAGCGGTCGTTGGCGAGACCCATGATCAAGCCGCGCTTGCCCGCCATCAAACCACTCATCAACTGGCTCAAAGTTGCGGCCCCCCAGTTTCCAGTTCAGGCTTCACATCCTCACCCGGCTGCGGCTCCTCGACTTCGAGCTCGTCGGTGTACGGCCCGGTGTAGATTTCGCCCTTTAGCGCGGTGGCGCCGCCTTCTGCCAGCGCCGCGTTGAGCTCGGCTCCGATCACCACTCCGAGGCCAACCATGAAGAAGAAGATCAACGCGACCATCACTCCGGCGAGGCTGCCGTACGTCCGGGTGTAGCCGCCGAACAGGGAGAGTGCTCCTGGCAGAACCTCGACGGTCCCCAGCCACCAGGCGGTGATGAGCAGGGCGCCGGGCCACTTCCTGCATCCGTGCTTGCGGTAACGCGACGGGGTCAGGGCCAGGAACAAAAGATAGAAGGTTCCGAACAAGGTCACTGCGGGCACCAGCCGGTAGAGGCCGAGCGTGCTCCCGATATTCTGCGCCAGCGGGAACCATTCGATGATGAAATGATGGGCGATGGTCAGCGCGGCGCTGATCGCGAAGGCCAGCATGAGCAGCAGCACCGCGCCGAGAATCATCAGCATCGAACCGAGGCGATATTCCCAAAACGGCGCGCAATATTTCACGCCGTAGGCCCGGCGCAGGATGTCGCGGATCGTCTCGACGAAGCTGGTGGCCGTCCACAGCCCGACGATTGCTCCGAACCAGAGCAGGTTGCCCGTCCGGACGGTCAGCACTTCGTTGATCGGCTCGCGCAAGGTCGCGGCGACGTCCGGCGGCAAGCGCCGGAGAACGTTGGTCACCGTCAGCATCGCATCCTGGCCCTGTCCAAGCAGGTGCGCGACCGCGGCCGCGACGATGAAGAAGGGAAACAAGGCGACGATCGCCAGATAAGCGAGATTGCCGGCGTGGATGAAGCCGTCGTTGTAGACGCCCACGGCGACGCGCTTGATCACTTCCCACACCGTGAGATGCGGCTTGAGCTTCTCCTCGACCTCCGTCCCGAAGGCCGCGCGCATGCTCGCCAGGCGCTTGCGCCGTGCCTCAGGCGATTCGGGGGAGATATCCCTCACAGGGTTGTTCTAAACACCAAGGCTTGCGCGAGGATTGCCGCCGCCGCTCCAGGCTTCGGCGAACTTCTGAAGTTCAGAGTCGCTCGACGGCACGTGGATCTCGACGTTGACGAGCTGGTCGCCGCGCTTGCCGTCCTTCCCCGTGAACCCGCGGCCCTTAAGGCGAAGGACCTTGCCCGAGGTCGTCCCCTTGGGCACCGTCAGCATGACGGGGCCCTCCGGCGTAGGCACTTTCACCTTGCCGCCGAGCACCGCCTCCTTGAGCGTGACGGGCAGGTCGAGCCGGATGTTGGTGCCTTCGCGCCTGAAAAAGCGATGCGGCTCGACCTCGATCGTGACCAGCGCATCGCCGCGGCCGCCCGGCCCTTCCTCGCCCTTGCCCGCAAGGCGGATCTTGGTTCCGTCCTCCAGTCCCGGCGGAAGCTTGAGGTCAATGGTCTTGCCATCGGCGAGGGTGATCCGCTGCGGCTTGAGCGCCACCGCATCGACGAACGGCACGCGCAGCCGGTATGCGACGTCGGCGCCTTTCTGCGGTGCCCGCGCGCGCTGACGGAAGCCGCCGAAGCCACCGCCGGGTTGCCCGCCACGGCCCGCCGCAGCTCCAAACAGTCCTTCGAACAGATCGCTGAGATCGGCCGTGTCGCCGCCGAAGTTGAAGTTCTCGAAGCCGGGGGCCGCCCCCGCCCCCGGGTGCGGCCCGCCGGCTCCGCGCGAATAGCCCCCGAAGCCGGCGCCGAACGGCATCTTGGGGTTGCCGTCTTCGTCGATCTCGCCGCGATCGTACTGCGCGCGCTTGTCCTTGTCGGACAGCAAATCATAAGCATGCGTCACTTCGCCGAAGCGCTTCGCCGCTTCCGGATTATCCTTGTTTCGGTCTGGATGAAGCTGCTTGGCGAGGCTGCGGTAGGCCTTCTTGATCTCGGCCTCGCTCGCGCCGCGCTTCACTCCCAGGCGTTGATAAAGATCCAGAGCCATATTCCTCACATGCCGCAGTGTGCACGACGTGACCAGATGGGTTGCCGTTTCGGCGAGGCCAAGCCTAAGCGCTCATCCAGCATGACCGATCCGCTCGCCCTCTTCGACGAATGGCTTGCCGAAGCGCATAAGGCGGAGGTGAATGACCCTGAAGCGATGGCGCTTGCGACCGTGGCCGATGCCCAGCCATCCGTCCGCATGGTCCTGCTCAAGGGACACGGCCCCGACGGGTTCCTGTTCTACACCAACGAGGAGAGTGCGAAGGGCGACCAGCTGGCCGCGAACCCTCGCGCCGGCCTGCTGTTCCACTGGAAGACGCTTCGTCGGCAGGTGCGGATCGAGGGAGGCGTCGAGCGAGTGCCCGACACGCAGGCGGACGCCTACTTCGCCAGCAGGGCACGCGACTCGCAGCTGGGAGCCTGGGCCTCCGACCAGTCGCGCCCGCTCGACAGCCGTGCGACGTTCGAGCAGCGATTCGAGGACGTGAAGCAGCGCTTCGAAGGCCGGGACGTCCCGCGGCCGCCGCACTGGGGCGGCTATCGAGTGGTTCCCGACCGGATCGAATTCTGGACGGACCGCCCGCACCGTCTCCACGAACGCCGCCTGTTCACACGTGACGGCGGAGCCTGGAGCGAGGGCCTCCTCTACCCGTGACCGAAGCCGCGCTCATCCAGGCCGACCGGGCCACGCTCACCACGCGCGCGGCGTTCGCGAGCATCGCGATGGCGGTCGCGTTAATCGCGATGAAGAGCTACGCGGCGCTGCAGACTTCCTCGATGGCCATGCTCGGCTCTCTCGCCGACAGCAGCCTCGATCTCGTCGCGAGCCTCGTCGTTCTACTCGGCGTTCGCATCGCCGCCCAGCCGGCGGATTACGAACATCGCTTCGGCCACGGCAAGGCGGAGGCGCTCGCCTCGCTGGTGCAGGTCATCATCATCACGTTGTCCGCGATCTTCATCGGTTTTCGTGCCGTTCAGCGGATCTTGAGCGGTGCACAGACGGCCGAAGCGGAGCTCGGCATCGGCGTATCGGTCATTGCGATGGTGCTCACGGTCGCGCTCATCTCGTATCAGCGGCACGTGGTGAATCGAACGGGCTCGCTCGCGATCGGAACGGACCGCCTGCACTACGCCTCTGACCTGCTACTCAACGGGTCGGTGATCGTCGCGCTCGTGCTCGATCAATTCGCCAACCTGACGGGAGCCGATGCCGTCTTCGGACTGCTCATCGCACTATGGCTGGCGTGGGGTGCGTGGCGGGCCTCGAGCAATGCGCTCAACCAGCTCATGGATCGCGAGTGGCCGGACCTGCGACGTGAGGAATTCCTGGCGGCAGCGAAGGAGTATCCGGAGCTCGCCGGACTTCACGACCTCCGCACGCGCAGCAGTGGCACTCACTTTTTCGCGCAGTTCCATGTCTGGGTGCCGGCCCACTGGACGGTCAGGGAAGCGCACGACCGGCTCGATCGCGTCGAAGAGGAATTGCAGCGACGTTTTCCGGACACCGAGATCCTGATCCACGTCGATCCTGAAGGACAGACCGACCGCGAGACGTTGTTGCCCCAGGAAATCACGGAGCAGTCGACTTGACGACGATACCCTTCTTCCAGGTCGATGCGTTCGCGGGGCGTCCGCTGACCGGCAATCCGGCCGCGGTGATGCCGCTCGATCGCTGGCTCGACGATGCGGTGCTGCAGGCCATTGCTGCCGAGAACAACCTCAGCGAGACCGCCTTCACGGTGCCGAGCGAAAGGGAGGATGCCGACTTCGACCTACGCTGGTTCACTCCGACGAGCGAGGTCGACCTGTGCGGCCACGCAACGATTGCCGCTGGCCACGTGCTGATGACCGGACAAACGGTGCGCTTCTCGACGCGCGCTGCGGGCATGCTCTACGTCAATCGCCGCGGCGACCTGCTCGAGCTGGACCTGCCCGAGCCGACGCTCACCGAAGTGCACGAACCGGAGCTGAACCGGGCGCTCGGCCTGCCGGATTCGGTGGCGTGGCTCGCCGAAGGATGCAACGATGCCGCGATCATCGAGCTCGTCGATGAAGCGGCGGTGCGCGCGGTGAAACCGAATTTCGTGGCGCTTCGAGGCATTCATCGCATGGCCGTTGTCACCGCGCGGGGCGATGAGCAGGACGTCGTCGACCGAGTGTTCGTGCCATATCTCGGAATCGACGAGGATCCGGTGACAGGTTCAGCGCATGCTGCTCTCGTTACCTATTGGGCGAAGCGCCTTGGCCGCAGCGAATTTACAGCGCTTCAGGCGAGTGCGCGGACGGGGCTTCTGCATTGCCGCCTCGAAGGCGACCGCGTGCTGCTCGGCGGCCGCTGCCACACCGTCATCGAAGGACAGTTCCAGCTGTGATGATCGCGCTTCTCGTGCTCGCCGCCGCGGCCGGCGCTCCGACGGACGAAGCGGACGCGGCGAATCTCGCTTACACGCAGTGCCTGTTTGCTACCTCGCGCGAGGCGCACTCGGCACATTTGTCAGTTGATGCTTTCGATCAAAGGCTCGCGACCGCTTGCCTGCCCGAGCAACGCTTCGTGGAGCGCACAACCGCGAAGGTTTTGGCGAGACGCGCTGACCGCGATTCGACCGCCGAGGCGATCCATCTTGCCGAGCAAGCCCGGCAGCAGGTGGTCGAGGATTATCGCCAGGCGCTCGATCTCGAACCCCAGCTCAGGGCACTGGCCGAAATGTGCCGCACGCATCCGGAACAATGCCGTGAATGAGCGCGGGAGAGCTGGCATGATCAAGCGCTTCTTCGCGATTGGCCTGCTCGCGCTCTCTCAGCCGGCGGCCGCCAGTTCGGCGTCGGACAAGACGGCCATTCTGGATACGATCCATCACATGGAAGAGGCGTGGAACCGCGGCGATTTCCGCGGCTACATGGCGGGCTTCAAGAACCCCGACGTCGTCTTCGTCTCGGGCGGCAAGTTCCAGCAAGGCTGGCAGGGCACGCTCGACCATTATGTCCGCGATTATGGCGGCTCGGCCGAGCGGCGCGGCAAGCTTCACTTCTACAACATGAAGGTCGACCTGCTCTCTCGCGACGCGGCCATGCTGATCGGCCAGTACCGGCTGCAACGTGGCCCGCGGCTCACCGAAGGCGTCAACACGCGCCTGTTCCGCAAGGTCAAAGGCAAGTGGCTCATCACCATGAACCATGTCTCGGCCTATGACGTGACTCCTACTCCGACCGCGCCAGAAGCGCGATAAGATCCGCCTTCCAGAATTTCGCCCAGGTGTGGGTACCGTGTCCGTGCGTGTCGGACGATTCCGGAATCAGCCGGAACCGCGCGTTCTTCATCCGCTTCACGGCTCGCTGAGGAACGTCGAGATTGCGCGGATTGATGAAGTCATCGGCGGAATTGATCCAGGTCATCGGCGCGGTGATCTTCTCGAGTTTCGGCCACGGATTGTAATTCCGTGACGATTCGAACTGGTAGATCATGTCATTGGCATCGAGCTCTGCCATCCCGCTCTCGACCCGATCTTCGACATAGGCTTTGGCCTGTTCGCGTGTCGGATATTGTGCCTGCAGGTTGAGCGGCGCGCCGCCCGCGATGAACAGGATGGATTCCGCCGTGCGCAGTGCCTGCCTCGGCTGGACCTTGTAATTGCCGCCTTGCCAGGCGGGATCCTTCTCGATCCCGTCGATCACCATCTGCCGCCACATGCGGTTGAGGCCCGCGATCTCCATCGGCTCGCAGGCCAGCGGCATCAGCGCCTTGGCGAAGGTCGGATAACTCTCGCCCCAGACGAACGCATGCATGCAACCCATCGACGTGCCCATGATCAGCCGCAGCTGCGTCACTCCGAGCTGCTGCAGCATCGCATGCTGCGCCGCGACCATGTCGTCATAGTCGTATTTCGGGAAACGCATCCGCAGTCCGTCGGACGGCTTGGACGACTTCCCGTGACCGATGTTGTCCGGAAGGATGATCCAATATTTGCGGATATCGAGCGGCTGCCCGGGGCCGTACAGCTCGTCGGCGAATTGTGGCCGAAGGAACTGCTGGCCGGTGCCGCCGGTGCCGTGAAGCACCATCACCGCATTGTCGATCGCGCCGGCCGCGTTCCGGTGCGGTTGGCCGAGCGTGCTGTAGTGCAACCGAAGCTCGGGCAGGCTTTCGCCGGAACGGAAGCGGAAGTCCTTGAGGACGACATCGCCTTCCCTAATCGGCCAGGTCTTCGCGGCCGCTGCGGGTGTGGGCGATTTGATGATGGGCGGAGCGGCGACGGCCTCAGCCGAAAGAACGGCGAACGCGGCAAGCAGGAACATCGAACACTTCATCCTTTGAGCTTCTCCTCAAGCGCATCGAGCATCGGAACTTGGCTCGGGAGCATCAGGCGCCGCGCTTCCTCGAGTCCCATCCACCGGCCCTCGGAAACCTCCGGGAAGCTTTGCAGGCCGCCGCTTCGGGGCGGCCACTCGATCTTGAAGTAGACGCTCCTGATCTTCGACGCGTCGAGATCGCCTTCGAGCGCGAAGGCTTCGACGATCTTCCCGCCCGATTGCCGAACCTCGCAAAGCGCGAACGGCGTCTCGGCGAGACGCACGCCGACCTCTTCCTCGAATTCGCGAACCGCCGCTTCGATCGCGGTTTCGCCGGGTTCGACCATCCCCTTCGGAATCATCCACGCGCCGACGTCCTTCTTGCGCCAGAAAGGGCCGCCGGGCTTGATCAACAGGACCTGGAGTTCGCCAGCCTGCCTGCGAAACAGCAGCACGCCAGCGCTATGCGGCCGCGGCATCCATCACGCTCTGCTGCGCTGTCCGCGTCTCGACAATCCAACCGCCGCCGAGCAGGCGTGTATTCTCGTAAATGACGGCCGCCTGGCCCGGCGCGACGCCGTACTCGACCTCGCCGAAACGGATCCAGTTTCCGTCGCGCTCGGCCTTCACCGGCGGCGCGAGCGAGCGCACCTTGACGCTGACGTCGCTCTGATTCTCGCCGATCCAGTTCCAGTCTGCGACGCGCATCGCCTGGACGCCGAGAGCTCGCCGCGGGCCGACGACGATGCGGCGCTGCTCGGGCTCGATTCGGACCACGTAGAGCGGCTCGCGCTGGCCCCCGATCTCGATCCCACGGCGCTGGCCAACGGTGAAGTGCACGACCCCCCGGTGCGAGCCCAGCACGCGTCCCTCGAGATCGACGATCTCTCCAGGCGCTTCCGTTTCCGGGCGGATCCGCTTCACGAGGGACGCATAATCGCCGTCGGGAACGAAGCAGATGTCCTGGCTATCGGGCTTCGCCGCCACCTCGAGCCCGAGTTCGGAGGCGACGCGCCTCACTTCGTCCTTCGGCAGTCCGCCCACCGGGAAGCGGACGAATTCGAGTTGCTCGGACGTGGTTCCATAGAGGAAGTAACTCTGGTCGCGACGCGGGTCCGCTCCTTTGTGCAGCTCGATACGGTTTTGGTTCACCAGGCGCCGCACGTAATGGCCCGTCGCCAGGCAATCGGCGCCGAGCTCCCGGGCAAAGGCGAGGAGGTCGACGAACTTCACGCCCTGGTTGCACGACGCGCACGGCACCGGCGTTCGCCCGTGCGCATATTCGTCGACGAACCGCTTGATCACGCCCTCGCGAAAACGGCTTTCGTAGTCGAGAACGTAATGCGCAATGCCGAGCCGATCGGCGATCTGCTTCGCGTCGTAAATATCCTGGCCGGCGCAGCATGCGCCGCTCCGCCGCACCGCTTCGCCGTGATCGTAGAGCTGCAGGGTCACGCCGATCACTTCCGCCCCGGTCTGCGCTGCGAGCGCGGCCGTGACGGAGCTGTCGACGCCGCCCGACATGGCGACAACGATCCGGGCACCGTCCGCCGGACGGCCGAGCTGAAAATCAATCCGCATTGGAGGTCTAATCTGGCCGGTCTTTACCCGAATTTCACCATCCGCGCCTAGACCGGGCCGATGGAGAGGCAGCTAGGGGGGCTGATTTGGCGCGTTACGAGGGGAACTTTCGCGAGCACGCGGAAGAACCGCTCAGCCTGGACGAGCTTATCGCGCTCCTCAGCAACATCGAGGAGGGCGACGGCCGTTCGCGTGACGACGCAATCGCGTGCGCTCTCTCTGCAAGCGAAGGCTGGCAGGAAGCCGTCAAGCGCCTTCGCGGCGCCTTCGCCGAGGAAGCACCAGGGTTAAGGGACCGTAAGGACGACCTACCGGAGGATTAACCAGCGCGTTTCAGAATGTTTTTAAGCGGCCGAATTAAACAGCAACACAGTGTCAATGATTAAGCAGGTGTGACGGAATGCTCGAGAACCAGAAGATTCGACCGGCCCAGGTCATCGGACCTCTCGGCGAGCCGCTGACGCTCGACTCCTTGCCTCCCGCCGATACGACTCGCTGGGTCGTGCGCCGCAAGGCGGAGGTCGTTGCCGCCGTCGCCGGCGGGCTGCTCAGCGTCGACGAAGCCTGCAAGCGCTATACGCTCAGCCTCGAGGAATTCACGAGCTGGCAGCGGGCCGTCGACCGCAGCGGAATGCCGGGCCTGAGGGTGACCCGCATCAAGCAGTATCGCGACCAGTACGAGCGCCAGCAGCGCTACTGAGCGCACCCGCTCGAAAACTCGTTACTGCCAAGCACCGATCCAGCTTTCCTGCGGACTGCGGCCGCCCGAGTTAACCAATTTTCTGGACAGACCCTTCCGAATCCGGAACAACCAGAGCGCATCGCGCGTCTGTGATGCCGGAATGATCGCCCGGGCCATTGGGCGATCACGAGAACAGGAGGGAAAAAGCTCATGGCAATTATCATCTGGCTGATTGTCGGCGGTATCTGCGGTTGGCTCGCGAGCCTCATCATGCGCACGGACGCTCAGCAGGGCATCATCCTCAATATCGTCGTCGGCATCGTCGGTGCGGTCATTGCCGGGTTGCTGTTCGGTGTGAACATGAACGCGGGAATTACGATAGAGAGCTTCCTCTACGCCCTGATCGGCGCGGTCATCCTGCTCGCGATCGTGAACCTCATCCGGAGGGGCACCGTTCGCTAAAGCAGCAAGAAGATCGCAATTCATTCAAGGCCGCGCGGCTCGATCCGCGCGGCCTTTTCTCATTGAAGCTCGAACGTCATCGCAAGGTTGACCTGCAGCTTCTGCTCGCCCGGTTCGATCTTGGTGGAGGCGAACTGCGCGCGTTCCATCATCGGTGCCGGAGGCGGCGGAGGCGGCGGAGCATAATAGCCGCCGCTTTCGTTGACGGCCACGACCCGCACCACGCGCATCCCGAGCGACCGGGCGTAAAGATCGGCGCGCGCGCGCCCGATCGCGATGGCCTTGGCTCTCGCTTCGTCGAGGGCTGCTTCAGGCTTGTCGACGATGAGATTGGGGCCGCTGATCTGGTTGGAGCCCTCGCTCACCAGGGCGTCCACGATCTTCCCGGAGCTTTTGATGTCCCGGAACCGGATCGTGACGGTATTGCTGGCGGTATAGCCGACCAGTTGCGGCGACTGGTTCTCCGGATAGCGATATTCGGCGTTGAGGTTCACGCTGCTCGTCTGGATGTCACGATCCGCAACTCCGGCACGCTTGAGGGCCGCGAGCACTCGCTCCATCCGGTTCGCCGTGTCCTGCAGCGCGGCGACCGCCGTGGGTGCGCGCGAGACCACCCCGGCGGAGATGATCGCGACGTCCGGCACTCGGGTCACTTCCCCCGTCGCGTTGATGTCGAGCCGGGTGCCGGCAATGGTCTGGGTGATCGACGCCTGCTGGGCGGCGGCAGCCGCAGGAAGCGTCGCTGCGCCGAGCATTAGCACGGCAAGCAAGATATGTTTCATCTCTCGTTCCCCTGAACATTCGTCAACATGACGCCACGGTAGCCCGCGGCGCCATGGCTGTTTCCTGAATGAAGCGAGTGTCAGGCCCGGTTGCGGACGATCAGCCGGTAAATTGCGAGGATGATAAAGGCGCCTAGGATGGCCGCGATGAAGCCCGCGCCCTCGCCCGTGTCGTACCAGCCGACGGCGTGACCGATCCAGCCGGCGACCAGCGCGCCGGCAATGCCGAGCAATATGGTGATGATGCAGCCGCCCGGGTCGCGGCCGGGCATCAGAAGCTTCGCAATTGCGCCTGCAAGTCCGCCGATGACGATCCAGCCGATGATCCCATATTGTTCCATCTCGCCGCTCCCCATTCCATTGCCGTCCATGACGGCTATCGTTGAACAGCGCGGCAAACGCGCGCTGGCGGGACTAGTGCCACCGTTAGTCGAAAAGCAGTAGCGCATGTTAAACCAAGCGAGCCACTTCCGGTTGCACGAGGTGCTTTATTCGGCTAATACAGTCCGCTCGGGCACCAACAGATTCGCTAGCTCACAGGGGAATGATGAACCGCGAAACCTCTATCCGCACCTCCGACACGCTCGTCGTGACGGACCGGTCCAGCCGCAGGCGATGGGTCATCGTCGGCGCGCTGGCGCTGATCGCGGTCCTCGTCCTCGCAGCCGCAATGATCATGGGCCGCAATGCCGCCAAGACTCCGCAGGCAGCCGCAGGCGCGGGTCAGGTGCCGTCGGTTTCGATCATGGTTCCGGGGCAGACTCAGGTTGCCCGCACCGTCACCGCAAGCGGGCCACTCGCGGCGAAGCGCGACCAGCCGGTCGGGATTGCCGGCTCGGGCGGCCGGGTCGTGCGCGTCCTCGTCGATGCGGGAAGCTGGGTCCGCGCCGGTCAGGTGCTCGCGATCGTCGATCGCTCCGTCCAGGCGCAGCAGGCTGCACAGCTCGCCGCCCAGGTCGAGGCGGCGCGGGCCAACGCTGCTCTCGCGCAGTCGAATTACGAGCGGGCGGTTGCCCTCAAGGGACGCGGATTTGTGTCCCAGGCCGAAATCGATTCGAAGAAAGCAACGCGCGACGCCGCTTATGCCCAGGTGCGGGTGGCGCAAGCGACCCTCGCCGCCCAACGCGCCGAGATCGGCCGACTCAACGTCGTCGCTCCGGCAGCCGGTCTGATCCTCGCGCGCAACGTCGAGGTCGGGCAGGTCGTCAGCCCCGGCGCGGGCGCTCTCTTCCGAATGGCCGAAGGCGGACAGATGGAGATGCGCGCGCAGCTGTCGCAGCAGGACCTTGCCTATGTTCACGCCGGCATGACCGCGACCGTCACTCCGGTTGGTTCCCAGTCGAGCGTTCGGGGCACCGTTTGGCAGGTCGCTCCGGTGATCGACCCGCAGTCGCGCCTCGGCGAAGTTCGGATTGCGATTCCGTACGTCCCCGCGATCCGTCCGGGCGGTTTCGCTGAAGCCAAGATCACGTCCGGCACGACCTCTTCGCCTCTGCTCCCTCAGAGCGCCGTCCTCAGCGACGAAAAGGGGAACTACGTCTACATCATCAATGCGAAGAACGAGGTCGAGCGGCGCAGCATCCAGATCGGGACCGTCAACGACAGCGGAGTGACCATCGCATCCGGCCTCTCGGGCAATGAGGCGGTCGTCGTCTCCGCCGGTCCGTTCCTCAATCCGGGGCAGAAGGTGAATCCGAAGCGCCAGGCGTCGCGCTGAGCAGCCAGGCGAACGAGTGAAAGCAGTGAAGCGATGAATTTCCGCAACATCTCGTCCTGGTGCATTCGCAACCCGGTATTCCCGATCGTCCTGTTCGTCGGGCTCATGCTCGCCGGGCTGATCGCGTTCGCGCGAATGCAGGTGAACAACTCGCCGGACATCGACTTTCCGGCCGCGATGGTCTCGGTCTCGCAGCCCGGCGCGGCGCCGAACGAGATGGAAACGCAGGTCACGCAACGGGTTGAATCGGCGATCCGCGGCGTCACCGGCGTCGAACAGATCGACAGCACGGTCGTCGAAGGCAACAGCACGACGATTGTCCAGTTCGAGCTCGGAACGCCGAGCGACCGCGCCGTGAACGACGTCCGCAACGTCATCTCGCAGATCCGCAGCAACTTGCCCGACGGAATCCTCGAGCCGCAGGTTACGCGCCTCGACGCGAACGACGAGCCGATCTCCTACATCGGCGCGCAGACCACGGACATGACGCTCGAGCAGTTGAGCTGGTACATCGACAATACGGTTGCCAAGCGCCTCCTCGGCCTGCCCGGCATCGCAGCGGTCAGCAGGATCGGAGGCGTCGATCGCAACATCCGCGTCATCCTCGACCCCGCCCAGCTTCAGGCGCAGGGCATCACCGCGGCGCAGGTCAACCAGCAGCTTCGCCAGAGCAATATGAACGGAGCGGGCGGCCGCGCGGAGATCGCCGGCTCCGAGCAGTCCGTGCGCGTGCTCGGCAATGCCCAGGACGCCTATCAGCTCTCGCAGACGCAGATCGCGCTTCCGGGCGGACGCTTCGTCAAGCTCGCCGACCTGGGTGAGGTCAAGGACAGCAATTCCGAGCAGCGCTCCATCGCCAAGATGAACGGCCGCCAGGTCGTCACCTTCATGATCCAGCGCTCCAAGGGCTCCTCGGAAGTGACCGCTTACGACGCCGCCTGGAAGGAGATCCACAAGATCGAGAAGGAGAACAAGGGCAAGGTCCGCTTTTCCGAGGTCTTCAATACGGTCCAATATACCAAGTCGCAGTACAGCTCGGCGATGGAGGGTCTCGTCGAAGGCGCCATCCTGGCGGTTCTGGTCGTCCTCCTGTTCCTCCGCGACATTCGCGCGACGGCCATCTCCGCGGTCGCCATTCCACTGTCGGCGATCCCCGGATTCTGGCTGATGAGCCTCATGGGGATCACCCTCAACTTCATGTCGACGATGGCCATGGGCCTAGTCGCGGGCGTGCTGGTCGACGACGCGATCGTCGAGATCGAAAACATCGTCCGGCACATGCGCATGGGCAAATCCGCCTACCAGGCGGCGCTCGACGCGGCGGACGAGATCGGCCTCGCCGTGCTCGCGACGACGATGGCGATCGTCGCGGTCTTCTTCCCGGTGGCGCTGATGCCCGGCATTGCCGGCCAATATTTCAAGGCATTCGGTTTCACGGTCGTGCTCTGCGTGCTGATGAGCTTGCTCGTTGCCCGCATGATCACGCCGTTGATCGCGGCCTATTTCCTGCGCTCGCATGGCCAGCAACCCCACGCGGCGTGGAAGTGGATGGACATCTACCTCAAGCTCCTCAACTGGAGCCTCGACACGTCCAAGGCGGACGCCCTGCTTGCACGGCTGCCCAAGCCGGCGCTCAAGTTCGGTTTCTACGGGCTTCTGGTCCTCGTCGTCATCGTCTTCGCCGGCATCTTCTTGGCAGGCACCGGCGCAGCAATGGGCGTTCTCGGCCGCTCCGGCTGGCCCGGCGCGATCAATTTCGTGCTGGCGGTCCTCATCGGCGCTCTGGTCACCTACGCTCTGGCAAACCTGATCAGCATGGGCCTGCGCAAGCTGGGCAGCTTCGGCAACTGGTATGCAATCGTCGCCGACCGGTTCAACGCGCGCATGCAGGATCATCGAATGGCCATGGTCGGCGCCGGTATCGCAACGCTGCTGGCCAGCATCGTGCTGTTCGGGACTCTTTCGATCTCCTTCTTCCCGCCCCAGAACGACGATTATTCGCGCATCAACATCACCTTGCCGCCCGGCAGCACGCTCAAGCAGACCGAGGCGGCGACGGACCGGGTGGCGGCGATCGTCGTCAAGGACCCGAGCGTCGAGCGGGTGTTCGAGCGCGTCAACGTCGGGACGGGCCGCGTCAACGTCGTCCTGAAGAAGGATCGCAAGGTCACGAGCACCGAATTCCAGCAAGCCATGACGCCGACGCTCACCGCATTCCCGGACGCGCGCGTTAGCTTCATGAGCCAGAACGGTGGAGGGCCGGACCCGGATTCTCGCGACATCATGCTGTATCTGGGCGGCGACGATCCGGTGCAGCTGACTGACGTCGCAAACCGCATCGCCAAGGAGATGGAAGGCGTTCCGGGCCTGCGCGCTCCGCGCGTTGGCAGCCAGCTCGCGCAGCCGGAGATCACCATCAAGCCGCGATTCGATCTCGCCGCCGACCTTGGAGTGACCACTGCCGCGCTGAGCCAGACGGTGCGCATCGCGACGCTTGGCGACATCGAGCAGAACAGCGCGAAATTCTCGCTCTCCGACCGTCAGGTGCCGATCCAGGTGTCCCTGTCGGAGAATGCTCGTCGCGACATCCAGACTCTCGAGAACCTCCCCGTGCCGACTTCAAGCGGCGGTTCGGTTCCCCTGAAGGCGGTGGCGGAAATCGGCTTCGGGTCCGGCCCGACGACGATCAACCGCTCGAGCCAGCTTCGCCGCGTAACCATCGGCGCCGACCTTGCGCCGGGCGTCGTCGAAGGCGACGTCTGGGCCAAGGTCTACGAGCTTCCGAGCTTCAAGAACCTGCCGCAGGGCGTCCAGAAGATGAACCTCGGCAACCAGAAGTGGCAGGCCGAGCTGCTGTTCAACTTCGCCATCGCGCTGATCGCGGGGGTGTTGCTCGTGTTCGCGGTGCTGGTGCTGCTCTACCGCCGCTTCCTCGCGCCGTTCGTGAACATGGGCTCGCTTCTGCTTGCGCCGCTCGGCGCCGCGATTGCGCTGCACATCGCGGGTCAGCCGATCTCGCTGTTCGTGCTCATCGGCATCCTGATGCTGTTCGGCATCGTCGCGAAGAACTCGATCCTGCTGGTCGACTTCGCCGTCGAGATGATGAACCACGGCATGGCGAAGAACGCCGCGATCTGGGAAGCCGGGCACAAGCGCGCGCAGCCGATCGTCATGACCACCGTTGCAATGGTCGCGGGCATGCTCCCGACCGCAATCTCGATCAGCGGCGACAACAGCTGGCGGGCGCCGATGGGCATTACGGTGATCGGCGGCCTGATCTTCTCGACCATTCTGACCTTGCTGCTCGTGCCGGCCTATTTCTCGATCGCGATCTCGATCGAGACCCGGTTCGGCAAGCTGTTCCACCGTTTCATCGGCAGCGACGCGCACGCCACCGGGCATCCGGTTCCTGCGGAGTGATGAACCTCCCTGCCGGCTCAGCTATTGAGCCGGCATGAGGGCGATGACCAACGGCGCTCTGTCCCGCTTCAACCCTGTGCAACCCGGCGCACAGGGGATGAAGGTCGTCGCGACCGGATTGCTGGTCGTCATGGCCGGCGTGTTCGCAGCGGCTCGGGCGTTTGAGCCGCGCTACCCCGGTCTGGGCTACGTCAAATCCTTCGCCGAAGCGGCAATGGTCGGCGGCCTCGCCGACTGGTTCGCCGTCACCGCGCTGTTTCGACATCCGCTCGGCCTCCCCATTCCGCACACCGCGATCATCCCGCGCAACAAGGATCGGATCGGCGAGGCGCTCGCCCGCTTCCTTCAGGAGAATTTCCTGATCCCTTCGGTCGTCGCTCGGCGGATGCGCAACATCGACGTCGCGGGCGCCGTCGGACATTTTCTCCAGACGCCGAGCAAGGAGGAGCAATCGCGGATCCGCGCCGGCGCCTCGCGCCTGATCGCCGACATATTCGAAAGCCTCGACGACGAGCGGCTCGGCGGCATCGTAAAGGGCGCGATCTCGTCGCGGCTGCGGAAGACCGAAATCTCGCCGCTTCTTGGCCACGCGCTGGCTTCGGCCATCAACGAAGACCGGCACGTGCCGATGCTCGAAGCGGGCATCCGCTGGACGGCGCGCGCGCTCGACGCGAACGAACCGCTGATCCGCGAGATGGTGCACAAGAAGGCGAACTGGGTGCTCAAGCTCGCCGGGCTGGACGCCAAGCTCGCCGACGCGATCATCGACGGCCTCCGGAAGCTGACCATCGAGATGTCCACCGATCCGGCCCATCCCGTCCGGGTGAAGATCGAGGAAGCCCTGGCGCAGCTCGCGAACGACCTGCAGACGAAGCCAGAGACTCGCGAACGGGTCGAGGGCATCAAGGAGCAGCTGCTCGACAACAAGTCCGTGAGCCTGTGGCTCGACACCTTGTGGCAGAAGGGGCGCGAAGCGATCATCCGCGCCGCCCGGAATCCCGACGCGGTCATGGCCGGAAAGCTTGGCGAGATCCTAAAGTCGATGGGCGGGACGCTCGAGCAGGACCCGCGCATCCGCAAGGCAATCAACCAGTTCGCGCGCCGCGCGGTGGTCGGCACCGCCGCGAGCTACGGCAGCTCGATCGTCCGGCTGGTATCCGACACGGTGCGCGGCTGGGATGCGCAGACGGTCACAAACCGCCTGGAGGCCGCCGTCGGCCGCGATCTTCAATATATCCGGATCAACGGCACATTGGTCGGCGGTCTCGTCGGCCTCGTGCTCTATCTGCTGGATAGGCTGTGAGCGACCCCGTTCTCGACGCACTTGCGGAAACCGCTCGCAACCGCGGACTGAAGCTCGTGCGATCGCGCGTGCGCACGCCCGGCAAGCGCCGTTTCGGGAAGGTCGGGCTGACGGACGCCCGCGGCAAAGCCGTGTTCGGAATGGACGAAAAGGGTCCGAACGCGAAGCCGGAAGACGTCGAGCATTATCTCCGCAACCTCGGTGCCAAGGATTGGGGCGCCTCACTCGACGTCGCGGTCATGCCTCGGAAGCGCAAGGCCAAGCCCGCCAGAAGCGCGGCCAATGACGCCGAGCCCGATCCGGAGGCGAAGCGCGAGACGAAGCCAGCCCCGCCTCCGCCCAAGCCCAAGCTTCCGAAAATCCGCGACGCCAAGCCGTCAGACGCGCCGCGCCTGGTCGAATTGATCCGCTTCCTCGGCCATGAGATCGACGAGAAGTCCGTTCGCAAGAATTTGAAGGCGCTGAAGAAGTCCGGCGAACTCCCCCTCGTCGCGACGCTCGGCAAGGACGTCGTCGGAATGGTCGGCCGCCACGCGATGGTGACCGTCCATCGCCCGGCCCCGGTCGGCCGCATTCCAGTCCTCGTCGTGGCGAAGGAGGCGCAGGGCGTGAAGCTCGGCCGAATGCTGGTCGAAGCCGTGGAACAATGGTGCCGCAAGAAAGGCTGCCAGATCGTCGAAGTCACCAGCAACGATCGGCGCGCCGAAGCCCACGCCTTCTACCGCCACATGGGCTACGAGCGCACCAGCATCCGCTTTTTCAAAAAGCTTTAGCCCGCGCTTCGCCGCTCGATGGTCGCGCCAACGGCGGAGAGTTTCTCCTCCAGCCGCTCGTAGCCGCGGTCGAGGTGGTAGACGCGCAGCACCTCCGTCTCGCCCTCCGCAGCTAGGCCTGCGAGCACCAGGCTCATCGATGCCCTCAGGTCTGTCGCCATGACATTCGCACCCGTCAACTGTTCGACGCCTCGAACAATTGCGGAGCGGCCATGAATGTCCACGTCGGCGCCCATTCGCCTCAGCTCCGGCACGTGCATGTAGCGGTTCTCGAAAATGGTCTCTTCGAGGAAGCTGTCGCCCTCGGCCAGCGCCAGCATAGCCATGAATTGCGCCTGCATGTCCGTGGCGAAACCGGGGAAGGGCGAAGTCGACAGCGCCAGCGGCCGCATCCCGCCGTTAGCGCTGACCTTGATGCCGCGATTGTGGAACTCGATCATCAATCCCGCCTGCGCCAACGCATTCAGCGTGGCCCGCATGTCGTCCGGCCGCGCTCCGATCAGGTCGAGCGAACCCCCCGTGATGCCGGCGGCGCAGGCATAGCTGCCCGCTTCGATCCGATCCGGCATCACTTCATATTCGGTGCCGTGCAATCCCTCGACACCGTCGATGATCAAATGTCCGGAGCCGATTCCGCGAATCTTCGCACCCATGGCGACGAGCAGGTTGCACAGATCGACGATCTCGGGCTCGCGCGCGGCGTTGAACAGCTGCGTCTTCCCCTTGGCAAGAACCGCAGCCATCACCGCATTCTCGGTCGCTCCGACCGACACCACAGGAAAGCTGAAGTCGCCGCCCGGCACCCGGCCCTTCGTGGCGCTGGCCTTCACATAGCCGGCTGCAAGCTCGATCTCCGCGCCCATCGCCTCGAGCGCCTTCAAGTGCAGGTCGATTGGGCGGTCCCCGATCGCGCATCCGCCCGGCAACGACACGGTCGCTTCGCCCATCCGCGCCAGCATCGGACCCAGCACTAGCACCGAGGCACGCATCTTGCGCACCATGTCGTAAGGCGCCACGGTCGAGACGATTTCGTCCGCCTGCAGCGTCATGCGCCGGCCGATCTGGCCCTTCTTGACCCCCGCGACCCTGGTGGAAACGCCGAGCTGGTTGAGCAAGTGGCTGAAGGTGTCGACGTCCGCCAGCCGCGGCAGGTTGGTCAGCGTCAGCTGCTCCTCGGTAAGCAGCGCGCACGGCATCAAGGTCAGTGCGGCGTTCTTCGCTCCGCTGATCGGGATCTCCCCCTGCAGCTTCGCGCCGCCCTTGATCCAGATGCTGTCCACGGGCGCGGTTTAGCGCGTGACAGGCGGGTTACAAGCGGACGAGCTCACGCCTTCTCGAGCGTGCATTGCAGCGGGTGCTGGTTCTCCCGTGCAAAGTCGATCACCTGCGTGACCTTCGTCTCGGCCACCTCGTAGGTGAACACGCCGCACACGGCGACGCCCTGCTGGTGAACCTGCAGCATCACCCGGGTCGCATCCTCGATGCCCATCGAGAAAAAGCGCTGCAGGACGAGTACGACGAACTCCATCGGCGTGTAGTCGTCATTGAGCATCAGCACCTTGTAGTTGGACGGCTTCTTCGTCTTGGGGCGCGTGCGCGTCGCAACACCGGTCTCGATTTCCTCGACACCGTCGCCGTCGCCGGGCCGACCGGCCATCATCACCCAGGGTTCACGCATCACGCTCGGGAAACTCATCGCCTCTAAAATATGGCAAGCTGCGAAAGAGCGGCAAGGCTGCACTCGCGCAAGGATAAAAAAAGGGCGGCCGCCCCCTGGGGGAGCGGCCGCCAACAGTCGTTGCCCTGACTTATGAGGGGAGAGGGTCAGGCAACGAGGGTGTTGAAGCGCTCGGCATTGGCCGTGGCGCGGTTCGAAAGCGGCTGGAACGCCTCACCGGCGAGCTTCACCAGCGACTCGGTCAGCTTCGACGATTCGGCGACAGCGCGGTCGAACGAAGCGCGAGCGAAGTCGCTCTGCAGCTGCAGATACTCGGTCGGCGACTTGGCCTCGGCGAGCGAACGGATCGCGTCGGCGGCCTTCTCGACGCCGTCACGGCTCGAAGCCACGACGTCCTGACCGATCGAGCGGGCGCCCTCGCTGGCGACGCGGCCCGCCTCGACGACCGCCTCGACGTTGGCGCGGGCAAGGTCGGCGAGCTCCTCGGCAACCTTCTGGCTCTTCTTGACGAGCTCCTGGCTACGCTCGTTCGCGTCAGCAAACAGGTTCTGGAACGGCGCGAACGCCGGAACGGCCTCGAAGCCGTTGAAGAAATTGGTGTTGGTCACGGTCTCAATCCTTTCCTGGGCCACGCGGAACGCCTTCGGGGCAGTCTTGCGCGCGGCGGTGCGGGTCTTGCGGGTGGTACGGGTCTTTCGAGCGGTCTTGGCGCTCGAACGGCGGACGGCGGCCTTTTGGGCAACCGCTTCGCGCTTCACGCGGCGAGCGGTCGAGGCGCGGGTGCGCTTGGCGACCTTCTTGCTCTCCGTCACGACCTTCTCGGCAGTGTCGGCGATCGCCTCGGCGATCTTCGCGGGAGCCTCGGCAGCAGCCTCGGCCTGAACCTGGGTTTCGTCAGCCATTCTTCATTCCTCTGAATTTGTTGCAGTGCACAATAGACGTTGCGCCGCACCATTTCAAGCCCGAAATTGTGCGCTGCAACAATTCACCGCTTGACGGCCACGGCTCGCCCGAAGCAAGAGCGCTCATGGACCAGCCCACCCGCCAGCGCCGCGGCCTCCTGATCGTGCTTTCGTCCCCGTCAGGCGCCGGCAAATCCACTATCGCGCGGATGTTGCTGGATTCGGACAAGGACGTGACGATTTCCGTATCCGCGACGACCCGGCCCAAGCGGAACGGCGAGACGGACGACGTCGACTATCATTTCGTCGATGACGACGGCTTCGACGCGATGGTCGACGATGGCGAGTTCGTCGAGTGGGCGCCGGTGTTCGGCTACCGCTACGGAACGCCCAAGGCGCCGGTGAAGCAGGCGCTGCGCCAGGGCCGCGACATATTGTTCGACATCGACTGGCAAGGCACCCAGCAGCTTCAGGCGGCGATGGGCGAGGACCTCGTGTCGATCTTCATCCTGCCCCCATCGATGCAGGAGCTCGAGCGCCGTCTTCGCGCGCGCGGCACCGACAGCGACGACGTGATCGCCGACCGCATGTCACGCGCGGCGGCGGAGATCAGCCACTGGCCCGAATATGAATATGTCCTGGTCAACCGCGACATGGACCAGTGCCTTTCGCAAGTGCGCGCGATCGTCGCGGCCGAACGGCTCAAGCGTACCCGCCAGATCGGCCTGGTCACCTTCGTCCGTGACCTCATCGGCCCGGCTCACTAATCCAGCAGGTCGAGGAAGCTCGCCGCCGCGAAGAAGTCACGGCGGCGAGCTTCGAGCGCTTGCTCCGCCTCGGCGTCAGCGCCCCATTGCTCGAGCTGCCAGCGCTCATCGATGCTGACCGCCTCCCACGCCTGCTCGGGCGTCCACGCCTTCTCCAGGACGGCCAGCGCGGCAACCAACGATCCGCCGATGGTCACGAGCGGCGACAAGCCGGCCAGCCGAAACGGGTCCAGGGCCGCCACCGCATGCGCGAGCCGTTCGACGGTGGCCCGCGGCTGGGCGATGTGCATCAGCCCCGACGTCGACGCGAAATCCACGTCGAACCGGCGCCTTGCCCAGGCGAGAAGCGCATCCCAACTCTGCTCCTGCCGCTCAACGAGCTCACGCGGCCCATCGGCGCGGTAACAGGCAAGATCCGCTTCGGCATATTGCGCCAGGCCATCGGCAAATGCCTGCCGCGCCGGAGCCACCCGATCGACTGCGGCATTCGCCAGCCCGGTCAGCGGCATCGCACGCGGATCGATCGTCTCGCCCACTGATCGCCATTCCTCGGCGATGGCGTCCGCAAGCGCCTCCGTGGGCACCAACAGCGAAGCACGAGCAGGGGTCTTCACGAGGCGTCCGTCGAGCTCGATCGTCCAGCCGCCGTCCTCCTGTTCGACGGCTACCTCCTTCCAGAAGCGCTTCATTCCCTGCTTCGGTCCTGCTCGTCCCATGCGCGCTTGAGCAGCCGCGGCGCGAACAGGGCGTCGATGACGCCCATGATCGCGACGATCGCGCCGGCCTGCGGCCAGCCGCCCGGGCGAACCAAATCCGTATAGATGATCGCGATTCCGAGAAAGAAGATCGCCAGCCCGCCGGCGCGGACGAGTGAGTAGAGTAGCAGCCGCTTCTGCGCGGTCCTGTCATCCATCGACATGACTCCGCACAAGGTCGAGCACTTCGAGCGGCCGCTCGGCGACCGCGACCGCGCCCGCTTCGATCAGCTCCCCGGCATCGTGATAGCCCCAGGCAGCTCCGATCGGTGCAGCGCCCGCCGACGCGGCCATGGCCATGTCGAAGCTGGTATCGCCGACGACGAAGCTCGTCTGCGGAGCCGCGCCGGCATCCGCGATCGCCTTCTCGACCATCGAAGGATGGGGCTTCGACGGGTGCCGATCGGCCGTCTGAAGCGACACGAAGCGCGCATGGATTCCGTGATTGTCGAGGCAGTGCTTCAGCCCCCGGTCCGATTTGCCGGTGGCGACCGCCAGGAGCCACCCGTCCGCTTCCAGCGCGTCGAGCAAATCGAGAATGCCGTCGAACAAGGGTTCCTCGACCTTTCCAGCGGCCCGCAACTGCCAGAACGCTCGCTTGTAATCCTCCGCCAGCACCGCATGCTGTTCGGCAGGCGCATCCGGCAGGAGCGCCGCCATCGCTTCGGTCAGGCTGAGGCCGATGACTCGCCGGCTCACTTCCGGCGGCGGGAGCTCCAGGCCATTCTCGGAAAACGCGTTTGCCAGCGCCGCGTAAATCGTCGCTCCGCTGTCGACGAGCGTGCCGTCACAATCGAAGATCGCCAGACGGTTCAACGCCGGCTCCGCTTCGGCTGCGAGCCACGAGAGCGCCGCTCGCCGCGCCGTTCGCGCCGCTTCGCCTTCGCCGCCGCTGCCGCCTTGCGCTGTTTCGATTCCCGCGAAGGCGCCGGGGGCTGCTCCATCGGCATCGAATCACCTGCCATTGGACTGAAGCCCAAGGTCGAAAGCGTCTCCGCGAAATGCGTCGGCAGTTCCGCGGTGACGTCGATCTTCCCCCCGTCCGGAGCATCGATCCGGATCCGCCGCGCATGGAGGTGCAGCTTGCGGCTGATCCCGCCGGTCAGGAACGCCTCGGGGCCGCCGTACTTGGCGTCCCCGACGATCGGGTGACCGATCGCCGCCATGTGCGCTCGCAGCTGATGCGTGCGTCCGGTGAGCGGCTGCAGTTCGACCCAGGCCGCACGATTGCCCGCGCGGTCGATCGTCCGCCAACGCGTCCTCGCCGGAAGACCGTGCTCCTCGTCGATATGCATCTTCTCGCCGCCGGTTCCCGGCTGCTTGGCGAGCGGCGCGTCGATCGTGCCCTCGTCGAGGTCCGGAATCCCGACGACCAGCGCCCAGTAGACCTTCTTGGCCGTCCGGCCGGAAAACGCCTTTGCGAAATGTCCGGCGGCGCGCGCCGTGCGCGCGACCAGCAGCGCGCCCGACGTATCCTTGTCGAGCCGATGCACGAGCTTCGGACGGCCGCGCTCGTCGGCAAGCCCGTCGAGCAGGCGGTCGAGATGATGCGTCGTCTTGGTCCCGCCCTGCGTCGCGAGGCCCGGCGGCTTGTTGAGCACGAATGCGGCGGGATCCTCGTAGATCACCATGTCGCGGACGAAGCGGACTTCATCGTCGCTGAGCAGTTCGCGTCGCGGCTGCGGCCGTGCGGTCCGTGCGGGCGTCGCCTCGGCCGGCGGAATGCGGATCTGCTGCCCGGTCTCGATGCGGTCGCCCGGTACCGCCTTCCTGTCGTTGAGCCGCAGCTGTCCGGTCCGTGACCAGCGCGAGACCATGTTGAAGCTCACGTCCGGTAGGTGCCGCTTGAACCAGCGGTCGAGCCGGATTCCGTCGTCGTCCTCGCTGACGGTGAAGGTGCGCGCCTGGGGCATGGGGCGCGCTCCTAGCGAATGCTAGGGCTCGCGTCCCGCCCAAAACTCAAACGCGCGCTCCTGGATTTTGCGGATCAGCTTCGCCGCCGCGCGCCCTTCCCATTGCCCCGTATAACCATGCTTCTTCGCACCGCCGACCCACCAACCTTGCCCGGGCAGCCGGTCCGACTGGCGCACGACCAGCACCGCAAGTTCCGGCTCGCCGCGCTGCTCGGCCTCGTCGTCGACATAGGCCAGCACCTTGCACAGCGCCCGCATCTTGGGCCGCGTGAAATCGTGGCCCAGGAGGCCCAGCACCTCCGAATAGCTGATCGCCTCTCCGGATTTCGCGGAGGCAACCAGGATCGCGCGAACCTCGGCAGGGTCGGCCAGCAGCCCCGCTTCGCTCATCGCACTTCCATCACCCCTGCGGCTGGTCGGCGACGGGCGTCAGCTCGAACACGTCGAGCTTGGACGAGTTCTGCGGCCATGGGATCACCAGCCGCCAGCGAAACGGCGCGATCCGCTCGAGCACTCCGGCCATGTCGCGCTTGGGATCGTCGCCGTAGGCGAGCGGCTGTTCCTCGTCGCCGAGCGCAAGGCTGCCTAGGAAGATCAGCCGGTCGGGATTGTCATCCTCCCAGAGCCGGCCGGCCGGGCGCTGGCTCCCTGTCTGCTTGACGATGGTGAGCAGGTCGCCCTCCACCTCGACATAGCAGAAGAACGGCTTGAAGCTCTCATAGGCGCGCGTTTTCGGAGCGGCCTGCCCGAGCTTGATCAGACGGCAATTGTAGCTTCCCGGCGTGGGCGCAGGCCGCGGCAGCGCCGCCCTGGGTCTCAGGAGTACACCCTCTTTGCGGATTTCCGCACCGAAGCTCTTGCCGGCCTCGGTGAGTGCTTGCTGCCAGGCGCTCTCTATGCGGCTAAGGCGGCCCTCGTCAGCCTGGGTCGCGAGCTGCTTCCACACGTTCGACTTGAGCGGCGCCTCGACTTCGACGACGGGCCGCACGCCCGTCGGAAGCTTCGGCTTGGTCTCGCAGCCTCCGAGCAGGCCAAGGCCGATCAAGGTGGCAAGACCTACGCCTCTGATAACCATAGAGCCGGAAAAGGGCACTCCTGTCTTCCTCCAGCGCAAGAGTGGCAGGGCGTTGATTAAGTATCAACTAACGAGACGTTAACCACGCCCTTCAACGATTGGCCCACCGCGGCTACCGCGCCTCGATGAACGCCCGAAGCACCCCATCGCAAACCACCCGACAATCCTCCGGCCAGGGCTTCGCCTTCGGCCTTGCCGCTTACGCGCTGTGGGGTTTTCTTCCGATCTACTTCAAAGCCTTCCACGACGTCCCCGCGGTCGACATCGTTGCGCACCGAGTCTTGTGGTCGGCGCCGTTCCTCGCGCTCATCATCGCCTTTGCGCGCGGATGGCCGAAGGTTCGCGCCGTGCTTGGGCAGCCGAAGACCCTCGGCGTGCTCGCCGTGACGGCGCTGCTCATCGGCGGAAACTGGCTGCTCTACGTCTATGCCGTGACCAGCGGCCACATCCTTGCGTCGAGCTTCGGCTATTATTTGAACCCGCTCGCCAATGTGCTCCTCGGCCGCTTCGTTCTGCGCGAGCGACTGAGCCGGATGCAGTGGACCGCCGTCGCGATCGCGGGCGCAGGGATATCGGTCCTCGCCATCGGAGCGCTGAGCCAGCTGTGGATCAGCCTCACCTTGTGCGCGACCTTCGCCATGTACGGTCTCCTTCGGAAGGTCGTCGCGGCGGACGCCGTCACCGGCCTCGGCGTGGAGACGGCCCTGCTCTTTCCATTTGCGATCGGCTGGGTCGCCTGGCGGGCGAGCGCGGGCGCCTCGATCATGGGCGGCACGACCGCCGACACCGTGCTTCTGCTCGCCGCCGGCGTCGCTTCGACCACTCCGCTGATCCTGTTCACGGCCGCCGCGCGCATGCTCGCTTATTCGACGCTCGGAATGTTGCAGTTCATCGCCCCGACGCTGCAGTTCCTGATCGCGGTCGCGCTCTACGGCGAGCCGTTCACGACCGCCCACGCGATCGCTTTCCCGGCGATCTGGATCGCGCTCGTGCTGTATGTGACCGCGATGCTCCGCGCGCCACGGCTGCCGCAGCCGCCGGAATGATGCTACGGCCGTAGGATGTTCAACTTCGTCTCGCTCATTATCGGCGTCGTTGCGCTGATCCTCGCGCTGGTCGCCTTCATTCCCCTGCTCGGCTGGGCCAACTGGCTGATTATCCCGCTGGCGATCGTCGGCGCAGTCGTCGGAATGATTTCGCGCAGCACCGCGGGCCGCAACCTCAACCTCTTCGTGATCCTGGTCGGCATCGTCCGCCTGATGCTCGGCGGCGGCATCCTGTGAACCGGGAGACAGGGTATCATATTCGCTATTTCGACATCCTGAGGCCAGGCCCGAACCGCGTGCGCTCCTCTCCTTCGACGCTGAAACCGCAGCTTTCGTAGAAGCCTCGCGCACGCGGGTTTGCGATCACCGTCAAGCTTAGTCCGCGAAGTCGCGCCTGGTGGATCGCGGCATTGGCGAGCGCCCGGCCGATGCCGCCGCCCCACAGGTCCGGCTCGACGAACAGCCCGTCGAGCTCGCTGCCGACGACGGCCGCGAAACCGGCGATCTCGCCGGCGAACTCGGCGACGATCACCTGGCCGTTGGCGATCTGCGCGGGCGGCAGGTGAATCGCGTCGGGGTTTGCGAGGAGATCGTCGCGATATTCAGGCAATTCGAGCGACGCGCGCCGCTGCAGGTCTTCGAGTTGTTCATGCTCCTCCGGCCTCGCAAGCCGCAGCGTGATCGTATCAGCGCGCTTTGACATAGCTCCCCGGGGCGTCCTCGATCGCCTTGAGCTTCCCGCCCCCCGGCACCCTCGCCCCCTCGACCTTCACGGTTTCACCGTCCTGCTTCTTCAGCCATGCGAGCCAGTCGGGCCACCACGAGCCCTTATGCTCCTTCGCCGCTGCGACGAACTCGTCGAGCGTTCCGGCATCCTTGTCGCTGACCCAATATTGGTACTTCTGCGCGGCGGGCGGGTTCACGACGCCCGCGATATGCCCGGAACCCGCGAGAACGAACCGCTTCGGCCCGGCGAAATGGTCCATGATCTTCCACACGCTTTGCGGCGGCGCGATATGGTCCTCGCGCCCGGCCTGCACGTAGGTTGGCGTCTTGACGGCATCGATGTCGACCGAAGTTCCTGCGACCGAAATCCCACCTTTCTTCGCCAACTTGTTCGCCTTGTAGAGGTTCTCGAGATAGTCCCGGTGCCAGCTCGCGGGCAGGTTGGTCGTGTCGCTGTTCCAGTGCAGCAGGTCGAACGGTGGCGGCTCCTCGCCGAGGAGGTAATTGTTGACCACGTAGTTCCAGATGAGGTCGCGGCCGCGCAAAAGGTTGAACGTCGCCGCCATGTAGCGCCCGTCGAGATAGCCCTTTTCCGCCGTCAGCTGTCGAAGCAGCGACATCGTCTCGTCGCCGAGGAAAAGCTTGAGGTCGCCAGCCTCGCTGAAGTCCACCTGCGCGGTGAAGAAGGTCGCTGACCTGACCTTCGCAGCCTCGTTCTTCGCGTGAAGATAAGCGAGCGTCGCAGCCAGGGTGGTGCCCGCGACGCAGTATCCGATCGCATTCACGCTCTCGACGCCGAGCACATCGCGCACCGTGTCGATCGCATCGACCTGCCCGCGCAGGACATAATCGTCGAGCGTCGCGTCGGCGATGCTCTCGTCGGCCGACTTCCAGCTGACCATGAACAGGCTGATGCCCTGGTCGACGCACCATTTGACGAAGCTTTTCTCGGGGCTGAGGTCGAGGATGTAGAAACGGTTGATCCACGGCGGGAAGATCACGACGGGCGTTTTCAGCACCTGGTTCGTCGTCGGCGTGTACTGGATAAGCTGATAAAGCGGCGTCTGCTTGATCACCTTGCCCGGCGTCGTGGCCAGGTTTCGCCCAACCTCGAACACGCCCGACTTGGTCTGGGTCAGCTGTCCCGATGCAATGTCCTTGAGCATGTTGGCGAGGCCCTTGAGCAAATTCTCGCCGCGCGTTTCCATCGTGCGCTTGAGCACCTGCGGATTGGTCAGCGCGAAGTTCGACGGGCTCATCGCATCGACGAAGCTGCGGGTTGCGAAACGCAATTTCTCGCGCGTCTCCGGATCGACATTCTCGATCTCGTCGACCGTCCCCAGTAGCTGGTCCGAGATCTGCAGGTAGGTTTTGCGGATGGTGTCGAAGATCGGGTTCTCGCGCCATTCGGGCGCCGCGAAACGCCGGTCCTTCTTCTCGGGCTCCTGCGCCGACGTGACTCCGCCCAGCACCTTGCCCCAGGTTTCCAGGCCCTTCGCCCAGGCCTGCGCTCCCGCACTCATCAGGGCCATCGGATCGGTCGGAGGCTGTGCGTCGCCGAATCCGAACGCCGGTTGCGTCCAGCCGCTCCCGAACGATGGAATGGTATGGCCGGACTTCATCTGCTCGGCCCAGAATTCCATCATCATCTGCTGGGCGCGGCCCATCACCAGCGTCCAGTGCTGCCAGTCCTCAAGCGTCGGAATCGCGCTTGCGCTTTTCGGATCGTCGGCCATGTCCCTAATGTAGGCGTCATGCCCATCCCGCCGCAAATCCCGGCCGCTCTCGTCTGGCTCGATTATTTCGGCATCGCCGTATTCGCGATCTCGGGCGCGCTTCTCGCCGCGGAGAAACGGCAGACCGTGGTCACCTTCTTCTTCTTCGCCGTCGTGACCGGCGTCGGCGGCGGTACCTTGCGCGACCTGCTGATCGGAGCGCCCGTCTTCTGGGTCCACACCAATGCGACGCTGGTCATCTGCATCGCGGCCGCTCTCCTCGTGTGGATCACCAGCCGGCACTGGTTCGCGGGCAAGGCCTTGCTCTGGTTTGACGCCGCGGGTCTCGGCGCCTACGCGACGTACGGAGCGGCAAAAGCCCTGGCGTTCGGTGTCGCGCCGGTTCCCGCTTTCGTGATGGGCGTGCTGACCGCCTGCGCGGGCGGGATCATCCGGGACGTGCTCGCGGGCGAACCGTCCATCCTCATGCGGCCGGAGCTGTACGTTACCGCGGCCGCGCTCGCCTCGGGCTTGCTGGTCGTGCTGACCTTGCTCGGAGTTCCCGGCATAATGGCCGTCGCAGTCGCCGCAATCGCCGGTTTCACCCTCCGCGGATTCGCGATATCTCGCGGCCTGTCGCTCCCGGCCTACAAGGATTGAGGAGACACAGGATGCGCCTTAACTACGCGATCAAGTTCGTGTCCGACATGGACAAGTCCGTCGCATTCTACCGCGACACGCTCGGGCTGGAACCCAGGTTCCAGTCGCCCTTCTGGAGCGAGTTCAACACCGGCGAGACCACGCTCGCGTTGCATCCCGCATCCGACGAGAACCCCGCCGGATCGGTGCAGCTCGGCCTCGGCTCGGAGGATCTCGCCGGCTTCTACGGACGCCGCGACGACCTCGGCATAGAGTTCACCCAACCGCCGACCGACATGCACGGAACCCAGATCGCGCGGTTCCGCGACGTCGACGGCGCCGAGGTCTCGATCAGCGCCGCCTGATCAGAAGCGCTTGGAAATGCCTGCGTAGAGCTCGACGTCCGGAGTGTTGCGGTTGAGGCCGAAGTTCGCGCCCGCATCGAGCTGGACGTCGTTGTTGACGAGGTAGGCGATCGACCCGTCCGCCGACGCCTGCCGCGTCGTTCCGGCCGGGTCCCAGTCCCACTGGCCCCACAGCTCGGCGGACACGCTGACTTTATCGCTGATCGACCAGCCGAGGCTCGCCACCTGCGCCATTGCCATGTGGTGCCCACCACCGTCCCCGTCCGCGACCCAGTCGAGCTCGGGCGTCAGATTGATGCTGAGCGGCGACTTGGGGATGTTGAAGAGGGTCGGGACCAGCAGGCCGGCTTCCCATTTTCCGTTATCGATCGAGCGCTTTGCCGTCGGGATCTTCACCACCGGCATCACGCTCCATTGAACTGCAGCGTCCGGCGGAGTGAGCTCCTGCTTGTAGATGACATTGATGTCGCCAAACCCGGCCGCGCGCTCGTGAAGCTCGTGTCCGCTCCTTCCGATGCGTTGCCAGGGCGTGACGTCCACCTCGATATCGGAACGGTCGGTGATGCCGTATCTGAGGACGGTCTCGCCGATGACGGTCGAGGTCTCCCGCTCGCCCTGCGCTTTCTGAAGCGACCAGTCGGCAAGGCCCGTCTCGATCTGCAAATGCCCCGACGGCACGGTGCACGGCGCGGTCGACTTGCCCGGCCTCGTCGCGCAGATCGGCTGTTCCTCGGCCGCCGCAACCGCCGACAGGCACAGCAGCGCCGCGCTCGCGAAAATCCGCCCCCGCATTTCTCTTACCTGCGCCAGGCCGCAGCGCCCGTCGAGTGACAAGCGAGCGGTTCACACGGCTTCTTTACGGATTCAGAATGCGCATCCGAGCGAAACCATCACCCTGTAGCGATTGTCCGGATGCGAAGCGCGGATCTCCTGCCACACCGGCACGGCGAGCGCTGCGCCGACGGACCAGCCGGACGCCGCGACGTAGCGCGCTCCAGGCGCGACATAGACCCACTTGCCTCCGCTCGCTTGCTCGATCGCGCCGTCGCTCTTCTGCCGGCCTTCCCACTCGCCCGCGAGCTCGATGAATGCGTCCCACGAGCTGTGCCGCGGCTCGGCATGCTCGTCGAGCTCGTCGCCATGATGGTGGTTGTGGGATTCGGCATGCTCATGCGGCTTGGGACCGAAGCGATGGGACACGGCGATGCCGCCCTGCAAGCGGTTCCCGAGCCGCGTGTGCTGCGCGCCACTCGTCGAGATTTGGTAGAGTGCGCTCGCCGTCAGTTGTACCGGACCGAGCTTCGTGCCGGCTGACGCGCCGAGGATCGGGTCCCAGCTTCCCGAACCCGGTTGGTGCTCGGTCTCGAGCCGCTCGCCTTCGATGCTGCGCTCGTGCGTGCTCCCGGTGGGCAGCTTGATCCCGGCGATCAGCGCGAAGCCCGTGCGCTCCCCTTCCGTGAACCGGTATTTGGCGAGCAGGCTGACGTCGCCGATACCCGACACGGTGCCAAGCTCTTCAACGCCGTTCACAGCCACGCCGCCGGAATGCGCATGCGTCCCCTCGCGCAAATCGTCGCGGCGCACGTAAGGCAGCTCGGCCGAAATCGTCAGGTGATGCGACAGGCCGTAGGCCAGGGCCGCCGACGCGTTGAGATTATAGTCGGTGTTGTGCGCATGGATGTGCTGGCCGGCGAGCGCCGCCAGCTCCGCATCGGAACGTTGCTCCGGCCGCGTGTAGACGAGGCGTAATCCCGCCGCCCAATGTCCGCCATCGAGCGTGTCGGGACCGAAGACGCTGAGCCCCCCGCCAGAACCGACGCCGCTCGGCCCGAGATGATCCGCGAATGCCGGCGCCGACATGAGCGCAGCGGCGGTGAAAAGTCCGCAATGGAAATATCTGATCATGAAAACCCCGCAATGCGCACCCGCGCCGCGCGCGAATGCATGAGCTGAACTGGTTGAGCTCAGGCGGGGAGCGGGGGCCCCCTCAGCGGCGGGCGCTCGTGCGACCGGCGGCGCTCGAGAACCGGGAACATGCGGCCGACCAAGAGGACCGCCGCAAGGAGCACGACCGCCACCAGCAGCGGAGCGTCCGGCGCCAGCGATCCCTGGCCCGAAGCGGAAGCATATGGGCACGGCTGGTGCAGCTTCTTCGAATGCCCTTCATGATGCGCCGCCATCGGCGCGCCCGCGCCATCGGCGTCCGGACACGCGACGATCGTCACGGCACCATGATCGAAGGACGGCATGAAGCCCGCCGGCGCGAGCAGGCGCACCGCCATCAGCAGCGCAAGCAGCGCGGCGCAGATGGAGCGCGTCAGGGCGGGAGCGGTCCTCATTTCGACTGTCAGATGTCCGCTAGACCCGGCATGTTCCCCTGTCAGCCACTCAGGCACTCGCGCGGTTCTTCCGGAAGATCGCGAACAAGATGATCACGAAGGCCAGCAGCCGGAACAGATAGATCGACCCGCGCTCCTCCGTCGGGATGTTGCCTAGCGCCAGGATCGCCTGCCCGGTGCCGAGCAGCGCAAAGGCCAGCGCGAAGGCGATGAACAGCTCGTCGCGAGTGCGTCGCCAGAACCGCAGGAAGAAGGAACCGCAGATCAGGAAGCCGAATGCGACCGCACCCGACAGGAAATCGTAGAGGCTCACATGCTCAGGCATCTTCGACCTCCCAGATGAAACCCCATAGCAGCGATGCGACGGCCAGCAATGCGAACGCGAGCCGCATGATCCGCAAATCGACCTGGTCCGGCCAGACCACGAGGTCGAAGACGAGCGCCAGATTGTTGAGCGCAAGGAAGCCGAAGCAGACGCTGCTCCACAGCAGGAGCCTCGTCCCGGTTCGAGCGTAGCTTCGCCCGAGCAGCCATGCGCATGCGGCGCTCGTCAGGAAGCACAAGATGTAAACGACGGTCGGGAACAAAGCCGCCATACGCTAATCCTTCCGCAGCTTGAACGCGTCGGCAAACGCCGTCGCACTACTCGCGCTTGCCGCGATGATCGTTCGACGCACTGCATTCGGCCTCGTTCGGTACAATTCTTCCACACGCTCGACACAGGTCGACAGAGCCTGACTTGCCGGCGTGTACGACGCCCCCTGGCCGTCGACGGACACCAGTCCTGCAGCCACCAGTCCGTCGAGCGCATGGCTGACGACCAGTTCGCTTCCGCGCAGCGTGGTCACCAAATCTGCGCGAGTCCAGGACCGCCGCTCGCTCTTGAGCAGGAGCAGCAGCTCGAGCGCCCACACGGATCGGAAGCTCGAGCCGATGAAGGAAAGGATTTCGTCGTCAGGCCTGGGCACGGCCGCCGATCAGCAGGACTTCAAACACCTTAAACCCCGTAGCGACAGGACTCGTAAGGACGCAACCCGCCCTGCTTGCCCTCGATACCCGTTTCGAAGCACATTCGCGCGAGCGGTCGGGGAGACGCGATGGCAGGCGTCTTTGTCAGTTACGCGCGCGAAGACGCGGCGAAGGCGCAGGGGATCGCCCGGGCGCTCGAGCAGGCGTCGTTCGATGTCTGGTTCGACCAGCGGATTCACTCGGGTTCCGAATATTCGCGGGAGATCGAGCAGGCACTGAAGAATGCCGCAGCGGTGGTCGTGCTCTGGTCGCGAGCCTCCGTTGAATCCGCCTGGGTCCGCGACGAAGCCACGGAGGGGCGCGATTCCGGGCGGCTCGTCGCCCTCCTGCTCGACGGTTCGCGTCCGCCGATCGGATTTCGGCAATTCCAGACCACCGACCTGTCCCGTTGGTCGGGCCGCGGAACGCCCAAGCAAATCAGCGATGTGGTTGCGGCCGTCGCTGCGAAAGCCGGTAAGCCGCTTCCGGACGGGCCCGCGACAGCCGCCGAGCCGCCGCGACAGCGGCGATCGCCAATCGGCTGGATCGCCGTCGCAGCGGTCCTCATTCTGCTCACCATTGGAGTGCTGATCTTCAAAGGCCGAAGCGGGGAGGATGTGGCTCCCCCACTGACCATCGCTCTGCTCCCGTTCAGCGCCGATTCGAGCGACCCAGAAGTGCGCACGCTTGCTTCAGCCGCACATGATTCCGTCGCTCATAGATTGTCTCAAAGCGCCTTCGCTCTCACGGCGCTCGACTCGCTACCCACGGACAAAAAATCGGTCGGTGATTATGTCATGTCGGGAGCAGTCAGCAGGACAGCAGACAAGTTCGTCGTGACGGTGCGTATGGACGACGCCGCGCGTCACATCGTCGTTCTTTCTCACCAATTCGAGGCAAGCCGCGACAAAGTCGGAGATTTTGCAGAACTCATCGGCGGGCAGGTGGCGTCGCAGCTTTCTTGGACTGCTCCACTTCTCGCGCTTGAACGGCGGCATCCGTCGGATCCGGCGATCGTTGCTTCTCTGCTTAAAGCCGATACCGCGGGCATGGGTGATGATCCGACCGGGCCGCTGCGTGAGTATGAAACTGCGCGCCGGCTGGTCGGCCAGGCGCCGAATTCGCCGTTGGCTCAAAACAGCTACGCCTTCGGCATTGCTTTCGCACTCGACCAGATTCCTCGAGCGGAGCGTAGCGACGCAGTGGCGGCGGCGCGCCGGGCGGCGGACCGGACGATTGAGATCGCGCCCGATTTCGGAAGCGGCTACGCTCCGTGGTGTCTCCTCCACAGCGAGGTGCAGTTCGCCGCTTGTGAAGACCGCCTTCGCAAGGGAATGCGCGCCGATCCTGACGACCCGTTCGCAAATTGGTTTCTGAGCCGCACGCTCAACAATGTCGGCCGCAATGCCGAGGCGGCTGAGCTTGCAAGCGTCTCTCTCGCGCACGATCCCTTCATGCCCCTCAAGATCGCGCAGATGCTGAGAATGCTCGAGTTGAACGGCCGTGTCGACGAAGCCGACAAGCTCTATCGGCAGTCGGCTGCGTGGTGGCCCGACAACGAAGCGATCAAGTGGTTCCGCCTGAGCGGAATGATGCAGCGCGGCGACTTCGAAGCGATGCAGAAATTCGCGAGCGCGATCGGCAACGGAGCCAAGCCGAGTGCGGCTGTCGTTGCAGTCAACCGCAAGGCGCTTCCCGCACTTAGACAGGCCTGCGCCACCCCCAAGCAAGAGGATGATCTTTCATGTCTGCTCGGTCTGGCCAAGCTGGGGGACCTCGATGCCGCCTACGCACTCGCCGACCGGATGTATCCATCGCAAATCGGCCGAACGCCGGCCGAGGAGGATCGCATCTGGCTCGACAACCCCGGGGCGTATCCAGTCGCTTATCTGACCTCGCCGGCCGCAGCTCCGCTACGCCGCGACCCGCGCTATCTTGCGCTGGCACAGCGCGTGGGTCTGCTCGGCTATTGGCGAAGCGGGCGTTTGCCGGATTTCTGCCGCAACAAGCCCGAACCGATTTGCTCGAAGCTCTCGCGGAGCTGACGGCTCAACTGTTGCATCGCGGCAAATCCACAGGATTTTTGCTTCACATCGCATTTACCGGCTTGCGTCTCATTTTGGTTGAGGCACAATAGATAGTAGCGCGAGAGGGGGAGCTCTCAACACCTAGTGTTCGGCGCCGGAATCCCTATATTCCGGTGACGGGCCCACTCGTCCCCAATTTCCACAGGGGGGCGGAGGTGAAAAAGCCCCGTCGAACGCCAGAATAGGCTAGGATGCCGGCCATGGCTCCGAGTCGAACATTGGGAGAACAAACGGTCGATGAGACCGTTGAAGTACGGGGAAGCGCGATGGATTTTTCGACCGGCTCAGAAGTAACGAGCGACGACGTATCGACCACCGCGTCGAGCACGAAATCGGTTCATGCGCCCAGGTTCGACGTCAAGACCGACGCGAAGCGCGACGAGCTCCTTACCGAGTTCGGCAAGGAGACCCTGCGCGACCGCTATCTGCTTCCGGGCGAAACCTACCAGGATCTCTTCGCGCGCGTGGCCGCGGCTTATTCCGATGACGCCGCGCATGCGCAGCGGGTCTACGACTACATCTCGAAGCTCTGGTTCATGCCGGCGACGCCGGTGCTGTCGAACGGCGGGACGGGCCGCGGCCTTCCGATCAGCTGCTATCTCAACAGCGTCGACGACAGCCTCGACGGAATCGTCGGCACCTGGAACGAGAATGTCTGGCTGGCGTCGCGCGGCGGCGGCATCGGCACCTACTGGGGCCGCGTGCGCGGCATCGGCGAGCCGGTCGGCCTCAACGGCAAGACCAGCGGAATCATCCCGTTCGTGCGCGTGATGGACAGCCTGACTCTGGCGATCAGCCAGGGTTCACTGCGCCGCGGATCGGCGGCCTGCTACCTCGACATCTCCCACCCGGAGATCGAGGAGTTCCTCGAGATCCGCAAACCCTCGGGCGACTTCAACCGCAAGGCGCTCAACCTGCACCACGGCGTGCTCGTAACCGACGAGTTCATGCAGGCGGTGCGCGAGGGCTCGGAGTTCGAATTGAAGTCGCCCAAGGACGGAAGCGTCCGCGGCAAGGTCGATGCCCGCTCGCTGTTCCAGAAGCTGGTCGAGACCCGCCTCGCGACCGGAGAGCCGTACATCATCTTCATCGACGCGGTGAACAAGGCGATGCCTAAGCATCACCGCGACCTCGGCCTCAAGGTCACGACCTCCAACCTCTGTTCCGAGATCACGCTTCCGACCGGCCGTGATCATCTCGGCGCCGACCGCACCGCAGTATGCTGCCTCAGCTCGCTCGGCCTCGAAACCTGGGACGAGTGGAACAAGGACAAGCAGTTCATCGAGGACGTAATGCGCTTCCTCGACAATGTGCTCAGCGACTACATCGCCCGTGCCCCCGACGAGATGGCGCGCGCCAAGTATAGCGCGGAGCGCGAGCGCTCGGTCGGCCTCGGAATCATGGGCTTCCACTCCTTCCTCCAGGCGCGGAACATCCCGTTCGAGGGCGCCATGGCCAAGTCGTGGAACCTCAAGATCTTCAAGCACATCCGAGCGCAGGTCGACCAGGCCTCGATGATGCTCGCGAAAGAGCGCGGCCCCTGCCCCGACGCGGCCGACATGGGCGTGATGGAGCGCTTCAGCTGCAAGATGGCGATCGCTCCGACCGCATCGATCTCGATCATCTGCGGCGGCACCAGCGCGTGCATCGAGCCGATCCCGGCCAACATCTACACCCACAAGACTCTGTCGGGCAGCTTCTCGATCAAGAACCCGTACCTCGAGAAGATGCTGAAGGAGAAGGTGAAGGACAGCCCTGCTGTCTGGAACTCGATCCTCGAGAATGGCGGCAGCGTCCAGCACCTCGACTTCCTGACGCAGGAAGAGAAAGACGTGTTCAAGACCAGCTTCGAGATCGACCAGCGCTGGCTGCTCGAGCTTGCGGCCGACCGCACGCCCTTCATCGACCAGGCGCAGTCCTTGAACCTCTTCATCCCCGCCGACGTCGACAAGTGGGACCTGATGATGCTCCACTTCCGCGCCTGGGAGCTGGGCATCAAGTCGCTCTATTACCTGCGCTCCAAGTCGGTGCAGCGAGCGGGCTTCGCCGGCGGGGTCGAGGCCGACAACACGCCCGAGCTCAAGGAAATCCAGCTCGCGTCGACTACCGATTATGACGAGTGCCTGGCGTGCCAGTGACACATCCATTCGTCATTCCCGCGAAGGCGGGAACCCCGTTTGCATCTTTTGGCTGGGCCCCCGCTTTCGCGGGGGTGACGAGGAAAGCTCGGTGAGGCGCGCCCTTTCCATCCGTACCGTCGCGAAGGGCGCCGGCGCCGTAGTGATCGGCATCATCGCGCTCGACCTCGTTGCGACGGTCGCGACTCTCGCGCTCGGCGCGACGTGGCTTCGGCGATGACGACCGCGCGCATGATCGAGCTGGCCGCGGCCGTCGCGATCGTCGGCGTCGGGCTTTGGCTCTACCGCAAGAACCGCTCCGTCGACCGCGGCTACGGCAGCCAGGGCGCGGTGCTTTTGTTCGTCGCGGGAGCGATCATGGCGGTGCACGCGCTCGGCTTCATGGAATATCGCCCCAGCGCGGGCGAGCTCGAGGCGATGAGGGAGCGCGCGCAATGAGACGCCTTCTCGCCCTCGCCCCGGTCCTGGCGCTCGCCGCCTGCGCAGCGACCCAGCAGGCGGACGCCGTCGCTCCGACGGCACCCGGCTTCTGGCTCGGCCTGTGGCACGGCTTCATCTTCCCCGTCGCCTGGATCGTCTCGCTGTTCGCGCCCAAGGTCGCCGTCTACGCAGTGCCCAACAACGGCGGCTGGTACGACTTCGGCTATTTCCTCGGCATCGTCGTGTTCGGAGTCGGCGCCAAACGCGGCCACACCGTCTACCGCGACCGAGTCATCTACCGGGATCGCCGACGATGAGCGGCTACCGCGACAGTTCGAACTTCGACCCGTACGCCTCGCCGCGCTACGGCAGGCCGCTGCGCCCGTACAATTGGGTACAATGGGTCGGCGTTGCATTGGTGCTGGCCGGCATCGCGCTCGACCTCGTCTATTTCGCGGGACGTCTCGGCTGGCTCGACAGGCCGATGGCGACTCCGACCTACGCGATCGCTCCGCTGATGTTCGGCGTCGTCCTCGTCAATTCGCGCCGCGAGGAGCTGCCCGACCTCGCGCCGGAGCTGGCCGCGCAGCGCAAGCGCTGGCTCATCACCGTCACCGTCATCTGCATCGTCATCCTCGGCGCCGCCGCCGCCATCGATCTGCTAGGAGCAAAGTAAGATGTCCCTCCTCTCCGCGTCCAAGTCCTACAAGCCGTTCGAATACCCCTGGGCGTTCGAATATTGGAAACGTCAGCAGCAGATCCACTGGATGCCGGAGGAAGTGCCGCTCGGCGAGGACTGCCGCGACTGGGCGCAGAAGCTCGACCAGACCGAGCGCAACCTGCTCACCCAGATCTTCCGCTTCTTCACCCAGGCCGACGTCGAGGTGCAGGATTGCTACCACGACAAGTACGGCCGCGTGTTCAAGCCGACCGAGATCAAGATGATGCTGACCGCTTTCTCCAACATGGAGACGGTGCACATCGCGGCT
>JBKPQH010000002.1:0-105576 GCA_046733935.1 Pseudomonadota bacterium
CTTATCGACCGCCTTCATCAGGCCGATGTTCCCTTCCTGGATGAGGTCGAGGAACTGCAGGCCGCGGTTGGTGTATTTCTTGGCAATGGAGATGACGAGGCGCAGGTTCGCTTCGACCATTTCCTTCTTGGCGATGCGGGCCTCGCGCTCGCCCTTCTGCACCATGTTGACGATGCGCCGGAACTCGCCGAGCGAGGTGCCGGTCGAGTTGGCGATGTCGGCGATCTCGCTGCGGATGCGCTCGACCGTGTCCTTCTCGGCGCTGGCGAAGGCGGCCCACTTCTTGTCGAGGGACGCGACGTCCTTCAGCCAGTTCTCGTCGAGCTCGTGGCCCATGTAGCTTTCGAGGAAGGCCTTGCGGGGGACGCGGTGGCGCTCGGCGAGGCGCAGCATCTGGCCGCCGAGCCCGGTCAGGCGGCGGTTGTAGCTGTAAAGAGCGTCGACCAGCATCTCGATCTTCGAGCCGTGGAACTGGACGCTCTCGACCTCCGCGGTGAGCTGCTCGCGCAGCTTCTGGTACTTCTTCTCTTCGTTCGCGGGGAATTCGTCGCCGGCCTGGAGCGCGGCCATGCGATGCTCCTGGACCTTCGAGAATTTCTTGAAGATCGAGGTGATCTCGGCGAACTTCTCGAGCGCCTGGGGCTTCAGCGTCTCTTCCATCTGGGCGAGACTGAGGGTGTTGTCCTCGTCGTCGTCCTCGGCCTGCGGCTGCGTGCGCCGCTCGACCATGTCCTCTTCGTCCTCGGACTTTTCCTCGGGCTCGTCCTCGACCTCTTCCTCTTCCTTGATCGACGGGCCGGCGACCTTCTCGCTGATCTCGCCCTCGGCGCCTTCGCCGCCTTCCTCGGTCTCGGTCAGCTGCTCGGCGGTCGGGCCCTTCGAGAGCATCGCCTCCAGATCAAGGATCTCGCGCAGCTGCATCCGGCCTTCGTTGAGGGCGTTGGACCAGCCGATGATGGCGTTGAAGGTGATCGGGCTTTCGCACAGGCCCCAGATCATCGTGTCGCGGCCGGCCTCGATGCGCTTGGCGATGGCGATCTCGCCCTCGCGGGAGAGCAGCTCCACGGCGCCCATCTCGCGCAGGTACATGCGCACCGGGTCGTCGGTGCGGTCGACGGCTTCCTTCTTGGTCGCGGCGGCAGGGCGGGGACCGCCGTCGTCGAGCGGGTCGACCTCGTCCTCGATCTGGGGCTCGGGCTCCTTGTCCTCTTCCTCGTCCTCCGAATCCTCGGCGCTCTCGACGACGTTGATGCCCATGTCGTTGAGCGCGGACATGATGTCCTCGATCTGCTCGGACGACATCTGGTCCTGCGGAAGGGCCTCGTTGAGCTCTTCGTAGGTGACCACTCCGCGCTTCTTGGCGCGGGCGATCATCTTCTTGATCGTAGCGTCGTTGAGGTCGATCAGGGGCGCGTCGCCCGCTTCGGCCGTTTCGACTTCGGTTGCTTCGTTTTTCGCCATAAGCCTTTGTCTTCTTTGGCCGACCGCTTAGTCGGTGCCGGCAAGCTGTGCCAGCCTCTCTCTCAATCCGTGCCGCGCCTGCATCAGGCGCTGCTGCTCCTCTAATGCCTCGTCGGTGAAATCCCGCTTCAGCCGTTCCGTTGCATCCTCCAGGGCCTTTTCGACTTCCTCCGCCGCGGCGATGATCTCGACCGCTGCGGCCAGATCGCTTCGGGCGCGGTCCGGATCGCTGTCGCGACGGGTGAAGGAAAAACCCATGGTGCGTGGGCTTTTACCGCCCGTTGCTCCATCGGCGCCCAATATGGTGTGAAGCGTGTCCTTATCAAGCGTGGCGCCGGAGAAGGCCGCGTTGACCAGCTCGTCGCGGATCTTGGCGGTGCCTTTGTCGGAAATTGGCAGGGAGGCGAGCTGCTCGCAATGGGCGGGGAGCTCCTCCGGAAAATTGGCGAAGCCGAGCATCAAAGCGCGGGCGGTTGGCGCGTCGATGCCGCTGGAGGCGATGGCTCGGGCCTGGCCGCCGACTGGCGGCGGGGGAGGGGTGAAGCGTCCGTTCTTGAAGCTGCCGCGGCGCTGGGATTGCGGCGCGCTGAAGCCTGCGGGGCGGCGCTGCTCGTAGAAGCGGCTGAGCCAGTCCTCGCGGTAGATCCGGCTGAGGTCCGCGTGGCCGATGGCCGAGGCGTGGGCGATGAGGCGCTGCTTGAGGCCGGCCCAGGCCTCGGGTGTGGTCAGCGGCTCGGCGCCGACTTCATGACGCCATAGCCGCGCATCGAGCGGTTCGGGATTGGCCAGCAGTTCCTCCATGCCCTCGCGGCCTCCGGAACGAACGACGTCATCGGGATCCTGGCCCGCCGGAAGCTCGACGAACCGCAACGTCCGTTCCGGCGTGATGTGGGGCAGGGCACGCAGGGCCGCGCGGATCGCCGCCTTCTTGCCCGCGCTGTCGCCGTCGAAGCACATGATCGGCGAGGAATCGAGGCGCCACATGCGCTCGAGCTGGGCTTCGGTGACCGCGGTCCCGTTGGGGGCGACGACCTCCGAGATGCCGGCGCGGTCGAGGGCGATCACGTCCATGTATCCCTCGACGACGATCAGCCGCTTCGCGGCGCGGCTCGCCGGACCCGCGCGGTCGACGTTGTAGAGCGTGCGGCCCTTGTCGAAGAGCGGGGTGTCGGGGGAGTTGAGGTACTTGGGCTCGCCCTCGCCAAGGATTCTGCCGCCGAACGCGATGACGCGGCCACGCGCGTCGCGGATCGGGATCATCAGGCGCCCGCGGAAGCGGTCGTAGGAAGCGCCTCCATCTTCGGGTTTGATGAGCATGCCGGTTTCGACCAGCTTGTCTTCGCCGAGGTGCGAAAGAGACTGCTTCAGACGAGCTCGGCCCTCAGGTGCGAGCCCAATCCCAAACCGCTGAACTGTGCCTTGGTCGATATCGCGCCGCTTTAGATATTCACGAGCAGAACTGCCTTCGAGCCCTTGCAGCTGATCCGCAAACCATGTCTGCACCTCGGCCATGACGTCCGTCAGGGTCGCGGTACGCTCGGCACGCTCCTTCGCCTTCGGATCGGGCGCGGGGACCTCCAGCCCGGCCTTGGCCGCGAGCTCCTTCACCGCGTCCATGAACTGCATGCCGCGATTGTCGGTCAGGAAGCCGATGGCGTCGCCATGCGCTCCGCAGCCGAAGCAATGGTAGAAGCCCTTGTCGTCATTGACCGTGAAGCTGGGCGTCTTCTCGTTATGAAACGGGCAGCAGGCCTTCCACTCGCGGCCTGCGCGGATCAGCTTTACGGACGGCGCGATCACCGCCGAGAGGACCGTTCGAGCGCGGAGCTCGTCGAGGAAGGCGGGACTTAACGTCATTTAGGAAAGTCGGTTTGTCGCACCCCGCTCACGCGCCCGCAAGCGCGCGAGGGCGAGTTATCCACAGGGGCGAATCGGGGAGCAGGCGCGGCCGTGTTTTGGCCGGTGTGAATATTTGACCGGGTGAAGCAACCAGGCGTTTGATTTCACACGATTCATTCCATGCATGAAACGAGGTGATTACGGTTAATCTGTCGCCCTTCCGACACACAGCGGCGATAGATCGCTGAGCGGAATGATTAGGGGAGGGATTATCATGCTCATGAAGATCGGCGGGCTCGCCCGCGCTGTTGCCATCCTGCTTTCAATCGTTGCCGCGTTCGTCGCACTCGGCGGCATGGACGTGACCTTGGTTCTGGTCGTGCTCGGCCTCGTCGCCGGACTCGCACTCACCGACGAGAGGATGGTTGTGAATGTCGCGCTAGTGATCGCTTTGCCGATCGTAGGCGCGGCGCTGACTCATATCCCGGCAATCGGCCCGCAGCTCAACGCGGTGGCGCTCAATCTTCAAATGGCCATGGCTGGCGCTGTCGCAACCGCGGTCGCCATTCGCATGTATCATCTCACAATGGCGGGGGTCATGGGCCTCACCGGTACCGCAAGCACCGGCACGGCTGCCGCCGCGGCAAGATAGCCGCTGACCATCGTCTGATCTTGGCTCCGCCGCCGGCGCGGCGGGGCCTTTTTCAGGAGAGGGCTGCCTTTACCAGGCCCGAGGCGCGCGCGGGTTCGATCGAGGTGCCGAGACGCTCCTTCACCAGCGCCATGACGCGGCCCATGTCCTTCATCGAGCTGGCGCCGGTCTCCGCGATGATCTCGCGGATCTTGGCCTGTGCTTCTTCCTCGCCGAGCTGGGCTGGGAGGAAGCGCTCGATCACGGCGATCTCGGCTTCCTCGGCCGCCGCGCGATCCTCGCGGTTGCCCTTGCGGTAGACCTCGGCCGATTCGCGGCGCTGCTTGATCATCTTCTGGAGGACTTCGGTGACCAGCGCGTCGTCGTCCTTGGGCGCGCCGCCGGTCCGCGCCTCGATATCGCGGTTCTTGATCGCGGCGGAGACGAGCCTGAGCGTCGTTGTCGTCTCCTTGTCGCCGCCCTTCATGGCGGTGATGGTCGCAGCCTTGATGTCGTCGCGGATCATCGGTTTGTCTCTAGCGGGAAACGACCAGACCTAGCGGCGCTTTTTCGTGCTGACCAGACGTTGACCCAAGGGGTTAATGCGCATAGCGACGGCGCCTTAGCGACATCGCCGAAAACCCCTGACGGAAGGCTTTCCCGCCCATGGCCGACGTACGACCCCTGCACGCGTCCCCACCCGAGGGCGCGACGGGAGTCATCGTTTTCGCTGACGGGCGCGTGGTGTGGGGTCAGGGCTTCGGCGCCGAGGGCCAAGCGGTCGGGGAGCTTTGCTTCAATACTGCCATGACCGGCTACCAGGAAGTGATGACCGATCCGAGCTACGCGAAGCAGGTCATCGCCTTCACCTTCCCCCACATCGGCAATGTCGGCGCCAACGACGAGGATGTCGAGGCGGGCGAGGCGCATGCGCTCGGCTGCCTGGTGCGCGAAGTGGTGACCGAGCCGAGCAATTACCGGGCAAACCAGGGCTTTGCCGACTGGATGCGCAAATTGGGTCGGATTGGAATCGCCGGCGTCGATACGCGGGCTCTGACCAAACTGGTCCGGCGCGATGGCCCACCGAACATTGCGATTGCGCATCGGGCGAATGGGCAGTTCGATCGCGACGCCCTGCAGAAAATGGCCGCGGATTGGCCAGGGCTGGAGGGCATGGACCTCGCCAAGGACGTCAGCCGGCTGCAGGTCGAGCGATGGACTGGCGGCAAATGGGCCTGGGGCCACGGTTACGGGCTCGGCGGCGAGAACGACAAGCGACCGCATGTCGTTGCGGTAGATTATGGCAATAAACGCAATATCTTCCGCAACCTTGTTGAGGCGGGAGCTCGGGTAACGGTCGTGCCGGCGACGGCCACCTTCGACGAAATCATGGCGCACGAGCCGGACGGGTTCTTTCTGTCGAACGGTCCCGGCGACCCGGCGGCGACGGGCGAATATGCCGTGCCGGTGATCAAACAGATGCTGGAGACGAAGAAGCCGTTGTTCGGTATCTGCCTGGGCCACCAGATGCTGGCGCTCGCCGTGGGCGGGCGGACGAGCAAGATGTTCCAGGGACACCGCGGCGCCAACCATCCGGTCAAGAGGCTGGCCGACGGGCGGGTAGAAATCACCAGCATGAACCACGGCTTCGCGGTCGAGCGCGAGGGCATGCCGGACAATGTCCGCGAGACACACGTGTCGCTGTTCGACGGCAGCAATTGCGGTATCGAGCTGACCGATCGCCCCGCGTTCAGCGTTCAGTATCACCCCGAGGCGAGCCCGGGGCCACAGGACAGCTTCTATCTGTTCGAGAAGTTTGTGGGGATGATCCGGTGAGGAAGGTTGTTGGACCTGCGCTCGCAATCCTCGCGCTCACCGGCTGCGCAACCGCGCAACTGCACACCGAGTCGCAGCTCAATGAAGTCGCGGTGGCCTGCGGGCTGTCATACGGCGAGGTGGTGCAGGAGCAGGAGGAGAAACGCCTGCTGTTCCTCTACAAGATCGCGCCGGAGCCTCGGCAGCGCCACTGCGTCTATCAATGGGCGCGCCGCAATCACCTGACGCTCGTCATCATCAATGCGGTCAACGACCCGCAAGTGCCGGAACCCAAGAGCTAGATGCCTAAGCGTACCGACATCTCGTCCATCCTAATCATCGGCGCGGGGCCGATCGTGATCGGCCAGGCGGCCGAATTCGACTATTCGGGGAGCCAGGCGGTCAAGGCGCTGAAGGCCGAGGGCTATCGAGTTATCGTCGTCAATTCGAACCCGGCGACGATCATGACGGACCCGGAGCTGGCGGACGCGACCTACATCGAGCCGATCACGCCCGGAATCGTCGCCAAGATCATCGAGAAGGAGCGGCCCGACGCTTTGCTTCCGACGATGGGAGGGCAGACGGCGCTGAATACGGCGCTCGCGCTCTTCAAGGACGGAACGCTGGACCGGCTCGGAGTGCAGCTGATTGGCGCCAATGCCGAGGCCATCGAGAAGGCCGAGGACCGGCTCAAGTTCCGCGAGGCGATGGACAAGATCGGCCTGGAGTCGCCGCGGTCGGCGATCGCGCACAGCCTGGAGGAAGCGCTCAGCGGGCTCGAGCATGTCGGGTTGCCGGCGATCATCCGGCCGAGCTTCACGCTGGGCGGGACCGGCGGCGGTATCGCCTACAACCGCGACGAGTTCGTGCAGATCGTGACCGGCGGGCTCGAGGCGAGCCCGACCACCGAAGTGCTGATCGAGGAATCCGTGCTCGGCTGGAAGGAGTATGAGATGGAGGTCGTCCGCGATCGCGCGGACAACGCCATCATCATCTGCTCGATCGAGAATGTGGACCCGATGGGGGTGCATACCGGCGACAGCATCACCGTCGCCCCGGCGCTGACGCTGACCGACAAGGAATATCAAAGGATGCGTTCGGCGAGCATCGCCGTGCTGCGGGAAATCGGCGTCGAAACAGGCGGTTCCAACGTCCAGTTCGCAGTCGATCCGAAGACCGGGCGGATGGTCGTGATCGAAATGAATCCGCGCGTGTCGCGCTCCTCGGCGCTGGCGTCGAAGGCGACCGGCTTCCCGATCGCCAAGGTCGCGGCGCGGCTGGCGGTCGGGTACACGCTCGACGAGATCGCCAACGACATCACGGGCGGTGCGACGCCGGCGAGCTTCGAGCCGACGATCGACTATGTCGTGACCAAGGTTCCGCGCTTCGCGTTCGAGAAGTTCCGGGGCGCGGATGCCATCCTGACGACCTCGATGAAGTCGGTGGGGGAGGTGATGGCGATCGGCCGCAGCTTCGCCGAGAGCCTGCAGAAGGCGCTGCGGGGGCTTGAGACCGGACTATGCGGGCTGGATCGGGTGCGCGAGCTCGAAGGGGCCGATCCGGCGGAGATCGAGCGGTTGCTGGCGCGGCCGACGCCGGACCGGTTGCTGATCGCCGCAGAGGCGCTGCGGCAAGGTTTCACCGTCGAGCGGATCAACGAGATCTCGCACTTCGACCCCTGGTTTTTGAGGCGGTTGGAAGAGATCGTTCACGCGGAAGAGGAAGTCCGCCTGAACGGCCTGCCGAGCGATGCACGGGGTATGCGCCGCTTGAAGGCGATGGGCTTCTCCGATGCTCGGCTCGCGCAGCTGGCGCTCCGGTCGGCGCACGTACAGCGCGAGATGGGCGAGGCGGTCGCGGCTGGCGGCTCCGGCACCGTGCACACCGCAATGAAAGCGATGACCGGCGGAATTACCGAGGACGAGGTCCGGGCGCACCGGCTTCGGTTCGGCGTCCGCCCGGTGTTCAAGCGCATCGACAGCTGCGCGGCGGAGTTCGATGCGACGACGCCTTACCTCTACTCGACCTACGAGGCGCCCTTGTTCGCCGAGCCGGAGGACGAGGCCGACGTCAGCGACCGGCGCAAGATCATGATCCTGGGCGGCGGGCCCAACCGGATCGGGCAGGGGATCGAGTTCGACTATTGCTGCTGCCACGCCGCTTTTGCGCTCGGTCGCGACCGGGGCGAGCAGAAGGGCGCAGGGTTCGAGACGATCATGGTCAATTGCAACCCCGAGACCGTCTCGACCGACCCGGACACGTCGGACCGGCTCTATTTCGAGCCGCTAACGGCGGAGGACGTGCTCGAGATCGTGCGGCGGGAGCAGGAGAAGGGCGAACTTCTCGGCGTGATCGTCCAGCTCGGCGGCCAGACGCCGCTCAAGCTTGCGGCTCAGCTTCAGGAGGCGGGGGTGCCGATCCTTGGAACCTCGCCCGACAGCATCGACCTTGCAGAGGATCGGGAGCGGTTTGCGGCCCTGGTGCAACAGCTCGGCCTCAAGCAGCCCGCAAACGGCATCGCGCGCAGCCGGGATGAGGCGGTGCGGGTCGCCGACCGGATCGGCTATCCGGTGCTTTTGAGGCCCTCTTACGTGCTCGGTGGAAGGGGCATGGAGATCGTCGACGGCCCTCAGCAGCTCGACCATTATATCGCAACCGCGGTCCAGGTGTCGGGGTCATCGCCGGTGCTGATTGACCGTTATTTGCGCGACGCAATCGAGGTGGACGTGGACGCGATCTCCGACGGGACCGACGTCGTGGTGTGCGGCGTGCTCCAGCATATCGAGGAAGCGGGCGTCCATTCGGGCGATAGCGCCTGCTCAATCCCGCCCTACAGCCTCGACGACCGCGTCGTCCGTGAGATCGAGCGGCAGGCGAAGGAGCTGGCGCTGGCGCTCAAGGTCAAGGGGCTAATGAACGTCCAGTTCGCGGTGAAGGACGGCGAAGTCTATCTGATCGAGGTCAACCCGCGCGCGAGCCGGACCGTGCCGTTCGTCGCCAAGGCGACCGGAACGCCGTTGGCGAAGATCGCGGCGCGGGTCATGGCGGGCGAGCCGCTGCGCGAACTGGGCGAGGTTCGCCGGATCTCCGAATATATCGCGGTGAAGCAGTCGGTGTTCCCCTTTGCCCGCTTTCCCGGCACGGATCCTGTGCTCGGTCCGGAAATGAAGAGCACGGGAGAAGTGATGGGAATCGATGGAGATTTCGACATCGCTTTCGCCAAGGCCCTGCTCGGTGGGGGGATGAACCTACCTCAGAGCGGCACGGCTTTCGTGTCGGTCAAGGACGCCGACAAGGACAATATCGTGCCGGCCGTCGAGAAGATGTTGGAACTTGGGTTCAACATCATCGCGACGGGCGGTACCGCGGCGCACCTCCAGTCGAAGGGGCTGCCGGTCACGCAGGTGAACAAGGTCGCTCAGGGGCGGCCGCACATCGTCGACAAGCTGCTCGACGGCGAGGTCGACGTGGTCTTCAATACGACCGAAGGCTGGCAGTCGCTGAAGGACAGCCATTCAATCCGTGCGACGGCGCTGCAGAAGAAAGTGCCCTATTTCACCACGGCGGCTGCCAGTCTCGCGGCGGCACGGTCGATCGAAGCCGTCCGGGGGCATGCGCTTGAAGTCGCCTCGCTCCAGTCTTATTATTCGGCCGCTTAAGAGAGAGCTTCCACCGACAATCCGACCGGTTCGCGAGCTGATGACGGCGCGCCCGTCCAGAGCATTGACCGGTGGAGCAGCGAAAAGGGTTTTGAGTAATGGCGACTGCCGAAAAGGTGCCGATGCTGGCCGAGGGCCACCGCAAGCTGAACGACGAGCTTCGGCGGCTGCGCAATGAGGAGCGGCCGGCGATCGTCGAGGCGATCGAGGAAGCGCGCGCTCACGGCGACCTCAGCGAGAACGCCGAATATCATGCCGCCAAGGAGCGCCAGGGCCAGATCGAGGCGACCATCGCGGACCTCGAGGACCGGCTGAGCCGCGCCATGGTGATCGATCCGACCACGCTGTCGGGCGACAAGGTCGTGTTCGGAGCGACCGTCACGCTGCTCGACGAAGACGAGAAGAAGGTGAAATACCAGCTTGTCGGTCAGGTCGAGGCGGACGCGAGCAACGGCCGCATCAGCTATAACTCCCCCCTGGGCCGGGCCCTGATCGGCCGCCAGAAGGGCGAGGAGGTCGAAGTCTCGACGCCTTCAGGCGACCGTTACTACGAGATCAAGAAGATCGAGTTCATCTGATCCGCATGGATCGGATCCCACGCTCAGCCACGGTCGTGATCAGCGCGGTCACCGCGCTGGCTTGGCTGCTTGCGGTATTCGCGGGCCCCGCGCTCAACGGGCCTTACTTTTTGGGCTTTATCCCCGCGCGCTTCAGCGGGCTGGTGACGATCATTCCTGCGGTGCCGACGTTCCTGACGCCGCTGACGGCGACGCTCGTCCACTCCGGCCTCATCCATCTCGGCTTCAACCTGCTCGTCTTCCTCTGGTGCGGAGCGCAGGTCGAGCGGGTGCTCGGCAAGAGCGGGTTGATCATGCTCTATCTCGTGGGCGCCTACGCCTCGGCGATCCTGCAATGGGCGTCGAGCCCGGGATCGATCGTCCCGATGGTCGGCGCCAGCGGTGCGATCAGCGCGGTGATCGGAGCCTTTGCGCTGAGCTTCGGCCGAGCGAAGGCCTTCACGAACAACCTGCGCGTCAATCGGTGGATCAACGTCGCCTGGCTCATGGTCGCATGGGTGATCCTGCAGGTGATGATGGGCTGGCTCGCGGGAGGCCAGGGCTATCTCCTTGCGACGCCCGCGCACATCGGCGGCTTCGCGGCGGGTCTGCTCCTGCAGCGCCCGCTGCTGCTGTTCCACTACCGCAAGGCTTGAACCGGCGTCGACGGAGCCGCTTGGCTCCGCGCGAGGAAGCGGTGAACCTCGTCCTCGAGGATCGGCAGGGGCACCGAGCCGAGACCGAGGAACATCGTGTGGAACTTGCGGATGTCGAACCTGGTGCCGAGCTTCTGCTCGGCTTCGGAGCGTAGCCGCAGGATCGTCATTTCGCCGAGTTTGTAGGAAAGCGCCTGACCCGGCCAGCTGATGTAGCGGTCGACCTCGGTCTCGACTTCATGACGCGACAATGCCGTATGGTCGGCGAGATAGTCGATCGCTTGGCTCCGCGACCAGCCGTAGCGGTGAATGCCGGTATCGATCACCAGCCGCGCTGCGCGCCACATGTCGTAGCTCTGCTGGCCGAACCGCTCGTACGGCGTCCGGTAGATGCCCATCTCGACGCCCAGATACTCGCAGTAGAGGCCCCAGCCTTCGCCATAGCCCGAGAAATAGATGTTGCGGCGGAAGCGGGGCAGCGCCTTGCCTTCGCTTGCGAGCGCCGCCTGGAAGCTGTGACCCGGAATGCATTCGTGCAGCGTCAGGACCGGGATATTGTAGAGCGGTCGGCTCGGCAGGTCGTAGGTGTTCATCTGGCAGCTCTCGAGGCCGCCGCGTCCCGACGTGTAGAATGGCGCGAGCGCTTCGGGGACCGGGATGATCGTGAAGCGCTTGCGCGGCAGCAAGTCGAAATAATCCTTGAGCTTCCCGTCGACGCGCTTGGCCGCGTAGGCCGACACGCCGAGCAGATCGTCCGGGTTGCGGGCGATGAACTGGGGGTCGGTCCGCAGGAACTGCAGGAATTCGGGGAAGGTGCCCTTGAAGCCGCTCTCGCGCATCGTCTGCTGCATCTCTGCGTCGATGCGGGTGACTTCCTTCAAGCCGATTTCGTGGATCTCTTCGGGGCTGAGGTCGAGCGTCGTGTATTTGCGGATCTGGGCGCGATAATAAGCGTCGCCCTGAGGCAGGTCGCGGGCTGACGTCGTCTTGCGGGCGCCGGAAACATAGGTGTTTCGGTAGAAGGTCAGCAGACCGCGGTAGGCTGGAACGACTGCCTGTTCGATCGCGGCGCGCCCTTCTGCTCTCAGCTTCTCCTGGTCGGCCGCGCTGATGGTCGACGGCATCTCGCGGAAGGCCTCGAAGAAGGCGTTCTGGTCCGCGGGCTTGACGAAGGAAGCGATAGAGCCATCGCGGCCCGCGAGCGTTGCCTGGGGAGGAGTGAAGCCGCGCTTCAGTCCGGCGCGCATGTTCGAGATCTGCTCGGCGAAGTAGCGCGGGATGTCGCGCATCCGGGCGATGTAGCGTTGATATGCGGCTGCGTCGTCGAGCGGATCGCGCTCGTTGAGATAGGTCCAGAAATTGCTGTCGCTGTTCGCCGGCATCTCCCAGTCGCGGAACTTGGCATCGGCGACAGCCGCTTCGAGGATGGCGCGGAGCACGCCGGCATTGACCCGCTCGTCGGGGGAAAGCGCGTTCACGGGGATGGCATTGAGCTGGTCGAGCATCTGCTGCTCGAAGCGGGCGTGAGCGAGCTGCGTCGCCGGATCGACCCGTGGCAGATAAGCGGCGGATTGATTCTCGCCCTTGGAATCTTCGAAGTAGCCGGATTCTCTCTGGTCCCAGTCCGAATAGGCCTCGTAGAGCGCCTTCAGCCTGGCGTCCGCCGATTGCGAGGTTGTCGCAGCGGGAGCCGCTTGGGGTCGAGCAAAAGCCGGGGTGGCGACGCCGCATAGAGCGGCGGCCGACATCAGGATCGTGAGCTTGCGCATGGCGGCAGCGTGGCCGCTGTCGCGTTCGGCCGCAATATGCTGACGCGCACTTACGCCGCGGGCTGCTTGGGTCGCTTTATCCCTTCGCCTTCCGGCTCGAGCAGCCGATGCAGGTGAACGACGACATATTTCATCTCAGCATCGTCCACCGTGCCTTGGGCTTTGCCTCGCCACGCCTCCTCTGCAGCCGCAAAGCTGTCGTAGATACCGACGAGGTCGATGGTGTTCAGGTCGAAGTCGAGGCCCTGCGGGTCCTTGACCCGACCTCCAAAGACAAGGTGGAGCTTGCTCATCGCCCGGTCGCTATCACGATCCGCTGCGCCTGCGAACCAGCTCAATCCTGCTTGCGGGCGGCGTCGAGCGCTGCCTGGCCGGAGTCCTTCGCGGCCTTAGTGACGTCGGACAGGAGCGACCGGATGGTTTCCTCCGCCCGGTCGCGGTTGAGGCCGAGCTCATCGAGCCTCTGGCTGCCGGTATCCTTCGCAGCCTCATACGCGGCGCGAGCGCTCTGCTTGATCCTGCGGGCAGTCGGACGAACGGCGCGCGTTTCGGCCTGCGTGCGCGGCAGCAGCGCAGCGATCAGGGCACCGGCGGCGAGACCGCCGGCGAGCGCGATCAGGGGGGATTCGCTCAGCGTATCCGATACGCGCTCCCGAGCTCCATAGGCCTCGATCGCCTGCTGGCGCGAACCTGCGTCGGAGGTGGTCCTTTCGTCGGTCATTCTACTTTCTCCGTTTCATTCTGCTGGGCAGGCGTCTTGCGCGTCCTGCGAGTCCTTCGTCTTTCTTTGCCGGCTTTGAACATCGATCCAGCGAGGTCCATCAGCGGCTCCCGGGCCAGGAACATGGTGATCGCGGCGACAACTCCCGTTGCAGCGAGCGGTCGCGCCTTGACGGCGTCGACCGCGTCTTCGGCAAGATCCGCGCCTTTCTCCTTCGCTCCCTGCCAGGCACCCTTGGCGAGCGTCTTCGGACTGAGCCGTTCCTGGAGCTCTTGCGCAGTCGTCATCACCCGGGCGCGCCTGCGTTCGGCCTCGACCCGAGCAGCGGCGATTTCCGGAGTGTCGCTCACAGGTCCCGTCTCAGGCGCTGATAGCCGTACCAGGCGCATCCGCCGGCGATCGCAGCGAAGATCAGCATGCCGACGAACCCGGCGGCAAGAGGACCGATGAATCGCGACAAGGCGATGACCACGCCTGCAGCCAGTGCCGTTATCGCTGCGATCGCAAGGACCAAGGCTGCGGCGAACAATCCCGCAGGAAGCGCCAGAGCCTTGCCCCTTGCGGCCGCGATGGCCTTCAGCAGGTCGATCTCGGCGCGCGCGTAAGCCTTGCCCTCTTCGATGAGCTCGTGGACGAGCTCACCGACCGAACGGTCGGCATTCGGCGGCGCTGGATCGACCGGCTTCAGCATCAGTCGTCGTCCTCGTCGTCGCGATCGCTTGCGAGGCCGCTCTTGAGCAGGCGGGCGACGACGAAGCCGACCACCGCGGCGCCCGCAAGCGCGATTCCGGGTGAGTTGCGGACGAAGGTGCGCGTGTCGTCGATCAGCTCGTCGGGATCCTTCTCGGCGATAGTATTGGCGACGTTCTCGATCGCTCCAGCCGCGCGGCGCGCATAATCGCCATATTCGGGCCCGAGCCGCTCTTCGATCCCCGAAGCCGTATCGCCGACCATTTTCGACACATTGGCGAGCGCCTCGGACGTGCGTTCGAGCCCCTGGCTGACGAAACCGCGGGCGCGGTCGCCGGCCTGCGTTGCGAACTGTTCGCGGCCGCTGCGGATGCGATCGGCGAGGCCCTGCTGAGGGCTGCCGCTCCCGCTCGCCGGCCGCTCGGCATCGCCGCGGGGAGCTGGAACTTCTCTCTCAATCGCCACAGCCGTGTCCTCCGCAGTGACCGTTCCACCGGCTTCCGTCCTCGCGGCACCCTCGATCACAGTGTCCGTTCCGTCCGGCAAAGCGCCCGTTCTGTCGTCGCGGTCTTGCTGCATCATTGGCCAGTCCTCCTCTGGCGTTTCAACCCGGAGGCGTGAGCCTTCGTTCCGGGCTGCGGCGGCGAAAGTTGCACGCACCGGCGCGGCGCTTATACGCGCGTTCCATCTCTCCATATCATTACGTTCGCGCAAGAAAGAAGAGCATGACCCTCATTGTTGACGTCCACGCCCGCCAGATCCTCGACAGCCGGGGAAATCCGACGGTCGAGGTGGACGTCACCCTGGAGGACGGCAGCATGGGGCGCGCGGCAGTCCCGTCGGGCGCGTCGACCGGCGCCCACGAAGCGGTCGAGCTTCGGGACGGCGACAAGGGCCGGTGGGGCGGCAAGGGCGTCGGCAAGGCCGTCGATGCGGTCAATGGCGAGATCGCCGACGAGGTGATCGGACTCGATGCCGAGGATCAGGCGGAAATCGACCGGGCGATGATCGCGCTCGACGGCACCGGCAACAAGGGACAGCTCGGCGCCAATGCGATCCTCGGCGTGTCGCTGGCCAACGCCAAGGCAGCGGCCGACGCGCGCGGGCTCCCGCTCTATCGCTACGTCGGGGGCGTGGACGCGAACTTGCTGCCGGTGCCGATGATGAACATCCTCAACGGCGGAGTTCACGCGGACAACGGCATCGACTTCCAGGAATTCATGGTCATGCCGGTCGGGGCGGACAGCTTCGCCGAGGCGCTGCGCTGCGGTGCGGAGATTTTTCACGCGCTGAAGAGCGCGCTGCACGGGGTCGGGCTTTCGACGTCGGTGGGCGATGAAGGCGGGTTTGCGCCGAAGATCGACAGTGCCCGCGAGGCGCTCGACTTCATTGAGAAGGCGGTTTCCGCGGCCGGCTACAAGCTCGGAGACGACGTGCTGCTCGCCCTCGACTGCGCGTCGAGCGAGTTCTTCAAGGACGGCAAATACCGGATCGAGGGCGAGGGCAAGACGCTCTCGCCGCTCGAGATGGCGAACTATCTCGCGGAGCTCGCCTCGGCCTACCCGATCGCCTCGATCGAGGACGGAATGGCGGAAGACGACGCGGAGGGCTGGAAGGCGCTGACCGACAAGCTGGGCTCCCGGGTTCAGCTGGTGGGCGACGACGCCTTTGTGACCAACGTGAAGCGCCTCCAATGGGGGATCGACCACGGGATCGCGAATTCGATCCTGATCAAGGTCAACCAGATCGGCACACTGACCGAGACGATCGACGCCGTGCGCCTGGCGCAGACCAACGGCTACACGGCAGTGATGTCGCACCGGTCGGGCGAGACAGAGGATGCCACGATTGCCGACCTCGCGGTCGCTCTCAGCTGTGGACAGATCAAGACGGGGAGCCTCGCACGGTCAGATCGAACGGCGAAATACAACCAGCTGCTGCGGATCGAAGAAGAGCTGGGCGACGCGGCGCGATATGCGGGCCGGGCCGCGCTGAAGGCCTATCGGCCGGGCTGATCCACAAGTTTATCCGCAAGATATCCACCAAATCATTCTTTTCGCTTGCGCATCGGACTCCTTCGTGATTCTTTTGATGACGTCATGGGGGGTGGGAACCGGATCTTTCAGCTCATTCGGCGCTCGGCGATGCCGGCGCTCGCGCTGATCGTCGTCGGCACCTTCGCCGGGCATGCGATTGCCGGACCCAACGGGATCCTCGCATGGGGCGGCTATCACCGCGCGCTCCAGGACCGCAAAGCCGAGCTCGCACAGCTGGAGGCGCAGCGGACGCAGCTCAGGCATCGTTCCAACCTGCTCGACCCGCGTAAGGCCGATCCGGACATTGCGGACGAGCTGGTGCGGAAGGACCTCGGCCTCGTTCGGCCCGACGAGGTGATCGTCCCTCTCGATTGACATGCCGAGGCGGCTCGCCCTCGCCATCGCACTGTTCCTCGCCACATCGGCCCACGCGCATGTTTTTCCGGCCAGGCTCCCGCCAATCGACCAGTGTAAAGCCAAATCGGGGCTCGCGACTTTTCGCGATCGGCTGAAGCAGGTCGCGGCGAAGCATGACCGCAAGGCGCTTCTCGCGGTGCTGGCGCCCGATGTGCTTGTGAACTTCGGCGGCGAGGCGGGTCCCAGGGCTTTCGCCGACGCATGGGGCCTGAACGGCACGAGCGACAGTGAACTCTGGCCGCTCCTCCACCGCATGTTGAAACTCGGCTGCGCAGGTTCCGGAGAATCGTTCGTGATTCCGTCGTTCACGGATCAGCTGGACATCGATTCCGCCGAGGAGGTGGAGGACAAGATGCTGGTGTCCGCGCCCGGGGCGAAGCTCAGGAAGAGCTCGGAGGCTCGGGGTGGCCTCGTTGCGACGCTGGCGTGGGATGTCGTCACGGCAGTCGACAGGAGTGGAGAGGATCAGACCAAGGTGCGCCTGGCGGACGGGCGCGAGGGGTGGCTGTTCGACGACGAGCTTTACGGCGCGCTCGACTACCGCATGGTGATCGAGAAACGCCGCGGCAAATGGATGATCACCGCATTGGTGGCCGGCGACTGACCATTGCTTCGGGCGGCGGGTCGCCCCTATAGACCCGCCCGCTTAGCCAGAGAGAAAGAATGCCCGTGGCGCGTTCCGCGAAGAAAGCCGCCGTTTCATCAACGCCGCCAGCAGCGGACATCGAGCGGCCGCCGCAGCCCGAGCGCTACAAGGCGTCCAAGGACGAGTTGCTCCAACTCTATCGCGAAATGCTCCTCATCCGCCGGTTCGAGGAGCGGGCGGGCCAGCTCTACGGTCTCGGGCTGATTGGCGGCTTCTGCCATCTCTACATCGGCCAGGAGGCGGTTGCGGTCGGCCTGCAATCCGCGATGACGGTCGGCAAGGACAGCGTCATCACCGGCTACCGGGATCACGGCCATATGCTCGCCTACGGGATCGATCCGAAGGTGATCATGGCCGAGCTGACCGGCCGGGCCGCCGGGATCTCCAAGGGCAAGGGCGGCTCGATGCACATGTTCAGCGTCGACCACGGCTTCTACGGCGGCCACGGGATCGTCGGCGCGCAGGTGCCGCTGGGCACCGGTCTCGCGTTCAAGCACAAATATGCCGAGGATGGCGGCGTCTGCCTGACATATCTCGGCGACGGCGCCGTCAACCAGGGGCAGGTCTACGAAGCCTTCAACATGGCCAGCCTGTGGAAGCTGCCGGCCATCTACGCGATCGAGAATAACGAGTACGCGATGGGGACGAGCGTCGCCCGCTCCCATTCCGAACCGCTGCTTTACCGCCGGGGTGAGAGTTTTCGAATTCCCGGCCTGCAGGTCGACGGCATGGACGTGTTGGCTGTGCGCGGCGCGGCACAGGTCGCGCTTGACTGGGTGCGAGGCGGAAAGGGGCCGATCATCATCGAGTTCAACACTTACCGCTATCGGGGCCATTCGATGTCCGACCCAGCGAGATATCGGACGCGCGAGGAAGTGCAGGAAGTACGCGAGAAGCGCGATCCCATCACCCATGCCGAACGGGATCTCGAAGAGCTCGGCGTCAAGGAAGAGGAGCTGAAGGCAATCGACAAGGAAATCAAGAACATCGTTGTCGAAGCTGCTAAGTTTGCTGAAGATGCGCCCGAACCGGAGCCGAAGGAGCTCTACACCGACGTCCTGGTGGGGACTTACTGATGCCGGTCGAGCTCAAGATGCCGGCACTCTCCCCTACGATGGAAGAGGGGACACTCGCCAAGTGGCTGGTCAAGGAAGGCGATGACGTCAAATCGGGGGACATCCTTGCGGAGATCGAGACCGACAAGGCGACCATGGAATTCGAAGCCGTGGACGAGGGCAAGATCGCGAAGATCCTGGTTCCGGAAGGCACTGACGGAGTGAAGGTCGGCCAGCCGATCGCCCTCCTCGCCGGCGACGGGGAACAGGTGAGCGACTCCTCGGCCGCCGCAACGCCCGCTGAAGCGCCCAAGCCGGCGATGAAGGAAGAGCCGGCGATCCCCGCACCGGAGTCGCAGCAGGATGAGGCGACCCCGACGCCGCATGTGTTCGAGACAGCGGCCCGCGACCTGGTCGCCGACGTTGCCCACACGCGCGACGAGCCCGAGGTTCCCGAGGGCACGCCGCTGGTGTCGCTGACGGTCCGCGAGGCGCTGCGCGACGCGATGGCGGAGGAGATGCGAGCGGACGAGCGCGTCTTCGTTCTGGGCGAGGAGGTGGCCGAGTATCAGGGCGCCTATAAGGTCACGCAGAACCTGCTGCAGGAGTTCGGGCCCAAGCGCGTCGTCGATACGCCGATCACGGAATATGGCTTTGCCGGCCTCGGCACGGGCGCGGCCATGGGCGGGCTTCGCCCGATCGTCGAGTTCATGACCTTCAACTTCGCGATGCAGGCGATTGACCACATCATCAATTCCGCCGCGAAGACGAACTACATGTCGGGCGGCCAGATGCGTTGTCCGATCGTGTTCCGTGGACCCAACGGCGCAGCGGCGCGCGTGGCGGCCCAGCACAGCCAGAATTACGGCAGCTGGTACGCCCATGTGCCTGGCCTGATCGTGATCTGCCCGTACAGCGCGGCAGACGCCAAGGGCCTGCTCAAGGCCGCCATCCGCACCGACGACCCGGTGGTCTTCCTGGAGAACGAGCTGCTCTACGGGCAGCATTTCGACGTTCCGCAGCTGGACGATTACGTTCTGCCGATCGGTAAGGCGCGGATCGTTCGACCGGGTAAGGACGTGACAATCGTCAGCTATTCGATCGGCGTCGGTGTTGCACTGGAAGCCGCGCAGGAGCTGATGGCACAGGGGATCAATGCCGAAGTCATCGACCTTCGCACGCTGCGGCCGCTCGACAAAGCGACGGTGCTGGAAAGCCTCAGGCGAACCAACCGGATGGTGGTGGTCGAGGAGGGCTGGCCCGTCTGCTCGATCAGCTCCGAGATTATTGCAATCGCGATGACCGAAGGGTTCGACGACCTCGACGCGCCAGTCATGCGCGTGACCGACGTCGATGTGCCGCTGCCTTATGCCGCAAACCTAGAGAAAATGGCGCTGATCAAGGCAGCCGAGGTGGTCGAGGCGGTGAAGGCCGTCTGCTATCGCTGAGCGGCGGCTCGATCCCGACCGGCTGACGGCGCTCAACGCTTCGCCGTCCGAGATCAGACCGGCTTTCGAAGCGCTGTGGAACCTCGATCTTGCGTTCGCGGACGTCGTCGCGACCTCGTCCCAGCCGGCTCTCGGCGCAATCCGAATGGCGTGGTGGCGGGAGCGGCTTGAAGAGCTTGATACGGGCGCAACCGCACCCGCCGAGCCGCGGCTTACTGCCGTGGGCACGGAATTGGTTCAGCGTGGCGTGGGCGGCCTTGAGCTCTCCAAGCTCGAGGACGCCTGGCTTCCGATGCTCGAACCCTTCCCCTGGGGCAATCGCGCGGTGCAAGGGTTCGACCTGAGGGGGCGAGTCTTGTTCGGCATTGGCGCGCGGTTGCTTGGAGGCCAGGGGCCGGATGCCGAAGCCGCGGGTGCATTGTGGTCGCTGGTAAATGGAGCGACGCATTGCAGCGACGCGGAATCGCGTCAGCTTCTATGCGGAGCTGCTCGGGCCGCGCTTGAGGAGGTGCCGCGTCAGCTGCCTTCAAAGGTCCGACCGCTGACCATCCTCGCAGCGCTCGCGGCTCACGACCTCCGGCCAGGAGGACGCCTCGGCCGCGTCGGTGTCGCTCTGGCGCACCGGCTTCGCGGGACCGTTCCGCACAGTTGACAGAGATCGTTCCGCAAAGGAAATGAACTGCGCCGAATCTCCAATGTAATGGAGGTGCTTCATGGCGCGTTTCCTGGCCGGGGCTGCGGCCTGCTTCTTGCTCCTGACCGGTACGTTTCTCTTCTGGCAGTCGCAGGCTGCCGAAAACCCGACTTTATCCAAGGCTCCGCGCGTTGCGAACGCGTCGCTGTTCGGTGCGCAGCCATTGCACGCCCCCGAAGCAAGCTCCAAGAATCGCGAGGAAAAGCGCTTTTCGCGTGCCGACAAGAACCGGGACGGCAAGATCCAGGAAGGGGAAGTGCTCGGCTCGCGGCGCAAAGCCTTCGCCAAGCTCGATGCCAACGGCAACGGGTCGCTGAGCTTTGAGGAGTGGGCGGCGAAGACCATCAACAAGTTCGAAGGTGCGGATTCGGACCGCAACGGATGGCTGACTCCAGCCGAATATGCGACGACTGCTCCGCCGCCGCCGAAGCGCCAACGTTGCAGTTGTTAACAACAAAAAGCGTGCCCGGGCGATTGCAGGCCGGTGAAAAAACGCTTCCCGCGTTAAATATGTCGTAAAGCCGACGTTACGGTCTTGTGACGATCCATTTTGGCTCTATCGGCGCCTCATGGATCTGACATCTTTGACGTACACCAGCCTTGCCCGTCTCGACCTCCAGACCTCCGACCTAGAAGATATCCACCGCTCGGCTCGCGAGCTCAATGCGCTCGACGGGATCACTGGCTTGCTGATCTTCAACGGAACGCACTTCCTGCAGATCGTCGAGGGTGCCCATTCGGCGATCGACGATCTCCTGGACCGGCTCCGGCGCGATCCGAGGCACAGCGGGCTCGAAGTGCGCGACGAGCGGAAGATCAGCGCGCGCAGCTTCCCCGACTGGTCGATGGAGCTGGTGCGGGTGAGGGCCGGCTATTTCGAGGCGCGGGAGACGATCGCGGATCGACTGCCGGATACCGTCCCGGAGGAAATCCAGCTTCGCTTGTTCCGCATGACGGAGCTGATCTCCACGCTCGAGTTCGACTAGGCGGGTTCGGGGACCACCGCCGTGTGGCGAAGCCAGTCGGCAAAGGCGCCGCGAGCACGGTCGGTGTAGGCCTTCTTCCTGTCGGCGCGCTTCCAGCGTCCTTCGACCGGCGGCATGAGTCCAAAATTGACGTTCATCGGCTGAAATGTAGCGGCGTCGGCTCCGCCCGTGATGTGGCGGAGCAGAGCACCAAGCGCGGTTTCCGGCGGCGGTGAGGGGAGCTGGTCGCCGCGCAGCTCCGCCGCGGCGAATCGGGCCGCGACGAGACCGATGGCAGCGCTTTCGACATAGCCCTCGCATCCGGTGATCTGACCGGCGAAGCGGATGTTCGGCCTCGACTTGAGGCGAAGCTCATCGTCTAGAAGGCGCGGCGAGTTGATGAAGCTGTTGCGATGGATTCCGCCGAGCCGTGCGAATTCGGCATTCTCGAGGCCGGGGATTGTCCTGAAGATTCGCACCTGCTCTCCATGCTTCAGCTTGGTCTGGAAGCCGACCATGTTCCACAGGGTGCCCAGCGCGTTATCCTGGCGGAGCTGGACGACGGCATATGGCCATCGTCCCGTGCGCGGATTGTCGAGGCCTACGGGCTTCATCGGTCCGTGCCGAAGCGTCTCCGGGCCGCGCTCGGCCATCACTTCGATGGGCATGCACCCTTCGAAATATGGCGTGTCCTTCTCCCAATCATGAAAAGGCATCTTCTCGCCGTCGATCAAAGCCTGAACGAAGGTTTCATACTGCTGCTTGTCGAGCGGGCAGTTGATGTAATCCTTCCCGCCTTTGTCCCAGCGCGCCGCCATCCAGGCGACGTCCATGTCGATGCTTTCGCGGTGAACGATGGGGGCGATGGCGTCGAAGAAGGCCAGGGCGCCTTCACCGGTTTCTGCAGCGATGGCTCCGGCCAGGGCGGAGCCGGTCAGTGGGCCGGTGGCGATGATGGCGGCATGATCGGGAAGTGAGTCCACGCGTTCGCGGACGATCGCGACATTCGGGTGCCGCTCGACGGCGTCGGTAACTTCGGCCGCGAAGGCTTCCCGGTCGACGGCGAGCGCTGATCCTGCCGGGACACGATGCTTGTCCGCAGCACGCATCACGAGGGAATCGAGCGCTCGCATCTCCTGATGGAGGAGGCCCACGGCATTGTGTTCGCAGTCGTCGGAGCGAAAGCTGTTGGAGCAAACCATCTCGGCAAGCCGGTCAGTATGGTGCGCAGGCGTCATGTCTCCTCCGCCGCGCATTTCGCTGAGACGAACTTTAACGCCCGCTTCCGCAAGCTGCCAGGCGGCCTCCGAACCGGCCAGGCCGCCGCCAATGATCTGGATGTCGAAGGACATGCGGGGCTGTTAGTCCGGCTCGTCCGCGCTATCCAGCGCGCATGCGCATCTTCACCATCGGATACGAAGGCACGACCGTGCCGGAATTCGTCGCCGCCTTGAAGGACGCGGGGGTCGAGCGCGTGATCGATGTCCGGGCATTGCCGCTGTCGCGGCGCCCCGGCTTCTCCAAATCGCCGTTGAGGGCGGCGCTCGCCGAGGCGGGAATCGAATATGTGCACCTGAAGGCGCTTGGCACTCCGGCAGAAGGTCGGACAGCGGCCAGGGCAGGGCGTCACGCGGACATGGAACGCGTCTACTCGAGCCAGCTCGAGTTGCCGGAAGCCATTGCGCAATCCGCCGAGATGCTCGAGCTCGCGCACGAGAAGCCCAGCGCGCTTTTGTGCATGGAGCGCGAGCCGGCGCATTGTCATCGCACATTGCTGCTGAATGCCATCGCGCCGGATGCCGAGGTCGTCCACCTTTTCGCCTGACGGTCGCAGGTGATTAGCCGTAGGAACCGCGCGCCCGCTGGCTGGTTTCCTGAAGGCAAATCATTCAAAGATGGAGTTGTCGCTATGAGGAAGCTAGCGATCCTGTTCGGCGGCGCGGCGCTGCTTGCCGCATGTCAGAGAACACCGCCGCCTGCTCCGCCTGCACCGCCGGTCGACCTCAACAACCCGCTGATGGCCCCGGGATTCCTTGCCCAGGCGGGGAGCGCGAACCAGTGGGAGATCGAATCGAGTCAGCTGGCCCTCCAGATGTCCACCAATGCTGGTGTCCGGAGCCTTGCAAGCACCATCATCGCCGACCACACGATGCTTGGTCAGCAGGTCGCCGCGGCCGCCAGTTCGGCGGGACTGACTCCGCCGGCGCCGGGGTTGCTGCCGCCGCAGCAGGCGATGCTCGATCAGCTCCGCGCGGCAGGAAGCGGACCGTCCTTCGACATGGCGTATCAGCAGGCCCAAATCTCGGCCCATCAGCAGGCCATTCAGCTGATGCAGAACTATTCCACGCAAGGCGACGTACCCGCGCTGCGGACCGTTGCGTCACAGGCAATCCCGGCGATGCAAAAGCATCTTGCGATGGCGCAGGCGCTGAACACGGCGCCGCCTCCGCCTCCGCCACCGCCAATGCCGTCAACGCGGCGGTCCGGCGAGCGCGGTTAGCGAGCCTCAAAAGGAGGAAGGCCCGGTCAAAACAGGGGCCGGGCCTTTGCTCTAGACGGCGGGTAGCTCTTCCGGCCGCGTATGGCCGTTGAGCAGAGCCTCGATATCGGGGATCGGGCGGCCGCTCATTTCCTTGTTGACCGTGCACACGATTCGACGCTCGACTTCCTTGTGGAGGCACTTCTTGAGCACGCCCAATGACTTGGGCGGAGCGACAATTGCGAGAGCGTCGAAATCGTTCCGCAGCACTCGGGCCTTCAGCTCGTCGGCTGCATCCTTGATCCAGCGCTCTTCTTCCTGCTGCTGAAAATCGGCCTCCTCATACGTCGAGCGGCCAAACCCGAAGCTTTGCTTCACCGTCCCCGGAGCGTCCGTTTTGATCTCGCGATCCTTGCGCTGGTAATCGCGCGCGTCATGCGCCTCGGTCCGGAGGTCGATTTGATTTTCATCGCCGTGGTTGCGGAAGAACAGCATCTTGCGGCCGTCGGCGACCAGGACCAGCGCATTGTGGGGAAGGGGCATGGAGGACTCCTCGAACTAGGTGCTCAGGAGAACGCGACCCGGCCCCGCCCGGTTTCCACTGTTCGTCGCAGTTAGTCCGCGCCGGACCGAGTGCTATTCTTGCTCCGGATCGGCGGGCTTCTCAAGCTCGCTTTCGCCAACCACCGCGCCTTCCTCGGGAGCGATATCTTCGCCGGGCTCGAGCTCGAGCTCTTCCTCTTCCGATTCCTCGATTTTCGCGACGCTGACGACGTGCTCGTCCTCCGCAACCCGGAAGATCGTGACACCCATCGTATTGCGGCCCGCGATGCGGATGTCGCCGACGGTCGTGCGGATCATCTTGCCCTGGTCGGTCACCAGCATGAGCTGCTCTCCTGGAAGGGCCGGGAAGCTCGCCACGACGCAGCCGTTCCGCGCGGACGTGTCGATGTTGGTGATGCCCTGGCCGCCGCGGTTTGTACGACGATACTCATAGGCCGATGACCGTTTGCCATAGCCGTTCTCGGTCACGGTGAGGATGAACTGCTCCTTGTCGTGCAGCTCGGCGATGCGCTCGGCCGCAAGCGAACACTCGCCCTCCTTCTCTCCCTTCCACGGGGCGAAGCGGAGATAGGCCTCGCGTTCCTCCTGGCTGGTGCCGACGCGGTGGAGGATCGACATGGAAATGACCTGGTCGTCCTCGAGCAGACGGATGCCGCGGACGCCGGTCGAGGTGCGCGACTGAAATTCGCGGACGTCGGTCGCCTTGAAACGGATGGCCTTGCCGTGGCGAGTCGCGAGAAGGACGTCGTCGTCTTCGGTCAGGAGCGAAACACCGATCAAGCGGTCGGTGGGATCCGCCTGCTCGTCGCTGTCGTCAGTTTCCGCGCCTTCGACCGCACCCGTGCCGAAGCGCATCGCGATCTTGCCTGCCGTCGGGATGTTGGTGAACGCCGCCATGCTGTTGCGGCGGACGGTTCCGTGCGCAGTTGCGAACATGATGTGCAGGCCGCCCCATTCGGTCTCGTCCTCCGGGAGCGGGAGAACGGTCGAGATAGTCTCGCCCTGAGCGAGCGGAAGCAGGTTCACCATTGGCCGGCCCTTGGTGTTCGGACCGCCCTCCGGCAGCTTCCACACTTTCATCCGGTACACTCGGCCGAGGTTCGAAAAGAACAGCACCGGATTGTGGGTCGAGGTCACGAACAGGTTGGTGACCGCGTCCTCGTCCTTGGTGGCCATTCCGGCGCGGCCCTTGCCGCCTCGCTTCTGCTCACGGAACACGGCCAGCGGGGTGCGCTTGATATAGCCTTCCATGGTCACGGTGATGACCATGTCCTCGCGCTCGATCAGGTCCTCGTCCTCGATGCCGTCGGCTGCGGGAGCAAGCTCCGTCACGCGAGGGGTTGCGAACTCGGCTTCGACCTCGTCGAACTCCTCACGCATGACCTCGTAAAGGCGAGCGCGGTTCGCCAGGATTTCAAGCAGTTCACCGATGTTCTTCGCAAGACCTTCGAGCTCGCTGCCAATCTCGTCCCGGCCGAGCGCGGTGAGGCGATGCAAGCGCAGCTCGAGGATTGCGCGGACCTGTGCGTCAGAGAGCTTGTAGCTCTTGTCCGCTTTTTGCGGTTCGACCGCTTCGACGAGCGCGATGTAGGGCCGGATTTCCTCCATTGGCCATTCGCGCTCGAGGAGTTTCTCGCGCGCAACTGCCGGCGACGCGGAGCTGCGGATGAGCTTCACGACCTCGTCGAGATTGGTGACCGCCACGACGAGGCCGAGGAGGATATGGGCGCGCTCACGAGCCTTCAGCAGCTCGAACTTCGCGCGCCGCGTGATGACTTCCTCGCGAAAGCGCACGAAGCTTTCGATGATGTCGCGGAGCGTGAGCGTTTCCGGACGGCCGCCGCGAATCGCGAGCATGTTGGCCGGGAAACTCGACTGGGCGGGGGTGTGCCGCCACAGCTGGTTCAGCACGACCTCGGGCGTCGCATCGCGTTTCAGGTCGATGACGATGCGGACGCCTTCGCGGTTGGATTCGTCGCGGATATCCGAGACGCCCTCGATGCGCTTGTCCTTGGCCGCTTCGGCGATCTTCTCGACCAGACCGTTCTTGCCGACCTGATAGGGGATTTCCGTGAGGACGATCGAGCGGCGGTCGCCGCGGCCCTCCTCGACGTGGTGGCGCGAGCGGAGCATGATCGAACCGCGCCCGGCGGTATAGGCGCCGCGGATCCCGGCCTGGCCGAGGATGAAGCCGCCGGTCGGGAAGTCCGGGCCCTTCACATGCTCCATCAATCCTTCGGACGTGACGGCCGGATCATCAATATAGGCCCGGCACGCCGCGAGGACTTCGCCAAGATTATGCGGCGGGATATTGGTCGCCATGCCGACCGCGATGCCGCCGGCGCCGTTGACGAGTAGGTTCGGGAAGCGAGCGGGCAGGACCTGCGGCTCACGCTCCGATGCATCATAGTTGGGCTGGAAATCGACCGTGTCGCGGTCGATGTCACCGAGCAGGAAGTTCGCGACCTTGGCGAGCCTCGCCTCGGTGTAACGCATGGCCGCCGGCGGGTCCGGGTCCATCGAGCCGAAATTGCCCTGGCCGTCGATCAGCGGCACCCGCATCGACCAGTCCTGGGTCATTCGAGCGAGCGCGTCGTAGATCGCGCTGTCGCCGTGCGGGTGATACTTACCCATGACGTCACCGACGATGCGGCTCGACTTACGGTACGGACGCCCGGCGACGTAGCCGGCCTCCTGGCAGGCATAGAGGATTCGGCGATGAACCGGCTTCAGGCCGTCGCGCACGTCGGGGAGCGCGCGGCTGACGATCACGCTCATCGCGTAGTCGAGGTAGCTGGTCTTCATCTCCTCGACGATCGAGATGGGAGCGATGTCGCGATCGCCGCCTGACGGCGGAGTGCTGTTATTGTCGTTGCGGTCGTCGACCGGTGGCTGAGTGGCCAAGAAAGATCCTGTCGCTTAAGGGTGCACGCGAGGGATGCAAGCAAGCGCCGCCCCCCTCATGTCCTACCTAATGCATTTTGCGGGGATTGCCACCCCGCGCGCGTACGCGCGCGCGAGGAAAGCCGCCGTCGGTGCATTTCTTGTCTGTTGCACTTTCTTGTCTAAAACCAATGAGTTCAACGGACATTCAGGGCGGAGGCGACATGCCGCTTCCACTTGCAACGCGAGCGGTCTAATTCGCCGCGGGTCGATTTAAGGACCGGCGCTACAGAGTCTTTCCAAGCGCCGGCATCGGGAGAGCTAGTCATGAAAGTCACCACCAGCACTGCAATCGTGCTCGCCGCCGGCCTGTCTGCCTCGCCGGCTGCCGCGCAAATGTACGGGTCCGCGCCGCCCCAGCAGCCGCAACAAACAGCGGTTCAGCCCAGCCAGGCCCAGGAGCAGGCGACGAAGGGACCCCAGATCAAGCTGTCCGGGAAAGCTGGCAAGCCGATCATGGAACTGCAGGCTGCCGTCAAGGCGAATGATGTCGCCAACATCCCCGCCAAACTTGCGGCTGCCCAGGCCGCCGCACAAAGCAAGGACGACCGTTACGCGATCGCCCGGCTGCAACTTCAGGCGGCGCTCGCAGCCAAGAACAACGCTGCGGCAGCGCAGGCAATCGACGCGATTTCGGCCTCGGGTTTCCTTCCTGGCGATCAGGTCGCCAGCTTGTACAACTCGCTTGGAGTCCAGCTTTACAACGCCAAGGAGTACGCCCTTGCCGCCAACAGCTTCCAGAAGGCGGCGGCGCTGAGCCCTCAGGACCCGGAAGCGCAAAAGCTTTTGGCGGAGGCCCTCAATTCGCAGGGCAAGCGCGCGGAAGGTGCAGTCGCCCTCCAGAAAGCGCTGCAGCTGAGCGCGGCTTCAGGAAAGAAGCCGGAAGAGGCTTTGTACAAGCGCGCCGTCGGGATGGCCTACGATGCGAGGTCGCCGAACGCGGTTGAGCTCGGACGGCAATGGCTGGCGGCCTATCCAAGCCCCGACAGCTGGCGCAACGCGCTTGCCATCTATCGGAATCTCAATCGGCCCGATCCGAGCAACCTGATCGACATCCTTCGCTTGGAGCGCGCGACCAATGCTCTCGAGGGCACCGGCGATTATCATACCTATGCGTTCGAGGCGTCGAACCAGGCGAATTATGGTGAAGCCAAGGCGGTCATCGCCGAGGGTCTCGCATCGGGCAAGATCAAGGCTTCGGACCCCATCATCCAAGAAGTGCAGGGCGTGCTGAAAGCCAAGAGCGCCCCGACCGCTGCCGAACTCGCGGCGTCGGAGAAGGGAGCGCGCGAGCCGATTGCCTTCCTGCGCGTCGGTGACCGCTATTACGGAGCCGGAAATTTCGCCAAGGCCGCCGAGCTTTACAAGCAGGCGCTCGCCAAGGGCGCCGACAAGAATGTCGCGAACCTGCGTCTCGGCGAAGCACTGGCGCTTTCCGGCGACAAGGCGGGCGCGGCGGCTGCGTTCAACGCCGTGTCGGGCCCCCAGGCAGATATCGCGAAGTTCTGGCTGCTCTATGTGCAGCGGGCGTAAGACGCGAACAGCTTGAAGAAGGGGAGGCGCCGGGCGAGGAGTCGGGCGCCTCTTTCCTTGTCCCGTTTCGGGATGGTTAAACAACGCCTCCTTAGCGCAAGGTAAACGCTCGCGTAGAGCCGATGGTCAGTGCGTCCGAGAAGGATTCGGCTAGAGGTGCGTTTCGACGATCGTCTGCTGACCGTGTTGAGCCAGCCCGCGGGGGACCGCCACGATGCCGCCGTCCGTTGGCGGCAGTTGGTGGACCTGGTCGCGCGCGCGGGGCCCGACAGCGCGAGTCCGGTGGTCGCACGCGCGCTCGACACGATCCGTGCCGAAGCGCCGGACATCGACGAGGAGTTGCGGGCCGCGGCCGCACGTGCCGTGGCTGGAAGGGCGCTTCCGATCGGCCTCCTGGAATATCTGGTCTCCGACCGACTTGCTGTTTCCGCGCCGGTGCTGGCAGCCGCCACGCTCGATGCCGCCCAGTGGCGCGCGCTGCTTCCCCTTGCCGATGAGGAAACTCGCCAGTTCATCGAGAGCCTGCACCCAGACGCATTCATTCCCGCAAAAGCCGGACCCGCTCCCACACCCGAGCCAGCCGAACCTGCGAAAGAGCCGGAGGTCGAGGTCCCGCGCGAACGTCCGGCCGGACCGTCGCTGAGCGACGTGGTTGCGAGGATCGAGCGCCGCCGTCGAAGCCGCGAGGCTCAGCGCTCCGCTGCCGCTGCCGCGATCCCGGAGGAGGCGCCTTCGCTGTTCCGTTGGGAATGCGGGCCGAGCGGGGATATTGCCTGGGTCGAAGGTGCGCCACGAGGCGCACTGATCGGCCGATCGATCGCCCGCGTGCAGGAGGGACAGACGGACCGGCTCGACGAGGAGGTGGTGCGTGCATTCGCCAGGCGCGCGCCGTTCCGTGACGCCGAGATGAAGGTCGGCGGCGAGGGTCTCGTCGCCGGCGCGTGGAAGATCAGCGGCTTGCCCGCATTCGATCCGACGGATGGCCGCTTTGCGGGCTATCGCGGAATAGCGCAGCGGGATTCCGCACCTCCTGCGAGAAGCGAAAATGCGGCGGACGTGCTCACCGACCCCGATTCGCTCCGCGAACTGGTTCACGAGATCAAGACGCCGCTCAACGCCATCATCGGCTTCGCGGAGATCATCCAGGGGCAGTATCTCGGTCCGGCCGACCATCGCTATCGCGAAAGGGCAGGCGAGATCGTCGCTCAGGCCCGGCTGCTTCTAGGCGCGATCGATGATCTCGACTTCGCCGCGAAGATCCACTCGTCCGCCGGCGGCGTGCGCCGCGTCGATTTCGCGCGGCTCCTCGAAAGTCTGCGAGATACGATCGGCGAGGCGGCTGCCGAGCAGAATGTCGAAATCGAACTGGTCACGCGACCAGGCGATTGCATTGCCGCGCTCGAACCGGAAATCGCCGATCGCCTGATCGGGCGTTTCGCCGAGGCGGTGATCGACCAGGCCGCGCCGGGTGAGCAGCTGCGGATTTCGGTGGAGCGCGGCGAGAGCGACTGCCGGGTTGCGATTTCGCGGCCCGCGGCCTTCCGCAACCTGCCGGACGGACTGCTGTTCGACGGTGCAATCATGGCGGACGCGGGTCCGGAGGCGAGCGGCTATTCGGCGGGCTTTTCGCTCCGGCTCGTGAGGGGCCTCGCGAGGATCGGCGGTGGCGACCTGGTGACTTCGCCGACCAGCCTCACGCTCGTCTTTCCCAGCGCGTGACTTGAAAAGTGCGTGCGGCTATCGCTTCCCGGGCCGGGGAGGGCCTGTAGCTCAACGGTAGAGCCGGCCGCTCATAACGGCTAGGTTGTAGGTTCGAATCCTGCCGGGCCCACCAGCGTTCTCCTTGCGGAGTTTCGGCCGGCAAGCCATTTGGATGGAATCAGGCGGGCTCGTCCGCCGAAGCCTTCGGCGAAGGCGGGGAGTAGCGCAGTCTGGTAGCGCATCTGCTTTGGGAGCAGAGGGTCGCAGGTTCGAATCCTGTCTCCCCGACCATCCGCGAGTCAGTAGCCACTTACGCTACTTAGCCTTGTTCTCCGCCGTATTCGTCTGGACGTCCTTGTCGACTTTGACGTTTACGTCGGTGTTCCCCACCTTGTTCTCGATCTTGTCGCCGGTCTTCTGAACGTCGTTGCCGATATCGGCCGCGATATTCTGCGCCGTGTTGCCGATGTCGGCGGCGGCGTTCTCGGCGACGTCGCTGTTGTAGGTAACGCTAGTCGTGCCGTTGGCGTCATCTTTGCTGACCTGGCAGGCGGGGAGCGCCAGACCGAGCGCCAAGGTGATCGGGGCGGCGAGTGCGATGCGCATCGAAATCCTCCTTGTTTAGGAGGGTCAACGCCGTTTCGGCCGTTTCGGTCCCGGCTCAATTCCGCCTGATAGAATGGCCAGCATCGTCGTCCACGCTGCCACATTCTGGCGAAGCTGCGCAGGGTCGATCTTGTCGAGGGTGTCGTCCGGCGTGTGGTGGTAATCGAAGTAGCGGGTCCCGTCCTGGTTGAGTGAGATCCAGGGCGCACCCGCCTTGATCGTCGGCTCCACGTCGGTCCCGTCTGCCTCGCCCTTGTCGTTCTTCGTGATGCCGAGCGGCGCCAAGGCGGCGGTCAACTGGGCGTAAGCGCCGGGGTCCGTCTTCATTAGCTGGGTGCTGAACCGCCAAATCCGGTCGGCTCCGAAATCGCTTTCCGCGGCGATCGCGTAGCGATCCGCACCGTGGACCTTGGCGTAAGCTTCGCCGCCGAAGCCGCCAGGCTCCTCGGCGCCGAACCAAACCACTCGGATGGTGCGGGCCGGCCGTCCGGCATCCATGATGTGCTTGGCGGCAGCGGTGACGATGGCCACGCCCGAAGCGTCGTCGATCGCACCCGTACCCTGGTCCCAGCTGTCGAGGTGGCCGCCGACGAGCAGGATCGGACCGTTCGGATCCCGCCCCGGAACCTCGGCGATGACGTTGCCGGAGTGCGCGCCCTCGGTCTTCTGGCTGACGAGCGTCAGGTGCATCGTCACGGGTTGCCCGCGCTTGAGAATGCGGACGAGCTGCTCGGCGTCCGGAACGGTCAGCGCACCGGCGGGAATCGGCTTTGCGCCATCCGTGAAATATTGGACTCCGGTGTGAGGATTGCGGTGGTGGTCGGTGCCGATCGAGCGGATCACGATGGCAAGCGCGCCCTTCAGCGATGCGATGGTCGGACCCTGGCGCCGCGGTGCGCCGAACTCGCCGTAGCCGGAGCCGTCCTGCGCCGGCATCATATTATGGTCGATGAAGACGATCTTGTCTCGGACGGCGCTTTCCGGCGCCAGGCGAAGGGCGTCGACGCTTGGGAAATAGACGATCGGGCCGGTCACGCCTTGTGGGCCCGTCGATCCGCTATAGCCGAGCGCAGCAATGACCAGCTTCTGCGGGAAGGGCGACACGATCTCGGCACTTTCGGCTCCCCGCGTCCACACGGGCATGGTGAACGGTTCGACGTGAACGTTCGAAAAGCCCATCGCCGTCAGACGGCGGACGGCCCAATCGCGGGCGCGCGCTTCTGCTTCGGTCGCGGCGAGCCTCTGGCCCACTTCGGTGGTCAAGCCTTCGACTAGGTCCCAGGCATAATGGTCGTTCGCCAGTACATCGTTCCGCAGCGCGTCAATTCGGGGGTCCGCGACAACGGGTGGAGGAAGCGTCGAGATCGATTGCTGCCCGAAGGCGGGAGCGGCGGAAAGAAGGAGACCGGCGACCAGATATTTTCTCATGTTTGGGCGCCTAGAAAGGGATGCACGCCAAGTCACGAGCGTGCATCGATTAAATTTGTCCGTCAGTCGATTAAAGCAGCCGCATCTGGTTGCCTTGCGGCGGCTCGAAGAGGTCGGTCCGGAGCGCGAACTTGGCCTGTCTCAGGCCGTATTTCTTGGCGGCGATCTCGAACCGCGTCTTGAGCAGGTCCGCCCACGGGCCCTGGCCGCGCATTCTGCTGAAGAAGTTGGGATCATTGTCGCGCCCGCCGCGGAGTGAGCGGATGGTGGCCATCACCTTCGCCGCCCGATCCGGATAATGTTCATCAAGCCAGGCGCGGAACAAGGGTGCGACTTCGTGGGGCAGGCGGACGGGCAGGTAAAAGCCGCCAGGCGCTCCGGCCTCGACCGCCGCTTCGACGATATGCTCGAGCTCATGATCCGTGATCTGCGGGACGACGGGAGCGATCGCGACGTAGCAGGGCACCCCGGCATCGTTCAGCGCCTTCATCGCGGCGAGACGCTTCCGAGGCTGCGGCGCTCTCGGTTCCAGCGTCCGCGCCACCTTCGGGTCGAGTGACGTCACCGAAAGCGCCACCGAGGCCAGCCGCAGGTCTGCCGCCTGCTTGATCAGGTCAATGTCGCGCAGCACACGGTCGGACTTGGTGGTGATCGTGAAGGGGTGGCGAGTTTCGACCAGCAGCTCGACCACCGAGCGCGTGATGCGCCAGCGCTCCTCGATCGGCTGATAGGGATCGGTGTTGGTGCCCATGGCGATCGGCCGGCATTCGTAGCCCGGTCTCGAAAGAGCGGCGTGGAGCAGCTGCGCGGCGTTGGGCTTCACGAACAGCCGGGATTCGAAGTCCACGCCAGGCGAGAGATCGTGATAGGCGTGGGTCGGGCGCGCGAAGCAGTAGATGCATCCGTGCTCGCAGCCGCGATACGCGTTGATCGAGCGATCGAAGCCGATGTCGGGCGAGCTGTTGCGGGTGAGGATCGACTTCGGGTGCTCGATCGTGACGGTCGTTCGGCGCTTCGGAACTCCATCGAGGGCCTCGACCTGATCGAGCCATTCGCCGTCTTCGACCCGCTCCTGGAGGTTGAAGCGCGTCGGCGTCGCATTGCGCGTCGCCCCACGGCCGTGGCTCGACTCGATTGGCATGCCGCGACGATAAGGCCGATGTGAGAACAGAACAAGAACAGATTACCCGGTTGCGATGAGCCGCGCCCGAAGTGCGGACGAGGCGACAGACATGAAACATTCGTAATGATCGATTCAGCGGGGAGCCAGCTTCGCGGGCCGAACTCGCGCGTGACAGGGGCTCACGAGCCAAAAGGGAATTCACCAAATGCGCAAACATCTGCTGGCGGCGGCATCGCTCGCCGCACTGGCTTCGCCCGCACTTGCCGCGGGTGAGGGTCCATATGTCGGGATCGAGGGCGGTGCGACGATACCGCAGAGCACCGATCTCGACGTGATCCTCAACAACACCAGCGTGTCGCCGGTTGCCACGACGACCTACACCGACGGCTACAACCTCCACTACAAGACCGGTTGGAACGTCGACGCGATCGCCGGTTACAAGTTCGGCCTGTTCCGGCTCGAGGCAGAGGGCGGCTATCAGCGCGCACCGGTCAAGCGGGTCGACGTCAACAGCGCGCTTCTGGGCGATGTCGGAACAGGAGCCGGAGTGACAGCGACAGCTTCCGACCTCGGGCTCGGAACGAAGATGGGAGTGACCTATCTCACCGCCAACGCGCTGATCGACGGCGACTTCGGCGGCGGCTTCGGAGGCTATGCAGGCGGCGGTGTCGGACGAGCCTGGGCCTCCTTCAGCGGCGACAAGGACAATGCGATGGCTTTCACCGGCATCGCCGGGCTGCGCTACGCGCTAAGCCCGAATGTGGATGCCGGAGTGAAGTATCAGTACCTCCATACCGGCAAGCTCGACTTCGGTGACGCGTTTACGGTGAACGGAACTAACTTCACCACCAGCGCGCGCGGAAATTACGATTCTCACAGCATTCTCGCGAGCCTCGTCTACAACTTCAACGCGCGCGGCGAAGCAGCGGCTCCTGAAGCGGCTCCTCCGCCACCACCCCCTCCGCCGCCCGCGCCGCCGGCGACGCAGACGTGTCCCGATGGCTCGGTGATCCTTGCGACGTCCACTTGCCCGGCGCCGCCGCCACCGCCGCCTCCACCGCCGGCTCCGGTCGAACGCGGCGAGCGCGGATAAATCCTTCGTTGTTGGAGCTCCCGGGCGTCACCGCGCCCGGGAGCATATTAGTGGCTCAGCCTGGTCATGCTCGTCGGAAAAGTGGGCCAGCGGTGCTGGGCCATGTCCTTGAGCGTCGACGTGTCCTCGTCGTTGAGGCCCTGGTAGATCCACATGTTCCGCAGGACCGAAGGCACGTAGTAGCGCGTCTCCCAATAGGGAATCGACTCGATCCACAGCAGGGGATCGCCCTTGTCATTGATCGATGCCCAACGAGCCACGGGGAGCGGACCAGCGTTGTAGGACGCGATTACGCGCGGCAGTTGCCCGGCCGTACCCGAATTACCCCGCATCATCTCGATGAAGCTCTGACCATATTCGAGATTGTAACGCGGATCGGTCAGCGCGCCGTTGAAGTAAGGCGTGCCCCGGTTGCGCGAGAGCATTTGGGCGGTGACCGGGAGCACCTGCATCAGCCCAACGGCGCCGGCAGTGCTGACGGCGGTGCGGCGGAAGGCGGATTCCTGCACGATGTGACCGAAGGCGAGGGCGGGATCGACGCGCCAGCCATTCATCGGAGTCCAGCGCGGATTGGGATAGCGGTCCGCCGCGTAGGAAACGGCACCCGGCTGGCCGTTGTTGGCAAGCCACAGCTGCGCCGCCGGGAGATCGAGCTTCTTGGCAAGCTGGATGAGCGCGTGATGCTCCGTAGGCAGACCGATCTTCGCTTGATGCCGAAGCATCCCCTCGGCGAGCCCTGGTTCGCCGATCTTGACGAGCTCGATTGCGCGCTGGACGTTCGGCAGCTGGTCGATCGGTGGGTCGAAGCCCGTGTAGCCGTCGGAGGGGAGCTTCGTGTCCATGCCGAGGCTTTCACGCGCGATGAGCCCGTAGAAGCTCTCGGGAGTGTTGGCGGCAGCCTTTAGAAACGGCGTGACGGAGCGCGGCCGCCCGCACAATTGTTCGGAACGCGCAGTCCAATAAAGCGCTCCTGCCCGAAGCTCGCGCTGCTGTGCATAGGCGGCGGCCTGCTGGAAGGAGCGGGAGGCGGATTCACAATCGCCGAGGCGCCACGAGGCGAGCGCCGAGACCCACGCCGACTGCGCGGCCCATTCGCTGGTCGCTCCCTGGCGCCAGGTGTCGGCGACGCGGCGCGCATCCATGTCGAGGCCGAGCACGTAATAGACGAACGCGACGCGCTGTCCGGCCTCGGCCCGCGCTTCGGCCGAGAGCTGCGGCGCGTAGGTGAGCAGCTGCGCTTCGGCGCCTTGCGCGTCGTCCGCCTTGATCAGCCCGTCGAGAACACCGCGGAGCTGATCCGCGGCCGGCTCTCCCTGCACGGGCCGGGTGCGATAGCGCACAGGTGCCGAGCCGAGGTTCACCGTCGCCTTTTCCGGGACGACCATTAACGGATCCGTCGCTCCGCGCTTGTACGCCATCAGCGCAAGCTGATCGGCCTGCGGAAGCTCGGGCGCCTGGGCGATCAATGCCTGAAGCGAGGCCAGATCGACGACGGGGGAGCCCTTCGCCGTGTAGAGCTCGGCTTTTGCGACTGGAGCGAGCACGCTGTTTGGAAGGGTCGCGATGCCCGCGCGTGCCGCTGCCCAGTTGCCGGCATCGATGGCGTCGAAAACGCCGCGCCAATCCTTGGGTACTCGGACGGCCGCTTGCAGAGGCGCAGCAGCCTGGACTGGCGCCTGCGTCTGAGCCGAAACCGGTCCGACCGCCGGAACCGATTGCGGGATCGAAGGCTGCGCGGGGAGCGCAACCGGCGGACTGGACTGCATCGACGTTACTGGCGTCGTTGTCGTGGAAGTGACCGGCAGCGGGGCAAGCGGGTCCTGCGGCTGCGCGATCACGGGCGCGGCCCAGATCAATGCTCCGGACGCGAGCAGACCAGCTTTCAAGCTTCTTCCTCCATCAGCAGCAGCAAGTCCTTCCATGCCAAGGACTTGTCTAAAGGTCGATTAATGAGGTGGCGGGGGTGGAAGGTCGCCACGGCGCGCACGCCTTCCACTTTGTGGATATGGCCCCGGGCTTCCACGAGGCGCTTTCCTAGCAGAGCAACGCACGGGCCATCGCCAAAGAGGATCAATCGCTTGGGCTTGGCGAGCGCGATGTGCCGCCGCGCAATCTCCGCGCAGGCTTCGCGATCCTTCAGGCTCATGCGGGCTCCCGGCGCATGGAAGCACGAGATGGAGGCGCTGTAGGCTTCGTCTGCCTCGATCCCGATCGCGCACAGCATTCGCTCTGCGAGTTTCCAGGCGTCGCCGCCGATCGGTTGGCCAGCGGCCGCATCCTCGAGGGCTGGGGAATCGCTGAGCAGCATCACGGCTGCGTGTTCGGGTCCGTGCGGGAGGACGCGCTTGGCTCCGGGTCCGGCGAGCGGCAGCTGGACGCTGCTGGCCAGCCAGTCCTTGAGCTCGGCAAGCGTTTCCTGGCTCGGTTGAATGAGATTCTGCTGGGGCGCGGCCTCAGGGGCGCGCTTGGAAGGAGCAACCGGCCGCAGCCAGTCGCGCGGCTCTTCCTGCACGGCGACATCGACCCCGGCCTCGAGCCACCAGGCCAATGCGCTGCGCGCCTCGGCAATGCCGATCGTATCCATCTCCCCGCCCACGGCGGCTTTATTCGCGCGCCATTGACGCGATGGTCAAGGAATGTGCAGGGCAATTGAGTCGAATTGTGTGGGGGACGCGACGAGAGGACGATGAGCGAACGCGAGTCCATGCAGTATGACGTGGTGATCGTCGGCGGAGGACCGGCAGGACTGAGCGCGGGAATTCGTCTCAAGCAGCTAGCCAACGAAGCGGGACGAGAGCTTTCGGTTTGCATCCTCGAGAAGGGCAGCGAGATCGGCGCGCATATCCTGTCAGGCGCCGTGATCGATCCGAAGGCGCTCGATGAGCTGATCCCCGACTGGAAGGAAAAGGGCGCTCCGCTCACCGTTCCAGTCACCGAGAACCATCATTGGGTGCTGAGCAAAGGCGGCAGGTTCGCCTTTCCGCACTGGATGATGCCGCCGTTTATGAACAACAAGGGCACCTACACGCTCAGCCTCGGCAATCTCTGCCGGTGGCTGGCAGGGCAGGCTGAAGAGCTCGGGGTCGAGATCTTCCCGGGATTCCCGGCAGCCGAGATCCTCTACAACGAGGACGGGTCGGTGAAGGGCGTCGCAACGGGCGACATGGGTATCGCGCGCGATGGCAGTCACCGGCCGGACTACCAGCCGGGGATCGAGCTGTATGCGCGGTACACTTTCTTTGCGGAAGGCGCGCGCGGCCATCTGACCAAGCGCCTGACCGAGCTATTCAAACTTCGTGAGGAGAGTGGGCCGCAAGTCTTTGGCCTCGGAATCAAGGAATTGTGGGACATTCCTGCTGAGAAACATAAGCCCGGGCGGGTGATCCACACGCAAGGCTGGCCGCTCAGCGACGCATGGGGCGGCGGGTTCCTCTACCATCAGGAGAACAACCAGGTCGCGCTCGGCTTCGTGGTCGCGCTCGATTATTCGAATCCATACCTCTCGCCGTTTGAGGAAATGCAGCGCTGGAAGACCCATCCGGCGATCCGGGCGGAGATCGACGGCGGACGTCGTGTTTCCTATGGAGCGCGGGCGATCAACGAGGGCGGCTATCAAGCCATTCCGAAGCTGATTTTCCCTGGCGGCGCCCTGATCGGTTGCTCGGCCGGTTTCGTGAACGTGCCGCGGATCAAGGGCACGCACACGGCGATGAAGTCGGCGATGCTTGCGGCAGAAGCCGCATTTGCGGCGATCTCGGCCGATCGCTCAGCCGACCTGCTCGAGGCCTATCCAGAAGCCCTGCACAAGAGCTGGATCGTCAAGGAGCTGAAGACCGTCCGCAATGCGCAGCCGGCGGTTGCTCACTGGGGCGGGACCTGGGGAACGCTTTATGCCGGGCTCGACATGTGGCTTGGCTATCTCGGCATCGGCCTGCCTTGGACGTTGAAGAACAAGGCCGACAATCTTTCGCTTCGGCGCAAAGAAGCGGCTAAACCTATCGACTATCCCAAGCCCGACGGAGTGCTGACGTTCGACCGGCTCGGATCGGTGTTCATCTCGAACACCAATCATGAGGAGGACCAGCCGGTTCATCTGACGCTCAAGGACGCCGACATACCGACGGCCATCAACCTGCCGGTATATGCTGGTCCCGAGCAGCGTTATTGCCCGGCAGGCGTTTACGAATTCGTCGAGAGCGAAAGCGGTGAACCGAGGCTCCAGATCAACGCTCAGAACTGCGTCCACTGCAAGACGTGCGACATCAAGGACCCGACCCAGAACATCAACTGGGTCACTCCCGAAGGCGGCGGAGGACCCAATTACCCGAACATGTAGATTGCTTGCTGGCGCAGGGCTCGTGGCCCTTGCCTTTGCCGCGGCACCTGCGGCCGCATCGATTTCGTCGGACCCGGCACGCGCATATGTTCAGGCTCGAGCCGCAGCACTGAGCGGTGACCACGCACGCTCGGCCGCCTTGCTGGCCGCGCTTGCGCAGACGCAGCCCGATCAAGTCGACCTCGCGCGCAAGGCGCTGATGGAGGCGCTCGGCGCAGGGCAGACGGACCTCGCGCTTTCCGTGGCATCGAAGATTCCGGCCGCGAAGCTACCTACCGAGGCACGGCTCCTGATGGTTGCGGACCAGGTCCGGCGGCGGCGAATCGATCGGGCGCTTGGATGGCTGCAGGCGAGCGGTGATGGAGCCAATCTGAGCTTCCTCGCGCCGCTCCTCACCGCATGGAATGCCGCGGAGAAAGGTGATCTCGAACGGGCCCTCGCCACGATCGACCAGGTCCCCAACACCAGCCTGCTCGCGCCGCTCCGCAACGAAGAGCATGCGCTGATCCTGCTCAAGTTCAGGCGCGCCGCCGACGCCGAGCCGTTCGCGAGACGCGCGATCGGCTCCGCCGGCGCTCGTGAGAACCGGATTCGGCTGGCTCTTGCGGACGGCTTCCTCGCGGCGGGGGATCGCGCGCGGGCTTTGATCATGATCGAAGGCATGGGCTCGGATGCCACCGCGGCGCGGCAGCGGGTGCTTGCCGGCAAGCTTAGCGGCCAGGCGATCGACACGCCGTCCGAGGCGCTGGGTGAGGCGCTGACTGCGTTCACGGCCGATCTTGCCCGCCTGCAGCGGAACGCTCCTCCCATCGCACTGGCGCAGGTCGCGCGGTTCGCGAATCCGCAGAACAGCAGTGCAACGATGCTGCTCGCGCTTCTGCTCGAGAGCCAGGATCGCACGGAGGAAGCGCTGGCTCTCCTTCGAACGATCCCGCGAGATGATGCCTTGAGTAGCCAGGTTCGCGACGTCCAGGTGAGAATCCTGACCGACAGCAAACGATTGAACGAGGCTTTTGCGATTGCATCCGCAGCCGCGAACGCGCGTGATGCAAGCGTCAACGACCTGTCCCGGCTTGGCGACATCTATCAGGCCCTGAAGCGCTACAATGAGGCTGCGGCGACCTACGGGAGGGCCCTTGCGCTCGCCAATGCCCAGGGCTTGAAATCGCAACTCTGGCCGCTGCTCCTGCTCCAAGCCAATGCATTCGAGCAGGCGGGTCGGTGGCCGGAGACCAAGGCGGCACTTCAGCATGGCCTCGCGCTCGCTCCCGATCAGCCGCTGTTACTGAACTTCCTCGGCTATTCGAAGCTGGAGCACCATGAGGATCTCGACGCTGCCGAAGCGATGATCCGCAAGGCGAGCGAGCTTGCGCCCGACGACGCGTCGATCACGGATTCCCTCGGCTGGGCGCAATTCAAGCGCGGCAAGCTCAGCGAGGCGATCCTGACGCTGCAGACCGCCGCGGAGAAGGATCCGGACCAGGCCGACATCCAGGAGCACCTCGGCGACGCCCTGTACAAGGCGGGCCGCAAATATGAGGCGCGGTTCGCCTGGAACGCCGCTCTCGTCACTGCCGACGACGAAGTTGCCGGGCGCGTCAAAGCCAAGCTGTCGGCAGGGTTGAACCCCGCGAACGCGGCTCCTTGACCGCAGCTCGCGAGATCGCGCCCGCAAAGCTCAACCTCGCGCTCCACGTGAGGGGCAAGCTGCCGGACGGACGCCACTCGCTCGAGACGATCTTCGCTTTCTGCACTGACGGCGACCGGCTGAGCGCCGAACCTTCCAAAGCGCTCTCACTGGACATCACCGGGCCATTCGCACCGCAGCTAGATTGCGGGGACAACCTGGTATTGAAGGCCGCGCGAGCGCTCGCTGAAGCTGCCGGAGTGCAGACCGGCGCCGCGATCACGCTCGACAAGAGGTTGCCCATCGCCTCTGGGCTTGGCGGCGGTTCTGCCGACGCTGGAGCCGCGCTCCGGCTGTTGACGGCATTGTGGCGTATTGATCCAGCCCATGCCACGTCCGTCGCTCCTTCGCTCGGTAGCGACGTTCCTGCCTGCCTGCTCAGCATGCCTGCCCGCGGCGAGGACGCCGGCGACAAGCTCACGCCGGTCGATCTGTCGGACTATTCCGGAACCCCCGTCCTGCTCGTCAACCCGCGCGTTGGCCTCTCGACCGCCGATGTTTTCGCTGCATGGGACGGCACGGACAACGGACCGTTGGGAGATTGGCGCGCGGGTTGGAACGGTCTTGAGGCTGCCGCGATCGGCTTGGCGCCACAGATCGAAACGGTGCTTGCATGGCTTTCGGCCCAATCCGGCGCGCACATAGTGCGGATGTCGGGATCGGGCGCGACCTGCTTTGCCTTGTTCGAGAGCGAAGAGGCGCGTGACAGCGCAGCCGAGCTGGTGCCGCGCGAATGGTGGCATCTGGCGACGTTCCTGCGTTAGACGCGCGGGCGATGAACGGCCGACCAATCCTCACTGCTGAGCGGATGCGCGCCGCCGAGCAGGCCGCGATCGACGGCGGCACCAGCGTCGAGGAGCTGATGGAGCGCGCGGGGGCGGGCCTTGCGGAGGCGGTCTCTCGCTTTGCAGGGCCACTGTCGGCGCTGATCCTGTGCGGACCGGGGAATAACGGCGGCGATGGATATGTCGCGGCGCGTCACCTGGCCGAGCGCGGCGTGCAGGTGCGAGTCGCCGCGCTGGCCGAGCCCAAGAGCGACGCTGCCAAGTGGGCGCGATCGCAATGGAGCGGAGAAGTCGAACCGCTTTCCTCCGACACCAAGGGCGCGCCCCTGCTCGTCGATGCGCTGTTCGGCACCGGGCTGACGCGCGGGCTCGACGATGACGTCAGCCTGCTGCTTTCGGAGCTCGGTCACGAGGCTGTCGTCGCGGTTGCCTGCGACCTTCCGAGCGGCGTCAATTCCGACACCGGGGAATTGCTGAATCCTATCCATCGATTTCACCTCACCGTGACCTTCGGGGCGCTCAAGCCGGCCCATCGGCTCGACCCGGCGATGCACAAGTGCGGGCGGATCGCACTCTCGGACATTGGCCTCGAGGCAGACTCCGGCTGGCACGAGATCGCGCCGCCAATCCTTCCGGTGATCGAGCCTGCCGCGAACAAATATTCGCGCGGGCTGGTTCACGCGCTTGCGGGCAAGATGCCAGGAGCGATTGCGCTTGCTGCCAAGGCGGCCGCGCATTCGGGCGCAGGCTATGTGCGCGTGAGCACCTCGCGGCACATCGAAGGACTGCCGTCGGCGATCGTCCAGACGGACACCGCGCAGGTGAATGACGATCGCATCGGGTGCCTTTTGGTCGGCCCAGGCATGGGCGATATTCCGCAGGTGCTGACCTTGGCGCTGACCTCGAAGGCGCCCAAGGTGCTCGATGCTGATGCGATCACGCACCTTGGTGAGGTCGAGCGGCTGCAGAAGCAGGAAGCCATCATCACTCCTCACGAGGGCGAATTCCGGCGGCTCTTCGGGACGATCGAAGGCTCCAAGCCCGAACGCGCAATCGAAGCTGTGCGGACCAGCGACGCCGTCCTGGTCTACAAGGGACCGGACACCATCGTCGCTTCGCCGGATGGCAGGATCGGATTTGCTCCGCCTGCTCCGGCATGGCTCGCGACCGCCGGCACCGGCGACGTCCTCGCGGGCATGATCGCCGCATTGCGGGCGCAGGGTCTGGAGGCATTTGAAGCGGCATCGGCAGCCGTCTGGTTGCATGGCCGTGCGGCGGAGATTGCCGGGCCGGCGATGATCGCGGACGATCTCGTCGACGCAATCCCGCACGCCTTCGCGCTTCTTCAATGAACGAGCTTGTGGTGCGCATCGCGGCGCGCGGGGACGGCGTGACGGAGAGCGGGCGCCATGTGCCGTTCGGCGTGCCCGGAGACGTTTTGCTGGGCGATGGAGCGCTGGCGCCGGGTCCTCATCACCAGGAGCCGCCGTGCCGGCACTTTCCCGAATGCGGCGGGTGCCAGCTGCAGCACGTCGATGACGAGGCTTATCGCGGCTACCTTGTCTCGCGCGTTGAAACGGCGCTGGCGCAGCATGGGCTCGCCACGAACGTCCGCGAGCCGCATCTGTCGCCGCCGAACAGCCGGCGCCGTGCGACGCTTCGAGCGCTCAAGCTAGGGCAGGGCACCGTCATCGGTTTTAATGCGGCCAAGTCGCACCGCATCGTCGACATGCAGGAAAACTACATCCTGCGACCCGAGCTGCTCGAGTTGCTGTCGCCACTTCGGCGGTTGCTCTCCGTTGTTCTCGGGCCACGGCGCACCGCCGAGGTGCAGCTGACGCTGGTGGACCAGGGTGTCGACGTCCTTCTGAAAGGCGTCGAGCCGCACGGGTTGGAAGCCATGGAGACCCTGACTGCATTCGCCGGCGCGCAGCGGCTTGCCCGGCTGAGCATGGACCGGGGGATCGGACCCGAGCCGATCTACGAACCGCACCCGGTCACCATGAGCTTGTCGGGCGTTGCGGTGGCGTTCCCGCACGCCGGCTTCCTTCAGGCTACCACGGAAGGCGAGGCGGCTCTCGTCGAGGCGGTATGCGAGGCGATCTCGGGCTCGAAGCGGATAGCCGACCTGTTCGCGGGGCTTGGAACCTTCGCTCTCGCGGCGGGCGCCGCTTACGCGGCCGAAGCTTCTCGTGACGCCACAGCATCGCTCAAGCGGGCCGCCTCATCGATCCTCGTAGAGCATCGCGATCTCTACCGGCGCCCGTTGGACACAGCGGAGCTCAAGCGCTTCGACGCCGTCATTCTCGACCCGCCGCGCGCGGGTGCCGCGGAGCAGGTTCGCGCATTTCCCGCGTCAGGCGTGGCGCGGATCGCCTACGTCAGCTGCAACCCCGCCACATTCGCGCGCGATGCGAAGATGCTGGTCGATGGCGGCTACAAGCTCGAATGGGTGAAGCCCGTCGGCCAGTTCCGCTGGTCGACCCATGTCGAGCTTGCCGCCTGTTTCAGTGGATGAGTCCGCAATCATGGAGAATCCGCGCGCCGGCGTGCACCGTAAGGCCGAGCAGGCAAAGGCTTGCAAGCGCGAATATCGGAAAGCGAATCTGGACGATGTTCACCGTCGCCTGAACGATGCTGTGGACGATGCGTAGCCCCACATAGCCCCACGCCAACCAATAGTTGATGCCGCCGCCGAAATTCATCATCGCGAGCGTCAGGGCGATCGCATAGAAGATCGTCGGCTGCTCCATGAGATGGTTGTAATTGTGTGAGGGCCACTGCGCTTCATCGGGCGCCCGGCCGTCCAGATTCACGCCGCGTGAGCCTCGCGGGATCGAGCCCCAGCTGATCCCCATCGTGGCAAAAGCCCGCCTCCTGGCGATCGCCAGCCACACGAGCATGACCAGTGTCCACGCAACGAGCGCCACCACGGGCACGAGAATTGGGCTGTAGGACATGAAAAGCCTCCCCCTGTTTTCCAGGAGGGAGGGTGCTTCAGGTCGTTACCGTTGGCAATCGGCTCAGTCGAACAGCTTGGCGAAGCGCCGCTTGTCGCGGTTGCGCCAGGCGCCGCGATGCCAGGCGTCGCTGGCGAGCAGCGGCAGGACGCTTGTCGCCTCGGCAAAGACCATCTGCTCCATCGCCGTGGAGACCTTGCCCCAGCTCGCGGCTTCCTGAAGCGTCGAGGAGGAGCAGGCGCCGTCGCGGACGTCGGCGACGGTGATCTGCACTGCATATTTGTGGACTTCGACGTCGTCGTGACCGAGGATTTCGGCGCAGACGACGGTGTCCTGCGTGAAATTCTTCGGGACGCCGCCGCCGATCATCAGGAGGCCGGTGGTGCCCGCCTTGATCTTGATGTCGGTGAGCTCCCGGAAATCGGCGATCGCGTCGAGCACCATGTAGTGGCCGCCGCGCTTCATGGCGTCGACCTGATGCTTCACTAGGCCGAAACCTGCTGAGGAATCCACGAACGCCGGGCAGAAGATCGGCACGTCGTGCTCGTAAGCGAGCTGGACGAGGCTGTCCTGCTTCTTCGCGTTGCCCTCGCTGAGCCACTTGCCCATTTCGCGGATGAACGCGCGGCTGGAGTAAGCGCGGGGCTCCAGGCTGTCGGCAATCTTGCCGATCGTGTGGTCGCAATCCTGCAGCTGCTGCTCGTCGATATAGGTGTCGTAGATACGGTCGATGTAAAGCGAACGCAGCGTGTCATCGTCAGGAATTTCATTGGCTTGGTAGTGTTTGTGGCCAAGCGCTTCGAAGAAATCCATATCGACGATCGAGGCGCCGGTGGCGACGATCGCGTCGACCATGTTCGACTTCACCAGCTCGGCATAGAGGTCCATGCACCCGCCGGCAGAGGTCGAGCCCGCGATCACCAGGATGATCGAGCAGCTCGGGTCCTCCAGCATCGTATTGTAGATGCCGGTCGCGCGAGCCAGATCGCGGCTCGTGAAGCTCATCTTGCCCATCGAATCGATGATCGGACGGGCGTCGAACTTGGTGATGTCGATATGCTCGATCGGGGTCGACAGAAGCTCCGCCTTGCGGGTGTCGTTGATCCGGTCGGCGTCCTGAACCTTGTTCAGCGTATCGGCTTCCATTTCATGCTCCAATATCTTCGCCATTCCCGCAAGCGGGAGCCTAGCCCAAAAACAACTGGGTCCCCGCCTCCACGGGGATGACGCACTGCGAGATGCGCCCGCTATATAGCTTTGGAACGCTTGCCGTTCGCGGCCGCTCCATAAAGCGTCGCCATCGGCTCATCGTCGACGATCTCGGTATCGACTGCGCCGAAGCCGTTGAACTGCGTGCGCATGGCGCAGCCATAGGCGCCGAGCATTCCGATCTCGATATATTCGCCGGCACCGACATCGCCGGGCAGCTCGAACGGACCGGCCATTCGGTCGAGGTCGTCGCAAGTGGGTCCGTAGAAGCTGAACTTCATCGGACGAACGTGCGACTCGCGCTCGCGAAGAAGGCGCACCGGGTAGCGCCAGCCGATGTGGGCAGCATCGAAGAGTGCGCCATAAGCACCATCGTTGATGTACAGCTCGTCACCGCGGCGCTTTTCGACGCGAACGAGGATGCTCGCATATTCCGCGCATAGCGCGCGGCCCGGCTCGCACCACAGCTCGGCCGAGTAGCTGATCGGCAGCGCTTCGAAGCCGGCGTGGATCACCGAGAAATAGGTCTCCAGCGGTGGCGGCTCCATGCCGGGGTAGGAGGAGGGAAAGCCTCCGCCGACGTCGACGATGTCGACCGTCACCGCCGCTTCGACGATGGCCTGGCGCACGCGCTCCATGGCTTCGACGTAAGCGGCAGGCGTCATTGCCTGGCTGCCGACGTGGAAGCAGATGCCGAGCGCGTCGGCCGCCTGGCGGGTCGCCATGAGCAGGCTTGCGACGTCACGGGGATCGGCGCCGAACTTGGAGGCGAGGCTGAGTTTGGCATGGTCCGAGCTGACGCGAATGCGGACAAGCAGGTTGAGGTCGGTCGCCGCGACGCCGTCCTTGGCCGTCGCGCGGACGATCTTGTCCAGCTCATCGAGGGTATCGAGGCTGAAGGTCCTTACGCCATGCTCGAAATAGGCCTCGGCAATGGCTTCCTCGGCCTTCACCGGGTGCATGAAGCAGATCACCGCCTCGGGTAGCGTCTCGTGAACCAGGCGGACCTCGGCGATCGACGCCACGTCATAGTGCGTGACACCGCTCTCCCAGAGGATGTGCAGCAGGTCCGGAGACGGGTTCGCCTTCACCGCGTAGAGCGAGCGCCCCGGGAACTTCTCGACGAAGAAACGGGCAGCGCGCCGCGCGGCGTGCGGACGCAGCAAGGTAACCGGCTGGACCGGTCGGTGCTTGGCGATGTCGGCGCCCGTGCGGGTGCCGTTCGAGGGAGACGCTAGCCCCAGCGCGCGATGGTGCTTGTGCAACTCAAGGGACCTCCAACAGGTACGTTCGACATAGAGCTGCCTTGCGGTTGGAAGTCCCATGGGGCAGCGAGCGCGATATATGTGTGGGGGGTACCGGTGTAAAGATTCTTTGGCGCCCTCAGATCATTTTGCGGAACTTTTGTCGTCAAACTGCAACGGTTGGTCGGAACGTGAGCGATATCAAAGACTTGTATGAAGCTGTGATGGTCAGCCGCGATGACGTCATCGCTGCGCAGGAACGCATCGGCAAGCTCGTCGAAAAGACCCCGCTCATCGAGAGCGAGATCGGGGGCACGCGAGTGTGGCTGAAGTGCGAATGCCTGCAGACCGGCGGCGCTTTCAAGCTGAGAGGCGCCACGAACCGGCTCCTGCAGCTTTCTCCGGAAGAGCGCGAGAGGGGCGTTGTCGCCTTTTCTTCCGGCAACCATGCACGAGGCGTTGCGATCGCGGCGAAACGGCTCGGCATTCGCGCGGTGATCGTCATGCCGGCCGATGCGCCGCAGGTGAAGGTCGACGGAACGCGTGCCGAAGGCGCTGAAATCATTTTCTACGATCGTCGTACCGAGAGCCGCGAGGCGATCGCGGCGCGGATCGCCGACGAGACGGGAGCGACCGTCGTGCCGAGCTTCGACGATCCCGCCATTGTCGCGGGGCAGGGCACCGCCGGCCTCGAGGTCGTCGATCAGTTCGGCGGTTCTCCTCCGCGGATCGTAGTTCCGTGCGGCGGCGGCGGGCTTGCGTCCGGGATTGCTCAGGCAGTTCCTGAAGCGGAGATTGTCATCGTGGAGCCAGAGGGCTGGGACGACATGAGGCGCTCGCTCGAGTTGGGCGAAATCGTTCCCGTGCCGCCGGACGCTCCATCGACGATCCTGGACGCCTTGCAGACTCCGCGCGTGTCGCCGATCACCTTCGGGATCCTGCGCGAGCGTCAGGCAAGAGCGCTGTGGGTCAGCGATGCCGAGGCGGCCGAAGCGATGCGCTTCGCCTATGAGCGTCACCGGCTGGTCGTGGAGCCTGGAGGAGCTGCAGGACTGGCGGCATTGCTCGCCGGCAAGATTGCGCCGCTCGAGGATACAGTCGTCATTCTGTCCGGAGGGAATGTCGATCCGGAGCTTCATGCGCGGATCACCGCGCAAGCCGCTTAGGCGACGTTGCGTGTCTTGAACTCGCCCGGGTCGACGTGCACGGGGCTCGAGCGCTCGACCGCCTGGGTGAGCTCTTCGAGCTCCGCGGCCAGGGTCTTGAGCTCGGCGGCAAGGAAGCGCCGCTCATTCTCGGCGACCGACTCCGATGCGTCGATCAGTGTTTCAAGCATCATTGCGATGCACGGCAGGATAGTCTCTTCGATGCGCTCGAAGGCCTCGTCGAGCCGGGCCTGCTGGTCGGAATTCACCATGGCCGAGACTCTCGGCGATCTTGGTTAAATGTTGATGAAACGGAACGGCTGAATGCAGAATTTTTCATCTGCCGCGCTGGCGCTCGCGATGGTTGCCGCCCTCCTGCTCGGCTTCGGTGGAGTGAAGCTGGCCCTGGTGCGTCAGACAAGGGGTCGGGGGATCCTCATGATCCTCGCGGCCCTCGTCATGGTCATGAACGTGATGATCTGGACGGTGTGAGCGGCTTGATCGGGTCGGTCGCCAGCCGCATGTCGAGATAGTCGTCCACCGACTTCATCATCAAATCCAGCTCGTTCGCGAAAAAGTGGTTCGCGCCCGGGATCACCTCATGATGGATGGTGATGTGCCGCTGCGTCCGGAGCTTGTCGACGAGCTTCTGGACCGCGCTCGGTGTGACAACCTCGTCCGCCTCGCCCTGGATGATGATGCCCGACGACGGACAGGGCGCAAGGAAGCTGAAGTCGTACATGTTCGCCGGTGGGGCGATCGAGATGAAACCGCGGATCTCCGGGCGGCGCATCAGCAGCTGCATGCCGATCCAGGCGCCGAAGCTGACACCGGCTACCCAGGTCGTCTCGGCTTCCGGGTGGATGCTCTGCACCCAGTCGAGGGCGGATGCCGCGTCGCTGAGCTCGCCGATGCCGTTGTCGAATACGCCCTGGCTCTTGCCGACCCCGCGAAAGTTGAAGCGCAGGGTGGCGAAGCCGCGCTTCACGAAGGTTTGGTAGAGCAGCTGCACGATCTTGTTGTTCATCGTGCCCCCGGCCTGGGGGTGAGAGTGCAGGATCAGCGCGACCGGCGCGCGGGGCCGGGTACCGGGGTGAAAGCGTCCTTCGAGGCGTCCCTCGGGGCCGGGGAAAATGACTTCGGGCATGGGTGCGAGGCTCGTGTAATATTAAACCCGCCTGAGCGCGGGTGCGTTGCGGCGTTCGGTTCTATATAGGGGCCGCTCTAGATGTGGCAATTGGCAGGAATCCACGGCTTTTGAGCGCGTCCGATCGTATCTATCTCGACCATGCGGCAACGACCCCGGTGCTTCCCGAGGCGCAGGCCGCGGTTGCACGTGCATTTGCCAGCTGGGCGAACCCCAACTCGCCTCACGCTGAAGGCCGCGCTGCCCGGGCACTGCTCGAAGAGGCACGTTCGACCATCGCCGAGGTCTTGGGCTGGCGCCATGACGTCATTTTCACCAGCGGCGCCAGCGAGGCGATCGAGATTGCTGGCAAGCGCGCAAGAGTGCCGGGCAGGGCACATGGCGCGACCGAGCACGCAATCGTGCCGTACGCCATGGGAAGCGCCTCGAAGATCATCCCCGTCAAGAGCGACGGACTGATCGACGAAGACGCGCTCGACAAGATTCTGGCCGCAGGCCCCGCGCTCATCGCCATTCAGCAGGTCAACAACGAGACCGGCGTCATCCAGCCGCTCGATTGTATCGCCGAGAAAGTGAGGGCTGCCGGCTCGCTCCTCCTGTCGGATTGCGCACAAAGCGCCGGCAAGATGCCGCTGCCCGATGCGGATTTCGTCGCAGCCTGCGCGCACAAGCTGGGCGGTCCGCCGGGCATCGGCGTGTTGCTGGTGAAGGATCTCGGCACGCTCGACGCCATCGGTGGGCAGGAGAGGGGATACCGCAGGGGGACCCAGGATGTTCCGGCGGCGCTGGGCTTCGCCGCTGCACTCGCCGCAAAGCCGTATGAAATGGAGCGTCTGGGCGAGCTTCGCCGCCGCTTCGAGGACGAAGTCCGCGCAGAAGGCGGGGTCATCATCGCGGAAAATGCGCCCCGAATCGCAACCATAGGCTCCGTTTCCATGCCCGGCGGAAATAACGCCTCGCTGCTCATCCAGCTGGATCTGGCTGGAATCGCCGTGTCCGCCGGAAGCGCCTGCTCCTCGGGGAAGATGAAGGCCAGCGAGGTTCTTGCGGCGATGGATGTGCCGGCTGAAATCGCCGGCGGTTTCCTTCGAGTGAGTTTCGGCCCGCATACCCGCGAGGCGGATGTGGACAGGTTCCTCGGCGAGTGGCGGCGCATTCGAAGCCGCAGCAAGGCGGAGGCGGCATGATCTATCTCGACTACCAGGCAACCACGCCAATCGCACCGGAGGTGGCGAAGGCGATGGAACCCTGGGTAGCCGAGAAATTCGCCAATCCGCACTCACCGTCAAAGTGGGGGCACGAGGCCGCGGCCGCCATCGAGGTGGCCCGCAAGCACGTCAGTCGCGCCATCGGACTCGATGGTGGCAGTCTTGCGTTTACGGGTAGCGCCACGGAAGCGATCAACTGGGGGCTGAAGGGCACCGTCGAGAATGCTCCGCTCAAGCGCAGCCGAATCATCACGGTCGCGACCGAGCACGCCGCTGTACTCGATACGTGCGAGTGGCTGGCAGGCTGCGGTATTGACCTCACGCTGCTTCCGGTGAAGCCCGACGGTCTCCTCGACCTCGAGCTCCTCGAGCGCGAGCTCGACGATCGCGTGCTGCTCGTTGCCGTCATGCTCGTAAACAACGAGATTGGCGTGCTCCAGCCCGTCGCGGAGATTGCCGACATGGCACACCGAGTCGGGGCTCTCATGCTGTGTGACGCAGTCCAGGGGCTCGGCCGCCTGACCATTCCGGAGGGCCCGGACCTCGTGGCGGTCTCGGCTCACAAGATCCACGGGCCGAAGGGGATCGGCGCCTTGTGGATGCGTGAGGGCTGCGAACCCGCACCCTTCATCCATGGCGGCGGGCAGGAGCGCGGGTTGCGGTCAGGCACGCTGTCGCCGCAGCTGTGCGTCGGCTTCGGGGCCGCGGCAAAGCTGGCGGCGGAGCGCTGCGACCGCGACTACGACCATGTCCAACGCCTCTGGGCGGCCGCCAAGAACGGCCTCGGCCCCGGCTGGACCATCAACGGCAGCACCGCGCACCGTTACTACGGCAACCTCAGTATCCGCCGCGACGGCATCGATGCCGCGCGCGTGCTCGCCGACCTGCGGGCTATCGCCTTCTCGCTGGGATCCGCGTGTGCCAGCGGCTCGGGCCGGCCGAGCCACGTGCTTCACGCCCTCGGCCTCGACTATCGGCAGGCGCGGTCATCGATCCGCCTCGGCTTCGGCCGCTACACGACGCAGCAGGAAATCGTCGACGCGTCCGGGCAGATTGCTGCAGCGGCGCGCTCGCAGGAGCATCTCGTCGCGTGACATTGGTGCGGTTCTTCCGGGCGGACGGAACTCTGGACAAGGAAGTGGAAGCGGAGCCGGGGCAGCGGCTCCTCGACGTCGCCTGGGCGGCGCGCCAGCCGCTCGAGGGCGCGTGCGAGGGCGTGATGGCCTGCTCGACCTGCCACGTGATCGTGGACGCCGAGGATTTCGCGAAGTTGCCGCAGGCGACGGAGGAGGAAGAGGATCTGCTCGACCTTGCGGCTCATGCGACGCGGACCTCACGGCTCGCCTGTCAGATCATCCTCACGGAGGACTTGGACGGGCTGAGCGTTCGCGTGCCGGCGGAGGCGCGGAACTGGATGGGACGTTAGTCGCGCGCAGGCAGGGGCACGCCGATCCGTTCATCGGGATCGTCGTCGCGGCGCTTCGGGCGCTTCATCGTCAACACCGGCTTCATAGCTTCGAGCTCCTGCAGCGTCAGTCTGCCCGAATGCTGTTTGTCGAGAAGCTGGAACCGCTCCAGCGCAGCTTGCCTGAATTCCTGGAGCGTGATCGCCCGGTTCAGGTCGAGGTCGGCAGCAGCGACGGGCTCCGGCATGTTGAGGAGAGCGTAGCGCGCGGCGCCTTGCAGGCCGCTGTCGGCATTGGTGCGGTCGCGTCGACGCTGGCTGCGATCGTTCTCGCCGGTAGGATCCGAATCCACCTTGGGACGCGCCTCACCCGGCGCACGCGCTTTCCTCAACCGGGAATTCACCTGGATTTCCGGCGCGATTGTCCACTCATAATGAGCAAGCTCGTCCGGATCGATCTGCCCGTCATTGTTCGTGTCGAGAATGGCGAAATAGCGCTCTGCATCCGCCACGAGCTCGCCGGGCAGCAAAAAGCCATCATGGTTGCTATCCACCTGGTTGAACCAGCGGGCCAGAGTGTCCTCGTTGGGCGCGCGGGCACGGATCGGCTCGCCCATCGGACTGATGAAAGGAATGCCGCCGCGTCCGGTGACGATAATGGTTTCTCGAGGCGGCGTGGCCACTTGTCCTGCCGCAACGAGTAATGGGAGCAATAGAGCAGGCAGTGGCATGATCATTCTTCGCTGTGGCCGCAATGGCGTCCGCTTGCCAGCGTGAACTGCGGATGAAGGCGAACGCCAACTTGCGCGCGCAAACGTCTTCACCCATATGCCCGCGCGGAAGTCGGCGGACGGCGCTGTCGCCAACCTGGTCAGGTCCGGAAGGAAGCAGCCACAACGATTTCGTGCCGGGTCGTCGGCTTCCACCGCTCGCAATGACGAGCCTCAGCCCTTAAACGACAGTTGATGGACGACCTCGAATCGCCGGGCCTCGGGCTCGATCTTCCGGAGCAGCCGCAGCAGCCGACGGGGACGTCCCCTTATCGGGTTCTCGCGCGCAAATATCGTCCGCAGACCTTCGCAGAGCTGATCGGCCAGGACGCGATGGTGAAAACGCTTGCGAACGCCATCGCACGCGGCCGGATCGCACATGCCTTCCTCCTCACCGGCGTTCGCGGAGTCGGGAAGACGTCGACCGCGCGCCTGATCGCCAAGGCGCTGAACTGCATCGGCCCAGATGGGCAGGGTGGCCCGACGATCACGCCTTGCAACATGTGCGAGCCGTGCCGTGCGATTTCCGAGGGGCGGCACATAGACGTTATCGAAATGGACGCGGCTTCGCATACGGGCATCGACGACGTCCGGGAGATCATCGACGCGGTGCGCTACGCCTCCGTCAGCGCTCGGTACAAGATTTACATCATCGACGAAGTGCACATGCTTTCAAAAAGCGCTTTCAATGCTTTGCTCAAGACTCTTGAGGAGCCGCCTGAGCATGTGAAGTTCCTTTTCGCAACCACCGAAGTGAACAAGGTGCCGGTGACGGTGCTGTCTCGATGCCAACGCTTCGATCTTCGACGGATCCCCGCCGAAAAGCTGGCGGCGCACTTCGCCGAGGTATCGAAGGCCGAAGGCGTTGAGGTCGACCCCGAGGCGCTCGGAATGATTGCGCGAGCTGCCGAAGGTTCGGCTCGTGACGGTCTTTCGATCCTCGATCAGGCAATTGCACACGGGGCAGGGGCCGTGACCGCTGAGCAGGTCCGCGACATGCTCGGACTTGCCGACCGCGGACGTATTCGCCGGCTGCTTCAACTGGTGCTCTCCGGTGACGCGACGGCGGCGCTCGCAGAGCTCGATGCAGCTCACGAAATCGGGATCGATCCGACGCAGCTCCTTCGAGGATTGATGGAGAGCCTGCATTCCGCCACCCGCGCGAAGGCGGGCGCCACTGCCGACGCACTGCAGTCGGCGGAAGAACGTGAATCCGCCGCCGAAATGGCTCAACAGCTCTCGTGGGGCACGATCCATCGCCTGTGGCAAATGCTGCTCAAGTCACTCCAGGACGTCGATGTGGCTCCCGATCCGCGGGAAGCGGCGGAAATGGCGCTGCTGCGACTAATTCACGCTGCGGAAATGCCCGACCCCGCGAGTCTGCTCCAAAGGCTCAGCAGCGAGGGTGCCGTCGCAAGCCCGGCGGCGGCGCCGAGCACCAAGGGTCGCGCACCCACTGCCCAAGTCCCGTCTGACTTTCCTGCATTGATCGCTGCGCTGGAGCGCAACGGTAAGCATCAGCTGGCCGTACAGCTTCACGACCAAATCGGCCTGGTCCGCTACGCTCCGCCAGAACTCGCAGTGAAGCCCCTGCGCCCGCTCGGGCAGGACTGGCCGCGCGACCTGGCACTGGCGCTGAAGTCCGCCACCGGGGCGACCTGGCAAGTCTCCCTATCCGACGAGTCCGGCGAACCCTCACTCCTCGATCAGGAGAAAATGGCCGAGGAGCGCGTTCGGGCCGATGTCCTGGCCGATCCCAACGTCCGGGCGGTGATGGACGCGTTCCCCGATGCCGAGCTCGAATCCTTCTCCAATAGAGGCGCATGAAATGCCCGAAATGCCCGACTTCGATGAAATCATGAAAATGGCGCAGAATGCGCAGGCCGAGCTGCAGAAGGCACAGGACAATCTCGACAAGATCGAGGTGGAGGGCGTCGCGGGCGGTGGTCTCGTCAAGATCCGTGCGACTGCCAAGGGGCGGGTTCTGGGCGTCGATCTCGACGAAAGCCTGCTCCAGCCGTCCGAAAAAACAATGATCGAAGACCTTGTGGCTGCCGCGATCAACGACGCCCGCGGCAAGGCAGATGTGGCGGCCGCCCAGGAGATGCAGAAGATGCAGGGCACGCTGCCGCTCCCGCCGGGCTTCAAGCTGCCCTTCTAGGCGCTTGTTAAAAGCCGTTTTTGCGTCATGATGTCTCTCCGCAAGGGGAGGCGCTGATGGGCATGCTCGGCGCAATGCAGGATTGGCCGCTGCGGCTCACTCTTCTGATCGACCATGCCGAGCGCGAGCACGGCACTCGCGACATCGTGTCCGCCAGGGCCGACGGAAGCATTGTGCGCACGAACTGGAAGAGGCTCGCGCACGATGCACGCCGCATCGCGCAGGCGCTCGAGAGGCTCGGGATCCGCCCCGGAGACCGCGTCGCGACCCTTGCGATGAACCACGACCGGCACCTTGCTGCCTGGTGGGGCACGGTGGGCATGGGCGGAGTTCTCCACACGCTCAACCCGCGGCTGTTCGACGACCAGCTCGCATATATCGCGACCCATGCCGAGGACCGCGTCTTGCTCTACGACGCTGTCTTCGGCGAGCAGGTCGAGCGGATGAAGTCGCGCTGGCCGACGATTGAACATTACATCTGCTTCGACAGCGAGTTCGACAGCTGGATCGCGGCCGAGGATGGCGATTATCGCTGGTACGAGGGCGACGAAAAGGACGCTTGCGGCCTCTGCTACACCAGCGGGACCACCGGTAATCCAAAGGGCGTGATCTACGAGCACCGCTCGACCGTGCTCCACGCCATGTCGATCATCGCACCGGACGTGTTCAACGCGTCGGCGCGGTCGGTGATGCTGGCAGTCGTTCCGATGTTCCACGCCAACAGCTGGGCCCTGCCTTACTCAGCGGCCATCGCCGGCTTCAAGCTGGTGATGTGCGCCGACAATAATCCGGAGCGCCTCTGCAAGCTGTTCAACGACGAAGGAGTCACCCACTCCGCCGGAGTGCCGACGGTTTGGCTCGGGGTCATCGACCATGTGGAGCGCACCGGCGCCGGTCTCGGCAATCTCGAGATGGTGGTGATTGGCGGCTCGGCCGCTCCGCCGGCTACGATCCGCTGGTTTCGCGACCGCGGGATCCGGGTCAACCATCTGTGGGGCATGACCGAAATGTCGCCCGTCGGCACGGTCGGAGTGCTCCCGCCCGAATGGGAATCGATGAGCGAGGAAGAGCAGATCAGCTATACGTCGCGGGCCGGGCGCTCGATGTTCGGAGTCGAGTTGCGCACGGTCGACGACGACGGCCGAGTTCTTCCGCGCGACGGAATCAGCACGGGACGGCTCCAGACTCGGGGGCTCGCGGTCATCAAGCGCTACTTCAAGCAGGACCGGGACTGCGTCGATCCGGAGCAATGGTTCGATACTGGGGACGTCGCCGCCATCTATCCCGACGGATCGATCCAGATCACCGACCGAGCGAAGGACGTGATCAAGTCCGGCGGCGAATGGATTAGCTCGATCGAGCTTGAGAATGCCGCCGTCGGCTGTCCGGGCGTGGCAGAAGCCGCGGCGATCGGGATTCCGCACCCGAAGTGGGACGAGCGGCCCTTGCTGCTGGTCGTCCGGTCAAGCGGCTCGAACGTGTCGGAGGAGGCGATCCGCGCCCATATCGCTGCGCAGATCCCGCGATGGTGGCAGCCCGATGCGATCGAGTTCGTGGACCAGCTTCCGCACACCGCGACGGGCAAGCTCAGCAAGAAGGACCTCCGCGAGGAATACGGCGGTTACCGCTTCGCCAATGCCAGCGCGATGGTGGGTCGCGACTAGAAAAACAGCGCGCGCCCGCCTAACTGGCGGCCAATTCCCGTACTCTCCTGAAGGATCCCCGCGACCCAATGGCCGCCCAGTATAGCTTTGTGATGAAGGGCCTGAGCAAGGCCTTTCCGGGCCAGAAGCCCATCCTCAACAACATCCATCTGCAATTCTACCCCGACGCGAAGATCGGCATCGTCGGCCCGAATGGCTCGGGCAAGTCGACGCTGATGAAGATCATGGGGGGCAAGGACAAGGAGTTCACCGGCGAGGCCTGGCCCGGCGAGAACATCACCGTCGGCTATCTCGAGCAGGAGCCGCAGCTCGACCCGAGCAAGACGGTCAAGGAGAATGTCATGGACGGGGTGCGCCCAGTCGCCGACATGCTCGACCGTTTCAATGCCATCTCCGCGCAGATGGCCGATCCCGGCGACGATTTCGATGCGCTCATGGCCGAGATGGGCGAGCTCCAGGAAAAGATCGACGCGGTCGATGGGTGGACGCTCGACAATCAGCTCGAGATTGCGATGGACGCGCTGCGGTGTCCGCCGGGCGACAGCTCCGTCGCCAACCTGTCGGGCGGTGAGAAACGCCGCGTCGCGCTGACCCGGCTGTTGCTCGAGAAGCCGAGCATCCTGCTGCTCGACGAGCCAACCAATCACCTCGATGCGGAAAGCGTCCAGTGGCTGGAAAAACACCTGATCGACTATCCGGGCAATGTCATCCTGGTCACCCACGACCGCTACTTCCTCGACAATGTGGTGAAGTGGGTGCTCGAGCTCGATCGCGGCCGCTATTACGTCTACGAATCCAATTATTCCGGATATTTGGAAAAGAAAGCCAAGAGGCTCGAACAGGAAGAGCGTGAGGAGGCGGGACGCCAGAAGGCGATCTCCGACGAGCTCGAGTGGATCCGCCGCAGCCCCAAGGCGCGGCAAGCCAAGTCAAAGGCGCGAATCAAGGCATTCGACGAACTGGTCGAGGCCCAGGAGAATCGCACTCCGGGCAAGGCTCAGATCCTGATCCAGGTGCCGGAGCGCCTCGGCGGCAAGGTGATCGAGGTCAAGGGTCTGTCAAAGGCATATGGCGACAAATTGTTGTTCGATAATTTGTCGTTCAGCCTTCCGCCGGGCGGGATTGTCGGTGTGATCGGCCCGAATGGGGCGGGCAAGACTACTTTGTTCAAGCTGATCACCGGCCAGGAGCAGCCCGATACCGGCGAGATCGACATCGGACCGACCGTCCACCTTGGCTATGTCGATCAAAGCCGCGACGCGCTCGACCCAAAGAAGAACGTCTGGGAGGAGATTTCCGACGGGCTCGACATCTTCAAGCTCGGCAAGAACGAGGTCGGCACGCGCGCCTACGTCGGCGCTTTCAACTTCCGCGGTCCCGACCAGCAGAAGAAGGTCGGCCAGCTTTCCGGCGGCGAACGCAACCGGGTCCACCTCGCCAAGATGCTAAAAGAGGGCGGCAATGTCCTCCTGCTCGACGAGCCTACCAATGACCTCGACGTCGAGACCCTCCGCGCACTGGAGGAGGCGCTGGAAAATTTCGCCGGCTGCGCTGTGGTGATCAGCCACGACCGCTTCTTCCTCGACCGGCTCGCGACTCATATCCTCGCGTTTGAAGGCGACAGCCGGGTCGAGTGGTTCGAAGGCAATTTCGAAGCTTACGAAGAGGACAAGATCCGGCGCCTGGGCGAAGAGGCGACCCGTCCCCACCGGATGACGTACCGGAAGCTAACTCGCTAGTGATCGCCGTCACCGCGCCCCTCTGGCTATGGTCGGGCGAGGGCGGCAGCTGGCATTTCATCACGATTGGCGAGGACCAGTCGGGCGAAATCCGCGCCCACAGTCTTCTTGGCCGCGGCGGCTTTCGTTCGGTGAAAGTGGAGGCGACGATCAACGATGTCACCTGGCGAACGTCCGTGTTCCCGTTGAAGAGCGGCGGTTACATCCTCCCAGTGAAGAAAGAGGTTCGCGGCCGTGCCGGCATCGCTGCCGGCGACGAAGTCACGGTCACATTGGAGTTGCTTTGAAGCGTCGCGCCCCGGGCAAGCACTGCCGGAACCTTCATTGTGCGCGTCCGGTTAAATGGCCGTGCAGGCATTAGCGACGAACATCCTGAACAGCGCCCAGAACGCCGCGGCCAATCAGGGCGCTCCGCTTGCAGGACTCCATGTTTTCGGCGTCACCCTCATCGGAGCGACGGCCGAGAACGGGCGCAAGCTACTGCTGACGATCGCCTTCACAATCATCATCCTGCTAGCCGGCTGGGGCATCCGCCAGCTGCTCAAGCTGTTCATCGGCAGCCGCGGCGGGACCCGCTTTCACTTCTGGGCCAAGCAGGCGGTCAGCCTGGTCCTTACCCTGGTCCTGCTGTTTGGAATCGCGTCCATCTGGTTCGACAATCCGGCGCGGTTGGCGACGGCCATCGGTCTCGTCGGCGCCGGCATCGCCTTCGCGTTGCAGCGAGTGATCACGGCAGTCGCGGGCTATGTCATCATTCTCCGCGGCAAGACTTTCAATGTGGGAGACCGGATCGTCATGGGCGGGGTGCGCGGCGACGTGATCAACCTTAGCTTCATGCAGACGCAGATCATGGAGATGGGCCAACCGCCGCAAGTGGACGCCAACACCGATCCGGCCATGTGGGTGCATAGCCGGCAGTTCACCGGTCGGATTGTGACCGTGACCAATGACAAGGTGTTCGACGAACCGGTGTACAATTACACTCACGAGTTCCCCTATATTTGGGAGGAGGTCAGGCTTCCGATCCGCTATCAGGACGACCGGACGAGGGCAGAACACGTCCTCCTCGAGGCGGCACGCCGCCACGCGCTCACCGGCGAACGGATTGGCAACGACGAAGTGGTGCGCCTCGAGCAGCGGTTCGGAATCAAAGTCGGCGAAATCGACCCGCGAACCTATTGGCGGATCACGGACAACTGGCTGGAGCTGACCGTCCGGTTCCTCGCGCCGGATCATGGGATCCGGCACATCAAGGATCAGATGAGCCGTGAGATACTTGCCGGACTTGACGAGGCCGGAATCAGCATAGCCTCAGCCACTTACGCGGTCGTCGAATTCCCGCCAATCAAGCTCGAACATGCCGAGGCGCGTTAGAGGGGGCGGGCTTGTTCCAACTCGTCAGCGGTACGATCGAATCCGTCCGCCATGTCGCCGAGGATCTTGCTCGTCACGCGATCGTACATGGCCTGCGCGAGCCGACGGCAATGGTCGGCCTGACGGTGAAGGACGGAAGTCTGTTCATCCGTGACGTCAATCAGCATGTTCACCGCGCCGCGCAGCTTGCCGTACCGGTCGAAGAAGGGCGTCGGATAGGGTTTGAAGGCGACGCGGCTGCCGTCCGGGCGCTCGGCGATGGCGATCACTTCGCGAACGGGTCGTTGCTGCTTGATGGCTTGAGCCATCGGACATTTGTCGTGTGGCATGGAGTCCCCGGCCGTGGTGTACAGCTTCCAGGTGACGCACCATCGGTCCTGACCGAGCTCCGGCTGTCGCCCGGCGAACTCGGTACAGGCGCCATTCCAGTAGGTGACCGCGCCGGTCTCGTCGGTCGTGTAGACGGGGACAGGGAGCTCGTCGAAGATCGATCCCGCCTCGACCCCGGTCGAAAGAGCATCCACGGCACCATCGATGAAGTCTTCGGGTTTTTGCTTGGCCAGCATTGGTTTCCGAACATGGGTGCAATTCAGGTTGTACGCCCAACCGGCCAGAGACGCCGCGAGTTCCAGAGATCGGTCAAATTCGAAAAACTGTGTCGGTAAAACAACAGTTTGCATCACCTGAGGCGCTTGACCAGCAGTCGCCCGTCGTCGCCGCTCTTCACCTCGAAGTTGGGCACAGCCTTGATGAGATCGGATAGCCGCGTGAAGCCGTAGTTGCGGGCCGCGAAGCTCGAAACCGCCTTTGCGCGCTGCCCCAGCTCCGAGAGCGGCGTGTAGCCCTCCTCGTCGCGCTTGGAAGCCTTGTAAGCGGAGCCGAGGACCTGGAGCAGCTCCGGATCGACGGGGCGCTGGCCCTTGCCCGCAGTCGGCTGCTCGAGCTCTTCGTCCTCCAGTGCCAACGCGCCGACATCGAAGAAGCGCGTGCAAGCCTGTTGGAAGGAGAGGGGAGTCTTGGTCGTGCCGAAGCCGTAGACCGGCAACCCATCCTCGCGAATGCGTTGCGCTAGCGGCAGGAAATCGCTGTCGGACGACATGATCCCGAAGCCGTCCACGCTTCCGCGGTAAAGCAGGTCCATCGCGTCGATCGTCATGCGCATGTCCGTCGCGCTCTTGCCTTTCACGACGTCGAACTGCTGCATCGGGATGATCGAGTGAGTCCCTGTGAGGTTGCCCCAGCCTTTGAGGCTCGCCTTCGCCCAATTGCCGTAGGCGCGGCGGATGTTGATCGTGCCTAGTTCTCCGAGGACGAGCAGCACCTCGTCGAGATGGTCCGGCGAGCCGTTATCGGCGTCGATCAGCAAGGCGATATTGGCTTCCTGTTCGACGCTACGATCTCGCATTCCCGAGTCCCTTTTTTAGGCTCTGTAGCGCGGCATCGCGGAATGACCACAGGCTGGCGCGACAGTTGTTCCGTACATGAACGGTGCATGATCGGTGCGGGAACGAAATGTCGTCTCACGCACTGATACGCCGATGAGGGGGCGAGTGTGGAAGGGATGAGACGATGAGGAAGATCGGACTTGCGGTCATTGCCGCTGGGAGTCTCGCGGCGGCGGGCTGTGCGACTTACCCGAACCAGTATGGCTACGACCCGTATTACAACAACGGCTATTACAATAACGGCTATAATAACGGCTACACGTACGACAGCCAGGGCCGTCGCGTCGCGACAGGTGCGGCCGTCGGTGCCGCTACGGGCGCGATTGCGGGCGCAGTCATCCCGGGCGTGAGCGTCGGACAGGGCGCGATCGCTGGTGCGATCCTTGGCGGCGTTCTCGGCGCGACGGTCAACGGCCGGCAGTACTACCGCGATACGCGTGGCTATTGCTATTACGTCGACCAATATGGTCAGCCGCACTATAGCTATGACATTCGTTGCTAAGTCAGCTGCTTAGCGACCGTTCTTAATGCTGCCGATCAGACGGGGCGGAAGGTATCTTCCGCCTCGTCGAGTATCGAGAGGCGTCCCTCCGAAATCGCGAAGTGGGCGCCGTGAAGCTTCAGCTGCCCCGCCTTTTCCCGCCGCGCGATCCACGGGAAGGTGCGAAGGTTTGCGAGGCTCACCTTCACCGCCTCCTGTTCCATGTCCGTATATGCAGCTTCATCCAAGGCAGAATGGCGGGCGCGGACCTTCCGGCGAGCCTCGTCCAGCATATGGACCCAGTCCGAGATGAAGTGACCTTCGCCGGGCTCCGTGTCGTCGAACTTGCCGGTGAGGGCCGCCGCACAACCGCCGCACAGGCCGTGGCCCATCACCATGATCTCACCGACGTTGAGCTGGGTGACGGCGAATTCGAGCGCGGCCGAGACGCCGTGATAGCCGCTCGTGGTCTCGTAAGGCGGCGCGAGACCCGCGATGTTGCGCGCGACGAACATCTCCCCCGGCCGAGCGTCGAAGATCTGCGCCGGGTCCACGCGGCTGTCGGCGCACGACAGGATCATGATCCGCGGGCTCTGACCCTCGGCTAGCTCGGACCAGCGTTCTCGTTCCCGCGCCCAGTCGGTCTCTCGAAAGCGGCGATAGCCATCGATCAGCTGCGTCAGGTACGGCATGGCCAGCCGCTAGCCTCAGGAGGGCAGGGGTGGCAAGCTCGGGTGCCAGTCGCTATCTGGCCCGCATGAACGCCCCGGCAGGCCTACCCAAGCAGCGCAAGCCCGACTGGATCCGGGTCAAGGCGCCCGTGAGCGAAAACTATCACGCGACCCGCAGGCTGATGCGCGAGCTCAACCTTGCGACAGTATGCGAGGAAGCGGCTTGCCCGAACATCGGCGAGTGCTGGACCAAGAAGCACGCGACGGTGATGATCCTGGGCGACACGTGCACGCGGGCCTGCGCCTTCTGCAACGTGAAGACGGGAATGCCGCGCGCGGTCGATCCGCTGGAGCCGGAGCATGTCGCGACGGCTGCCGCGGAGCTGGGCCTCGAGCATATCGTGGTGACTTCGGTCGATCGCGACGACCTGCCCGACGGCGGCGCTTCGCAGTTCGTGAAGGTCATCCAGGCGCTTCGCCGGAATACGCCGAACACGACCATCGAGATCCTGACGCCCGATTTCCGCAACAAGAGCGAGGCCGCCGTCGAAGCGATCGTCGAGGCGGGGCCTGACGTCTACAATCACAATCTCGAAACGGTGCCGCGGCTCTATCCGACGATCCGGCCCGGTGCGCGCTATTATGCCTCGCTGCGGCTTCTGGAGAGCGTGAAGCGCAAGGCGCCGCACATCTTCACCAAGTCGGGCGTGATGGTCGGCCTCGGCGAGCAGCGCCTCGAAGTGCACCAGGTGATGGACGACATGCGATCTGCCGGCGTCGATTTCCTGACCATGGGGCAATATCTGCAGCCGACCCCGCGCCATGCGAAGGTCGAGGAGTTCGTGACTCCGCAGGCGTTCGATGCTTACGCGGCGATTGCCCGTGCAAAGGGCTTTCTGCTGGTTGCCGCCTCGCCTCTAACCCGCTCGAGTTATCACGCGGGCGACGATTTCAAGAAGATGCAGGAGGCGCGCAACGCCCAGCTGGCGCGGGAAGGGACCAATGCCGCGGCATAGCGAAACGCGGCATCTTCCATACTCGCCGGAGCAGCTGTTCGACCTCGTCGCGGACGTTGCCAGCTATGACGAATTCCTGCCCTGGGTGGTCGCGGTGCGGGTGCGCTCGTCGAGCGAGACCGAGACAGTCGCCGACCTGGTCGTCGGATTCAATGCGTTCAAGGAGCGGTTCACAAGCCGGGTGCACAAGGAACGGCCGACGCGCATCTGCGTCGATTATGTGGAGGGGCCGCTGAAATATCTTCATAACGAGTGGAAGTTCGACCGGGCGGCGGATGGCGGCACGAACGTCGGCTTCTCCGTCGATTTCGCCTTCAAGTCACGCCTGTTCGAGACACTAGCCGGTTCGATGTTCGACCGTGCGCTCCGGCGCATGATCAGCGCCTTCGAGCAGCGCGCAGCCGCACTTTACGGCATCAATAGCTCAAGCGCGCAAAGCGCCGCCTGAAGGCGCACGCCCGAGCGCGTTTTCTCGTCGAAGAACTTCTGATCGGCGACGATCTTCGCTGGGTCGGCTTCGCGTTCGGCCCGAGCGAACACGACGGTGCCGACGGGCTTCTGCGCCGTTCCGCCGCCGGGACCTGCAATACCGGTGATTGCGACCGCGACGTCGGCGTCGGAGGCGGCCAGCGCGCCGCGCGCCATGGCCCAGGCGGTTGCTACGCTGACGGAGCCAAAGGTCTCGACCACTTCCTCGCTGACTTTGAGCTGGGTAATCTTCGCTGCGTTCGAGTACGTGACGTAGCCCGCCTCGAACACGTCGGAAGAGCCGGGAATCTCCGTCAGAGCGGCACTGACGAGGCCGCCCGTGCAGCTTTCCGCGACCGCGACGCGCCGCCCGGCCGCCCGGTTCGCTTCCACGACCTCGGCCGCCCTTTCGACCAATTGGCTCGGCAATAATCGATCCATCACGTCCATTGGACCTCAGCAGAGCTTGAGGTCATCCCCTTTTTTCTCGCCGACCAGCGCGATCAGCGCAGTAATCAGGTCGGCAACGTTCGAGGGTGGAATAGGGGCCAGCGCCGCAACGAACCGGTCGATCTTCGGGCAATCGGCCGGCTTGACGTCATTGGCGACCACGCCGGCGAAAGCCTCGGAGACGAAGGGTTGGAGCGTCGCATCGCTCATCTTGGCCATCAGATCGGCCTCTTTCCCCGGGCCTCCGATTTTGAGGAAGGCCGCTCGGGCAGCGGGCCAGCTATCCTTCGCGGCCTCTCGGAACTTGGCAACCGTCGCTGCCGAACTGCTCGGCAAGAAGGCCGTGGCCGGCAGCGCGGCCTTGCATTTGGCGGCGACACCTTCGACCGCTTCCGGGATGATAAAGGTGAACAGGGCGCGAGCCTCGGGAGCAGTCAAACACTGCACCTGCGCCTGCTCCTGAGCGGCCGCCGCAGTGGATACCAGGGCGAGAAACCCGCCGAGCCTTGCAAACCGCTTCATCCTGTAAACCCCCTCTGATCCTAGTTCTTCGGATAGTATAGACGCATCATCAGGGCAGTCGCACACTTGCGACAGCCTGCGCTGCGATGCCTTCGCTGCGGCCGGTAAAGCCAAGGCCTTCGGTCGTCGTCGCCTTGATGCTGACCTGAGCGAGCGAGAGGCTGGCGATATCGGCGATACGCTCCCGAATGGCGTTGCGATGCGGACCGACTTTGGGCTGTTCCGCGATGATCGTGCAGTCCACGTGGTCGATGACCGCTCCGCGAGACCGAAGGAGCTCCACGGCGTGGCGAAGGAACCGGTCGGATGAGGCGTCCTTCCATCGAGGATCCGACGGCGGGAAGTGCTCGCCGATGTCGCCGAGGCCTCCGGCGCCGAGCAGGGCGTCCGTGATGGCATGAAGTACGACGTCGGCGTCGCTGTGTCCGGAGAGGCCGCGCGAGTGTGGCACCGCGACGCCGCCCAGCATGACCGGACCTTCGCCGCCGAAGGCATGGACGTCGAAGCCCATGCCGGTTCGGGGTGACAATCGGCCCGCAATCCATTGCTCGGCGCGCTCGAAGTCTGGGGAGGTGGTTAGTTTTTCAAGCGCGGGGTCGCCTTCGACGACCGCAACCTGCAGCCCTGCAGCACGAAGCACCGTCGTCTCGTCGGTCGGGATACCGCCCGACCAGATTCCGTATGCCCTTCTAAGCGCGTCCAGGCGAAATGCTTGCGGCGTCTGCACTCGTACGAGGCCGGTCCTGTCGATAAGCTCCTCAAGGTTCTCACCGGCGCGGGCGAGCGTGTCGCCGACCGGCAGAACCGGCGCCGCTCCGTCGAAGAACTCGAGCTGCGCTAAGAGCCGGTCGATAACTGCCGGAGGGCAAAAAGGCCGGGCGGCGTCGTGGACCAGCACGGCGTCACCGCCGATTGCTGCGAGACCTGATTTCACCGAATCCGCTCGCTCCGCACCGCCTTCTATGAACTCGCCGACGTCCAGTCCTTCGAGGACAGCGGCAGCCTGGTCTTGTTGACCGGCGCCGATCACCACCCGTGTGGACCGTATCGCAGGATGGCCGATCAGGGACTCGACCGCCCAGCGCAGCAACGGTTTTCCGCCGAGCACGCGGTATTGCTTCGGCACACCTCCCCCGAGGCGCTCGCCTTTGCCGGCTGCGACGATGAGGGCGGTGACGGACATGCGGGCCGGCGTCTAGGGGCGCTTGCCTTGTCCGCCAAGGCCTGTTCCACTATCTCCCGCCGACCCCGAGGAAACATGATTAGCGAGCTGAAGCCCATCTCGATCGGTCCGATCAGGATCGACGCGCCAGTGATCCTGGCGCCGATGACGGCTGTCACCGACCTGCCGTTCCGGCGAATGGTCAAGCGCTACGGGGCCGGGCTGACGGTGAGCGAGATGATCGCCAGCCAGGCCATGGTGCGCGAAACGCGCCAATCGCTGCAGAAGGCGATGTGGGATCCGGCCGAGGAGCCGGTCTCGATGCAGCTCGCTGGCTGCGAGCCGCACGTGATGGCCGAGGCGGCGAAGCTTAACGAGCAGCGCGGCGCGGCAATCATCGACATCAACATGGGCTGCCCCGTGAAGAAGGTAGTGAACGGGGAGGCGGGCTCGGCACTCATGCGCGACCTCCCGCTTGCGGCAAAGCTGATCGAAGCGACCGTCAAGGCGGTGAAGGTCCCCGTCACGCTGAAAACCCGGATGGGCTGGAACCACGAGAATCTGAACGCGTCGGAGCTTGCCCGAATTGCCGAGGATCTCGGCGCGCAGATGATCACGATCCACGGGCGCACGCGCTGCCAGATGTATAAGGGCGAAGCGGACTGGGCATTCGTGCGGCGCGTGAAAGAAGCAGTCTCCGTTCCGGTGATCGTCAACGGCGACATCTGCTCGATCGAAGACAGCCGCGAAGCCTTGCGCCAGTCGGGCGCAGATGGGGTGATGATCGGGCGCGGCGCTTATGGGAGGCCGTGGCTCATCGCTCAGGTCATGAGCGAGCTGGGCGGAGGCGGGCATCGGCCGGATCCGAGCCTCGACGAGCAGCTCGAGACGATGCTCGAGCAGTATGACGAAATGCTTCAGCTGTACGGGACGCACACCGGCGTGAACCTCGCCCGCAAGCATATCGGTTGGTACACCAAGGGCCTCCCCGGCTCGGCGGAGCTGCGGAACAAGGTCAATCAACAGGACGATCCGGCGATCGTGGTGCAAATGCTGCGTGAATTTTACTCGCCCTGGCTTCAGCGAACGGCCGCCTGACGCGATTGGTCGCGTCACAACTGTGTTTTTGATGCAACGCTCCGCCCGGGCATGCTAGGGCCCTCCCGAATGGACGCGCGTACGGCCGAATCACCGGTCATTTCCCAGCAGAAAAGCTGGCTCCAGCGGGAGCGGGCCAGCGGCCGATTCTACGATCGCGTCTCGGCGCTGCTCGGCGTGTTCCTGATCGGCATGATCGGCCTGAGCGCATGGCTGCTGACGCGTGAGGCCGAGCCCGGGACGATATTATCCCCGCCGCTGATCGCGCTGCTGCTCGTTGCGATCCTGCTTCCCGCGATCGCCTTGATGGCGCTTTACGCCCGAAAGCTCGCGGTGCGGCGCGCAGAGCAGGGTGGCCTCGGCAGCGGAAGATTGCACGTCCGGCTCGTCGCGCTGTTTACGGCGATTGCCGCCGTACCAACCGTGCTCGTCGCGATCTTTGCCTCGCTGCTGTTCCAAAGCGGCCTGGAATTCTGGTTCTCGAACCGTGCACGCGGCATGTTGGAGAACACCGCCGCGATCGCCCAGAGCGTCTATTCTCAAGAGGCTGACCGCGTAGCCGCGGAAACGCTCACGATGAGCGCCGACGTTGCCGGATATCTCCGTCAGGTGCCGATCGACGACCCGCGCTTCGCCGAGGCATTTGCCAAGATCCAGGTCTTCAATCGCAGCCTCTCGGAAGCGATCATCTTCACCACTGGCCCGCGCGGCGAGATCCTCACCCAGGCTCTCGTCAATCCGTACGATCGGCCGCTCGAGAAGCTTATCACCAAGGACAAGATCGCGGCGCTCGAGAAGCAGCGCGTGGTCCAGATTAATTCCCCGGATCGGGTCGGCGCACTGACGCGCCTCGATTACGGGCCGGGCGCCTACATATACGGCGCGCGAGTCTTCGATCCGCAGTTTCGTGATCAACTGGAGCGCGCGAATGACGTCCTACGGGATTATCAGGCGTTGCTTGCGAAATCCCGATTGAATCAGCTGCGCTTCAATGCCGCCTTGCTGCTCGGTGCGTTGATCATCGTCGGCCTGTCGATCGCGACCGCGCTCAAGATCGCCGACCGACTGGTTCGTCCGGTTGGAGAACTGGTGGGAGCGGCGGGACGGATCGAGGAGGGAGATTTCTCCGCTCGTGTCCCGGTGTCGGAGACGGATGACGAGATCCAGACGCTTGCGAGCGCCTTCAATCGCATGGTCGGTCGCCTGGATGAGCAGACCGGAGCGCTACGAGCGGCCAACACGCAGCTCGACACTCGGCGCGCCTTCATGGAGGCGGTCCTTTCGAGCGTGACCGCCGGCGTGATCGCGCTCGATTCCGCAAACCAGGTCCTGCTCGTAAATCGTTCTGCCGAGGCGCTGCTGCATCGCACGCAGCAGGAGGTCGAGGGCAAGGCGCTCCAGGCTGTCTCACCGGACCTCAACGAGTTCATGCGCGGCGATCAGGCAGAGGCCAACGTCATTGTCGTGGCCGACAGCGGGCAGCGGACTCTCGCGGTCAAGCGCGTGCGCTACCAGGACGGTTCGGTGCTGACCTTTGATGACATCACCGACCAGCTGACCGACCAGCGGCGAGCGGCGTGGTCGGATATCGCGCGTCGCATCGCGCACGAGATCAAGAACCCTCTCACTCCGATCCAGCTTGCGGCTGAGCGGCTCCAGCGTCGCTTCGCCCAGGAAATCAGCTCGGACCCGGAGACGTTCGAGCGCCTGACCGGGACGATTGTTCGCCAGGTCGGCGACCTTCGGCGCATGGTCGATGAATTTTCGAACTTCGCGCGCATGCCCAAACCCGTGTTCCGGGACGAGAACGTGCACGAAATCGCCCGCCAGGCGCTGTTCCTGCACGAGGTCGCGCATCCGGGGATCAAGTTCGTGCTGACGCCGCCAACGGGCGAATTGTGCATGGTCTGCGACCGCCGGCAACTCGGTCAGGCTCTTACAAATGTCGTGAAGAACGGCGTGGAAGCCATTGAAAGTCGCAAGAGTCGTGGCGAGCACAGCCTTGCGGGCGACAAGGTCGAACTGAAGCTTCACGATGAGGACGAGCATCTCGTCGTTGACGTGCTCGATACCGGCATAGGCCTTCCGGAGGACCGCGAGCGGTTGACCGAGCCCTACATGACCACGCGGGTTCGTGGCACGGGCCTGGGCCTGGCGATCGTCAAGAAGATCGTCGAGGAACATATGGGCGAAATCGCGTTCCTCGACCGGCCGGGGGGAGGGACCCACGTCCGTATCGCGTTCAACACGGCCAAGCTCGCGGCGCTCTCGAGCGATCAGCCGGCGGAACAACAACAGAGCTCTGACAATGGCGGGGATGCCTGATGGCGCTTGAAGTTTTGGTCGTGGACGATGAGGCGGACATCCGCGAGCTCGTGAGCGGGGTTCTGGAGGATGAGGGGTACGAGGTCCGCACGGCTGCCGACAGCAATGCGTCGCTCGAGGCGATCGAGGACCGAAGGCCGTCCATGGTGCTGCTGGACGTCTGGCTCCAGGGTTCGCGGCTGGACGGCCTCCAGTTGCTTCAGGAGATCAAGCGTCGCGATTCGACGATTCCGGTGCTGATGATCTCCGGCCACGGCAATCTCGACACGGCGGTCGCGGCGGTGAGGGAAGGGGCCATCGATTTCATCGAGAAGCCGTTCGAGGCCGAGCGCCTGATCTATCTCGTCAATCGCGCTACGGAGACGGACCGGCTGCGGCGCGAGAACGAGACTTTGCGGCAGCAGGTCGGGCAGGAAGATCAGCTGCACGGAAGCTCGGTGGCGATCAATACCGTCCGGGCTACGCTGAAGCGCGTCGCTCCGACCGGGAGCCGGGTGCTGATTTCGGGACCTCCCGGCGTCGGCAAGGAGATTGCAGCGCGGATGATCCATCAGTGGAGCCCGCGAGCGAAGGCGCCGTTCATCGTCCTGTCCGCGGCGATGATGAGCCCCGAGAGGGTGGAGGAGGAGCTGTTCGGCGCCGAGACCGACGGCGTGGTGCGCCCGGGCCTGCTCGAGCACGCGCATGGCGGCACTTTGTTCCTGGACGAGATCGCCGATATGCCGCTGACCACGCAGGCCAAGATCCTGCGGGTGCTGACGGATCAGAGCTATCACCGTGTGGGGGGCCAACGTCCGGTGAAGGTCGACGTTCGGGTATTGTCCGCGACTTCGCGAAACCTTCAGGACGAGATCGCCAGCGGACGCTTCCGCGAGGACCTGTTCTATCGCTTGAACGTGGTGCCGGTTCGCCTGCCGCCGCTGCGCGAGAGGCGCGAGGACATTCCGGAGCTTGTCAGCCATTTCCTCGCGCGGTTCGCGGCTGAACGGCGAATGCCGGCGCTGCGCATCTCGGAAGAAGCGATGGCTGCACTGCAGGCGCACGAGTGGCCCGGAAACGTCCGGCAATTGCGGAATATCATGGAGCGCACGATCATCCTTGCGCCGGGCGACAGGGTGTCGTGCATCGACGTGGACCTGCTGCCGCCCGAGATCCTCGACAATCAGAGCACGATGGGCGGCTCGACGACGGCCATGGCAATCATGGGCAGCCCGCTGCGGGAAGCGCGCGAGTCCTTCGAGCGCGAATATCTGAAGATTCAGATCCGCCGCTTTTCCGGCAACATCTCTCGAACCGCGTCGTTCATCGGCATGGAGCGCTCGGCTTTACACCGGAAGCTCAAGGCCCTCGGCATCGGCGACAAGAGGGACGGAGAAGAATAGGAGGCGCGAATGGCGGCGCGATCGCTGAGCCTACAGGATCACTTCCTGAACAGCGTCCGCCGCGCCAAGCTCCCCGTCACGATCTTCCTCGTAAAAGGCGTCAAGCTGCAGGGGGTGATCACCTGGTTCGACGCCTTCTCGTTGTTGCTTCGGCGGGAAGGAGCGTCGCAGCTCGTCTACAAGCACTCGATCTCGACGATCATGCCTGCCGAGCCGCCGCCCGACTTTGTCGCGACGAAGGGCGGCGATCACGGCAGCAAGGCCGCGCTTCAGGACGTATTCCTCGCCGCCGCCGCTCGGCAATCGGAACGAATGACCCTGTTCCTCGTCAATGGTGTGATGCTTCAGGGCTCGGTGACCGGGTTCGATCAGTTCAGCCTCGTGTTGGAGCGCGGAGGCCAGATCCAGCTAGTTTACAAACATGCGCTTTCGACGTTGCAGCCGGCACACCCGCTCGATCTCGAGGCCGAGCAGAACAGCGACGCCCAGGAGGATCAGTCCTGAACGAGTACGACGGTCATGGTGAGACCGAGGTCGCCCGCGGCGAGCGCGCAGTGCTCGCTGTCCCCGAGCTTCCGAGAGAAGGAGCGCGGCGTTCGGCCGATGCGCGGATCGAGGAAGCCGAGGGCCTTGCGGAAGCGATCGGGATCGACGTCGTCGCAGCGAAGGCATTCCGCGTGCGCACGGTTCGTCCAGCGACCTTGCTTGGCAAGGGGCAGGTCGAGGAGATCGCGGAGGCCGCCAAGCTGGAGAATGCGCACCTGCTGATCGTCGATGCGGCGCTCAATCCGGTGCAGCAGAAGAACCTGGAAGAAGAGGTTGGCACGAAGGTGATCGACCGCACCGGGCTGATCCTCGAGATTTTCGGTGAGCGCGCGGCCAGTGCAGAGGGGCGCCTGCAGGTCGAACTTGCTCATCTGGACTACCAAGCAGGCCGACTCGTGCGGAGCTGGACGCACCTCGAGCGCCAGCGCGGCGGCTTCGGCTTCCTCGGCGGCCCCGGCGAGACGCAGATCGAGGCCGACCGCCGCCTGATCCGCGATCGCATGGCCAAGATCCGGCGCGAGCTCGATCAGGTGAAGCGCACGCGAGCGCTGCATCGTGACCGCCGGCAGCGCGCGCCATGGCCGGTGGTCGCGCTGGTAGGCTATACGAATGCCGGAAAGTCCACGCTTTTCAATCGCCTCACGGGCGAAGGGGTCTTCGCGGAGAATCTGCTATTCGCGACCCTCGACCCGACCATGCGCGATATTCGCCTGCCTGGATTCGACAAGGTGATCCTGTCCGACACCGTCGGTTTCGTTGCAGACCTGCCCACCGAATTGATCGCGGCATTCCGCGCCACACTCGAGGAGGTGCTGGAGGCTGATTTGCTGGTCCACGTCCGCGACATCGCGCATCCGGACCGCGAGGCGCAGCGCGAGGACGTCGAGGACGTATTAGGGTCGCTGGGCCTGGCAGAAGAGGGGGCCCCGCCACGGATCGAGGCGTGGAACAAGGTCGACTTGCTCGCTGTGGAGGAGCGTCAGCGGCTGATCGAGGAAGCCAGGCGGCGGGAGGACGTCGTGCCGATCTCGGCGGTCACCGGGCAAGGACTAGACCGTCTGCGCGAGCGGATGGCCGAATGCCTCCGGAGCGGAGAGCAGGTCCATCAGATCCGCGTTCCGGCCACGGATGGCGGACGAATCGCCTGGCTTCATTCGCGCGGTGAAGTGCTCGATCAGAAGATCGATCACGACGCGCTTGAGCTGTCGGTGCGCCTATCGCCAGACAATTGGGCGCGTTTTCAGGCGCTGGAGTCTGCCTGAGCCTTCTTGGCTTCGACCCAGAGCGCTTCCTTTTGCTCAAGCGATAGGTCCGCGAAATCCGGCGCACGCTCAATGTCACGGAAGCGTTGCTCGAATTTCAGATTTGCTTCACGCAAAGCAGCTTCCGGCTCAATGTTCAGATGTCGTGCGAGGTTCACGACAGCGAATAGAAGGTCACCGAGCTCTTCGAGCTTGCGATGATGATCCGTCTCTGCATCGAGTTCGGCCAGCTCCTCATCGATCTTGGCCCTCGGTCCGGAGACGTCGGGCCAATCGAAGCCGACGCGGGCGGCTCGACGCTGCAGCTTGGCTGCCCGCTCAAGAGCCGGAAGGGCTAACGCAACGCCGGCGAGCGCGCTTCTATCGGGATTGGCCGCGCGTTCATCGGCCTTGATCTTTTCCCACAAATGGTGGCCGCCATGCTCCGCATCGCCGAAAATGTGTGGATGACGGCGCTCCATCTTGTCGCTGATCCGGTCGAGCACGTCATCGAGAGTGAAATGTCCGGCTTCCTCGGCCATGCGTGCGTGGAACACGACCTGGAGCTGAAGGTCGCCGAGTTCGTCGGCAAGTGCATCCATGTCGTTGCGGGCAATCGCGTCCGCGACCTCATACGCTTCCTCGATCGTATAGGGCGCAATCGTCTCGAACGTTTGGACCGTATCCCATTCGCAGCCGCTTACCGGATCGCGGAGGCGGCGCATGATCTCGACGAGACGCTCAAGCGGCATGAGGGGGCCTTTTTGCACATTTGGGTGTGAAAGAATGAAAGTATGATAATATGCATTATGTAAAGTCCAAGAGGCATCAGGAGACGAGCACAAGCCATCGTCCCTCCACTCCCCATCGCCTGAGCGACGAGAGATAGTTCATTCCGAGCACGTTGAGATCGTCATTGTCGGCGACCTGAACACCGACATCGCTGCGGCGGATGCTACCGATCTCGAGATCCGCGACGCGGCCGCTCGAGACGCGGATGATGCCGTTCCCGGTGCGGACATATTGATCGGCGCGCACAGATACCGGCACGCCGGCAGCCAGAGCCGTCTCCCGGTCGATCGTCGTCATCGTCGCGCCACTATCGACCAGGAACTTCACATTGTTGCCGTTGACCTTCGCATCGACCCAGAAGTGGCCGTCAATCGCCATCGGGATCCTGGTCTCGGCGCCGTCCTGGACGGGTGTTCCCACGGCTTCCGCCTCCAGCCGCTGTGCAACCCAGCCGAAATTGTCGCGGAAGGTGAACAGTACGAAGCCCGCCGCGAAAATCGCGACCCAGGCGAGCGCCATCGTGAGCATCTTCGCCGCGGGTTCCCGCCGCGCCATCAGCGAACCGAGCACCAGCATGGCCGCCATGAGCAGGTACAGCCCGCCCAGCATGGTGTCGTTGGTCATGAAAGAACGATCTCCAGCCCGTCATAAGCCGGCGCGGCCCAATCCGGCAGCTCGGCCGCCAAGCTCCGATAATCGAGTCCGTTGCCCATATGCGTGAGATAGACCTGGCCGACGCGCAATTCACGCGCCCATCGAAGGAGGCCGTCTAGATGCATGTGAGTCGGATGCGGCTGACGCGTGAGACAGTCGGCGATCCAGACGTCGACACCCTCATATAGCGCGGCCATGTCAACCGTTAAGTCACTGAAATCGATTGCATATGCAGCTGAGCGATCGCCCTCATCGAACCGCAGCCCGAGCGACGTGGGCCCTCCGTGTGGCTGATCGACGAAGCGAGTTCGAAGCTCCCCAAAGCGGCATTCGCCAGGAAGCTCGCGGGCCTCTGCGATGGGCCGGTAAAACTTCAGGGGTTCAAACGCGTAAGCGAACCTCAGTCTGAGCTCATTAAGAACATCTGCTCGGGCATAGAGCGGCACGGGGCGATCGATCGCCTGAGATACAGGCCTGAGCTCATCCACGCCGTGGCAATGATCGCCGTGCGCATGCGTGACGATGACGGCATCAAGCTGGCCTATGTCCGCCGTCAGCAGCTGTTGGCGCAGATCTGGCCCGCAGTCGACCAGAATGCGTTCGCCGGCGCTTTCAACAAGGATGGACGAGCGCAGGCGATAATTGCGCGGCTCGTCCGGATCGCAGCGGCCCCAGTCGTTCCCGATCCTGGGCACGCCGGTGGACGTGCCGCAACCGAGGATCCTAAGCTTCAATCTTCGATCCTTCGGCCGCCTTGCCGAACAGCTTGAAGAAATTGGCCGTGGTCTGGTCGCCGAGCGCTTCGGGGTCCTCTCCCCTCAGCTCGGCCACGAATCTCGCAGTGTCGGCGACAAAGGCCGGCTCGCACTTGTGGCCGCGATGCGGAACGGGCGCCAGGAAGGGGGCGTCGGTCTCGACCAGCATCTTCTCCTTCGGCAGCCACTTCGCAGTTTCCTGCAGGTCCCGGGCATTCTTGAACGTGACGATCCCCGACAGAGAGACGTAAAATCCCAGATCGAGGCCTTTGCGCGCAAGCTCCGCGGACCCCGTGAAGCAATGAAGCACGCCGGTGACGTCGCCTTGCTTAACGGCGTCCGACAGGATCTCGACCGTGTCGTCTTCCGCATCACGCGTGTGCACCACGAGTGGCAGACCCGTTTGCCGCGCCGCCTCGATGTGCGCCTGGAAGCGCTCACGCTGCGCATCCCTGTCCGACTTGTCGTAATAATAATCGAGGCCGCACTCGCCGATCGCGATCACGCGCGGGTGGTTCGCGCGTTCGACCAGTGCAGCTGCTCCGAGGTCGGGATGGGCATCTGCTTCATGTGGGTGAACGCCAATGCTGGCCCACACGTCCCGGTGGCGCTCGGCAACGGAAACGATGTCGCCCCACTCCCTCTGTCGCGTCGAGATATTGAGAAACCCGCGCACGCCTTGTTGGCGTGCATTCTCAAGCACTTCGTCCTGGCGTTCGACGAGGCCTTCGTAGTTCAGGTGACAATGGCTGTCGATCAGCCTCACGCCGCCGCCTCCTCGTCCTCCGGCAGCTCGAGGCGCGGGAACAGGGGCGTGGGCCGCGGGATAGGGGCACCCCCCTTTCCCATCTCGATGAGCGCCAGCAGCCGATCGGCGGCGTCCGGGATGATCGGGGCAATCGCGTTCGCCAGTTCCCGAACCGCGACCACGAGTGTTCCGAGCACCGCTGCCATGCGCTCCGGATCTGTCTTGCGCAGCGCCCACGGCGCCTGCGCGTCGACGTAGGCGTTGCAGGCGAACACCGCCTTCATCCACGCCTCGATGCCGTAAGAGAAACCGAGACGGTCGAAATGCTCGACCATGTCCACGCTGGTGACGGCTTTGACAAACTCGAGCAATTCACGGTCCTCGGCAGCCTCTCCAGCTTCGGGGAGAATGCCATCCAAATTCTTGTGAATCATGGACAAAGTGCGTTGAGCAAGATTTCCGAAGCTGTTCGACAGCTCGGCGTTCGCGCGGTTGACGATCGCCTCTGCACTGTAGCTGCCGTCCTGGCCGAATGTTACTTCACGAAGAAGGAAATAGCGCAGCGCATCTACGCCGAAGCGGTCGGCGAGGACCATGGGATCGATGACATTGCCGACGCTCTTCGACATTTTCTCGCCGCGGCTCAGCAGGAAGCCGTGCCCGTAGACCTGCTTCGGGAGCGCAATGCCGGCGCTCATCAGGAAGGCCGGCCAATATACGGCGTGGAAACGCACGACGTCCTTGCCGATCAAGTGGACGTTCGCGGGCCAGTAGCGGCGCCACAGCTCGGTATCGTCGGGGTAGCCGAGGCCCGTGATATAGTTGGTCAAAGCGTCGAGCCAGACATACATGACGTGGCTGTTGCTGCCTGGCACCGGAACGCCCCAGTCGAAGCTGGTGCGCGAGATGCTGAGGTCCTTGAGCCCGCCCTCCACGAAGCGCACGACCTCGTTGCGGCGGCTGTCCGGCATGATGAAGTCCGGATTGGCCGCATAATGGTCGAGCAGCGGCTGCTGGTACTTCGACAGCCTGAAGAACCAGCTTTCCTCGACTGTCCACTCGACCGGCGTGCCCTGCGGCGACAGCTTCCTGCCGTCTTCCGCGCTGCTGAGCTCGTCGGGCTCGTAATAGGCCTCGTCGCGGACCGAATACCAACCCTCGTAACGATCGAGGTAAAGGTCCCCCCTCTCCTCCATCGCTGACCAGATCGCCTGGCTGGCGCGATAATGATCGGGCTGCGAGGTGCGAATGAAGCGATCATAAGACACGTTAAGAGTGTCGCACATCTGCTGGAAAAGAAGCGACATTTTGTCAGCGAATGCGCGCGGTTCGACACCCTCGCCACGCGCCGCCTGTGCCATCTTCAGGCCGTGCTCGTCGGTGCCCGTCTGGAACCTCACGTCGCGGCCTTGCTGACGCTGGAAGCGGGCAATCGCATCGGCCGCGATCGCTTCATAGGCGTGGCCGATGTGCGGCGGACCGTTGGGATAGCTGATCGCTGTGGTGATGTAGAACGGCTCGGACATTGGTGCTCCGAGCCCTAGCGGGGGCCGCCTAGCGCTTCAAGGAAGTGGGCCCGGCGACCTCGGCCAGGATGCCGCCGATCTGGAAAACGGTCGCCGACGGATCGAGCGAGAGGCGCGGCGCAAGCGCGGCAAGCTCACGCGCCTTGGCGTAGGCATCGAGCGCGCGTTCGCGCCGGCTTCCGTCGATCTGGCGTGCTTCGCGTGCGATCAAGGACGGCGCCAGATCGAGGAACGCAGCGTAGCGCTCGGCTGCAGCCTTCTTTCCCAGGTTGATCGCGAGTTCCGAACGGCGCGCGTTCGTCGGATCTCCCTGGCGGAGGATCGCAAGGGCCGCGTCCTCGAGCTTCGCCAGATCCAGCTCGGCGAAAGCGAGAGCGCGTCCGGCCGAACCGAATGACATGGAAATGACACGCTTTCGTTCCGCGGTGGAGAGCTGCGGTGCTCTCTCCTCGAGTACTGACGTCATGGCCTCATCATCGAGGGCCTGAAACTCTAGCCTTCGGCACCGCGACCGGATGGTCGGAAGCAGGCGTCCGGGCGCATGGCTCACGAGGAAGAAGAGTGTGTTTGCCGGCGGCTCTTCCAGCATCTTCAGAAGCGCGTTTGACGCCTCTCGATTGAGCTCATCCATGCTGTCGATGACGGTCACACGCCAGGACGAGAGCGCGGCCGTCACACCCATGAATTCGCCCAGCCGTCGGACCTGGTCGATTGTGATGTCCCGGGCGAGGCCCTCCCCCTTTTCCTTCGGGAGCCGCTCGAGCCAGCGCAAATCCGGATGGCTACGGGCCTCGATCAGCTTAACGATCGGGTGATCGTCGGAGGTTTCGAGGCCGGGCAATTCGGACGGCGGGCCGGCGGCGTCTGCAAGGACCCGCCGCGCCGCGGCATGCGCAAAGCTTGCCTTTCCGACGCCCTTCGGTCCTGCGAGCAGCCAGGCGTGGTGCAGCTTGCGCGAAGCCCACGCGTTGCCGAATTGCTCGACTGCCCGGTCCTGCCCGACGATCACGGGACGAGATCCTCGATTTCATCAAGCAACCGCTGGGTCACCTGGTCGGGTGTGCCGGACGCGTCGATGAGCCGCACGCGTTCAGGTTCCTCGGCTGCGATCAACCGGAAGGCTGTCTCAACCTTATGATGATAGTCTCTCGAGCGGCCGCCGATCCGGTCGGACTCGTCCCGGTCGCGCTGCAGCGCGCGGTCTCCACCTTCGTCGAGGAGCAGGATCAGCGTGCGGTCCGGGAAGGTGTCGCCGATGCCGAAGGCGTTGACGGCGCGGACCGTCTCGATCCCCAAGCCGCCCGCACCGCCCTGATAAGCGAGTGAGCTGTCTACAAAGCGATCGGAGAGGACCCATCGGCCCTCCTCGAGTGCCGGGCGGATCGTCTTCTGCACGTGATCTGCGCGGGCGGCGGCGAAGAGCAGGGCCTCAGCCTCCGGTCCCCAGCGAGATTCGTCCCCCTGAAGGAGCAGTTCGCGAACGGCCTCGGCGCCGTCGCTTCCTCCCGGCTCGCGCGTCACGAGGCAGCGAATGCCGAGACCCTCAAGCGCGGAAGCGAGCGCTGTGACCTGCGTGGACTTGCCGACCCCTTCCCCGCCCTCGAGGCTGATGAACCGTCCTCGTGACGTCACGCCATTCCGAACAGCGACTTGATGCCGAGCCAGATCCGCCCGAAGAAGCCCGCGCGACCGACGTCCTCGCCCGCGACCAGCGGCACGACCTGCGGAGGCGTGTCGCCGGTGGTGATCACCAGCTGCGCGACCTCCTGCCCCATGGCGATCGGCGCGGTCAGCGGACCCTCGTAGCGGATCTTCATGGTCGTCGCGCCGGTGGCGAGGCCAGCAGGAACCGTAACCGCGAGATTGCGCGGAGCGACGAGCGGCACCTCGCTCGCGCTACCGAGCTGGACTCGGGCCATGCCGATCTTGGCCCCCTGCTGAAACAGGGGCTTCGCCTGCCAGGCGTTGAAGCCCCACTGCATCAGGCGGGTCGATTCCTGAACGCGCTCGTTCCAGCTGCTCATGCCGGCCAGGACTTCGATAAGGCGGCGCCCGTTCTGGTCGGCCGAGCCCGTGAAGCCATAGCCCGCTTCATCCGTGTGGCCGGTTTTCAGCCCGTCGGCCCCGGGCACCTTGCCGAGGATCGGGTTTCGGTTCTGCTGCGTGATGTCCTGGTTGGAACCCAAAGTCTTGCCCCAGGTGAAGCTCGGCAGCGAATAGAAGCGCTTGTACAGCTTGTAATGGTGCTCGATCTCCCACTTCGCGAGCGTCGCGAGGTCGCGCGCCGAGACATAGGTGACCCCATTGTCGGGCCAGCCGTTGGCGGTTCCAAAGTGGCTGTTGGTCAGCCCGATGCGCTTGCCCAGCGCGTTCATCTGGTCGGTGAAGGCCTGCTCGGTTCCGGCGATGCACTCTGCAAGCACGACCGACGCGTCGTTTCCGGACAGCGTCACGATGCCCTTCAGCAAATTCTCGACGCTGACTTGCTCATTGGGTGACAGGAACATGGTCGATCCGGCCTGAGGCCCGTGCCACTTCTGCCAGGTCTCGGGCCGGACGGTACACATCTTGTCGAGAGGGAGCTGGCCCCTGTCGATGAGCTCAAACGCGACATCGGTGGTCATCATCTTTGCCATCGAGGCAGGCGGCATCCGGATGTCAGCGTTCTTGGCGTAGAGGACGGCGCCCGACGACATGTCGATCAAAAAGGCGACCTTTGCGGGCGTATCGAACTGGGGAGCAGCGGCTGGAGAAGCAGTCGCGACGAGGACGGAAGCGGTGGTAGCGAACAGGGCGAATCGGCGCATGAAGGGGATCAGAATCCTACGCTAGATGGACGGTGAAGCCTGTCTATCGCCGAGCAATCGCGTCCGCCAGAACCCCGACCGAAATCGCGTAAAAATTCGAACAATTGTAGTCGAGGATGGCGCGGTAGTTGGTGGTCAGCAGATAGCCCGTGGCGTAGGGACCGTCCGGCTCGATCAGGCTCGCCATTTCGCTATCGGGAAGCGATCGGCCCATCGGGGTCACGCCCAAGGCTCGCCACTCACGCATGGTCAACCAGCGGCTGTGCCGGCGATAGACCTGCGGACAGCGCTGGGCCGTCATGCGCGAGACGATCGCTGCCCGATTGAGCGTCGGCGGAGTGCGCACGGGGATTCCCCAGGCCACATTCGGCTTCCATCCGGCATCACGAAGATAGGCCGCGATCGATGCGAGCCCGTCGAGCTCATCGCTCCAGATGTTGGCGTAACCGTCGCCGTCGCCGTCTGCTCGCAGGCGCAGCGCCACTGACGGCATGAATTGCGGGAAACCGGTCGCTCCTGCCCAGCTGCCCTTCAGGCGCCAGCGCGGAATCCCCTGGTCCATCAGCTTCAGCGCGGCGATGAACTCGCTTTCGAAGAATTCGCGGCGGCGGCCGTAATAGCCGAGGCTCGCGAGCGCGCCGAGAAGGTCGGTGCTGCCGGTCACCAGCCCGTAGCTCGTTTCGTGGCCATAGATGGCGAGCAGGACGGCCGGATCCACTCCCCATCTCCCCTCGATCGAGCGAAGGCCGCCGTAGAGATTGGAGTAATTGCTCTGCCCGCGGCGGACTAGCGATGTAGTCACGTGCCGTCGCAAGTACGGCGCGAGGGCGCCCACTACTCCTCCGCTGCTGCGGGCTACCGGCTCGGTCCGCTCCAACTCGATCACTCGCTGGTTGAGATCGAGCCCCGGCACATTTTGCTGGATTGTCGATTCGCGGACGCCCTGCTGGCGCGCAAGAATCGCGAGACGCAGCTTGTAAGTGGACCAGGAGTCCCTAACGGGCTGCGCGGACGAGGGCTGCGAGGCGGTGTAGCTCGTCATCTGAGCCGACGCCGATCCAACTGACGCAGCCGAAAGCGAAACCAAGATCCAGCTGCTCAGCCCACCCAAGACGCGCTCCTCCCAACAACCGAGGCTATTCCGTTAAACCCGCCCGAGGCCAGCATGGTTCACCGTGTGCCTTGCACGTCCCGTCCCGACACGCGATAGGCTCGGCCCCACAGGAGAGGTGGCCGAGTGGTTTAAGGCAGCGGTCTTGAAAACCGCCGTGGGTGCAAGTCCACCGTGGGTTCGAATCCCACCCTCTCCGCCACGCCGCGTACCGCCGCCGATCGATAGGATGACCCCCTCCCGCCGAACCCCTGTTAAAGCGGGGGAAGACATTCATCTTGCGTTCACGCTACAAATGTAGCACTCTACAAATGTAGCGCGGCGAATCGGCTGCGCGTGAAAGGGAATTGGATGCTGAGCAAGCTTCCTCCGCGGGAACGCCAGATCGTCGACATTCTTTACGAGCGGGGTCCTGTGCTCGTCGCCGACATTTGCGGGGCCCTCCCCGATCCGCTCAGCGGCTCGGCGGTGCGCGCGATGCTCAAGCGGCTCGAAGACAAGGGTTATGTGACGCGCACAGAATCGGAGCGTGGCTTCCTGTACAGTCCGGCGGTCGCCGACAGCGTGGCGAAGAAGTCGGCGCTGAGCGAGATCGTCCGCGTCTTCTTCAACGGTTCGCCGGCGAGCGCCGCGACCGCCCTGCTCGGCATGTCCGATCGATTGAAGGAAGACGAGCTCAGCGAGCTCGAACAAATGATCGCCCGGGCGCGCAAAGCCAAAGGGGACCAGTGATGCACGTCCTTGTCGCAATCGCGTTGAAGTCTCTGCTGATAGCGGGCCTGACGCTTGGCCTGCTCGCACTGATGAAGCAGCGCTCGGCGGCCGAGCGTTCGTGGGTCGCTCATATCGGCCTGCTGGCTCTGGTGATTATGGCGCTTGCACCGCTCGTGCTCCCTAGCTGGAACGTCGAAGCGCCCGCCCTGCTCGGCCGGGCTCCGAGCGTGGAAGCGGTTGCCTCGGATGCTTCCCCGATAACGTCCGTCGCCTCCGGTCCTCTTGCGCCAAAGCCGCTCCCCGACATCAAGGCCCCTGCCCGGCCGTCGCTGAGCCCGACTGCTGCGGCGATGGCGCTCTACGCCGTGCCTGCGGCCATCCTTCTGTTCATCACCGTGCTTGCGCTGGCGCGGCTCATCGCGCTGAGGGCGCGCGCCGATGTGCTCGTCGACGGGCACTGGCTGAGCGCCCTCGCCCGCGCCCAACGGCGCATGGGCTTCAAGCACGGCACAGCCTTGCTGACCAGCAACGAGCTCTCGTCGCCGATCAGCTGGGGGCTGATGCGCCCCGTGATCCTGCTCAACAACCGCGCGGTCGAAGCATCGGGCGAAGCCGAGGCGATCATCGCCCACGAGCTCGCCCACGTGGCGCGCATGGACTGGGTGAAGCTGCTGCTCGCCCGCATCGCAACGGCGATGTTCTGGTTCAATCCGTTCGTATGGCTGCTCGCCCGCGAGGCGCATCAGCTGCGCGAGGAGGCAGCCGACGACGCAGTTCTCGCCGCGGACATCGTCGACACGGATTACGCTCAGCTCCTCGTCGGCGTGGCCAGGCATGAATGCCCTGGCCTGCTGCTGGGAGCGCACGGCGTAGCCCCCTCGCGGAACTCACTCGCGCGCAGGGTCGCCCGCGTCCTGGACGGCAAGTCAGTGCGTGGTCCGGTGGCGCGCTCATTCGCGCTTGGCGTGTTCACCGGCGCCGTGCTGATCGCCGCGCCGCTTGCAGCCCTCACGCTGACGCCCGGCGGCACCACGAGAAAGACGAGTTCGAATGCGGTGGCGCTTGGCCGGGTCGATTCGAGCCAGCCTTATTATGTACCCTCCGAGCCCCCAGCGGATCTGCCGCACATCATCGCCAATGGCGTGACCACGTCGGTCGCGACAGTCGCAGCCGCGGTTGCGCCGGAAAAAGCGGACTCCCTTCGGAACGCCCGAGCACAGTCGGTGGCCGCGGCGCTCGCAGCGGCTGACCAGGCACGCGATCAGGCTCTCGCCGACGCGACCAAGGCGACCAGGCAAGCTCGGCAGGCCGTCAAGATCTCGGTGATGGGCAACGGTCATATCGACCAGATCATCGAGATGAAGGCGGCGGGCGTCGATGCCGACTACGTCTATGCCCTGCGAACTGCGCAGCCACGGCTGCGGAACGTCGATCCTGCAAGTTTCGCCGGGATGAAGTCGGTCGGCGTCACTGCCGAATACGCGCGCGATCTCGCCGCCGCCGGACTTCGGAACCTCGATGCGGACGAGCTGGCCGAAGCACGCGCCATCGGCCTCAGTGCTCAGTACGTACGCGGGCTGGCTGCGGCGGGCGTGCCGCTCAGGTTGGACGACTATGTGCAGCTCCACGCCGTCGGAGTTCCGATCAACTACATCTCCGACATTCGTAAATCGGGATATTCCGTCGCCGATCCTGACAAGATCATCCAGATGTGGGCCGTTGGCGTGCGAGCCGAAGACCTGAGGGCTGCAAAGCCTCCCCACCCCCCGCGGCCGCCGACGCCGCCGCCAAATGTCGAAGTATCGGACCCCGACGACGACTAACGACCGCGACTGACCTGACCGACTGACAAACTGACGTCTTTTCAACGCCTGGCCCGGGCGAACGGGCGAGCTTTGCCTGAATTTTGTGAAGGAGACCGAACATGAATCGTGCTCTCGCTCTGATCGGCGCCCTGCTGCTTGCAACGATCACCATCTCTTCGGCCTGCATGGCCGAAACCAGCGACGGGATCAGCTTCTCGCTTGAAGGGGAGCGCGGCAACCCCGGCAAGATCCACGCTCGTTTCACTGACGATCGACGCGCAGTCGACCGGAGCAACTGGTCGAACGCCTTCATGCCGTCCGAGCTGATCGGCCTCGATACCTCCGGGTTTCGTAGCTCGGGGACGCGCCCGCTTCGCTTTGCCCTAGTGCGCGAAGCGGGCCGGCTGGATTGCAGCGGCAGCGGCGGGATGAGCTACGCCAGGGGCAATTGTCGATTCACGGCTGATCCCGGTTTCACCCAGTTGATGGTCAGTCATGGCATCGTCCGCCCCACGACGGACCAGGCAGTGGGATTGATGTCCCTCAACGTGAGGCGGGAACTCATCGAAGCAATCGCCGCCGCTGGTCACAGGTCACCGAGAATCGACGATTTGATGGCCCTGGCCGCGCTCGGAGTGAACGGCAACTATATCACCGGCATGGCACGCGCCGGCTACCGCCCGCGTTCGCTTCAGTCGCTGGTCGAGCTCAAGGCCCTCGATATCACTCCGGAATGGATCGGCGGCTTCGTACGCGCGGGCTATGGCAATCTTCCGTCGGACGAACTGGTGCAGTTGAAGGCGCTGAACGTGACCCCGGAGTTCATCGGCGGGTTCGAGCGGATCGGTTACCGAAACATTCCTGTCCAAACGCTTGTCCAACTGAAGGCTCTGGGCATCACTCCCGAGTTCGTCCGATCCACGGCGCGTCAAAGCGAGACCATGCCGCCGGTCCAACAGCTCGTCGACTTGAAGCTATTTGGACCGAGGGCGAGGCGCTGAAGCCACACTATGCGTCCCAAGTCGCCACCGATTCCGCCGTTGGTGCGCGCCAAGCCACCACCAATCGAAACGTTTGCCGATTGATCGAACCGGGATGGCTGCCCGTCGCCGGTCCCGACTAGCCCGCCCAAAAAGAGGGGTATTCCGATGCGTAAGACGCTGTGGATCGCCACGGCCGGTTTGATTGCTGCCACCGTGCCTGCCTGGGCTGGCGCGCAGCAGCCTGCTGCACCGGCCTCTCCCCAGGCACGCCCGAGCAGAACGACCGTCTACCAGGCCGATTATTTCAAGCAATTTGCCCCCCGGACGGCGCTCGACATCGCTCAGCGGGTTCCCGGCTTCCAGCTGGACCTTGGAAGCACGCAATCCGCTACCGGCACAGTCGATGTGCGCGGCTTTGCCGGGACGGCCGGCAACGTCGTCATCAACGGCGCCCGCCCAAGCTCGAAAGCCGAAACGCTCGACACGACGCTCGCACGCATCCCGGCCCAGCGCGTGGTGCGGGTCGAGCTCGGCCCCGGGGACCTCTTCGGTTCCGATTATGCCGGCAAGAGCCAGGTCCTGAACATCATCCTCTCGGAGGCATCCGGCATCGACGGCAACGTCACGGCCGTCGGCAGACGCTGGTTCGACGGCTATATCAACCGTGACGTCTCCGGGTCGGCGGTCATCCAGAGAGGCCCGTCGACGTTCAACATCTCCGCCGGAACGGGGCGAAACAGGCAGTTCGAGGAAGGCACCGACACGCTGACCGATCCGGCCACCGACGATCGGGTCGAACTCCGACGTAAGCATAATGTCTACTTTAACCGCGACCCTTACGTCGCCGGGAGCTGGGCGCTCGAGCAGGGAGCCGACAAGGCCATTCGCCTCAACGGCCGTTGGCAACCGAGCCGTTTCGATTTGCTGCAGCGCAATCGCGTCAGCCCGTCGGACGCGCCGCAGCACGACGACAATCTTCATCAGCACTATCGCGATCCCGTGATCGAGCTAGGCGGCGACGTGACTCGGCCGCTCGCGGGCGGCGCGATCAAGTTCGTCGCGCTCGCGACTCGCAGGAAGCGCAATGACTTCGATTCTTACGTGCAGCGCGATGCACTGCTCGATGACGATCCGGTCGTCGTCGGCGGCTTCGAGCAGCTGGTTAAAGCGCGGCGGAACGAGACGATCGGGCGCCTGAGCTGGACTCGCTCCAACCTCCTCGGCTTCTCGTTCGAGGTTGGGGCCGAGGCCGCGTACAACACCCTCGACGACCACGTGGACTTTGTGGAGATCGACGAGAACGGCAATCGCGTGCCCGTCGACCTGCCGATCGCCGATGCGACGGTGAAGGAGAAGCGGGGCGAGGTCTACGTGAACGTCGGCAAGACGCTTTCCCCGGCTCTGCGCGTCGATGGCGGGGTGAATTACGAGTTTTCGACGCTAACGGTTCAGGGGGACGCGACCGCCGATCGGGCGCTCAAGTTCCTCAAGCCAAACATTACGCTCGACTGGAAGCCGGGAGGCGGCTGGCACACGCAGCTGTCCATTCGGAGGACCGTTGCGCAGCTCGACTTCTACGATTTCATCAGCGTCGGCGAGCTGTCGACCAATCGCATCAACGGCGGCAACGCCAATCTGCAGCCGCAGCGTACCTGGGAGTTCCGCCTGACGGCCGAGCATCCGTTGCTCGGTGACGGGCTATTCAAGCTCGACGTGGGCCACGACCTGATCAGCCTGCTGCAGGACCGGATCCTGATCTTCGACGACAAGGGCAACGCTTTCGACGCGCCGGGAAATCTTGGCACCGGCAAGCGCTACTTCGCTTCATTGACCCTCGACGCTCCGCTGAGCCGCGTTTGGAAGGGTCTGCGCGCCAAGTTCACGGGAACGCTGCAGCGCACTCGTGTGGCCGATCCAATTACGGGGGATCCGCGGAAATTCAGCGGGTTCTTTCCCGACTGGCAGTGGGACCTGACGGTTCGCCGCGACGCAGGTGCGTTGTCATACGGCTTCGAGGTCAGCGACAATCAGCGCTTCACCTTTTACCGGACCGATGAGTTCGACACGAATTTCAACCGCGGTACTTATGGCACGGCGTTCATCGAATATCGCCCGGATTCGCGGACATCAGTCAGGTTCGACGTCGACAATTTCCTGAACACCCACGCGGCTCGGCACCGGCTGATCTTCTTCCCCAATCGCCTCGACCCCGTGGACGGGTCCATCAGCGAATTCCGTGACCGCAACCGCCACCGGAATTTCGGGCTCACGCTCAAGCGGAGCTTCGGCGGCGCAAGCGGCGGGGTGGCGAAGTCGCAGTAACAGGTTTAAGGAGCCCGCGACTTCTGACATCGCGGGGAACCTAAGTTGGCGACTTCACGCATCGCGGACGTGCCTGAGCATCACGAGCCGAAACTCCTGCCGTTCGATTGGGCCGATCCGTTCGACCTAAACCAGCAGCTGAGCGACGAGGAGCGTCTCGTCCGCGATACGGCCGAGGGCTATGCGCAGGAGAAGCTGCAGCCGCGCGTGACGTCGGCCTATCTCGAAGAGCGCTTCGACGGCGAGATCCTGAGCGAGATGGGCGAGCTGGGGCTGCTGGGCGCCACCATCCCGCACGAATATGGCGGCGCAGGTCTCGGCTATGTGAGCTACGGGCTGATCGCCCGCGCCGTCGAGCGCGTCGACAGCGGTTATCGCTCGGCAATGTCGGTTCAGTCGAGCCTGGTGATGTATCCGATCTACGCCTACGGATCTGAAGAGCAGCGCAGGAAGTACCTGCCCAAGCTTGCGGCCGGCGAATGGGTCGGCTGTTTCGGCCTGACGGAGCCGGATTCAGGCTCCGATCCGGGAAGCATGCGTACCCGCGCCGAAAAGACCGCAAATGGCTACCGACTCACCGGCACGAAGATGTGGATCACCAATTCGCCGATCGCCGACGTGTTCGTCGTCTGGGCGAAGTCGGATGCGCACGGCGGCAAGATCCGCGGGTTCGTGCTCGAGAAGGGCATGGCGGGGCTGTCCGCCCCGAAGATCAAGGAGAAGCTGTCGCTTCGGGCCTCGATCACCGGCGAGATCGTGATGGACGGCGTGGAGGTCGGCGAGGATGCGCTGCTACCGAACGTCGAAGGGCTCAAGGGCCCGTTCGGTTGCCTCAATCGCGCCCGCTACGGCATTGCCTGGGGATCGATGGGTGCCGCCGAGGCCTGCTACGGCGCAGCGCGGCAATATACGCTCGATCGCAAGCAATTCGGCAAGCCGCTCGCCTCCAACCAGCTTGTGCAGCTCAAGCTCGCCAACATGGCGACGGAGATCACCCTCGGGCTGCAGGCGGCGCTGCGCGTCGGCCGGCGCCTCGAGGCGGGCGAGCTCGTTCCCGAGACGATTAGCCTGATCAAGCGCAACAATTGCGGCAAGGCGCTGGATATCGCACGCGTCGCCCGCGACATGCATGGCGGCAATGGAATCTCGGCCGAGTTCCAAGTCATGCGGCACGCGGCGAATCTCGAGACCGTGAACACCTATGAAGGTACGCACGACGTCCATGCGCTGATCATGGGCCGCGCAATCACGGGGCTCTCCGCCTTCTAGCGACTGTAAACGCCCTTATGGTTGCGCTCGCGCGACTGCAGGGGGAAATTGCATGATCGGCTGGATCGTCCTGGGCGTCATCGTCCTGGTCCTTCTCTATCTCATCGCCATCTACAATCGGCTCGTCCGGTTGCGGGCCCTGGTGAAGGAAGGATTTAGCGGGATCACGGTGCAGCTTCGCCGCCGCGCAGACCTCATCCCCAATCTCGTCGAAGCCGTGCAGGGCTATGCCACGCACGAACGCGAGGTGTTCGAGGAGGTTTCCAAGGCCCGCGCCGCCAGCATCAATGCGGGGAGCGTCGAGGTGACTGCTCGGGCCGACGCGCAACTTACTGGAATGCTTGGCCGGCTCTTCGCGGTTGCCGAGGCCTATCCGGAGCTCAAGGCCAACACGAACTTCCTGCAGCTTCAGGACCAGCTGGCGAACATCGAGGGCGAGTTGCAGAGCGCACGCCGCTATTACAACGCGACCGTTCGTGACCTGAACTCGAACGTCCAGAGCTTCCCCCCGGTCCTGATCGCCCGTCCGATGGGTTTCACCGAGGAGCCCTTTTATCAGGACGAAGATCCCAGCATCCAAACCCCACCGAAGGTCTCGTTCGCCCGTCCGGCGGCCTGAGGTGATGCGTTCCTGGCGGGCAGCCCCTGCCCTTCTGCTCTTCGCGGCGGCGCCAGCGGCTGCCGATGAGCGCATCCTTCGCTACCTGAGCGACGTACAGATCCAGAAGGATTCCTCGCTCCGGGTCTCGGAGACGATCGACGTGCGCGCCGAGAACGACCGCATCGACCACGGCATCTATCGCGACTTCCCGACGCGATATCGGGGCCCGCACGGAAGCCGCTATCGTGTCGGCTTCACTTTCGAAGGCGCCGAGCTGGACGGACAGCCGGTTCCCGCAAGCACCGAGGCAATGCGTAACGGAGTACGGATCAAGATCGGGGACCCCAACAGATATGTCAGCGCCGGGGAGCATGAATATGTGATCCGCTACCGAGCGACGCGCGAGATCGGGCGGTTCAAGGATTATGACGAGCTTTACTGGAACGCGACGGGCAACGGCTGGATCTTCCCGATCGATGTGGCGGAGGCACGGATCCGCTTGCCAGGCGCGGCGAGGTTCGGCCAACGCGCCTTCTACACGGGCCCGCAGGGGTCGACGGCCTCGAATGCCGAGATTCTCTCCGAGAAGCCCGGAGACATCCTGTTTCGCACGATGCAGCCGCTGGAGCCTTACGAGGGTCTCACGATCGCCGTCGCCTTTCCGAAGGGCGTTGTCGCTGAACCGGGCAGCAGCACGCGCGCCGGCTGGTGGCTGTCGGACTACGGCCCGACGCTTCTAGGCCTGCTATCGCTGCTTGGGCTGGTGGGGTTCTATTATGTCGCGTGGCGACGCGCCGGGCGGAATCCCCGCCGCGGCACCGTCGTCCCAATCTTCTCGCCCCCAGACGACCTCAGTCCGGCAGGCATGCGCTACGTGACGAAAATGGGTGCGGACAATCGCGCCTTCGCCGCAGCCCTCGTGGATATGGGGGTGAGAGGACACGTTCGGCTCGTCGAGGAGGAAGGTGGATGGTTCTCCAAAGACAGAAGGCGGATCGAGCGCCTTGCCAGCTCGACTGCCCTGCCTGCCGACGAGGAGGCAGCGCTGCGCGAGCTTTGCTCGACCGGCGAATCGATCGTGATGGAGCAGAGGAACCACGCCACATTCTCTTCTGCAATGAACAAGTTGTCGAACGTTCTTAAGGAAAGATTCGAAGGCAAGTTGTTCAAGCGCAACTATGGCTGGGCCGGCGTCGGCCTTCTGCTGTTCATCGCGGCGTTGTGGCTGACGGCCGCGGCGATCGTCGCCGCGACGAATGGCGCTCCCTTATGGCAGGTCGGAGTCACGATCGGCTGCTTCCTCGTGGCGGCCTTGTTATCCGCGGCGATCCACAACTCCACGGCCGTGGGGAAATGCCTGCTGGTCATCGGGAGTTTCGCAGCGGGAGCGATCGGCCTCGCCGCCGGCTTCCCGATCATCTTCGAGGCGCTCGCCACGGGTTGGATCCTCCCCCTGCTCTTCCCGATGGCCGCCCTGATACTCGTTATCCCAGCCTTCTGGTGGATCGCGGCTCCCACAAAGGAAGGTCGGGGCGTCCTGGACCGTATCGCCGGGTTCAAACAATATCTGTCCATCACCGAGCGCCAGCGGCTCGACCGGATGAACCCGCCGGAGGATACGGCCGAGATCTTCGAACGCTATCTGCCTTACGCGATCGCGCTGGGGGTGGAGAACCGCTGGGCTGATCGCTTCGCCGGAGTGCTCGCCGCTGCGGCAGCACAGGGGCAGCAGGGTTTCGTGTGGTACTCAGGTTCCAGCAGCCCGTGGTCCAATCCGGGAAGTTTCGTTGACGATGTCGGTTCGTCGCTGTCCAGCACGGTCAGCTCGGCCTCAACTGCGCCAGGCTCGTCCAGCGGTTCCGGCGGTGGAGGATCGTCCGGCGGTGGTGGCGGCGGCGGAGGCGGAGGCGGCTGGTAACGTCAGGCCCAGGCGGGCCTGCGCAGCACCAAGGTCGGACTGCCGTGGTACGGCGTTTCATGGAGACACTCGAAGCCGAGCTTCGCAGCCAGCTTGATCGAGGGCTCGTTTGCCGGCGCGATGATCGCCCACATCGGCGTTGGCTTCAGATTCGCCTCGACCCAGTCAATCACCGCACGGCACGCCTCGCTCGCCAATCCCTGGCCGTGTGACTCGGTGGCGAAAATCCAGCCCATTTCGGGCTCTTCGCCAAACTCGGGTTCAAGACCGCGCCACGCGGTAAACACGGCGGCCATGCCCAGCAGCTTGCCGTCGCTCTTCCGGTCGACGGCCCATCCGCCGAAACCGTTGAGTTGCCAGCCGCCGGACGCCGCCATCAAGCGGCGCCAGCACTCCTCCATTCCCATTGGCTCCGGCCCGAAATGGCGGAAAACGGCGGGCTCCTGGAGGATGGCGAAGTACTTCTCGCGGTCGTCCTTGCGCCACGCGCGAAGCCGCAAGCGCTCGGTCTCCAAGGTCGGAGCCGAGCCATGCACATCGGTCATCGAGGCGTAGTGTTACTTCTTGCCGAGAGTGAGGCCGCCGAAGCGCTTGTTGAAGCGCGCGACCTGGCCGCCTTCCTGCATGAGTCGGGTGTTTCCACCGGTCCAAGCCGGGTGCACCTTCGGATCGATGTCGAGGTGCAACGTGTCGCCTTCCTTGCCCCAGGTCGAGCGGGTCTGGAACTTTGTGCCGTCGGTCATCTCGACGTTGATCATGTGATAATCGGGGTGGCTACCGGACTTCATCTTTGATTTCCTTGGGTTAGCAGCTGGTTTCCGACCAGCAGCCGAGGACAAGAGCGCGCGACTTATAGTGCGGGCTTCAAAAGCGCAACCTCAGGCGAGCTGCGCCTGGCCTGCCTTGAGGCTCGGCATCAGCAGCTCGGCAATCCGGAAACCGCCGAAGAGCAAGGTGGCATAGAAGAGGTCCCCAGCGGCCGTGTTCTGGAAGAACGGGATCGCTGCGACATAACAGGTGGAGAGGCCCGGGAGCGTGTGAGGATACATTCCGCTGAATGCCCAGGTGCCGAAATTGCTCACCGCGAAGAACACCACCGAGCTCGCGATTGCCGCTCCGCCGACGCGAACCACCGAGACGCGCGAAAGAGCGAACCCACCGATTACGACGATCAGTGCCACTGCCAGGTACGTGATCCAAAAGCCCGAATAAAAGCCGAGCACCCAATCGCTCAGCACCATCGCTCCGAGCGGCGCTGCGAAAGCCAGTCCGCGACGGCCAAGGTAAGCGCCGCTGAACAGGGCCATGGCGCCGATCGGCGTGAAGTTGGGCGGATGCGGCACCAGCCGCAAAGCCGCGGCAACGAGAATGGCGGACAGGAGCGCGACGATGCGGCTGTTGTTGGCGTTCATGGCTCCTCATTTAATCGGCTCTGCCGCAATTTGACAGCCCAACGCGGCCACGCCTAGCAAGGCCTCCGACCAGGGTGCCGCCCACGAAGCTGCGCTTCGGCGGGGGCGGTTCAAAGGGAAGCCGGCGAAAATCCGGCGCTGTGCCCGCAACTGTGAACGCCGGCCAAGGGGAAACACCCCTCCGGCAAAGTCAGGAACCTGCCCCGGTCCGTCGTCCGTTTCCCCGGCCGGGACCAGCCGCGGGGCGTGGGCGGTCGCTGCCTCGTGGAGGCGGCGCATCCCTCTGTGACGGCACGTTCGTCAACAGGAGGATTCCATGCCCGCATTACCCGTCGACACCGACCAGATCGTCATCACCGCTTCGCGTGCGCCCGAAAGCGAAACGCAAACGCCTGCAAGCGTGACGATCATCGACCAGAAGCGCATCGAGCTCCTCGACGAGCCGATCGTCACCGCGCTGATCAGGCTCACCCCTTCGGCCGCAGTCACCACGTCAGGTCCGCTCGGTTCTCTCACCGAGATCCGCATCCGCGGCGCCGAGGCCAATCACAGCCTGGTGTTCGTCGATGGGATCAAGATCAACGATCCCGCATCGGGTGACACCCCCCGGCTCGAAATCTTCAATGCCGACCTTGCTTCGCGGATCGAGGTGGTCCGCGGCCCGCAATCGGCACTGTGGGGCTCCGAGGCGATCGGCGGCGTGATTGCCATCAACGGCATCGAGGACGCTCCGGGAGCAAGCGCAAGCGCGGAGGCCGGTTCGTTCGGTTTTGCGCGCGCGTCCGCGTCGAGGACGCTGGTCACTGGCCGCTCGTCCGCGTCGGGCGCGATCGGGTTCCAGCGCGCGACCGGTATCGACAGCTTCAACGGCCACGGTGACAAGGACGGGTACCGCAACCTCTCGGGGCGCGTTCGGGGGACCTGGCATCCATCCCAACATTTGGAGCTCGGCGCATCGGCGATCGCGCTCACCGGCCGCACGGAGTTCGACGGCTTCGATCCGATCACATTCGCACACACGGACACGCTCGACAGCAGCCGCAACCGGCTCACCGCGGGGCGGGTTTGGGCCGGTGTCGGCACCGCCTCGACGCCGTGGCGCATGCAGGTCGGGGGCTCCCTGCTGGAATCGTCGAACCGCAACTATCTTGCGGACGTTGAGCAGAATCGCACCCATGGCAGCCGAGGGAATCTCTCGGCTCAGGTGGAGCGCCGATTTACGACTGGCCCCGTTGCTCACACCTTGATCGCCGCCGCGGAGCTCGAGAGAGAAACCTTTCGGGCCCACGATACCATCTACGGAGGCCTCTCGAACCAGGATCGCAGCCGCAATCATAAGGCCCTGACAGTCGAATGGCGCGGCGAGACAAAGGCGCTGACGGGCGACCTCGCGGTTCGTCGCGACATGTTCAACCGATTCAAGGATTCGACGAGCCTTCGCGCTTCCTTGCTGGCACGGGTGGGATCGGGGTTCTCTGTCGCCGCTTCCTACGGCGAAGGAATAGCGCAACCGACCTTCTTCGATCTGTACGGATTCTTTCCCAACAATTTCCTGGGTAATCCCACGCTTAAGCCAGAAAGCTCACGCGGCTTTGAAGTATCGCTTCGCTACCGGCGCGGAACCGTTGAAGCGTCGCTGACTGGTTATCGCCAAAAGCTCCATGACGAGATTGTCGACGTCTTCGACTCCAACACCGGTCTGTTCAGCACGGCCAACCGGCATGAGAAGAGCGATCGATCGGGCCTCGAAGCGGCTGTCGCATGGCAGCTCGCCGGCAAGCTGCGGCTGTCAGCGAATTATGCCTATCTGAAGGCGACGCAACCTGACGACACGACGCTGACACAGGTCCATGAGCTGAGGCGGCCCAAGCACAGCGGCTCCGTCGCATTCGATGGTGCAGCGGGGAAGCTCAGCTACGGCGGATCGCTGGCTTATGTCGGGCGCCACTTCGACCAGCGCGACACATTCCCGTTCGACCGGGTGACGTTAGGATCCTATTGGCTCGCGGACGCGCGGATCGGCTACGCCATTCGGCCGGGCATCGAGCTATTTGCGCGAGTGAGCAACGCACTCAACCAGCGCTACGAGGACGTGTTCGGCTATCGCACGGAACGCCGTGCCGCCTACGTCGGAATAAGGCTGAGCAGGCTCTGAGCTAGGCCGACGGCGGGTCGGCGATCATCGCCGTGAAGTTCGCCTCCGCGGCGAGCTTTCCGTCGACGCTGGCCCGTCCCGCGAACTTGCACACGCTCGTGCGCTTCTGGACGAAGTGGACATCGAGCTGGAGAAGAACGCCGGGCTCGACCGGTTGGCGGAACTTCGCGCCTTCGATCGCCATGAAATATACGAGCTTGCCCGTGTTCGCGAGGCCGAGGGATTCCACGGCGAGCACGCCGGCGGCCTGCGCGAGCGCCTCGACGATGAGGACTCCCGGCATGATCGGTCGACCTGGAAAGTGTCCTTGGAAGAACCCTTCGTTGATCGTCACCGCCTTGATCGCCGTGATCGAGTGGTTGGGTTCGAGACGCTCGACGCGGTCGACCAGCAGCATCGGATAACGATGCGGCAGCGCCGCCATCACCCGCTTGATATCGAGCTGAGTGGCGGCGGCGCTAGCCGGCTGGTCGTTCATTCGGCTTAGCGGCCCTGCGGCTGCTGCTTCGGGGCGGCCTGGGCCGGCGCGGTCGTCTGGATCGTCGGCATCGCGCTGTTGAGTGCCGTCAGCACGTCGTTGGTCACATCCAGCGAGGAGGCGGTCGCGAGCGTCGCACCCACTTCGACCATCAGGTTGGCGCCGCGGCGCTGCATGACCTGTTGATAGATCGGGCCGAGCTTATCGCGCACCTGCTGGTTGATGTATGCCTGATTGCGCTGCAGCTGCTGCTCGCTTCGCGAAATCTCCGTAGCGCCCTGTTCGCGCTTGGTCTGCCAGGCCTTGATGCGGTTCTGCAGGGCGGCGTCCGGCTCCTTGCCATTCAGCGCGTCAACCGCGGCCTGGATTGCCTTGCCTTCCGTCTCGAGCGGAGTCGCAAGCGCCTGCTGGCGGCTCTGAAGCGCGGTCGCCTGGCTGCGAAGCGCAGCGGCGGCCGTCTTGCACGCGTTGCACTGCGTCGACACCTTGTCGAGGTCGACGACGGCAATCACTGCTCCGGGGATCGCCTGGGCGGCCGCAGCGGTGGGAAGGAACGAAGCCGCGACAGCGGCGGAAATCAGAAAAGTCTTCATCAGAATGCAGTTCCTACGTTGAAGCTGAACAGTTTGGTTTCATCACCCTTTTGTTTCAAAATCGCCCTGGCGAGATCGAGCCGCAGAGGCCCGAACGGCGAAGTCCAGTTTACGCCGACCCCGATCGACAGGCGCGGTTTTGGCGAGTTACCGAAGAAGAATTCTTTGAAGCCCGGCGACGAGTGCTGCGCGTCATCCGCGTAGCCGGTCACGCCATTGACGTTGAACTGGGTGCAACTCGTGCTCGCAGAGCCGGCAGCAATCCGCTGAAGCGGCAAGCTTGCCCCGGCCGAATTCGTCCCCGAGCAGAACTTCAGGATATCAAGCAGCGACGGCTTCGTCAGGCTGAACAGCGAGCCGACGTCGATGAACGCGGAGGGCCGCAGGCCAACGCTCCGCAATGTCGAGTTGGTCGGAAATTCGAGCTCCAGGCGGCCCATGTAATAGGCTTTGCCGCCGAGCGCATCCGTGATCCGATTGTTGTTGTTGCCCGTCGTGATGACATTCCCGCTGGTGTCGTAATTGAAGCGCACGACCCGAGGTCCAATGCCCCGGATATCGAAACCGCGCAGATCTGGTCCGAAGAACCGGTCGGTAAGCCGGATCGCATCGCGGCCAGGACCAGGCGAGGATTGCAGCGCCTTGATGTAGCCGCCCTCGCCATGGACCGACAGGACCCATCCCGCGCCAATACCCTTGTACTTCGTCGCGTCTACGCGCGTGCGCAGATAGCGGACGTCGCCGCCGAGACCGGCAAAGTCCTCCGAGAAGGTCAGGCGCTGGCCGCGCGTCGGGCGAATGCCGTCGGTGTCGTCGTAGAGCGTCGAAATGCCGACCAGCGACGTCAAGCGAGTTCCGATTTCATCGCACAGATAGCGCCCGGCCTTATCCGGATCGCAGACCGGCGGCTGCGGGCCAGTTCCGTCCGGATCCGTATAGAAGGCGCTCTTGTCGAGGCTGATCTTGTCTTGGGTGAGCGTGTAGCGACTTCCGAAGCCCCAATATTCGGAGAGGGGAAACCCTAGCCTCAGACCTCCGCCGGTGCTGAGCTGCCGGTACGTCGTGTTCCGGTTGTTGTTGACGTAGTTGAAGCTGTTGTAATCCTGGCGGAACAACTGACCGCCCAGAAGGATCGGCTTGTCCATGAAATACGGATCCACGAACCCGACCTGGACCGACTTCGAATAATAGGACCAGTTGACCGAGGCATCGACCTGCTGGCCCTTGCCCATGAAATTGTTCTGCGAAACGGCGAGCTGGACGACGAACTTCTCAAGGCTCGAATAGCCGCCCGACAGAGACAGCTGTCCGGTCGGCTTCTCCTCAACGTTTGCGCCGAGGACCACCCGGTCGGGAGCGGAGCCTTCCGTCTGCTTGATCTCGAACTTGTCACCGAAGAAGCCGAGGCTCTGGATTCGGTCCTGGCTCCGCTTCACCTTGAGCGCGTTGAACGCGTCGCCTTCATTGAGGCGGAATTCACGGCGGATGACCTTGTCGCGCGTGGTCGTATTGCCCGTAATGTCGATCCGCTCGACATAGACGCGCGGCGTGTCGCCGACCTTGATGGTGACGTTCATCAGCCGGTGTTCAGCGTCACGGTTGTACGCCGGATTGATGTCGGCGAACGCGTAGCCGAGGTTCCCGGCTTTCTCGTTGAGGTCGGTAACGGCGTCCTCGACGGCCTTGGCATTGAACCAGTCGCCCGAGCGCAGCTTCAGCCCCTGCTTGACGGTCGAAGCCGGGAAATCGCGGAGCGCACTCTCCGCGTCGATCTTGCCGAATTTATAGCGCGGTCCTTCCTCGACGACGTAGGTGATGACGAAATCGCGCCGGTCGGGAGTGAGCTCGGCCAGCGCCTGGACGACCCGAAAATCGGCATAGCCCTGCGTCAAGTAGAAGGCGCGAAGCTTCTGCTGGTCAGCGGCGAGCCGGTCCGGGTCGTAGGTATCGTTGGATTTCAAGAATCCGAGCGGGCCGCCGGCCTGCCGAGTGAACATCTCCTTGCGAAGGCGCCCCGCGGCAAACGCCTTGTTGCCGATGATGTTGATCGCCCGGACCTTGGCGAGGTCGCCCTCGTGGATTTCGAACACGACGTCGACGCGATTCTGGTCGAGCTGGACGATCTTCGGCTCGACTCGGGCAGCAAAACGGCCCTGGCGCCGATACAGCTCGAGGATGCGGTCGACGTCGGAGCGCGCCGCCGAGCGAGTGAAGATCTGGCGCGGGGCCAGCTTGATCTCGGGCAGGATCTTGTCGTCCTTGAGGCGCTTGTTGCCCTCCAGGATGATTCGGTTGATGACCGGGTTTTCGCGAACCGCAATGACCAGGTCGCCGGTTTCACCGCCCTGGATGGTGACGTCGGCGAAAAGCTGCGTCGCGTAGAGATCCTTGAGCGCCTGATCTAGCGTCTCGGCCGTATAGGTCTGGCCCGGCGAAAGATTGGCGTAGGCGCGAATCGTCTCAGGTTCGAGGCGCTGATTGCCACGGACGGTGATCGAACGGATGGTGCGCTGAACCGGAGCTGGCGCAGGCGCAGGCGCTGGCGCAGGCACAGCAGCCGGCGCCAATGGATCAGCGGTTGGCTGACCCGTCGTGGCCGGCGGAGCCGGCGGAGTCGTCTGAGCGAGCAGTGGCGCAGCCGATCCGCCGAGGATGGTTCCGACCATGAACAGCGCGCCGGTCCGGCGGCTAATAAGCTTCGACCTTGAAATCACTCGTCCCCGCCTTGTGTGCGAAAGGTGCCGCGGCGCGCTTCGCCGCGAAGCCCCGATTACTGCCCTGCCCCAACCCTCCTAGCCAATCAAGCGTTGAAGCCTGTCCCAGAGGCCCAGCGAAGCCAAATCGTTGATTGTGGTGAAAAGGAGCAGAGTGAGAATGACCGCGAGGCCACCGCGGAAGGCCCAATCGAGCGCTCGTGCGCTGATCGGACGCCGCCGGACGGCCTCCACCGCATAGAAGAACAGATGCCCTCCATCCAGCATCGGGACTGGCAAGAGGTTGATGAATCCGAGATTAATTGAGAGCAGCGCAAGCAGCTGAACGAACGGCAGTGCGCCCAATTCCGCTCCCTGTCCGGTGACCTGTGCAATCTTGATCGGCCCGCCAAGCTGTTTCGGCGAAACCTGGCCGCGGACGAGCTGGACGAGTCCGTCGAAAATCGCGCGAGTGAGATTGGCGGTATAGCCGACTGCCATCGGGACCGCTCGATAGACAGGCACCGGGTCGCCGACCTTCGGAGCCGACTTGATACCGAGCAGACCCCGCTTGAACTTCTGTCCGGAGACATCGTCGATCGTGTCGACGCCGAGTTTGACGCTCAGCTGCCGGACAATCCTATCACGCTCGATCGAAACACGGACTGTTTCATTGGGGCGCATGGCGACAACGTTGAAGATATCGTCGAAGCTGGGGGTGGAGCGCCCGGCGACTGCCAGGATCCGGTCGCCCGGCTGAATGCCCGCTGCTGCGGCCGCCGAGTTGGGACTGACCGTCCCGACGACGTTGGTCCGCGGAGTTCCGACCGTCGCGAAGAACGCGGCGAAAATGATGATCGCCAGCAGGAAATTGGCTGCCGGGCCGGCAAGAACGACCAGGAAGCGTTGCCACACGGGCCTCAGCTGGAAGGCCCGCTCGCGCTTCTCGACGGGAATGCTCTCGATATCCGCCGGATTGCTCGCCGGGCTCATGTCGCCGACGAACCGGACATAGCCGCCGAGCGGGAGCCAACCGACCTTCCACCGAGTTCCTTGGCGGTCGGTCCATCCCGCGACCTCGTGCCCAAAGCCGATCGAAAAGGCTTCGGCAGGGATCCTGAACAGCCGCGCGACGAGATAGTGGCCGAGCTCGTGGAAGAAGACGAGCGGCCCCAAGGCGCAAACGAAGGCAAGCAATGTGAGCCAGAGCGGAGCTTGCGGGAGCGTCAATGGCAACTCGCTTTCATCGCCAACTCCACGCGGCTCCGAACCATGCGGTCGATTTCAAGCACGTCCTCGATTGACGCCGGATTGACGAAGTCTGATTCTTCGAGGGCTTCTTCCACCATTCGCGGAATATCCGGAAAGCGGATTTGCTCTGCAAGAAAGCTCGCGACGGCCACTTCGTTGGCAGCGTTGAGCACGATCGTGGCGGCGCTACCCTGTTCCAACGCGTGGCGGGCAAGCTTCAGGGCCGGAAACCGCTGCAGATCGACGTCTTCGAAATCGAGTCGCCTGACCCCCGCAAGGTTCAATCTCTGAGCCGGCGTGGCGAGCCTCTCCGGCCAGCCGAGTGCATAGGCGATCGGAATGCGCATGTCCGGGCTGCCGAGCTGGGCCAGCACCGATCCGTCAATGAACTCGACCAGCGAATGAACCACGGACTGCGGGTGGATTACGACGTCGATGCGCTGAGACGGCAGGTTGAAGAGATAGTGGGCCTCGATCAACTCGAGGCCCTTGTTCATCAGCGTCGCTGAATCGACGGAGATCTTCGCGCCCATCGACCAGTTCGGATGCGCAACCGCCTGCGCCGGAGTCGCGGCGGCGATCAGCTCGGACGATACGGTCCGGAACGGACCGCCACTCGCGGTCAAGATAATCCTTGATACGTCTTCGCTACGGCTCCCCGTAAGGCATTGGAAAATCGCATTATGCTCGCTGTCGACTGGCAATAGGGTCGCGCCGTGCCGAGTTGCCGCATCGGTCATCAGCGCGCCGGCGGTGACGAGCGCCTCCTTGTTGGCGAGCGCGACAATCTTGCCCGCGTCGACGGCTGCCATGACAGGTCGGAGTCCGGCGCACCCGACAATTGCGGCGATCACGAGGTCCGCTTCTCCGGCGCCCACCTCATCGAGCGCCTGCTCGCCGCCTGCAGCGCGGCAGTTGGTGCCGGAAAGCATTTCCTGCAGCTTCGGAAGGCGGTTTCGATCGGCCACAACAGCGAGCTTTGCACCGGTGCGGCGGGCGATGTGAGCGAGCGCCTCGGCATTCGTGGCGGCGCTGACCGCAACGACCTCGAACCGGTCAGGCGAACGTTCGACGAGGTCGAGCGTGGACTTCCCGACCGAGCCGGTCGCCCCAAGGATTGCAATCTTCCGCCTCACGTTAGCCCCACTAGCTGGGCAGCGGCTGTAAGGACAGCCACCGGAACCAGGCCGTCGAGCCGATCGAGCAGTCCGCCGTGCCCTGGAAGCCAGGCGCCGGAGTCCTTCACTCCGGCGCGGCGCTTCATTCGGCTTTCGAAGAGATCGCCGCCCTGAGCAGCAAGCGCAAGGATCGGAGCAAGGACCAGAAGCGGCAGGCCCAGGCCGTTCGCGATCACCCACGCTCCCCCGATCAGCGTCGCCGCGGCAACCCCGCCGTAAAGGCCTTCAACCGTTTTGCCGGGGCTGATCGCCGGCGCCAGCTTTCGCCTTCCGAAGCGGCGCCCCGCGAAATAAGCACCGATGTCGGTCGACCAGGTGACCAGGAACACCCAGAGCAGAAGCTCCAGACCGTGAGCGTCACGTTCGCGGATCCAAAGGAGCGAGATCGCAGGCAGAACGCCGTAGATGAACCCGAGAAGGTGCCATCCTGCGCCCCATCCGCGCACGATGCGGGTCCACTCGAAGAACATCGCGGTCGCGATTGCCGCGACGAAGTAGGCGAATAGGTTGCCGCCCACCACGGCAGCGACGAGCGCAATGGCGATCAGGATAACGCCGGTCAGACTGCGTACGAGGAGTTCGTTCACCGACCACCGAAGCGGCGCTGGCGGCTCGCGAAGCGTTCCAGTGCATCCGCGAATGTTTGTTCGTCGAAGTCCGGCCAAAGCACGTCGAGGAACAACAGCTCGGCGTAGGCCGCCTGCCACAACAGGAAGTTGGACAGGCGAACTTCGCCTGAGGTGCGGATCAGGAGGTCGAGCTCGGGCAATTCGCGCGTCTGGAGCTCGCCCGCAATCGCCTGCTCGTCAATCTCGCCGGGCTGCAACTCGCCGGCGGCGGCCTTTGCGGCAAGCTTGCGCGCGGCGGCTGCAATCTCCGCCCGCGAGCCGTAATTCAGCGCAATGACGAGCGTGAGGCGCGTGTTCTTCGCGGTCCGCTCGACCGCGCGCTCGAGCCGTTCCACCAACTCGGGGCCGAAGGCCGAATAGTCGCCGATGATCTTCAGCCGAACCCTCTCCTTCTCGAGGGTCTTCAACTCCCGCTCGAGATAGAAGCGCATGAGCGTCGTGAGGTCGGAGATCTCCTCCTCGCTTCGGCGCCAGTTTTCCGACGAGAAAGCATAGATGGTCAAAACTTCGACGCCGTGGTCGGCCGCTGCCTGCAGAGCGCGCCGGACGGCCTCGGCGCCCGCCCGATGGCCTGCCGCACGGGGCAGCCCCCGCTGCTGGGCCCAACGGCCGTTGCCGTCCATGATGATGGCGACATGGCGCGGGACGGTCTTGCCCCCGTCCAGTCCCTTCGCGCCCTCAGGGGCGGCAGGAGGGCTCACTTGCCGAGGATTTCCTTCTCCTTGGCGTCGGCGGCCTCGTCGATCTCCTTGATCGTGTCGTCCGTCAGCTTCTGCACTTCATGCTCGAGCCGCTTGCGCTCGTCCTCGCTGATCTCGTGCTTCTTTTCGTCCTGCTTGAGATGGTCCATGCCATCTCGACGGACGTTCCGGACTGCGATCCGCGCCTTCTCGGCATATTGACCGACGAGCTTGGCCAGCTCCTTGCGGCGCTCCTCGGTGAGCTCGGGGATCGGCAGCCGGATCACCTGTCCGTCGGTGATCGGGTTGAGCCCGAGGCCAGCCGAGCGAATTGCCTTTTCGACCGGCTGGACGTTCGAACGATCCCACACCTGCACGGAAAGCAGCCGCGCCTCCGGGGTCGAGACCGTCGCAACCTGGTTGAGCGGCATGTTCGATCCGTAGACCTCGACGTGCACGGGATCGAGCAGAGCCGTCGAGGCGCGGCCGGTGCGGAGGCCGGCGAGGTCATGCTTCAGCGCGTCCACGGCGCCGTGCATCCGTCGCTTGAGATCAGCCGTACTGATGGTGGTCGTCATTTCTCACTCCCCATTCTGGACGATCGTCGCGGTCCCCGCGCCCTCGATCACCTTGGCGAGGTTCCCGGTCTGGCGGATGTTGAAGACGACGATCGGAATATTATTGTCGCGGCAAAGGGCCACGGCAGCGGCGTCCATGACCTTGAGGTCGTCGCTGAGCACCTTGCTGAATGTGACGGTGTCGTAGCGCTCGGCGCTGGCGACCTTCTTCGGGTCGGCAGTGTAGATGCCGTCGACGCTGGTGCCTTTGAACAAAGCGTCGCACCCCATTTCGGCGGCGCGCAAGGCGGCTGCCGTGTCGGTTGTGAAAAACGGATTTCCGGTGCCCGCGGCAAAGAGGACGATCCGGCCCTTTTCGAGGTGCCTCAACGCCCTGCGCCGGATGTACGGCTCGGAGACGCTCGCCATCGGGATTGCCGACAGGACGCGCGTGTCGACGCCGACCTTCTCGAGCGCGTTCTGAAGGGCCAGCGCATTCATCACCGTCGCCAGCATGCCCATATAGTCGGCGGTCGCGCGATCGAAACCCTTCGCCGCCGCTGCCATTCCGCGGAAGATATTACCACCGCCGACGACCAGGCAGAGCTCATGCCCCTGCCCCTTCGCCGCCGCGATCTCTTCAGCGAGCCCCGCGACAGCATCCGGCTCGATGCCGAACTGGCCCTGCCCCATCAAAGCCTCGCCCGAAAGCTTCAGCAGGATTCGGTTGAAGCGCGGGCGGCTCATGCGTGCAGATTGTCCTCAGGATGTGACAAGGGCGGCCACGCCTTTATGGCGCAGCCGCCGCCTTGCCAATGCCTAGCTTGCCCAAACGCTTGTTCTGAAGCATTGCGGCCGCGGGGGGTACTGAATGGCTGGCGTGTTCCTGAGCTACGAGCGCAGCCGCTGGCTCAAAGCCATGCTTGTCGCGCCAGCGCTGGCCGGCGCTCCGGTTACCGCAAAACCGGCCAAGGCTTCGCAGCCGGTCATCGACATGCACATGCACCCATCGCGGGGACGAGCGGCAACTGTCGAATGGACTTGCACCGGCGACCAGGTGCGGAGCTACCCGATTGACCCCAAGGACGTTGGCTGCCGCCACGCATTGCGATCGGCAACGAGCGAGCAGGACATGCTGGCGCAGACCCTCGCCCAATATCGACGGTTCAACGTGCGGCATGCGGTGCTTGGCGGCGCGCTCGAGTTCGTCGATCGCTGGACGAAGCAGGCGCCCACGATCTTCATTCCTGGAATCGATTTCACCAGCATGCCTCGCCGCGATGCTGCCCAGCTGCGCGCTATTCACGCCAGCGGCGGTTTCGCGGTGTTCGCGGAGGTCAGCAGCCAGTATGATGGCATCAGGGCGGACGATCCGCAGCTGGAGCCGTTCTGGGCGCTGGCCGAGGAACTCGATATCCCGGTTGGAATCCATACTGGCATGGGTGTGCCCGATGCGGCGGCCGCCGGCATGCCAGCCTACCGTGCCAGCCTGACTACTCCCTTTCAGCTCGAGGCTGTGCTGGTGAAGCATCCGAAACTACGCGTCTACGCGATGCATTATGCATCGCCGCTGGTCGACGAGATGGTTGCCATGCTGTCGTCCTATTCGAACCTTTATGTCGACGTGGCCGCGAACGACTGGAATTTGCCCCGCGCGCAATTCTATGCGGAGCTGAAGCAGCTCGTGGACGCAGGTTTTTCAAAGCGGATCATGTTTGGGTCCGATCCGGGCCCCTTCCCCGACGCGATTGGCGCCGCGATCGAAAGCATCGAACGGGCACCGTTCCTTACCGCGGAAGAGAAGCGCGACATCCTCTACAACAATGCCGCGCGCTTCCTGCGGCTGTCCAAGCAGCGGATCGCAAAAGACCAGCGGCGCTGAAAGAAAAAGGGCGGAGCTAAAAGTCCCGCCCTTTCCTTGTTCGATTTGTACCCGGGATTAAGCTACCGGCTCCGCCTTGCTCGTACCAGCGGCCGCGGCGACCTCCGCCGCGAAATCTTCCTGCTTCTTCTCGATGCCTTCACCGAGCTGGAAGCGGACGAAGCCCTTGAGCTCGATGCCGGTGCCGGCGTCTTTGGCCGCGGCCGCAACGACCTCCGCGACCGGGGTCTTGTTGTCCATCACGAACAGCTGCGACGTCAGCGCATTCTCCTTGCGGAACTTGGCGAGGCCGCCTTCGACCATCTTCTCGATGATGTTTTGCGGCTTGCCGCTTTCCTTCGCCTTTTCCATGGCGATGGAACGCTCGCGCTCGATCAGCTCGGCCGGAAGTTCTTCAGCGGTCAGGGCGAGCGGGTGCGCCGCTGCCACATGCATCGCGATCTGCTTGCCGAGTTGCGTCAGCGTCTCGGCCGGCGCAGCGCTCTCGAGCGCGACCAGCACGCCGATCTTACCGAGTCCAGGCGCAACCTGGTTGTGCACATAGGAAACGACCGCACCCTGGCCCACCTCGAGGATCGCCGCTCGGCGTAGCGACTGGTTCTCGCCGATCTTGGCGATGTTATCGGTCAGCTTCTCCTGGACGGTGCCGCCTTCGGGATATTCGGCAGTACCGAGCGTCTCGACGTCGGTGCCGTGCTGAAGCACGAGCTGCGCGACGTTGCGCACGAAATCCTGAAAGATCTCGTTCTTGGCGACGAAGTCCGTCTCCGAGTTCACCTCGACCACGGCGCCGCGATTGTCCTCAACGGCAACGCCGACCAGGCCTTCGGCGGCCGTGCGGCCCGCCTTCTTGGCCGCAGCCGACAGACCCTTGGCGCGGAGCCAGTCGATCGCGGCTTCCATCTCGCCGTTGGTCTCGGCCAGCGCCTTCTTGCAGTCCATCATTCCGGCGCCGGTGCGCTCGCGCAGTTCCTTCACACTCGCGGCCGTAATCTCAGCCATGTTGTTATTCCTTTCGTTCCCCGGCGAAGGCCGCGGTCCAGTCCAAGCTAGAATATAGGTCCGGCCCCTGCCTTCGCAGGCACACAGTCAGGTTAAGCTTCGAGCGCCGGCTCGACCGGTGGCTCGGCCATTTCACCGATATCCTCGCCGCGGGCCGCGGCATTGCCGGTGCGGCCTTCGCTCACCGCCTGCGCAACCGCGTCGGTGTAGAGACGGATCGCGCGGCTGGCGTCGTCATTGCCCGGCACGGGGAATGCGATGCCGGTCGGATCGCTGTTCGAATCGAGAATCGCGACCACGGGAATGCCAAGGACATTGGCTTCCTTGATCGCCAGCTCTTCCTTGTTCGTGTCGACTACGAACATGACGTCGGGAAGGCCGCCCATGTCGCGGATACCGCCGAGGCTCTTCTCGAGCTTGTCGCGCTCGCGGGTGAGCTGCAGCACCTCCTTCTTGGTGAGGCCCGCCGTATCACCGCCGAGCTGTTCCTCGAGGCTCTTGAGGCGCTTGATCGAGTTGGAGATGGTCTTCCAGTTGGTCAGCATGCCGCCGAGCCAACGATGGTTGACGAAATGCTGGCCCGCCGACTGTGCCGCCTCGGCGATCGCGTCCTGCGCCTGGCGCTTGGTGCCGACGAACAGGACCTTGCCCCCGCGAGCGACGGTCTGCTGCACGAAGTCTAGCGCGCGCGCGAACAGCGGAACGGTCTGCGACAGGTCGATGATGTGAACCCCATTGCGATCGCCGAAAATGTACGGCTTCATCTTGGGGTTCCAGCGGTGGGTCTGGTGGCCGAAATGCGCTCCGGCCTCGAGCAATTGCTGCATGGTGACGACCGTGGCCGCCATAGTCTTTCTCCTTCCGGTTCTGCCTCAGCGGAGCCGAATGACC
>JBKPQH010000003.1:0-111500 GCA_046733935.1 Pseudomonadota bacterium
CGAGAAGATGGTGTGGAAGACCTTCGCCATCCTGGCGCTGCTCTCTGGAGCCGCGATTCTCCTCGTGACCTCGTCGGTCATCGTCGACCGCCTGGCGATGTACCTGATCCCGCTTCAGATGTTTGTCCTTGGCCGGCTGCCCATCGTCGCGTCAGGCAGCGGTCAGCCGAGCATCGCATGGCGCACCGCGGTGGTCGCCTACTCGGCGGCCGTCCTGTTCGTCTGGCTCAATTACGGCCATTACGCCGGCGGCTGGCTTCCGTATCGGAGCTACCTTTCGCCGGCGCAGTGATTCCGAACGGACCGCAAACCCGCGCTCCATCTCATATCCATCGAGCAGGCCCAGGACCCATGGGTTCAATGACACCGAAGCGCCGGGCACTTTCCAGATGAAAAGAGCGGGAGGATCTTGCGCGAAAACGCGCTCGAACCATGCCTCCGGCCTCGAGGAGGGTCCCCCGACACCGATGTTCGGCCACTGCACCGAAAACCAGTAATAGCTTGCGTCAGGCATGCAGATCGGATGGCTTTGCCAGGCGGAAAGGACTGTCCCTCGAACTCTCCGGCACAGCTCCTCGCGAACGAGAATTTGGTTGGCCAGCGACTGCTGCTGGTCACCGGCGAGCATGGTTGAAACCAGCTCCTTCAGCGGCATCCGCTGGACGGCGGTCAGCTGCAACGGCGGATCGCGCAGCAGGCGATAGTTGGAACCCGGGGCAGCGGCGTGCCCGGTGATTGCCGGATAAAGCAAGACGGCAAGGCCGATAGCCGAAGCTCCCACCGCTCCGGTTGCCGCCGCCCACTTCCTCGGATCGATGTCGAACCAGCGTTCCGCAAAGCTCAGGCCGAGCAGACTAGGCACCAGCGCCCACGCATAGACGTAGGGAAATGGCGACGGATCCAAACAGATGAGCAAAAGCTGGGTCAGGCAGGCGATCGCGATGACGCCCGCCCGAGCTATTTCCTTCCGCCCGCGAAGAGAGATGATCGCGAGCAGCAGCGACGTCGCCGCCAACAGTGTTTGAGGCAGCCGGTCGAAAGCGACGATGCGCTGACTGGGGCTGAGCGCCGACAATAGTTCCGAAGGGGCGATCAAGGTCGATTGGACCATTAGCTGCGCGTAGGTTGGATACGTCAGGTAGGCGGCGCACACGGCTGCAACGGTCAAGAGAGCGAGCATGGCCGGAAGGACCAGGGCCTTCGGATCGCGACTCGCCCAGGAGCGCCAGACCAGCGCAACTCCGAACCCCGCTCCCATGACGAGTCCGCGTGCCGAGAATGCGGCGCCGAGAATGGCGAGCGCCGTGGCCAGACACGGCGACCAGCGCGATTTCCCGACGAGCAGGACTGCCCAGGCGGCGTTGAATGCGAGCAGGCCGAGCGTGTCCGCCCGGATCTCGATCATCCGGCTTATCCAGGCCATCAGGAGCAACAGGGGCAGAAGAAACAGCGCCGAGCGCCGGGCCACGCCGAACAGGATCAACACATACGCCGCGACGACGGCGAGGTTGGACAGGCGAACCCACCAGACGAAGCTCAGGCTGCCCGGACGGTCGTGCGGGATGAGCAGGTCGTAAAGCACGAAGTAAGTGGGGAAATGCTGGCTGTAGAAGTCGAGGAACTGCCGCTTCTCGTGCAGCGTCAGCCACAAGGTATGGCTGAAGTAAACCTCATCGGCATTGAGCGGTCCGACGATCCTCGTGAGGAGCAAGACGGCGAGCAGCCATGCGGACGCCAGGAGCGAGACGAGGGTCCACGGCCAAGCCGGCTCTTGCATCCTTGGACCGTTCCGCATTCCGAAGGTGATGCTGGATTCGGGGCGTCCGTCCAGAAGAATTGTCGTTCCCCCTCGACACGCTGGCCGCCGCCGGGTGATGAACCGGCATGCCGCGGCCCCTTCGAATCCTCTTCATTGCGACGGACCTTTCGACCGGCGGCGGTGTCAACAAGGTCATCCGCGACCTCGCGGTGCTGTTCAGGCAGCGTCTCGGCCTGGATGTGACCGTGGTGAACGCTCGAAGCGACCGACCGCCGGCTTACGCATTCCCACCCGAGGTGCACGTGCAACAGCATCGCCGGCAGTCGCTGCTGTCCTATTTCCGATTGCTCGTGAGATTACGCCGGTCCCGCCCCGACTTTGTCATCAGCTCGTGGACGCAGGACAATGTTCTCGTCACCCTGGCTTTCCTCTTCTCCTCGACGAAAGTTGTGCTGATCGAGCATTCGTCTTGGCATTTCCATCGCCCGGCGATCCGGCTGCTGCGGACGATCGTCTATCCGTTGGCCGACGAGCTAGTGGTGCTCAACCGCCGCGACCTCGAACATTATCGGCGATATCTGCCGCGGGTCCGCCTGATCCCCAATCCGGTGACGACGGAGCCGATTGCCCCGCTACAGCGCGAGAAGCTCATCATTGCGGTGGGCCATCTGGAGCTTCTCAAGAATTTCGAGGACGCAATCCGCGCAATGGCCCTGTCGCGGCTCGAAACCCATGGCTGGTCGCTAGCAATCATCGGCTCGGGCAGTTGCGAAGGCCGATTGCACGAGCTCATCGCGGCCCTCGGCCTCACGCGCACCACTATTCATCCACCGGCGACCGATCTCACCTCGTGGTATGCGAAAGCCTCGCTGCTCCTTGTCACGTCGCGCCTGGAGAGCTTCTCGCTGGTCCTCGCGGAAGCGATGCTGTCCGGCGTCGTTCCGATCGCCTACGCCAGCGACGGGCCCTGTTTCATCCTGGAAAATTTCCCAGACCACGTCGTCGAGATGAGCGATGCCAAAGCCTTGTCGGAGCGCCTCGCACAATTCGCGAGCCGACCGGGACTAGAGCGGCTGCGTCCGAAGATGCGAAAGGAGATCGAGAAGAGATTTGCGCCAAGGGTCGTCATCGAGCAGTGGCAGGAGCTTCTGCAACCTTCTTGCGGCGCAACCGCGCCTTGCTAGGGCGAGGCATGACAATGCCCATCGATCCCATTGAGCTCGCCGTCGAGCTGATCCGCTGTCCAAGTGTGACCCCCGCGCGCGGCGAGGTGTTCGACGTGCTTGAGCGGGCGCTGAAACCGCTCGGCTTCGACGTCTATCGCTGGGTGATGGGCGAACCGCCGGACGGGCCGACAGAGAATTTGATCGCGATCCGCGGATCAGGGTCCCCGCACTTCGGATTCGCCGGGCACCTCGACGTGGTACCTCCGGGAGACGGCTGGAGCTTCGACCCGTTCGAAGCCCGCATTGAGGAAGGCTTCCTCATCGGCCGCGGTGCGAATGACATGAAGAGCGCGATCGCCGCCTTCGTTGCCGCCCTCTCCCGAGCCGAGCAGCAGGCGGGCACGATCTCGCTTCTGATCACCGGCGATGAGGAAGGCTATGCGACCTACGGAACGCCGCGGATCATCGACTGGCTGAACGAGCGCGGAATCCGTCCGGACATGATCCTGATCGGCGAGCCCACCTCGGTCGACCGGCTCGGCGACACCGTGAAGATCGGCCGCCGCGGCTCGGTCAACATGTGGATCGAGGCGGCGGGCGTCCAGGGTCACGTCGCCTATCCTCACCGGACGACTAATCCGATTCCACCGCTCGCGCGCGTGATCGCTGCGTTGGACGCACTGCACCTGGACGACGGGACGGACCAGTTCCCGCCCTCGAACCTCGAGTTCACCGGCATCGACACTCCGACCCATGCGAGCAACGTTATCCCGGGCTCGGCTACGGCCCAGCTCAACATCCGCTTCAACAACCTCCAGCGCGGCGCGGACCTCGTGCGCCTGGTTGAAGGAATCGCCGAGCGTGAGGCTCCGGGCAGCGAAGTCTTCGCCCGCATTTCGGGCGAAGCTTTCCTGACGCCACCCGGGCCGCTCTATGACGTGGTCGTGGAGGCGATCGAGGAGGAAACCGGAACGAGGCCCGAGCTGTCGACCAGCGGCGGCACGTCGGACGGCCGCTTCCTCATTCAACTGTGCCCTGTCGTGGACTTCGGCCTGCCCAATGCGACCATGCACAAGGTCGGGGAGTGCGCTTGCGTCGATGACATCCGCAGCCTGTCGCGGATTTATGAAACCATCATTCGAAAGGCGCTGAGTTAAGCGACGGACGTGGCGCCGCGGCGGTTCGCGTTACCGATCCAGGCGAGGAATTCTTCCTCGAACATCGGTTCGGCGAAAACGAAGCCCTGGACCGTGTCGCAGCCCATCGCGCGGAGGATGTCGGCCTGGGCGACGGTCTCGACTGCCTCGGCGACGACCTCCGCGCCCACGCCCTTGATCAGCTGGATCACGGCCTGGATGACGACCCGTGCCTTTTCCGAAGTATCGATGTCGCAGATCAGCGAGGGATCTAGCTTCACGCGGTCGAGGGGCATCGAACGCAAACGCGCGATGTTCGAATAACCGGTCCCGAAATCGTCGATGGCGACGCGCACGCCGTCGTCCTGGAGGGATCGGATCTCGCTCAGCACCGCGTCGCTCACTTCCATCGCAGCGCTCTCGGTGAACTCGACCTCGACCATCGAGAGAGGCACGTCAGCGCCCGCGAAAGCATGACGGAGCTTCTGGAAGAAGTCGGCGCGATCGAGTTGCCGCGGGCTGATGTTGAACGCCAGGCGCCCATCGAAACCGTCTCGCCGCCAGGTCCCGAGCACGCTTGCGACCTCGCCCAGCACCCACTCGCCGATCTCGGCGATCACGCCGGTTTGCTCGGCAAGCGGGATGAAGGTGCTCGGAAGGCGCATTCCATCGCGCGAATGGTTCCAGCGCAGCAATGCTTCCGCACCGCAAACTTCGCCCGTCACGAGGCTCATCTGCGGCTGGTAGGCGAGCATGAAGTCGCCGCGCTGGACCGCTTCGGTCAGCGCCTTCTCGGTCTCGACCTTCTCTTGGTGTTCGGAGGCCAGCCTGGCGTTGAACAGGCAATGTTGCCCGCCGCCGGCCGATTTGGCCCGATACATGGCGATGTCCGCGGCACGCATCAGCGCTTCGATGCTCGTGCCGTGGTCAGGCGAAATGGCGACCCCGATCGACGCCCCGATATCGACGCTGTGAGCGCAAAGCTCGAACGGCTCCGAGATCGCCAGGACCACGCGCCGGGCGATACGTTCGATGTCGTCAGCCGATTCAATTTCCGGAAAGAACATCGTGAATTCGTCGCCGGCGAGGCGCGCAAGAAGCGGGCGCTGGCGGATATTGCCGTTGAACTCCGCGTTGACCACCACGCGAAGACGGTTGGCGACCATGATCAAAAGCTGGTCGCCGCGCGCGTGGCCAAGGCTGTCGTTGACGCTCTTGAACCGATCCAGGTCCACGAACAGCATCGCCGAGCTGGTTCCTTCAAGGGACTCGCTCAAAAGCTTGTCGGCTTCGGACCGGAAATGGAGTCGGTTGGGAAGCGAGGTGACGGGGTCGTACATTCCCAGCGCGTGGGCATTTTCGATCGATGCGCGCACTTCGGCGAACAGCGAATCCACGGCCTGCGCGAGCTTGGGCATGGAGCGGCGGACGCTCGGCGGCGCGGGTGAAACGAGGTCACCGTCCTCTACGGCCAAGAGACGGTCGCTAAGCGCCGACAGAGCGCGGGCACTCTCGCTATTCGGCCGTTCCGACGCAATGTAGCTGATCAGCAGGCAGAAGGTGCCCGCAGCGAGGGACGCGACGATCTTGTCGTCGAGCTCCTTGAGGTAAAGGAGCGCGCTCAGGGAGAAGATAAAGGATGCGAAACCAGCGGCACACGACAGGATCGCGTTGCTGATCTTCTGGGCCGTGCCTGCTTTCATCGGTCCTGGTGCGCCCCGCACGGCGAGATACCCCGCCTAACGCACCTGCGTTAAAGAAGATGGGTTAAGAAAAAGTCATCGACGCTTCAAAATGATGTACAGGCTGCCGCCTCCTCCGTGGCGGCGGTGCGCTCCTCGCACGGCGGCAATGCGCGCCGCATGGCGAGACGCTGCCAGCCAATCGTGCACCGCGGCCCGGATCTTGCCTCGCAGCACAGGCGGCTCGCCCGGGCGATGATGGCCCGTGATCAGCAGCAGGACGCGCTCGCCGCGGTGGATCGCCCGTTCCAGCCCGCGGTCGATCGTCTGCCAGGCGGTGTCCAGGTTCATGCCGTGGAGATCCAGCACGCGGTCGGGTTCGACGTCTCCCGACTTCAACCGCCGGTCCCAGCTTCCGTCCAATGTCCTCGTATGGTGGGCTGACGGCGGTGATGCGGGCTTGGACCGCGGAAGAACTGCGAGGCTCCGAGCCGGCTTCGCAGCACCTCGTTCGGGCTGCACTTCAGCGGCTTTGGCGGGAATTCTTTCGCGGGAGAGCGGCGAGATCGTCGCCGTCACCCGCGCCCAGAGGGCGGCCTCCTCAGGGCTGAGCGATCGCACGGGCAGCGGCACCCTTCGGCAGAAGGAGCAGCGCCTGGCCCGAAGCCGACATTCCGCCGGCCGTCGCAGTCGCGTCGGGTCCCCCGCCCCAGAACGTGTCGAATCGGTTGGGACCCTTGATCGCGCCGCCAACGTCTTGCGCAACCCAGAACCCTCGTGCTTCCGGTCGATCCATCATCAGAAAGACCGGCGCGCCCAGCGGGACGAAGTTCGGATCGGCCGCCACCGTCCCTTGGGGAGTGATCGGCAGGCCGAGCGAGCCGAGCGGCGGGCCCGTCAGCTCCTTGAAGAAGATGTAGGACAGGTTCTCGCGCATCAGCTCGCGACCCTGCTGGGGGTTGGCGCGCAGCCAGTTCTTGATCGCCTGCATGTTGGCGCCGCCGGGCGGAAGGATTCCGCGCTCGCGCAGCAGGCGCCCAATCGCAACGTAGTCGCGACCATTCTGGTTGTCGTAGCCGATCCGCATGACGCTGCCGTCCGGCAGGCGAAGCTCGCCCGAACCCTGGATCTCGATGAAGAACAGGTCGACGGGGTCCGCCGCCCATGCGATCTCGAGGCCTTTGTTGGCGAGAGCGCCGTCCTCGATCTCGGCACGGCTGAAATAGGGGACGCAAGTGCCGGTCTCGTCGATCCGGCCGCGGCCGGTTGTGCCGTCGGGCCTCGTGCAGCGGACGAGGTCCGGAGGCGTTCGATAGACCGGCACCGAATAGCCCGGGGCGGGCGCCCGCGATCCGTAAGTCTCGGGAATATAGTAGCCCGTCGCGAACGCCTTGCCGTCGCCGACCCGCACCCAATCGAAATTGTCGCGGAAGAAGGCGGCGGCATTGCCCGGCAGCACGGTCTTCGCTGCCGCGCACACCCCGGCCCAATCCGTTCCGTAGCTGAGCAGGGTCTTGTCCTGCCGCTGCTGAAGCGCGGGACAGCTGATCAGAAACGCCTGAAGCGCCCGAGCAGCCGACGCTTCATCGAGCGAAATGGCGGGCGAAACCACGGTGACACCTGCCGCCCTAGCATTGGCCGGAGGAGGAGGTGGCGGCGGAACGACAGGTTGCGGCACAGGTGGCGGTGGCGGCGGTGGAGGAGTGACCTGCACCGTCTTGGCGCAGGCGGCGATCAGGAGGAACGAGGCGAGCGCGAACGCCCGTGCGACGGACCTCACTCTTCCTCGTCGGTCTCGATCAGAACCCAGTTCGGGTCGCGCGAGCTGATGTCGCGGCGGAAGGTCCACAGGTCGCGCGTCTGAACGGCATCGCTCAGCGAGCCCGCAACCACCTGCCCTTCGGAATTGCGTGTGACGGCGGCGATGTCCGCCTCGAACCGCACCGTGAGAATGGCGATGCCGCGCTCGGCCGAGGCTTCGGAAATCACGGCCTGGTCGATGGTCACCAGACGATTGTCGAGGGTGAGCCCGTCGGACTTCCGCTGCTCGATCGCACTCGTGAATGTCTCATAGACATGGTCGTCGACGTGCGGCCGAAGCGTATCGGCGTCGCCTTTCCAGAAGGCTTCGAGGATCAGCCGGTAGGCGGCCTTGGCGCCCTCGAGAAACCGGGCGACGTCGAAGCTGGGGTCGCCTGCCAGGATGGCACGCACTCCAGGGCCTGCCGTCGGCACGAACGCCATGTCGCCGGCGTCAGCCGGCGCTACTGGCGGAGCGGAAGGTTGATGCGCGCGCGGCTCGAGCCGCGTCTCCGACTCGGCGGGCTTCGGAATGGGCTGATGCTGCTCGTGTCCGGTGCGCTCCCCCAGCACGCTGTAGAGACGCAAGCCGACGAACAATGCAACCAGCGCGAGGATGACGATAACGGCCAAGCTCTGTGGTCCTACTTCAAACGAAACACCAACATAGTGCCGGACACGTAAATATTCCAACACCGCCCAACGCACGAGGCCGCCATTGCGCCCCATATTCGCGACTGCTAGTCGCCCTCAGCAACGCGCCGCGCCTCAAGCGGCTCCCACCCAGCATGTGCTTTGCAAGGAACAGCAGCAAAATGGCCGACCAGGAACCGACGACCGGAGGAAACGGCTCTGGAGAGAACGCCGGCGACCCCCAGGTCACGATCCTCGCCCAATATACCAAGGATCTCTCGGTCGAGAATCCGAGCGCTCCTCAGGTCTATCAGTGGCAGGTCCAGCCGAACCTCGACGTTCAGTTCAACATCAACGTCCAGAGTGCGGCCGATGACGTCCATGAAGTCGCGCTGAAGGTCGAAGTCACCGCCCGCTCGGAAAATGGCGTCCATTTCGTCGTCGATCTCAGCTATGCCGGCCTCTTCGGGGTTCGGAACCTGCCCGCCGAGGCGCTCCAGCCGTTCCTGCTGATCGAGGCCCCCCGGCTGATCTTCCCGTTCGCACGCCAGATCGTGGCCGACGCGGTCAGCGGAAGCGGCTTCCCGCCGCTCCTGCTCGACCCGATCGACTTCACGGCAGCCTACATGGCCCAGCTTCAGGCCAACCAGCAGGAAGGCGGTCCGGGCGGCGGTGAGCAGGCCGCTTCCGAGACTCCGAGCGAAGCCTGATTACGGCCGGCCGAAAGGCGCCATGAACCTCATCAAGTCGACCGGCACGATCGGCGGGCTGACGCTCGTCAGTCGCGTCGCCGGCTTTGCGCGCGAGATGCTGATGTCGCGCGTGATGGGTGCGAGCTGGCAGGCGGACGCGTTCTTCGTGGCGTTCCGGCTGCCGAACACCTTCCGGCGGCTGTTCGGAGAAGGCGCCTTTTCCGCTGGCTTTGTCCCTCTATATGCCCAGCGGCTTCACGGGCCAGGAGGAGACGCGGACGCCAAGAATTTCTCAGAAGAAGTTCTGGCGGTCTTCGTACCTACCCTTGTCATTTTCACAATCGTCTTCGAGATCATCATGCCGCTCTTCGTCGCGGCCATCTCCGGCTACAGCGGCCAGAAGCTCGAGCTAGCCACCTTCCTGACGCGGATCACCTTTCCATACCTGCTTCTGATCAGCCTCGTCTCCCTGTTCTCGGGTATCCTCAATTCGCTCGCCCGCTTCACCGCAGCGGCATTCGCGCCTGCCCTGCTCAATCTGGCGATGCTCTGCGCGTTGATCTTCGTGCGCGTGGGCGGAACGACGACGGCCATCGCACTGGCGGTGGCGGTCACGCTCGGAGGCATCCTCCAGCTGGGACTGCTGCTGGGAGCATGTGCGCGGGCCGGGATCGTGCTGAAGCTGCGGAAGCCGCGGATGACCCCCGGCGTCCGGCAATTCGTCCGGGTGGTCGTTCCGGCGACGCTCGGCGCCGGCGTCTATCAGATCAGCGCCTTCATCGACACGTTCTTCCTGACCCGCATCGGCACCGGCGCGATGAGCTATTTCAATTATGCCGACCGCCTCAACCAGCTGCCGCTTGGCGTGATTGGAGCGGCGCTCGGAACGGCCATCCTTCCGCAGGTCAGCCGCTACGTCGGTGCCGACGAGCCCGAAAAGGCGGCTCGCGTCCAGGGCCAGGCCGCCGAGCTGGCCATGCTGCTCTGCCTGCCGGCGGCGGTCGCGCTTGCGGTCAGCGCCTTCCCCCTCGTTTCAGCGCTCTTCCAGGGCGGTCGCTTCCATACCGAGGATGCCCGACTTACCGCCCTCACGCTATCGATCGTGGTCCTCGGCCTGCCGGCCTACGTCCTCGTGAAGGTGCTTACGCCCGGCTTCTACGCGCGGCAGGACACCGCCACGCCGGTCAAGGTCGCGGTGCTGGTGCTCGTCGCCACCGTAGTCCTCAACTTCCTGCTCATCCCGCCGTTCGGAATTGCGGGCCTGGCCTCGGCGATCGCCATCTGCTCGTGGCTTAATTGCACTATCCTCTACGTGATCCTTCATCGCCGGGGGCATTTTCGGATCCAGCCCTGGCTCGCCTCCCGAATCGTGCGCCAGCTGATCGCCGCCGGAGCGATGGCCGCAGTGCTCATCGGCATCCGCATGGCGCTGACGGGCTGGTTCCAGGGCTCGGTACCGCAGCGGCTTGCCGGAGTGATCGCAATCGTTGTCGGCGGAATGATCGTCTATTTCCCGCTGGTCTGGATTCTCGGCGGCACCGACCGGGAAGAACTCAAGGCGCTGCTCAAGCGCAGGAGACCGTACACGGATGCCGGCTGATCCCCACAGCATGCGCGTCGTCTCCGGAATCCAGCCGACGGGCGGATTGCACCTCGGCAACCTGCTCGGCGCCATCCTGCGGTGGGTGCGGATGCAGGACGAGGCCGAATGTCTGTTCTTCCTGGCCGACCTCCATGCGCTCACGGTCGACGTCGATCCCGATCAGCTTTTCTCCAACGTCCGCGAAATGGCCGCGGCGCTCATCGCCAGCGGCATCGACCCCGCCAAGTCCATCGTCTTCCGGCAGAGCGCCATCCCGGCGCATCCGGAACTCGCGTGGATTCTGCAGGGCACGGCCCGCATGGGCTGGCTGGAGCGAATGACCCAGTTCAAGGAGAAGAGCGGCAAGCACAAGGAACGGTCGAGCGTCGGCCTCTTCACCTACCCCGTGCTTCAGGCCGCCGACATCCTGCTCTACCGAGCCACCCACGTGCCGGTGGGCGAAGACCAGAAGCAGCATGTCGAATTGACCCGCGACATCGCGGTCAAGTTCAATACCGATTTCGACGTGGACCTGTTCGTCCCGCCGGAGCCCTATATTGGCGGGGGCACCGCCGCCCGGGTGATGAGCCTGCGCGACGGCACCTCGAAAATGTCCAAGACCGACCCGTCGGACATGAGCCGGATCATGCTCACCGACAGCGATGACGATATTGCCCAAAAGATCCGCAAGGCGAAGACCGACCCCGAGCCGCTTCCGGACGATCCTGCTTCGCTCGAGGAGCGCCCCGAGGCCAAGAATCTAGTCGGGATCTACGCGGCCGTTACCGGCGAGACGGTCGAGCAGGTCCTGGCCCGCTTTGCGGGGCAAGGTTTCGGCGCGTTCAAGCCGGCACTCGCCGACGTGCTGATCGGGCTCCTCGCTCCGCTCCGCGGCCGGCTGGAGGAATTCCGCAAGGATCCGGCCGAGCTCGATCGAATCCTCCAGCAAGGAGCCGATCGCGCAAGTCGCATGGGAGCACCGGTTCTCGCGGAAGCTTATCGCGCCGTCGGCCTGACCCGCTGAGGCAACGCTTCATCGACGGTTCACCGCGGTTGGTGATATAAGGCGCTCCACTCCGAGTTTCCAAGTTCCCGCTTCGAGGGAGTAACCATGCGTATCACCAAGCTTTCCGCAGCGATCGCGCTCGCCGTCGCAGCGGTCGGACTTTCCGGCTGTGCGACCGCTCTCAACACCCGCGTCACGCGATATCAGGCGATGCCCGCGCCGCAGGGACAGACGTTCATCGTCGTTCCAGGCGACGGAATGGCGCGCAATGGCGGTCTCGAATTCCAGCGTTACGCCTCGATCGTCGCTCAACAGCTAACGGCCCGCGGCTACACGCCGGCGACAAGCACGCAGGCTGCGAACATGATCGTCCAGCTGGGCTACGGCATCGACGAGGGCCAGGTCCATTACCAGACCGACCGGTTCGGTCCCTATGGCTATGGGCCTTACGGCGGATATGGCTACGGCGGATTTGGCTACGGCCGTTTCTGGGGCCCGAGCCGCTTCTACTACCCGCGCTTCGGCTATTGGGGTTCGCCCTTCTACTACGGTTGGGACGATCCCTTCGGGTACGGCGGCATCGACAGCTACGTGGAGTATCATAGCCAGCTCGATCTCCACATTCGGCAGAAGGGCACAAACGCTCCGCTGTTCGATGGCCGTGCCCAGGCACGCTCCAGCACGAACCGGCTCGAGACGATCGTACCGAGCCTGATCGAAGCGATGTTCACTGGATTCCCGGGCCAGAGCGGCGAGACGGTGAAGATCACCATTCCTAGTCGCCCGACCGGACAGACCGCCAGGCGCTACTGATTTCCGAGGCTATGAGTGGAAAAGGCTCGCTGGAGTTGCTCCGGCGGGCCTTTTTAAGTGGACGAGCCTATCGGACTTAACCTTCGAGCTGCCTCGTCAACAATCGAATGTCCGCATCGAGCTCCGCGTCGCTTGCGCGCAGCTTTTCGATCTGCCGCACCGCGTGGATGACCGTCGTGTGGTCACGCCCGCCGAACCGACGACCGATGTCCGGCAGCGACTTCGGCGTCAGCTGCTTGGACAGATACATCGCGACCTGGCGCGGACGCGCCACTTCGCGAGCCCGCCGCGCCGAAGTCATCTCGGCCTTGCGGATGCGGTAATGCTCCGCGACCTGGGTCTGGATCTCGTCGATCGAGATTCGGCGCTGGTTGGCCCGCAGGACATTGGCGAGCACTTCCTCGACAAAGGCGATATCGATCTCGCGGCCCGTCATCATCGCATAAGCGCCGATGCGATTCAGCGCGCCTTCGAGCTCTCGAATGGAAGAGGTCACGCGCCGGGCGAGGAAATCGATCACCGGCCGGGACATCTCGACTCCCGGAAGCGCCTCGAGCTTGGCGACGATGATGTTGAACCGTAGTTCATAATCTGCGGAGTTGATGTCGGCGACCAGTCCCCACGACAGGCGCGAGAGGATTCGCGGCGCGATCCCGTCGAGGTCCTGCGGCGCACGGTCGGACGTGATCACCAGTCGCCGGCCGGCGGTGATGATCTCGTTCATCGTGTGGAAAAATTCCTCCTGCGTGGAATCCTTGCCGGCGATGAATTGGACGTCGTCGATCAGCAGCAGGTCGGCGTTCCGCAGACGCTGCTTGAAGCCGATTGTGTCGTTTTCCTTCAACGCGCGAATGAACTCGACCATGAACTTCTCGGCCGACATTGAGACGACGCGCGAGCCGCGATTGTGCGACAGGAACGTATGTCCGATCGCGTGCAGGAGGTGCGTCTTGCCGCGGCCGGTCCCGCCATGGATGAACAGCGGGTTGAAGCTGACGGTCCTGGAGGTTGCGAGAGTCCGTGCGGCCGTCGCCGCGACCTCGTTGGCCTTGCCGACGATGAAGGTTTCGAAGCGGTATCGCGGGTCGAAGTTGGGCGCGTTCGGGTCGCGCTCGGACGGTGGCGGCGCCTCTTCGAGAATCAGCAGCGGTGCAGGCCGAGGAGCGTCGGCCGCGGCGATCAGCCTCACATCGCGAACGACGGGAAGAACCGTTTTCCACGCAAGCGCGAGTCGCTCGCCGAAATGCGAGCGCACCCAGTCGGCCATGAACTGGCTCGGAAGCACCACATCGAGGGTGCCGCTGTCGGGCTCGAAAGTTCCGAGTTCAGCCGGCTTCAGCCAGCCGTCAAAAGTCCGTGCCCCCAGATCTCGCCGCAGACCCCCGCGGATCGATTCCCAGGCGGCTTCGAGCGGTGCCGAAACAGTTCCCCCGATCTGCTCGACAGACGAATTCGCCCCTGCGCCTTGCACTGGCCTGCGTCTCCCTCTCCCTGGCCCCCAACAGCGAGACAAAATCGTCCCATCACGCGAAACGCGAGTCGCGCGCCTTGGGCTTCTTTTCTCTCTTGCGCCCGGCGCGGATTCGCGTCCGGAAGGTTGTTTCTGAAACTGTCCGCGCCAGCTTTCAAGAGCCGTTTTTTCACAGAAGTGAAATAATGAGGCTTGACATAGGAAACAGGCCGAAAGTTGCAGAAAACGGCTGTTTTCCGCTCTTTTTACGGTAAGCGAAAGGTTAACAATTTCGCGAATCGCGGGAAATGCTGCATTTTTTTGACGATCCCGAAACGAGACGAGCCGCCGGTTTCCCAGCGGCTCGTATTAATCCATTTTTGCGCGGTTTTTTAGCCGAGCGATGCAACCCGTTTGGATAAGCGGGAAATTTTGCGAGCGGCCGTGTTCTTGTGGATAACGCCGCGCGACACGCCGCGCGCGAGCTCCGGCTGCATCTTTTTCAGCGCTTCGGCTGCATCGGCCTGCTTCCCCGCGGCGATCGCCGACTCGACCTGCTTGATGAAGGTGCGGATCCGACTGATCCGGGAATGATTGATCACGGTGCGCGTCGCGTTGCGGCGGATGCGCTTCTTGGCCTGCGGCGTATTCGCCATCGTCTTCCTCTAGCTCAATGAAAAACGGCGCGGCCAACAGGCTCGCACCGAAGCGGTGGGCTCCCTACCCGCAAGAGCCCAGAAGGTCAACGCTGGCACTTGGAGCAAAAGAAGGTCGACCGCCCGCCCTGGACGATCCGCTTCACCGTCCCTCCGCAAGCGCATGGCTGGCCCTCGCGATCATAGACGGCGAACCTCTTCGAAAAATACCCGAGTTCACCGTCCGGGCTCGCGAAGTCACGCAGGGTCGAGCCGCCTGCCTCGATCGCCTCGGCAAGAACGTCATCGATCGCGGACACCAGCCGCTTCAACCGGTTCAGGGAAATCGATCCTCCCGCTCGTCGAGGATGGATCCCGGAACGAAACAGCGCCTCGCACACATAGATATTGCCGAGGCCCGCAACGATCCTCTGGTCCAGCAGCAATAGCTTGATCGCCGCTGTCCGGCCTGAAAGCCGACGCTTGAGGTCACGCGGATCCAGGTCGAGCGGTTCCGGACCAAGCAGCTTGAAGGGCGGCCATTCGCCGAGCTCATCCGTGCGCTCGAGGTCCAGCGAGCCGAACCGGCGAGGGTCATTCAAGGCGACCCGCCTTCCCTCATCCGTCTCGATAGTGAAGTGGTCGTGCTTCTCCAGCTCCGTGGGATCGACCCGCCATCGGCCGGACATGCCGAGGTGAAAGACCAGGGTATCGCCCCGATCGGTGTCGATGAGTCCGTACTTCGCCCGCCGCCGAAGTCCGGTCACACGCGAACCGGTCAGCCGCTGGCCCAGGTCGACAGGCAACGCTCGCCTGAGATCCGGGCGCCTCGCCTCGACGCGCGCGATGCGATGGCCCTTCAGAACGCGTTCGAGACCGCGGACGGTCGTCTCGACTTCGGGAAGTTCAGGCATTGCGGCGCGATATGGCGGACGGCTGCCAAGCCCGCTAGAGGCGCGAGGCCTATGAGCAACCAAGTGAATTTCGGCGACGAACTGGTCAGCCCCGAAGAGAAGACGCGGCGCGTCGGCGCCGTCTTCAGCTCCGTCGCTCGCCGCTACGATGTCATGAACGACCTGATGTCCGGAGGCATGCACCGGCTCTGGAAGGATCGCTTCGTCAATCGGGTGAAGCCGCGCCCCGCCGAGTCAATCCTCGACATGGCGGGAGGTACTGGTGACGTCGCTTTCCGAATGGCGAAGCGAGGGGCGCAGGTCACTGTCGCCGACATCAACGCCGACATGCTCGCGGTTGGCAAGGAACGCGCCGAGCAGCGCGGCCTGACCGGGCTCGAATGGAAGGTCGAGAATGCCGAGGCACTGACCTTCGCCAACGGAATATTCGACGCCTACACGATCGTCTTCGGAATCCGGAACGTCACCGACATTCCCGCAGCACTTCGTGAGGCGCATCGAGTCTTGAAACGCGGTGGGCGTTTCTACTGCATGGAATTTTCGTCGAGCGACTGGCCGGGCTTCGCAAACCTTTACGAGGCCTGGGCGTCCAATGTGATCCCACGGATCGGCAAGGCGATCGCCGACGACGAGGCGAGTTACCGCTACCTTGTCGAAAGCATCCGCCGCTTCCCGCGCCCCGACGCCTTCACGCGGATGGTCGCACAGGCCGCGTTCGTCCGCGCCGCCGCGGAGCCGATGCTCGGTGGGCTCGTGACCATCCATTCGGGCTGGAAAATTTGACCACCTCCGTCACGCACCTGTGGCGTCTTCTGAAGTGGGGCCGAACGCTGGCGCGGCATGGCGCACTTCGCGGCATCGAGGAAGACCCGCTGACTCCGCCGCAAGTCCGGAGGCTTGCCCGCATAGCCCGGTTTGGCGCACGCATACCGCTCGCGCCGGACTATGCGGCAGCGCTCGTCGCCATCGGCCCCGCCGCAATCAAGCTCGGCCAGGCGCTCTCCACTCGTCCCGATCTGGTGGGCGAACGCGCCGCCGAAAATCTCTCGCAGCTGCAGGACGACCTTCCGCCCGCACCCTTCCACTTGATCAAGCAAACCATCGAGCAGAGCTTCGGCACTCCGCTCGAGACCCTCTATTCGGAGTTCGACGAAACACCGGTCGGCGCGGCTTCCATCGCGCAGGTGCACCGCGCCAAGACGACCGAGGGCCGTGAAGTCGCGGTCAAGGTGCTCCGTCCTGGCATCGAGGAAGAACTCGCCAGGGCGATCGATACATACGAATGGGCTTCAGCTCACGCCGAAGCCTATGGCGGCGAGCTGCAGCGGTTGCGCCCGCGCCTTGTGGTCGCCCAATTCCGCCAGTGGACCGCGCGCGAGCTCGACCTCCAGCGCGAGGCGGCCTCGGCGTCCGAGCTGCGCGAGAACATGGTCGCCGAGCCTGGCTATTACGTGCCCGATATCGACTGGCGACGGACCGCCCGTCGCGTGCTCACGATGGAGTGGCTCGACGGCATCAAGCTCAACGACCGGGAAGCGCTGATTGCAGCCGGCCATGACTGCCACGCCCTCGCGCAAGTCCTCGTGCGGGCTTTTTTGCGTCAGGCCGTGGTTGATGGATTCTTTCATGCCGACCTCCATCACGGCAACCTGTTTGCCCTCGGGGACGGGCGCATTGCCGCCATCGACTTCGGTATCATGGGCCGCATCGACCGCCGCGCCCGAGTATGGCTGGCGGAGATTCTCTATGGCCTGATCACCGGGAATTACGAAAGGGTCGCCGAGATCCACTTCGAAGCCCAGTACGTACCCCCGCATCATAGCGTGCAGGAGTTCACGACCGCGCTTCGCGCAGCGGGCGAGCCCATCCGCGGCCTGCCGGTCAAGGACATCTCGGTCGGACGAATGCTCGAGAGTCTGTTCTCGATCACCCGCGACTTCGACATGCCGACGCAGCCGCACCTGCTTCTGCTCCAGAAGACCATGGTCATGAACGAAGGCGTCGCCAGCGCGCTCGATCCCGACATCAACATGTGGGAGACGGCGGAGCCCTTCATCCGCGAATGGATCCGAAGCGAGCTCGGGCCCGAAGCTTACTACGCCGACCGGATCATCGACCTGGTCCGCGCGGCCAAGAAAATTCCGGACATCATCAACCGCCTCGACCAATATTACCCGCCGCTCGGCGCCGCCCCGCCTCCGCCGCCGCTGCCCGACGTTGCGATCATCGCGCGCCGCGACTGGTGGGGCTATGCACTGGCGGCCGTCGCCGGTGCGATCATCGGCGGCCTCCTGTTGTTTGTGCTAGGCTAGAGCCATGGCACGCGTGCTTCTCATCGTCGGCGGCGGAATCGCGGCATACAAGTCGCTCGAGCTCGTTCGGCTGCTCAAGAAGGCCGGGCATGAGGTCACGCCTGTGCTTACCAAGGGGGGAGAGCATTTCGTCACGGCCATGAGCCTCGGAACTTTGGCCGAAAGCCAGGTCCACACTTCCCTGTGGGAGCTCAAGGACGAGGTGGAGATCGGCCATATCCAGCTCAGCCGGGCTGCTGACTTCGTCCTGGTCTGCCCGGCAACCGCAGATCTCCTCGCGAAGATGGCTGCGGGAGTTGCCGACGACTTGGCGACCACCCTGCTGCTGGCCACCGACAAACCGGTCGTCGTCGCTCCGGCGATGAATGTGCGCATGTGGCAGCACGTCGCAACGCAGCGCAATGTCGCGCAGCTGAAAGCCGACCGAATCCGCCTCATCGATCCTGCCGAAGGCGAAATGGCCTGCGGCGAGTTCGGCCCCGGACGTCTGCCCGAGCCGCAGGATATCCTGGATCAGCTCGCCGACCTGCTCAAGTGACGCTCGCCGGCAAGCACATTCTCGTCACCGCCGGTCCGACCCACGAGCCGATCGATCCGGTGCGCGTGATCGCGAACCGCTCTTCGGGTCGCCAGGGTTACGCAATCGCCGCTGCCGCCGCGGAAGCCGGGGCGCGCGTCACGCTCGTATCCGGTCCTGTCGCGCTGGAAACTCCTCCGAGGGTCACCCGCGTCAGCGTCGAGACTGCCGAGCAAATGGCGGATGCCGTCATGGCGTCACTGCCGGCCGACGCAGCAATCCTCGTAGCTGCCGTCGCCGACTGGCGGGTCGAGCCGTCGGCAACTAAGCTCAAGAAAGGCGACGGCCCACCCGAGCTGAAGTTCCTGCGCACGCGCGATATCCTCGCCGAGCTCGGCGCCAGCGATCGACGGCCGCGTCTCCTGATCGGCTTCGCCGCGGAGACCGACCGCGTGGTCGAGCAGGCCATCGCCAAGCAGATCGCCAAGCGCGCAGACTGGATCGTCGCCAACGACGTGTCGGGAGACGTGATGGGCGGCCACCGCAACCGCGTCCATCTGATCAAGAGCGACGGCGTCGAGGACTGGCCGGAGACGAGCAAGCAGGAGGTCGCGCGGCACCTGATCGCGCGAGTGGCGCAAGCGCTAGGCTGACCCGCAGGCGCGGCAAGCCGGATCGGCAGGAATGCGGATCTCGCGCCAGCTCAGCTTTTCGCCATCGAACAGGTGAAGCGTGCCGGCCGGGTCGTCGCCGATTCCGATAATGAAGCGGATGGCGAGCAGCGCGGCGAAACTCCCCACGGTCCCGGTCAGCGCGCCAAGGACTCCAAGCTCGGCGCAATTATCGCAGTCGTCGGAATCGAAGGCGTCGCCGACGAAGCAGCGGTAACAAGGCCGGGAGCGGAACAGCCCGACCTGCCCCTGGAACTGCACGGCCGCAGCCGAAAGGAGCGGAATGCCTGAGGCCACGCATGCATCGCTCACCGCAAGGCGCGTCGCGAAATTATCCGATCCGTCGATCACCAGATCATGGCCCCCTAGAAGATCGGTCGCGTTTTCCGGACCGAGGCGCTCTTGAACCGGGATCGCCTTCACGAAATGGTTCAGGCGATGAACGAATTGCAGCGCCAGATCTGCTTTCGAATAGCCCTCATCCCGCTCCCGAAAGAGTGGCTGGCGATGGAGGTTCGTGAGCTCCACCTCGTCGGAATCGATAATCGTGAGCTGACCGACGCCCGCGCCCGTGAGAGCTGGAATGACCGCGCTACCGATCCCGCCGGCGCCAACGATTGCGACTTTCGCGGCCTTGAGCTTGCGCTGCCCGACGCCGCCGACCTGCGGCAAAACGATGTGGCGCGCGTAGCGGTCGAGCTCCTGATCGCTGAGGTTCACCGGCCCGTCGAGCCGAAGCCCCCCGCCCCGCGGCTCGTTTCCGCCAGTTCCACAACCTCACGGAACGCAGCTTTTTGAACCGGTGCAGGAACCAGCTGCGCAATTCGTTCACCGCGGCGGATTTCGAACGGCTCACTCCCGAGATTGGCGAGGATCACCTTCACTTCGCCGCGATAATCGTGGTCGATCGTGCCGGGCGTGTTGAGGCAGGTGATGCCATGCTTGAGCGCAAGTCCGGATCGCGGGCGGACCTGCACCTCGTAACCCACCGGAATCGCAATCGCGAAACCCGTTGCGACCGCATGGCGCTGTCCGGGCGCGAGCGTCAGCTCTTCCGCCGCAACCACGTCGAGGCCGGCAGCTCCCTCGGTCGCATAGGTGGGCGCAGGCAGCCCTTCGCCGTGCGGCAGCCATCGCAGCTCGATATCGATCACTTGCCTTTCCTTCTGGCAGGCTTGCGCCCGCCCTTCTTCTTTGCCGGTCCGTTGGCGGCGCGATCATCGATCAGGCGAACCGCCTCGTCCAGCGTCACCGCCTTCGGATCGGCGCCCTTGGGCAAGGTGGCATGGGTCGTTCCGTCGCTGACGTAAGGACCGTAGCGGCCGGCCATGACCTTCACGTCCTTGCCGTTCGGATGCTGGCCCAGCACCGCAATCGGCTCGCGCGAAGCGCCGCGCTGTCGTCCGCCGCCCGACGCCGCATCCGCGAGCTTGGCGACTGCAGCGTTCATGCCCGTTTCGAACACCTCGGCCGTCGAGCCGAGCTTCGCATATTTCCCGTCGTGCGCGAGGTATGGACCGTAACGTCCGATCGAAGCCGTGATCGGCTTCCCGGTCTCCGGATGCGCGCCGATCTCGCGGGGCAGCGAAAGCAGACGCTCCGCAATCTCCGTATCGACTTCCGCGACAGGAACATCTTTCGGGATTGATGCGCGCTTGTCGTCCCGCTCGACATAAGGTCCGAAACGCCCGCTCTTGAGCGTGATGCCGTTACCGAGGTCTTGCGGCCCGTCGCCCGCCTGACCTTCAGCGCCGCCCTGACCGAATTTCTGCGTGTATCGGCAGTCAGGATAGTTGGAGCACGCCACGAACGCCCCGAACCTTCCGCCCCGAAGGCTGAGGCGACCGTTGCCGCACTGCGGGCAGACCCTCGGATCGCTGCCGTCGGCACGCGGCGGGTAAAGCCACGGCGAGAGGAACTCGTCGAGCGCCTGCGTGATCTCGCTCGGCTTCTGATCCATGACCTCGCCGGCCTTCGGCTTGAAGTCGCGCCAGAAGTCATCGAGCAATTTCTGCCAGTCGAGCCTCCCGCCCGAGACGTCGTCCAGCTCTTCCTCGAGCTCGGCGGTGTAGTCGTAGCTGACGTAGCGTTCGAAGAAGCGCTCCAGGAACGCGGTTACCAGACGGCCGCTCTCTTCGGGCACGAAGCGTCCCTTCTCGACACGCACGTACTCGCGGTCCTTGAGCGTCTGCAACGTCGCGGCATACGTGGACGGACGGCCGATCCCCAGCTCCTCGAGACGCTTGACCAGGCTCGCTTCCGAGTAACGTGGCGGCGGCTGGGTGAAGGACTGAGTCGCCTCCACGCCGGTCTTCGCCGGAACATCGCCCCGATTCACCGAGGGCATGCGTGCGCCCTCCTCGTCCTCGGCCTTCTCGTCGCGCCCCTCTTCGTAGAGCGCCAAGTAGCCGGGGAAGAGTACGACCTGACCCGACGCGCGGAGAACCGCCCTGCCGGCCCCGTCGCTGAGCTCGACCGTCGTCCGTTCCAGCCGCGCAGAGGCCATCTGGCTCGCCAGCGCGCGATTGTAGATGAGCTCATAGAGCCGCGCGTAATCTGCCGATGCGGCCCGTGCCCGATCGAAATCGGTCGGCCGGATGGCCTCGTGGGCCTCCTGCGCGTTCTTGATCTTGCTTTGATACTGCCGCGGCCGGTCGGGCACGTAGCCGGCATCGTAGCGGTTCTGGATCGCGCGCCGTGCGGCGCTCACGGCCTCGGGCGCCATGTCGACCCCGTCAGTCCGCATGTAGGTGATGAGGCCGTCCTCATAGAGCCCCTGTGCCACGCGCATCGTGTGGCTTGCCGAAAAGCCAAGCTTGCGGGCGGCCTCCTGCTGCAGGGTCGAGGTCGTGAAGGGCGGCGGCGGGTTCTTGGCGAAAGGTTTGGTTTCCACCGAGGAGACGGTGAATCGTCCGGCTTCCACCACCGCCTTCGCCGCATCGGCGTCCCCGCGGTTGCCGATCGTCAGCCGCTCGATCTTCTTGCCGTCGAGTTGAGCGAGGCGCGCGGTGAAGCTCTGACCATCCTTCTCGAAGACAGCGGTGATCGACCAATATTCCTGGGGCCTGAAAACCTCGATCTCGCGCTCGCGATCGACGATGAGGCGAAGGGCAACCGACTGTACGCGTCCCGCCGACTTCGCGCCGGGAAGCTTGCGCCACAGAATCGGCGACAAGGTGAAACCGACCAGATAATCGAGCGCCCGTCGTGCCCTGTAGGCGTCGATCAGATCCTCATCGAGACCGCGCGGATTGCGCATCGCCTCGGTCACCGCCGAATTGGTGATCGCGTTGAAGGTCACGCGCTGGACCTGGCTCGGAAGGGCCTTCTTCTGCCGAAGCACTTCTTGCACGTGCCAGCTGATCGCCTCCCCCTCGCGGTCGGGATCGGTCGCAAGGATCAAAGTATCGGCCTTCTTGGCTTCGTCGGTGATCGCCCGAAGCTGCTTCGAGCGGTCGGGGGACACCTGCCACTGCATGTCGAAACCGTGCTCCGGATCGACCGAGCCGTCCTTGGGCGGCAGATCGCGTACGTGCCCGAACGAAGCGAGCACCCGGTGTCCGCTTCCAAGATATTTCTCGATGGTCTTCGCTTTGGCCGGCGATTCGACGACGACCAGCTTCACAGGAGCCCCTCACGCATACGCGTAAGGTGGGGACGGCGGATTTCCCTCGTCAAGCTGCCCCATTGACGATCCTTGTCACGAGGCAGAGTGAGCGAAGCTTGGAAGAAACGGGGGACGCCATGCTTCCAATCCTCATTGCTCTTGCCGCGGAGACGCTCACGCGCCCACCGGTGCCCGGCTTCGTCACCGGATATCAAGTCGCAAGGAACGGCGACTCGATCCAGGAACAGGTTCCCGCAGGCGAAAACGTCGACCGATGGACCCGAATGGTGACCACGCAGCGCTTCGCCGGCGTCGCCAACCGCACCGACGCCAACGGTTTCCTGCAAGTGATGATCGACGGCCTGTCCGGCGCATGCCCGGGCGCCAAGGTCGCCTATCGGCGTCCGATTGGTCGCGCAGCCCAGATGCGCGTCGATTGCCCGCTCAACCCGAAGACCCGTTTGCCGGAAACGTTCTTCGCAAAGGCAATGCCCGGATCGGCCGACATGCACGTCGCCCAGGTTGCTTTCCGGCGCGTCCCGAAGAGCGACGACGTCGCTTGGGCCGAACGTTATCTCGCCGGAGTGATGCTCAAGCCCTGAGGCTGACCTTGCCGCCCGCGTGGCGATCGAGACGCCCCGCCAAGTCAAGCTCGAGCAGCGCCATCTGCACTGCTCCCGAGCTGGCGCCCGATAGCCGGATGATCTCGTCCACCGGCACTGGCGAAGGTCCGAGCAATTCCTCCACCTGCCCTGCAGCACCCTCGTCGCCGTTCACAAGCTCGGGTTCCGGGCGATATCTCGCTGACGACGAACGAACCCGCGCCTCCATCGGCCGGAGCTCGCCGACGACGTCGTCGGCATTCTGGACCAGCGTGGCGCCGTCGCGGATCAGCTGATTGCAACCTTGCGCCCGCGGGTCGAGCGGCGATCCGGGCACCGCCATCACCTCGCGGCCGGCTTCAGCTGCAAGCCGCGCCGTGATGAGCGAGCCTGACCTCGGCGCGGCTTCCACGACGACGGTTCCGGCGCTCATCCCGGCAATGATGCGGTTGCGGTAAGGGAAGTGGCGCGCCCGCGGGTCCGTGCCCGGCGGCATCTCCGCAACGACGAGACCCCGTTCGTACATGGTCCGCTGCCGCTGCTCGTTCTCCGGCGGATAGAAGATGTCGATCCCTCCGGCGATCACGCCGATCGTTCCGCTTTCCAGCGCGCCGTCATGCGCAGCGCTGTCGATGCCGCGCGCGAGACCGGAGACAATCACCAAATCCTGCTGTCCGAGGTCGTGCGCCAGCCCGCGGGCAAAGCGGCAGGCGGCCGCCGACGCGTTTCGCGCCCCCACGATCGCCACCGCAGTGCGATCGAGGAGTTTCAAATTGCCTTTGACGATCAGCAGGGGCGGCGCATCCTCGGCTTCTGCAAGCAGCCTTGGATAGAGTCCCTGCCCGAAAAATAGGTACCGCGCGCCAAGCTTCTCGACTTTCGCGATTTCGCGCTGCGCTTCGCTCTTCTCGAACAGTCGGGGCGCCTTGCCACCGCCCCGCCGCGCCAGATCGGGGACAGCCTCGAGCGCCGCTGCCGCGCTTCCGAACCGTCGGATCAATTGTCGAAAGGTCACCGGTCCAATGCCGGGCGTCCGGACCAGCCTTAGCCGGTCGACGAGATCTTCGTTCAAGCCCTGGCTCTCCCAATGCGTGGCTCGGTCCCGGCCTTCAGGCGAAGGATGTTCTCGCGATGCTTCCACAGGACGAGCAACGCGAAACCGAGCAGCATTGGGAAGAGCGGTGAGTGAAGGATGAAAGCGGTGATCGGCGCACTGAGCGCCGCGGCCATACCGGCAACGGACGAGATTCGGATCGCCAGCAGCAGGAGCAACCAGATTCCGGCGTAAACACCCGCCGCGACCGGCAGCAGCGGGATAAGCACGCCGAGAAACGTCGCAACGCCTTTACCGCCGTGGAACTTGAGCCACACGGGGTAGAGGTGGCCGATCAGCGCTCCAGCACCTGCCGCCGGCCCGGCTGCGATACCCATGATGCGTTGTGCGATGATGATCGCCGCGGTCGCCTTAAGGCAATCGAGAACCAAGGTCAGCGCCGCCAGAGGCCTGCTCCCGGTCCGAAGCACGTTCGTCGCGCCAATGTTGCCAGAGCCGATCTTGCGGATGTCACCCTTGCCGGCCAGCAACGTCAGCAGCAGCCCGAAGGGAATGGACCCGCACGCATAGCCAAAAGCAGCGGCCAGAAGGATCTCGCGGGTCATTCGCTGGCGTGAGTAGCAAACCGGAACGCCAGCGCAACTTGCAGCTGTGGCTTCGGCGCGCCACAGAGCCGCCGTGGACGCGAACGCCCCCATCCTCTTCTTCGATTCCGGCGTCGGCGGGCTGTCCGTGCTCGGCCCGACGCGTGAGCTCCTGCCGAACGCTCCGATCGTCTACGCCGCCGACAGCGCCGGCTTTCCCTACGGCAAGCGGAGCGAAGCCGAGATCGCAAGCCGCGTTCCGGCCCTCCTTGGCCGGCTGGTCGAACGATACCATCCTCGCCTCGCGGTCATCGCGTGCAACACGGCATCGACAATTGCGCTGGAACATGTCCGGTCGGCACTCGAACTGCCGGTGGTCGGCACTGTCCCGGCGATCAAGCCGGCGGCGCAGATCTCGAAGTCGCGCGTGATCGGCGTGCTCGGCACCGAAGCGACGGTCCGCCAACCCTACGTCGACGACCTTGCCGCCAAATTCGCCGGCGATTGTGCGATCGTCCGGCATGGCTCGCCCGAGTTGGTCGAGCTGGCGGAAGCGAAGCTGGCGGGGGAGGAGATCAGCGTTGACGCGGTCCGGGCGGTCACTCAGCCGATGTTCAATGCTCCGCACGGCGAGCGCATCGACACCGTGGTCCTCGCCTGCACGCACTTCCCGCTTCTCAAGGAGGAGCTTCGCGCGGCCTTTCCTCAAGTCGCCTACGTCGATGGCGGACACGGCATCGCTCGGCGCATCGCCTGGCTCACTCGGGAGCATCCCTGGCCTCCCCGCCCGCCCGAAGGCCTGATGCTGTTCACAGGACCCGCCCGGCACCCGAACCTGGCCATGCTGAGCCGCTACGGAATCGGCGACATTAAAACCTTGTAAGACGCGTCAATTGCGAGTCATTCGCAATGGAATCTGCGAAGAGCGCCCGCTAAAGGGCGTGAGAGCGAGAGCCTGTTCCTTGAATTACGACCGCATTTTCAAATCCGCGATCGACCGCCTTCACGACGAGGGTCGGTACCGCGTGTTCATCGATATCCTGAGAACGAAAGGCAATTTCCCGAATGCGATGTGCTTCGGCGGTAATGGCCCAAAGCCGATCACCGTCTGGTGCTCGAACGACTATCTCGGAATGGGCCAGCATCCCGCCGTGGTCGAAGCCATGGAGACCGCCCTTCGCGAGGTCGGCGCAGGCTCTGGAGGCACGCGCAACATCAGCGGTAACACTCATTACCATACGGAGCTGGAGGCCGAGCTTGCCGACCTTCACGCCAAGGACGGCGCACTCCTCTTCACGTCGGGCTACGTCTCAAACGAAGCTGCGCTTTCGACTCTCGGCAAGCTCCTCCCCGGCTGCCTGATCTTCTCGGACGAGCTCAACCACGCGTCGATGATCGCCGGCATCAAGAACAGCGGCTGCGAGAAGCGGCTGTTCCGCCACAACGATCTCGATCATTTGGAGGAGCTGCTCGCGGCGGCAGACCCCGAGACGCCCAAGCTCATCGCATTCGAGAGCGTCTATTCGATGGACGCGGACATCGCTCCGATCGGCGCCATTTGCGACCTCGCCGACAAGTACAACGCGCTGACTTACCTCGACGAGGTCCACGCGGTCGGCATGTACGGAGACCGCGGAGGCGGCATTTCGGACCGCGATGGCATCCCGCAACGGCTGACGATCATCGAGGGAACGCTCGGCAAGGCGTTCGGCGTGATGGGCGGGTATATCGCGGCCGACCGGATGATCATCGACTGCATCCGCAGCTATGCGCCGGGCTTCATCTTCACGACCTCGCTTTCGCCGGTGCTCGTCGCCGGGGCACTGGCGAGCGTTCGCCACCTCAAGCAATCGACGGAAGAGCGCCGCGCCCAGCAGGAATCGGCGGCGATGCTCAAGGCCAAGTTCGCCGCGGCCGGCCTTCCCGCCATGCCGAGCGAGACGCACATCGTGCCCCTGCTCGTCGGCTGCCCGGTCAAGGCCAAGCGTGTCAGCGACATCCTGCTTGCCGAGTACGGCCTCTACGTCCAGCCGATCAATTTCCCGACGGTGCCCCGCGGCACCGAGCGCCTGCGCTTCACTCCGGGCCCGCATCACACGGCCGACATGATGGACGAGCTGACTTCCGCCCTCGTCGAGATCTGGAGCCGCGAAGAGCTCCGTCTCGCGGCCTGAACTCCCTATTTAACGGGGATTAAGTGCTGGTAGCATCGGCCTGAACGATTCGGTTCAGGGGGTCCGAGTGGCTGCATCGATAGCCCGGCGATGGCATCTGCCCGGTCGGCTTCGGCCGATGCCGGAAAAACATGCTCGCGCAATCCGGCTGGTCTGGGCCCTCGTTTTCGCATTCGCACTGACCGTCGGTCTTGTCGCGACCGCTTACTCGCTCCGCTCGAGCTACGACTATTCGGTGGCGTTCCAGGAACTCGGCCTTGATTACGACGTCCAGGACGATGGCTCGGTCAAGGTCGGCCTGCTGCCCAGGAAAGGGCAAGAGCCGCAGCCGCTCAATCTCCGGGTCCTCCAGATCGATGGGAACGCCGTGCCCTCGGACGCGACGATCGGAACGGTTTCCGGAATGCTGAAGACCGCGCCGGGGCCCGTGGTAGCGTTGAAGGTCCGTGCCCCTGACGGGCGCCTGACCGAGCTCCGCCAGATCCACCGCCCGCTCAGGCTGAGCGCCGAAGCCAGGCAATCATGGGCTCTTCGTATCGGGACGCGCCTGGGCGCGGCATTGTTCGCCTGCTCCGTGCTGCTCTTGTGCAGCCTTCTGCTTGCGATGCGCCGCCCGGCGGACCCGGTCGCCATGCTGTTCGCGGTCTTGTTCGCACTGATGGCGGCCTCGGTCGATCCCGCGATCCAGCTGTGGATGTGGACCGGATACGGCTGGATGGAGGACGTGCTTTCGGACAGCTGGTATTATCTGCTGCTGATTGCGCTCGCAGTCTTCCCCGACGGCGTATTCGTCCCGCGCTACCTTCGCTGGCTGTTCGTAGCCTCCCTTCCGCTGATCGTTTTCCTGACCTTGCCGGACGTCAACGCAACTCTGCAGGTGTTGCTCGGCGTCGGCATCTTGTTGCTCCTCCTTGGCGGCCAGTTCGTGCGCTACCGCCGACTTGAGACGGGAATCGAGAAACAGCAGATCAAGTGGGCCGCCTTTGGCTTTGCGACGGGATTCATCCTCCTCGCGATCGCCTTCACGATGGTCGCTTTCATCCCGGAGGATTCGAGCCAGCAGAAGCCGCTCTTCAACCTCCTCACCTTGGTCTTCTTCTCTCTCGGCGTCGCGATGATCCCGCTCGGCCTGCTCGTCGCGCTGATCCGGTTCCGCCTGTGGGAGGCCGACACCGTCATCACTCGTTCGGCCGCTTATGCTGTCGTAACCCTGATCGTCGGGGTCGTGTGGGCGGCGAGCTCCGACCTCGTCAAATTGGTGATTGAACAGGTGCTCGGGCACCAGAGCGAGGCGGGAGCAACGACGGTCGGCGCAGTGATCGCGGCCGGAGTGTTTTCGCCGACTCAATCCCTGGTGCTCGGCTGGACGCGCAAGCGGTTCGGCGGTCCGATCGACCGGATGCGCGGCGCATCGGCTCGGATGAAGAAGTGGGCCCTCACAGAGACCCCGGCGGAACTCGCGACGAGGGCCCTCGCGATCATCGACGATGTGATGCACCCTTCCGCATCGGCGATTGTGCTGGACACGGCGCTCAGCCGCGACTTGATCGCCGCGAGGAATGTGGCGTCGGCCAATGATCCCGAGCTTATCGAGAAGCTCACGTTGGCCGATGAGGAAAGCTCGGTCGGTACGCTCCTGCTCGGCCGCCGCTCGGACGGGAATCGCTACAATCGCCAGCAGCTCGAGGCCGTCGAGGAACTGATTCCCGATCTTGCGGAAGCTCTTCGAATCGCTCGCAGCCATCATTCGCGTGAAAGCGAGATGCAGCAACGTCTCGACGAAATGGCCGCTCGCCTTGCGCAGCTCGAGGGCGGAGCGCCGAAACCGGCTTGATCCCTGCCGGGCTATTGATTGCCGCTATGACATTCGCGCTGTGGCGCGGCTGCGCTTGGCGCGTTAGGAAAGGGCCATGCACATCGCCCTCGCCGCCGACCATGCCGGATACCTACTCAAGGACGAGCTCGTCCGTTGGCTACGCGAGCAGGGTCACGAGGTTAGCGATCTCGGAACGAACGGCCCGGAAAGCGTAGATTATCCGGAATACGGGAGGAAGTTGGCGCACGCGGTTGCGTCAGGAGGCGCTGAACGCGGCATCGCCGTTTGCGGCTCGGGCATCGGCATCTCAATCGCCGTGAACCGCGAGCCCAGATGCCGCTGCGCCCGCGTCGACGATCCGCTTTCCGCGCAGCTCGCCCGCGAGCATAATGACGCCAACGTGCTTGCGCTCGGTGGACGGCTCATCGGCAGCGACATGGCGAAGGCCTGCGTTGCAGCCTTCCTCGGCACCGATTTCGCCGGCGGGCGTCACGAGCGCCGCGTCGATCAACTTTCCCGATTATTGCAGGACAGCGACTGATGGCCACCGCCGCCGATCTCGAGCAGCAGCAAAGCTACCGCGTACCCCACGGCTTCTTCACCAGCGGCCTCTCGGAAAACGACGCGGCGGTCGAGGACGCCATTCGCGCCGAGCTCCGCCGCGAACAGACGCAGATCGAGCTGATCGCGTCCGAGAATATCGTGAGCAAGGCCGTGCTCGAGGCTCAGGGCTCCGTCCTCACCAACAAATATGCCGAAGGTTATCCCGGGCGCCGCTACTATCAGGGCTGCGCTCCCTCCGATGCGGTCGAGACACTGGCCATCGAGCGCGCGAAGAAGCTTTTCGGGTGCGAATTCGCCAACGTGCAGCCGCATTCCGGCGCCCAGGCTAACGGCGCGGTGATGTTGGCGCTGCTCAAGCCCGGCGATACCATCATGGGCCTGAGCCTCGCTGCGGGAGGACACCTGACCCACGGCGCCCCTCCGGCGCAGTCGGGCAAGTGGTTCAACGCCGTGCAATATGGCGTCCGGCAGGACGACCATCTCGTGGACTTCGACGAGGTGGAGCGGCTGGCGAAAGAGCACAAGCCGAAGCTGATCATCGCCGGCGGCTCAGCCTATCCGCGCCACTTCGACTTCAAGCGGTTCCGCGAGATCTGTGACGAGGTCGGCGCGCTCTTCCTCGTCGACATGGCGCATTTCGCCGGGCTTGTCGCCGCCGGGGAGCATCCCTCGCCTTTCGGCTATGCGCACGTGGTCACGACGACCACTCACAAGACGCTTCGGGGTCCGCGCGGAGGCATGGTGCTGACGGACGACGAGAGCATCGCCAAGAAGATCAATTCAGCGGTTTTCCCCGGCCTTCAGGGCGGCCCGCTGATGCACGTGATCGCCGCGAAGGCGGTTGCCTTCGGCGAGGCGCTGCAGCCGGAGTTCAAGACCTATGCCAAGGCGGTGATCGCCAACGCCAAGACGCTCGCCAATCGGTTGAAGGAGCGCGGCTCGGACCTGGTGGCTGGAGGCACCGACACCCACGTCGCACTTGTCGACCTGCGTCCGCTCGGTCTGACCGGGAAGGACGCGGACGAGAGCCTCGAACACGCCGGCATCACCTGTAACAAGAACGGCGTGCCCTTCGATCCGCTGCCGCCGGTCAAGACCAGCGGCATCCGCGTCGGCTCGCCGGCTGGCACCACGCGCGGCTTCGGCGAAACCGAATTCCGCGACATCGCCGACATGGTCGCCGACGTGCTCGATGGCCTTGCCAAGAACGGACCAGAGAACAACGCGGCGGTCGAGCAGGCGGTGAACGAGCGCGTTCGCGAACTCTGCGCGCGCTTTCCAATCTATCAAGGGTAAGAATGCGCTGCCCCTTCTGCGCCCATGAAGACAGCCAGGTAAAGGACAGCCGCCCGAGCGAGGATGGCGCTGCCATCCGCCGCCGCCGGCAGTGCGAGGCGTGCGGTGCCCGTTTCACAACGTTCGAACGGGTCCAGCTGCGCGATCTCACCGTGGTGAAAAAGGACGGCAAGCGAGAGCCGTTCGACCGGGCGAAGCTGGAGCGGGCCATCGGCCACGCCATCCGCAAGCGCGATATCGACGCTGCGAAGATCGACCGGCTGATTAGCGGCGTTCAGCGGCAAATGGAGACCCTTGGCGATGACGTCTCGTCGGTGCGCATCGGCGAGGCGGTGATGGCCGGCCTCAAGTCGCTGGACCACGTCGCCTACATTCGCTTCGCCAGCATCTACAAGGACTTCAGCGATCCAGGCGACTTCGCCGAGATCGCCGAGCGCGTCGAAAAGGAGGCCTCGCCGCCTGGTCACGATCGTCTGCTGTGACTGACTTCAACAAGCCCGTCATCGTCTTGGTGCGCCCGCAGCTTGGCCAGAATATCGGCAAGGCAGCGAGGGCGATGCTCAACTTCGGCCTGACCGATATGCGGCTTGTCGCCCCGCGCGACGGCTGGCCGAACCCGGATGCGGGACCCGCGGCGAGCGGCGCCGACATCGTGCTGGAGCAGGCGGAGGTCTTCGGCAGCGTCGAGGAGGCCGTGGCGGATTGCTCCACGGTCTTCGCGTCCACCGTTCGCCGCCGGGACCTGGTCATGCCGGTTGTCGGCCCGGAGCAAATGGCGGATCAGATCGCCTCCTCACCCGCGCGCTCGGCAATCCTCTTCGGTCCCGAACGCTCAGGTCTCGAAACGGAAGAGGTAGCGCTCGCCAATGCAATCGTGACGGTGCCGATCAACCCGGAGTTCGCATCGCTCAATCTTGCCCAGGCGGTCATCCTTCTTGCGTACGAATGGTCGAAGCGCAGCAATCTCGCACAGCCGACCGCCAAGGACCTCGAGCCGGCCGCGCCTCACGCGGAGCTCGATCGGCTCGTCTCCCAACTCGACGAGGAGCTTGTCGCCAAGGGTTATTTCCATCCACCGTCCCGCACCCAGGCTACTCGCAACACCCTACGGACGATCTTCACCAAGACCGGCTGGTCATCACGCGAGGTGAAGGCCGTGCACGGGATCATCCGGGCGCTCGTCGGGCCGCCGAGGAAGCGCGACTAGGGCGTTGCAGCCCGGTCCAAAGAGGAGCAAAATCGACAACTCGGGTCTTGGAAGGAAGAGGCCATGTTGAACCTGCTGTTCCTCCTCGCCGCTGCGCCGACCGCGACAATGTCGCCCCCGACGCCGATGATGCGCGAAATCCGTATCCTGCCCATGCCCTACGAATGGCACACGCTCTCGCAGCCGCATGCAAATTCAGACGACCGGATGTTCCCCGACATTGCCGTCAGGGATATGCGGATCGATGGCGACACCCTTTTCGTCCGGCTCGTCAACCAGGGCCGCGGCGGAGCGCGCGTCCCCATAGTCGTTGTCGCTCGCGCAGCTGCCAACGGCGTCAGGAGCGACGAAGTCCAGGCGCATACGTCGAGGCTCGCCGCGGGCGAAAGCCGGTGGATCGCCATGAAGGGCTTCTCGGTAAAATCGGCCTCCTTGGCGGGACCGGTCTTCGATCTGGCTTCGGCCAGCGCGATTTCCGCGGCGGCATGGCTCCTGCCCTCGACGGCTGGGGACCTCGACCGCAGTGGACAAGGTTGCGGCAAATGCTCGGTGGACGCCGACGAGAAGAACAACGTGCTGAGCTTGAGCGGGAACTCCATCGTTCATAGCCGCCCCCCTTCCACGAACGGACGTTGACGCGATCTTCCGCTGGACCTCGGCTTGACCTGACGGGCGCCCTTCTCTAGCAGGCGCCCCTCGCAATTGGCCCCGCACTCCGGTGAAGCGGTGGCCCTGCCCTTCCTGCTCCTTCAGGAAATCAGCAGCGCGGCTCCGGAAAATTGAAGCAACGCAATTGAAGGAAAGATCATGACGAAGCGCACCAGCGCCAAATACAAGCTCGACCGCCGCATGGGCGAGAACGTCTTCGGACGTCCCAAGAGCCCGGTGAACCGCCGCGAGTACGGCCCCGGTCAGCACGGCCAGCGCCGCAAGGGCAAGCTGTCCGACTACGGCGTTCAGCTCCGCGCCAAGCAGAAGCTCAAGGGCTATTACGGCGACATCACCGAGAAGCAGTTCAAGAAGAACTACGTCGAGGCGATCCGCATGAAGGGCGACGCTTCGCAGAACCTCATCGGCCTGCTCGAGCGTAGGCTCGACATGGTCGTTTACCGGGCCAAGTTCGCTCCGACGATCTGGGCTGCTCGCCAGCTCGTCAGCCATGGCCACATCCGGGTGAACGGCGTGAAATGCAACATTGCATCGCGCCGCGTGAATGTCGGGGACATGGTCGAACTCGGGCCCAAGGCGCAGGAAATGGCGCTCGTGATCGAGGCGCAGAGCCTCGCCGAGCGCGATGTGCCGGATTACGTCGTCGCGGACGGCAACACGAAGGTGAGCTTCACCCGCGTGCCCAAGCTGGACGAGGTACCCTATCCGGTTCGCATGGAACCGAACCTGGTGATCGAGTTCTACTCGCGCTAAGCAACCCACGAACGAAAAAAGACGGGCGGCCGTTCTGGCCGCCCCTTTTGTTAGTGACCGATTGTGCGGTCGAGTAGCTCGCCGATCTTCGTCAACATCTGCGTCCGCGCATCACTATCGTTAAGTTGATGATCAAGGCCCTTGAAGCTGAGCAGCTCGCTCGACTTCCCCGCGCTCTTCAGCGCCGCATCCATCTTTTGTGAATGCGCGATCCGCACGTTTGTGTCGAGATCGCCATGGACCAGGAGCACTGGCGCCTGGATCTCGGCCGCATGGCGCAGAGGCGAGCCTCCAGCGATGTGTGGCCCCGCCCCGATCTCCTTTTCAACGATGTCCTTGACGGTGAAGTCCTGCGCGTCATCCTTCAGCATTTGAAGGTCGGTCACGGGCGCGATTGCGACGACCGCCTTGTAGAGGGCGCGCTCCGTCACGGCCGACTGGAGCGCTGCATAACCTCCATACGACCAACCGACGATGGCCATGCGGCTCGGGTCGGCGACGCCTTGCGCGGCGAGCCACTTCGCCGATGCGGTAATATCACCGATCGACGTTCGCCAATTCTTGAATCCGTTTTCATTTAACCAGGCATCGCCGAAGCCCGCAGAACCACGATATTCCGGTTGCAGGACAGCGTAAGCGCGCGCCGCGAGGAACTGAGAGAGCCAGTCGAAACCCCAGACATCGCGTGCGCTCGGACCGCCATGTGGCAGAACAACCGCAGGGAGTCCTTTCGCCGGTTTGCCGGGCGGCAGAGTCAGGTACGCGGGGATCGATGCTCCATCGGGCGCGGTGATTGTGACAGCCTTGACCGAAGCAAGCGTACGCCCATCCAGTTCAGGCCGGTCGATCATCGCCGGCGTGAGCGTTTTGTGAACCCGGTCAAACAGGTAATAACGGCCGGGATCGCTATCGCTCCCGGCATGGATCAGCAGCTTGCGCCCATCGTGGCTGGAATCAACGAAGCTGACCAGCGGCAGGTTCGGGAGAACTCTCGACAGCGCGGCAGCCAGCGCCTTGAACTCCGGATCAAAATAGACCGTTGCCCTTTGGTCTTCGACATAGGTGTAGCCGATTACGCGCTGGCCATCGCCAAACCGCACGACATCGTCGATGTCGACCCGTGGATTCTCGGCAATCAGGCTCTCGGCCAAGCTGCCGTCAAGCTTGATGCCATACAGGGCAAAGCGCCCATTTTTCTTTTTGAGCGCATAGAGCTGGTTTGTCTCGGCATCGACCGCGAGCGGCTGGAACTCCTTGTCGTCGAACAATCCGAGATTCTTCCAGTCGCGCGAATCCGTCGTTCGATAGAGATATTTCACTCTTCCGGAGAGAATCCCGCTATTGGGGGTGGTCGCTTCCGGCATGGCCATTAGCCGGACACTACCTCGGCCATCGCTCACGTAATTGGCGACGCCGTCGCGCGGAGATTCGATGCTGTCGCTGACAAGCGTGCGGACATCGATCCGGTCCACTCCGACGCCATTCTTTGTGCGAACGAAGCGAGTGCCGATCTTCCCCTCTTCAGGAACATATTGGCGCTCGAGAAGGATTTTATTGTCGGTGCCGTCGAGCCAATCAACGACGGCCGCATCAAACTGACGGATCCAAGCGTCGTAGAAGCTGTCGCTTTGCCCGAGCATCTTCGGATCGGATCCGTCGACGTTGAGTGACAAGAGACGACTAAAGCCTAGGATCTGGAAAAGATTGTTCGAGGTTGCGCCCGTGATCTGGCAGACTACTCGGCTCGCGGAGGCAAAGTTGCACCAGCGTAGACCCTCCGGAGCGCCATCAGAACTGGCGACTTGAGCGAACTGGCCAGTCTCGAGATTACCTTTGACGGCGACGGACTTCCGACCGGAGCCGGGTGTTATATAGACCACGCTCGAGCCGTCCGCGGAAAGGTCAGGGGCGAGGACGGCGTCTCTGGCACCGAAGGCCTTTGCATCTGTCACGAGATCCGCCGCGCTAACAGACGCAGAACTCGAAAGGGCGCCGATCGCCGAAGCGAGCAGCAATACGCAGGCCTTCATGAATCCCCCTCTTCGGCCATGGCATAGTGCATGTTGTCGAATTGCACGCAAGGTGCGACCTTGGCACGCTTCAATGCGTCGGTTACCCGCGCGCCGTGACGCATCCTCCCCTTCCCGAATGGGCGCCGCACGAGGCGGTGTGGATCGGTTTTCCGAGCGATCCCGAGCTCTGGCTCGGCGATCTCAAGGAAGCCGAGCGCGAGGTCGTTGCGTTCGCTCGGGCGGTTTATGCGGGGGGCAAGGGCGAGACGGTCCGCCTTGTCGCCGCGCACGAGGGAGCAGCAGAAAGTGTACGCAAGCTCGCGCCCTTCGCAGAGGTGATCGTCGAGCCGTTCGGCGACATCTGGCTGCGCGACACAGGCCCGATCGTCGTCGGGTCAGGCAAGCGAAGGTCGGCGCAGGGCTTTGCCTTCAATGGATGGGGCGGCAAATACGACCTCGAAGGCGATCAGGACATCGGAGAGCGGCTGGCGCAGGCCGCAGGATTGCCCTTCAGCAAATGCGCTTGGGTGCTCGAGGGCGGGGCCATCGACGGCGACGGCTCCGGTACCGTCGTGACGACCGAACAATGCCTGCTCAACCCCAACCGCAACACGCTCACCCGAGACGAAGTCGAGGAGCGACTGCGGCGCGACCTTGGGTTCGAGCGCGTCATCTGGCTCGGCTCGGGCCTCTTGAACGACCACACCGATGGACACGTGGACAATCTCGCCCGGTTCGTGGCTCCGGGACGGATTGCAATCCCCACGCCGGCCAGGGACGACCCCAATGAGAGCATCTATCGCGATGCCGCCCGCCGGCTGCGTGCGACCAAGCTCGACATCGTCACTCTCCCATCTCCCGGCCGGGTCCTCGACGAGGATGGCGACGTGATCCCGGCGAGCTACATGAACTTCTACATCGGCAATGCCGCAGTGGTGGTCCCGCAGTACGGCTCACCGAACGACCGTGCCGCAGTCGACGTCGTTCAGGCGCTCATCCCTGACCGCGTTGCAATCGGCCTTCGCGCCGACCACATCCTCACCGGGGGCGGAAGCTTCCACTGCATTTCCCAACAGGTTCCCGCATGACCAAGCTGACCGTCGCCGCACTGCAGCTCGCCTTCACCGAGGACAGCGACGCGAACATCCGCTCGGTGGGCGAGTTCGTGCGTGAGGCCGCCGGCAAGGGGGCGAAGGTCGTGCTTCCCCCCGAGTTGTTCGAGAGCCATTACTTCTGCCGCATCGAGGACGAGGGTCTGTTCGCGACGGCGAAGCCGACGGCGGAGCATCCCTCGGTCGTCGCGATGCAGAAGTTCGCCGAGGAGCTGAAGATCTGGATACCGACCAGCTTCTTCGAGCTCGACGGTCCGCACCATTACAACAGCCTCGCGATGATCGGCCCTGACGGCAAGATTGCGGGCGTCTATCGCAAGAGCCACATCCCGGACGGGCCCGGCTACGAGGAGAAGTTCTACTTCCGGCCCGGCAACACGGGCTTCAAGGTCTGGGACGGCCCCCAGCACGCAAAGCTCGGCGTCGGCATCTGCTGGGACCAATGGTATCCGGAGACCGCCCGCGCCATGATGCTGATGGGCGCCGAGATCCTCTTCTATCCGACAGCGATCGGATCGGAGCCGCACGATCCCGACCTCGACACCTCACGCCTCTGGCGGCGCGCGATGATCGGCCACGCAGTGTCCAACGTGGTTCCAGTCGTCGCCGCCAACCGGATCGGTACCGAGCACGGCCAGCGCTTTTACGGTCACAGCTTCATCTGTGACGAACGCGGCGACATGCTTGCGGAGTTCGGAGCGGAAGAGAGCGGCGTGCTGGTGGCGACGCTGGATCTTTCGCAAGCCAAGAAGCACCGCGCTGCATTCGGCTTCTTCCGGGACCGCAGGCCGGAGCTTTACGGCCGGCTTACCGAAGACATTTGAGCTCCAGCGCCCGCTCGAACACGGCCTCAAACATCGCTGAGTCGAGGCGGCCGGTATTCTGATTGTATCGCGAGCAGTGATAGCTCGACAGCAACACTCGGCCATCGGGCGCGGAAGCCTCTGCACCATGGCCGAACTTGGTCGAAGCAGGCGGCAGACCTAGCGCGCGTGCCGAAGCGACATGGGCGATCTGTCCGAGCGCAACCACCACGCGGACGTTCGGCAATGCGCCCAGTGCAACCTCGAAATAGGTCCGGCACGTGGCGATCTCGCGCGGCTCGGGCTTGTTGGCCGGCGGCAGGCATTTGACGGCGTTGAGGACGATCGAGCCCTTTAGCTGAAGCCCATCCGAAGGATCGGCGCCGTATACACCTTCCGCCAAGCCAAACTTGAGCAGGGTCGCGTAGAGCAACTCTCCTGCGTAATCGCCTGTGAACGGCCGGCCCGTTCGATTGGCCCCCTGCTTGCCTGGGGCAAGGCCAACGATGGCCAGCCACGCGTGTCGGTCCCCAAATGCCGGCACGGGCGCGTTCCACCAGGTCGGGAATTCCACCCGGCACTCCTCCCTGAATGCGACCAGCCTGGGACAGAGCGGACAGTCGCGCGGCGCCTCTGCCTCGGGGACTGGCGACAGCTCGGCGGGGGTGGCTATGCGCATCGCGCTGACCTAGGCGAGCCGCCGTGAGACATGCAACGCACCTCTACGCAATCGCGATCGGATCTAACCGGCCCCACGGACGCTTCGGCCGCCCCACCGGCGTGGTCGAAGCAGCAGTCGCGCGCCTCGATGAGGAATTCGGCCTGTTCGACGCCTCGCCTATCATCCTCAATCCCGCGCATGGCGGCGCAGGCCGCGACTTTGCGAATGCGGTGGCACTCATAGAGAGCGACTTGGAGCCGCGGGCCGTGCTCAAACGCCTCAAGCGGGTCGAGCGCGAGTTCGGCCGCCGCGCGGGCCGGCGGTGGGGGCCTCGGGTGCTCGATCTGGATCTCGTCCTGTGGAGCGGCGGCGCGTTCCGTTCGCGGCCCTTGACCATCCCCCACAGGCAACTTCGCGATCGCAACTTCGTGCTCCGGCCTCTCGCCGCAATCGCTCCCGACTGGCGCATCGAAGGCAGCCTCACCGCGCGCCATCTCGCTCAGCGCCTTGCCCGCGCTGCTCCCCGCAGGTAACGGAGCCCGGCTGGTCGGGCCCATAGCTCAGTCGGTAGAGCAACTGACTTTTAATCAGTAGGTCGCTGGTTCGAATCCAGCTGGGCTCACCAGCACTTAGCCAAAAAATGGGCCTGTCGAGATCGCAAAAGTAATCACCGGGTAATCACCCGTGAGTTGAGCGCCTCGGTGGTAGAACTCCGGGGCTAGTCCACAGCCGATTGCGTTAGAGTCCGCTTTCGACCCTCGCCGGGTCCACGATTGCAAGGAAGCGGTCTTAGGCGCACGATAATAGTTGGACAGGCGTGCAGGGCCACGATTTGACCCATCGCTTTCGCCTGACGCCAGGTGCAGCTGATGGACGTTGTCGACGAAATCTTGGACTCGTTGCGACTGACGGGCGGTGTGGTGGTGGACGCTCGAGCGAGAGGCGATTGGTGCATGATCTCTCAGTTCACGCGTGAGAGTTGCGCCCGGTATTTCCCTGTCCCTGGAACACTAATCGGATATCACTACGTTCGATGCGGTCAGGTCTGGGCCGAGGTCCAGGGGCAGGCACCTGTTCATGTTCAGGAAGGTACGGTCCTCGTCTTCCCGCGCAATGATCGGCATGTGCTCTATACTCGCGCAGGGCTGACTCCGGTCGATGCCGACGACCTGCTGAAGCCCGGATTTGACGGCGAGCCGGCGACGATTCGCATCGACGGCAAAGGAGAGAGCGTCGACATCTATTGCGGGTTCCTGGGTCTCAGCGAATACCGCCATCCGCTGTTTGATAGCCTGCCTCGGATGCTCGTCCTCAGTCCGCAAGAGGAGAGTAGCGATTGGGTTGCGAGTTCAATGCGGTTTCTTTCAACGGACCGTTCACCGGCCATGCTCGCAAGGCTTGCGCAACTCTTCATTGCGCACGCCATCAGACACTACCTCGAAGGCGCCGACGAGCTTGCCGGCTGGGCTGCCGGGCTCAGAGACGCGGCGGTGGGCAAAGCGCTTCACTTGATTCACAATCATTATCCGGAGGAACTCGATGTTGAGAGTCTGGCTCGAGAAGCAGGTGTATCTCGAACCGTTCTACAGGCACGCTTCGCAGAGCTGATCGGAGAACCGCCGATGCGGTATTGCGCTCGGTGGCGGATGCGCATGGCCGCAAATATGTTGCGCGAAGGCAAGGAGAACACAGCGAACGTGGCGTACGCCGTCGGTTTCAACTCGGAAGCTGCCTTCAACAGGGCCTTTAAGCGCGAATTTGGTGAGCCGCCGGCCATGTGGAAGCGGGGGGTTGCCGATCCTTCCAGCAGACCAACCGCAAGTTAATTTGAAGCCTAACGCAAAGCGGCGGACTGAGCCGGAGAACGGACTTCGCCTTTCAGCGTGGATACTAAATGGGGTTGCACGCCCGGTCGGCGCTATTCCGCCGAGCTGACGAACAACGGCTCCGCTGCACGTTTGCTGCGTCAGTGACGCTCGAGATCCGAAGCACCCTATCGGCAGCGAAAACATCCATCTATTTGGATTATTGCTGCGCGACACCACCACCTCTGAAACAATTACGAGACCCTGATAGCCGGTTGGTGTATGGATTGGCGATCGCCGAGATGACCTAGGCCTCGACGGCTGAGAGACCGCCCGCGCTCCCGCCCATTGCAAGGAGCGACCCATGGCATTTTATTCCATGCATTTGCGTGACGGCACCGAGACGCTGGTGGACCCCCAGCCGCGCGAGTTCTTCAGCCTTGAGGCGCTTCATGTCGCTGTGCGGATGGCAGCCCGCGACGTGATGACGCGTGACGCTGGCAATGGGACGTTAGACTTTCGTTTTCGCATCGACGCCGAAGATGAGTCCGGAGCAATTGTATGCAGCGTTCGGCTACAACACGCTTGGCAAGAGCTGCCCGTCGAGGCCCCCTGATCGAGGCCGGAAGCATGCGTACCTACACTTACAAGTTCGAAGCAGACGAATGCCGACGCCAGGCCAAGAGCGCCTACTGCGGAAAGCCAGAAGCCGGCTTCCTAAGGAAGTCGCGACAATGTTCGACGAATCGCCTCGGCCGAGGTGCTGACGCCGAGCCTCTCGATGAGCAACGCGCGGTGCATCTTCACCCGTTTTTTCGCTGATCTTGAGCTCCCACGCGATCTGCTTGTTGAGAAGTCCGCGAGCCATCGCCTGAAGGACCTGATGTTGACGCCTGGGGAGTTCGGCCACTCGGTCCGCCGCGAGCGAACGGCGCTGTTCAAAGGCTGCGGAGGAAGAGGCGCCGAGATCTACTTGGCTGCCCAGGAGACCACGCGAGATCCCCGTTGGCATCGCAAATGGGAGTGATCATGACTCCGTTGCGAAACGCGCTGCCGTCACTGCGGTAATTTAGAATATTTGCTAAAACCGGCTGGCGAGCTCGGATCCCACGGCGCAATTGTTCGGTGGCCGGCCTCGTCTGTCCCTTTGCCCCGCAAGAAACCGGCAATTGCGGCCGATGGTTTCGGCTTCTGTATAGCCGGTCAGCGCGCAGAACGCCGCGTTCACAACTTCCAGCGGATTATCCGAACGCCGCGGATTACTAAGCACCATGGCGAGCGGTGACAAAACGTAGATTGAACGATGGAGTCCTGGTCAGTCGGCTGGTCCACAGATCGATGGTAGCCGAGGCGAGCACCGGCAGCGAGGTGGCGATGGGGTAGCTTTTGAGCCTTACCGGTACTGACCTCCAAACGGGCTTGCGATGTAGGGAATCTACGACCAAAAAAATATCGTCGCGTGTCGAATCGCAACAGGGGACGGGCGCGGCTCGGCGCGTCCGTTTCCGATATCCCAAGGCATGTGTTGATTTCCCAGTTAGTAGTCTTCGTGGGTGTACTGGGTTGCGCCTTGGCTCCAAGGACCACGGTCCCAATGCTACGGACCTTGGTCGTCCTCTACGGCTTAGGGTTGGGACCCGCCTAGCGACAGGCGCGGGCGATCATTTGCGAATTATCCCATTTAGGCTTGTAGATCGCTTGGCCTCGCTGGAGCTGCCAGCAGGACAGATTGATGCTTCCTGCCCAAACCATAGCAACACTTCGCCCGTAGCGGTCCACGGTCACCGGCTCATAGCGGATGGGACCGAACCGCATCGCAACGATTAAGCTGCTTTTTGACGCCTGGCCGTCGCCGGGAGCACAGGTGCGCCAGTGAGGACAGGTGCTCATCTCGGGCGCATCAATGCCGAGGAGCCGAAGCCGCTCGGAGCCACAACGGAGTGTGTCCCCATCAACAACGTAGGCGCTCGGGCAATCGACAATCATGGATTGAGCTTGGCCGGTTGAGTGAAATGGGTGGAAAGCGGACGTTAGTGGCAGTGTGTACGAAACACACTCAGACGAGCTGCGATTGGACTGAGGACCTTTAAGCATCCTCCGAGCGGCGTTTCCAGCGCTCGTGGCAGGCTCTGGCACCCACTTTTAAGCGGTTAGGCGCTTGCCCACGATATCACGGAGGATGCGGTCCAAACTTGCCGCGTCATCGTAACCAAGCGCCTGACGGCGGTATAGGGGAACTTGAACTCCGCAAGATAGCCATGAAGATGCCTCTCGGCACACTGCTAACAAATGCCGTGCATCTCGGGCGCGGCCCGGCGTGCTCTTTCAGCGACTGCGTCGAATATGTGGGCATACCTCGTAAGAAAGCAGGCTGGGCCGAGAACCCATGCGGGATCGAAAAAACGTCCTCGGTGGTGGTTGCGGTCTCCCAGCCTGCCCCTCCCAGAGGGAGTTTGTTTCCCATATTTCGTTCGTTTACGCACTTTGACGCGCGTGGAATGGATCGTAATGCTCGCCTGACTTCCAGATAGCCAACATCGTCACGGCGAGCTTCCTGGCCAGAGCCACATGGACGCCACGTCTTTTGAGTCTCTCTGAAAGACCGGTCCCCCAGAGCGCGAGAGATGAGTTCGCGGTTTTCAAGTGCTGCTTCGCTGCGCCAGTCAGGTAAGTTCTGGTCAATTTGTCCCCGGCCTTACTGATGCGAATGCGAGTTACGCTTTGACCTGACTGGCGGACCCTTGGCACAAGCCCGAAGTACGCGCCGATGTCGGCAGTTCGACGGAAGCGGTGCGGATCATCAACGGCACTGTAAAACGCCAGCGCCGTGATCGGCCCAACACCCGGTATCTCGATAAATCTCTGGCAAACGGCGTTTTCGTCAACCTGTTTACTCAATCGACGGTCTAGCTCTTCAATATAGGCTCGCGTCGCAGCGCTGAGCTCGAGCAAGGGCTGCATCTCTTCAGTGAGATCAATCTTTTCTGACTTGCGTAATCGCCTGAGTTCCTCGCAAACATTCCTTCGGAGCGCCGCCGCTGAATACGAACTTTTCAGTTTTCCGCCGTGCAAGCGAAAGAGCGAGCGCATGCTTCCTTCCATCGCTGTTCGAAGCTGAATGAGCTTTTGGCGAGTAACAAGTGTCGATCGAAGTCGCTGGCATTCGAGTGCCTTGACGCGCACCTCGGACACGGAGCTACGACCCAGCCGCGCGATGTCGGCTAATCCACGTGCATCGTTCTTATCTGTCTTGTTTCTGCGGATACTTAGGAACTTGCTCGACTGCCTCGTCTCGAACATGGCGACCGGATACCCGAGTTTCGATAGAGATCGTGAGAGCGATATCGAGAAGGAGCAGCTCTCAAGCCCAATGAGTCGAACCCGGCGTTTGTCGCTCTTAAGGACGGAATGAATGGCAGTCGCTTTAGACGCGACCTGAACCTCCAAGAGCACTGTTCCATCGTTGTCTGTAGCGCAAACGGCGGTTTCGTCCGCGCTTACATCCAGGCCGATCCACAATGGCGTCCGGACCATCGCGCCCTCCGATGATCGAGCTCGGCGTCACGAAAGGGCTCAAGATCTAGACAGTCTTATCTGAGCGCTCGACGTCCGAGCTCCAGCGAACTTTCTGCCTTCTTGAACTGACAATCAAGCATTAGCCGAGCGTCGTCCTCACGGATGCACTCATCGCTAATGGCAGCAATGGGTCGAAGACTGCCGCTAGGCAAGGTGGGGATGGTGGAAGCCTGACCGCGAGACGGATATTAGATTTTACGTAAGCGAGAGGTTCCACCGATTTGGGGACATTGGCGGTCGCGAATATCGTGACATGCTTCATTCTGGCGTTGGCTATGCTGATGCCCGCCTCCATGGGAGGCTTCAACTCAATCACTGTAGGGATGTATCTGGCGCTTCTCACGAGCATCGCCGGCAGCTTTTACCTGCTTGCGAAGCGACGTGAATTGGCTCCGACGAAGCTTGGGCAATTGGCTGGGTTCATTGGACCAGCGACCCTCCTTGCCCTGTCGCCACTGTTGGTCGCTCTCGCCTTCGCACTCCTTAGCTAATGGCAAGAATGGGTCGAAAGCTGACCTAAACCGCTAACGTCTGCTTCGGGCGGAAAGCCGACGTTAGTTAGCTCCCTCGTTGCGCGAGAAGTGTCCAACTCTCCTTGAGGAGCACCATAGCTCCACGGGTTTGTCGGTGAAGTCGATGCACGACGAACTGCTCGGCCTCGGCGTCATCGGCAGCAATGAAGCTGTACACTCGCGACCTGCGCCCGGCCCCACCAAACGTAGCGTAGACGTTGTATAACGCCATTCGGTCCTCCCGCGACTGGCCGGCAACTGGATGACGTGTCTCTTGACTGAGCCTGCGATGCAGGCGGTCCGCGTTCTGAGAACATTGCGGCCGACGATTTGAAAAGCGGCTCGGCCAGGAAAGACCAACCGAGCCGCCCCTCGGCGAAAATCCCCGTAGTGGAACCGGGGATTCTCGCGAGGCTCCACAAAGACGCCTCGGGCTAAGAGAGGATGGGCCACTCGCGCGGCACATGCTCTGTCATCGGCGCAGGGACGTCGAGGGCTCCCTCATCGATCAACTGCGGCTTTCGAATCGAGCGCTGCTTCGAGAGCTGCCGGAGCCGATCCAAAGGCACCTTCTTACTCATCGGTGGCCCCCTGTTCGCGATTCTCTAGCTCCGCGACTTCGTCAGGCGTCCAGAAACGCCGCTTGACGGCCGTCGCTTTTGATGCGTCTTCGGGAGTCGAAGGCGCTGGAACGTCAATCCTTGCGCGTCCCGCGACTGTCTCCAGTCGGCCGGACAAAGAGGTACTTTCACGCGAGCCTGCGCCTTGCATTGTTCTCAGGAATTTCATCAGCGGGTGCTCCGTCCAAAAGCCACCGCCACGCCAGATGTGTCAGCTAAGCGATACTTCTTAACAATTATCCGACAGCCTTCGCTTGAGGGTCACTTTGGGTCGAAAGCTGGCAAAGACCTTAAATGGGGTTCGACCGCGGCGTATCAGGGTTGATCGTGGGGCGGCGCTGTAGCGTCGAGGAGGTCGCCTATCGCCAGGACGATAGCACCGCAGACAAAGCCGCAGGCGAAGATCAGTAGCGAATGTGCGTCCAAAGCTCGGCTCCGCATTCGGCTGCTTAGAAGCAACCAGAAACCCGAGCAGAGGCGATCCTAAGACGCCGAGAAGCAGACGACAACTATTTGGGAAAAGGGGCGGCCCCCCGACACTCCTACTCGGAAAAGGGCCGCCCACACGGTCCGTCTCAGGGGGGCTGAAACGGGGCCGGAGACGCGCCACAGGGCGAGTCTCACGAGCAATCTTACCTTCCCTTCGATGCCGAACCCCACGCCTAGCCCTCGTCCCGGTCCCAGCGCTTCACAATGCGAGCGAGCTGCCACAGCTCAATTCGGCGACCCTCCCGCCAGGCTTCCGATATCTTGATCGCGGCACCATCATCCCGGGCAAAAAATTCATGGGACTGAGTGATGTGACCCAGACCGTCGAGGAAATAGAGGCGGTACTGCTGACCCTCGTCAGGCGGACGCGACTGCGCCCTGAATGGCGGGTCATTCATCATTACAAACGCCCCCAACTGCGCCCCCAATGAGACACATGCGCAAGACAATATCGCGCGTGAGCAAGGTGCAGCAACCCACGTCAGCTTTGGGCGGCCCGTTAGCCATGTTTGTTGAGCGGCCGGTAAGCGGAATCGAATTAATCAATCTCCGCAGCCGGCGTATCAGGCTGATGAAAACGGTGCACCGGTCCTGCTCCTGCCCAGACCTCCCACTCGGCGGGACCGGTGCTCCCTCAAGGGGATGGAGTCATGCACCGCGAAGCGCTTGTTTGCGAAGCTAAGAAATGCCGCGAATGCGCGCCGGAATACGCCGGACGGCCGGAGCGGCCCTTCCTGCTGAAGCTCGCCAAGGCTTTCGACGAGTTGGCAGGGCAAAAGAGCGAGCCAAGTCGCCGTCCGGAGTAGCAACCGCCTCCTGAACCGCGCGTTTTGCCGGCGTGCCGCGGTTCTTCTTTCACTTGTACGACGACCAAGTGGCCCTCGATGAGAAGGGTACAGAGCTTCCGAGCGCCGCCGCCGCGCGAGAGGCGGCGATCAAGGCCGCTCGCGACATCGCCAGTGCCGAAGTTCGTGACGGCCACCTTGGACTGAACCATCGCATAGAAGTGACGGATGCAAACGACGCTCCGGTGGCAACGATCACCTTCAAAGAGGCTGTAAAACTCCATCCGTAACGTGAGACCCGCCGCAGGTTTGCTTTGTGCCGAGGGGGCGGCGGGCCTCGGTTGCCCAACTAGCTGGAGCGACTGAAGAAAACCCTAATGGGAGCCTAATCGAGGTGAATTTCGCAAAAGCTCGTTCTGTGTCATTGTGGATAAGTCGTGCTTTCGCGAGTCGCATGGGGCAGCGCGCTGGAGCGAGGACCGCGGAGAAGGCGTATGTCCGACGCCGAGTACCTTATCGAACGTGCTCACCAAGAGCTTTCCGCCGCGATGCGGAGCGCAGATCTTCGGGTTCGCAACCGACACCTGGAAATGGCCGATGCTTATGCCTTCCGGTTGCAGGAAATAAAGCGTGCGGAGCGAGAGCTGGAAGTCGCAGCGTAGCTCCGTTCTCGAATGTTGTGCCGCGCTTAGCTAGCTCGACCCTAGCCATCGCTTCACTTCGGCGGCGGTCCCCCCGAATCGCCTGGCCTGGTCTCACGAGCGCCCTTCGGCAAGTGACACATGCATTCGGGACCGTAATAACCCTTGCCGCCGATCGGCTTCCAGCATTGGCGACATTGGCGAACGCTCGATGGAGCGGGGATGCGGGGCTTCGGCATTTCCGTGGGATACGCACAGCGGAACAATCCGGAAACATGATGCCGTTTGCAACCGGGACGTACGGCGCGCAAATCTGTGGATGAGGCCCGTCCCCCTTAGCTCAGCAGAGGCAAGCGCGGGCGGGTCTCACCCCACTTCGTCAGCGCGAGACCCCCATCTCCCACGCTTCTGCCGCGGCTCTATCCTCCGGAGACATGCCGCTAAGGCTGAAGATGTTCACCGCGTTGCGCAGACGATCAACGTCGGTTGGTGCGATCGGGCTTTCAAACTCGATCCCGCACTGACCGTTCCTCGACCACACGACATGGCCGAAGCCCTCGACACGCTCGGATTTGAAAATGACTTCCTCGCCCTCCGACGGAAGCATTGGCGCACTGAGCCGAACGCCCCTGCTCGAGATATTCATGAGCGCTGCCCGATGGTCTGCCGTAATCGTCGATACGACAGCCAAAACCGGTGCCTTAACGCGTGCGGCTGCCCGCCGGCCGCCGCCCCTGGACTTTCCAAAGGTACTCATATGGGCCTCCTACTACAGCCCACCCCGAGAGCGGACGTTAAGGAAAAGTCGGTTAGCGCTCCGTTAGAGGGTTGGGTAAATACCGAAGAAAGCCAACGCCTTTCAGCGCGTTTCCCCGTTCCCATTCGGGACACTGCACAGGCGTGGGGCCCGCTCCACGTGTCCTTTCGTTTATATGTTGCGCCGCTGAGCCACCCCCTTCGGGCGGCGCGTCAGCAGGGCGGTCCTTCCAAAGTGGGAGTGTTGGGACCGCCCTTTTTCTTTATAACTTAGCCCGAGACTCGCGTGCGCTGCTCCTACAGCCTCCGCGTGTCTCCGGCTCGGCACTAGGTCGCCCCTGGCGCCGAGCCGTTTTTGGCCGGGGGGCTGCGTATGAAGAGTGATCCGCCGTTCGTGCCGCCACGGCGGCGGACGCAGGACGGCAAGCAGTACCGGCTCTATTTCCTCGATGGGCTGGGCCACATCACACAGTCCCATGAGTTTTTCGCCAAGGACGATGCAGCTGCCGTGAACATCGCCGAGCGATGGCGCGAAGGTCGCTGGATTGAGCTGTGGCAACGCGCCCGCATCGTGAAACGCTGGGACTCCGGTCCACACGAAGGCTAGCGGGTTAGGCATCGTTCATCCCGCAAGAGTAAAATCTGCACCGAGACTCGCGTCCTTGGCGCATCTCCGGCCCGTTCCAGCCCCCTGTAACGGGTCGTCATAGGGGCGGTCCCCTCTGTTCCTGTGGGAGTGGGGGCCGCCCCGTCAGCCGTAGTACCAACCATTTAGGAGCCCAAGCGCGAACGCCGCACCGAGAATGATGATTGCAAGCACGCGCCAGACACGCCCCATCTATGTCTTCCCAGCTCCCCGCGACCGGCGCGGTATCTCATACTCTTCCATGAGCTTGATGACTTGTGCGGCGCTTGTCCCGTACCGCTGCGCGATGGTGACCGAGGAAAGACCGCAAAACTCGTAGAGCTTTACCAGCGTCGGCTTGTCGAGCCGTTCCTTCAGTGAAAGTCCACGTGGCATCCTGCGACCTATATCGCATTGTTCCGCAGAGCCGACGTTTAGTATTGCACCACTGAGACTCGCATTCCCCTTCGACCAGGGGGACACGAGTCTCCGGCCCGGCGTTCGGTTCGCCCCTTCGTCGGGCGTCAGCGTGCCTCACTGCGGCGCGAGGAATTTTCCAACACGACCTATTTGCCTTCGCGACCGGAGATCCTGAACAGCCAGAGCACTCCGGCGAAAGAGAGTAACCATACGACGAGCACGATCAGCAATAAGGTGGGCACTACTAGACTCCGCGGAGACTGGCATCATTGCCCCGCCGATGTGACCAGCCGGTGAACCTTTCGTTGCAGTGTCCGAGGCACCATCCAAAAAAGCACTTCGCGGATCTCAGGGGCGGTGAGACCCCCCAACCATTGCGTCGAAGCGGAACGTGAGGGGTCTCATCCAGTCAGTGCGCTATTCGATCAGACCCGTTCATCAGTGTCGGCTTCCAGCACTCGTGGGCATCGGGTAGCAAATCGCCGAGAAATGCTAGGCTCGGCGATAAGCAGCACAGTGCACGGAACACGAACAAGGGTCCAACAACCGTGAGCATGTCCGGTTTGGGTCGAAAGCAGAGCTGAGCCGCTAGTGTCGATCGAGGTGGAGCTGCAACTTGTATTTACATCGATATGGTTAACGAACGGTTGCGTTGCTCAGCTAAGTGACTGCGTCAGAACAGTTTTGACGGGGATGGCAGCTTATCGGCATTGCGCCTGGTGGAACCAATTCCAGTTAAAAGATTTTTAACGATGAGCGATTGTTGCTCAGAGAGACGTCAACCGGTGAGCTCGTACCCGCAAGATCGGGCAACTCGGTAGCCGCGGCAGGAGCCTTGTAATGCGTAAACTCCCTTTGTTCGCAGCAATCGCGACAATCGCCATCTCCGCGACACCTGCACATGCCTACATTCAGATCGGTGGTGCCACGACCGGAAACGCCTGTACCGGAGCTGGGGGCATCAACAATTGCATTGCGACCCAAACCGGCGTGACGCAGGGAACAACCAGCGACCCTCTGGCCTCTTCGTTGATCGCGCGCATTGATTTCAACGACAATGGAACGATTACTTCGAAAGCGATTTCGGACCTGTTCGCCGGGACCATCAGCGGCTTGGAATTCACTGGCTCCGTCGACTCGAACAACATACTTACGTTCAATTACACGCCCGGCGCGGGTGACCCCGCCATTCACTACTTCGGACTCTTCCAGGCGAATTCGTATAACCTCTTCTACGACCCCAATGCGATCACCTCGCTGAGCATCAACCTGAGCACCTTCTTCGCGAGCAATCCCGGCCTCTCACACATTGACCTGTTCGACACGACTGTCGGCGGCGGGGTGCCTGAACCGTCCACGTGGGCTATGCTGATCCTCGGTTTCGGTGCGATCGGGTACTCGATGCGCAAGCGCCGGAGATCGCCGGCCCAGCAGCTCGCCTAAGATACTCGCGCAATAGAAGTCGGTGAGTGGCCCCCCGCGAGCGACCCTCATTTGCGATGCCCGACCTCAGCAGCTTTCGACATGAGATTGTGCGACGACTCGGTCGTATCGACTTAGGCAGCTCTATTCAAGCGAGTGTGAGAGCGCCTAAGAAGCTCTAGCCGACTCAAGGACTTAGACACTCCCACGGGGTCGGTGGGGGGCTCTTCTCTATCGCGACGCGAGGGAGGGGCCCCTTCCCCTGCAGTGAGGGCCCGGCAGCATCGCGTACGTGGTGCTTTGTGCCGAGCGTTGACACCGCAGCGCCTCGCCGTGCGCCTAAACGGCGATGCTAAACACTTGGCTAATGGTGCTCAGATTGGGCCGGCGAAGTGCTTTTTTGAAGTGGTGCCGGGGACGCTGCAACGAAAGGTAGTAGTGCCCACCGTATTGCTGATCGTGCTCGTCGCATGGTTACTCTCTTTCGCCGGAGTGCTTTGGCTGTTCCAGAGCGCCAGTCGTCAGGGCGATGACCGTCGGAACTAGGCGGATTGATCAGCGCGTGCTTCAGCCCACCGCTCATAATGCTCGGGCGGGTTTGAAGGATCTGGTCCTACCAAGCGCACGCTGGTCCCGTTATCGCGGATGGCGCCACCGTATCTCAAGGGCGCAACCGGACATTTGCGATCAGCTTTTTCATCTTCCAGGTGAAATCCTCTCTCCAGCGCTAGTTTGCGTATTTATTGGCTTCCTTTCGACAATCATAGGGAAGAGTGGGATTGCTGCAGAAGTCAGGCCAAGCCCCACTCTTTCTCCAATACGCGAGAAGTCCCAGACGTTGGGCGAGGTTCATGAACCGCGAATCCGCCCAAATGCTATGCATCTGAGGCCGGAATAGGACGTCGGTGGATGCCTCCATGCTGTCGAGCGTGACGGGGTTGCTGAAGACCTGAAACGCTTCATCGGTGCGGCCGAAGGTGCCGAGCGCTTGTATGTAGCCGGGTATGTCTGCCGGGTTACGGCGATATCGCTCGCGGAACGAGTTCAGTGCTGCATCGACCTTGGCACGGCTCGGGTCGATGCGGGCGTTGAGAAAGTCTTGCCAGCTTTGATCGAACCCTGGCCCCGAATAGTTTGTCGCACCGAATCGCGTCTTCAGTAGGCGCAAGGCATTGCGGGCGTCGCCGTATCGTAAGTCCAGCCGGTAACGAGTATCCTCGAGAATCGTAGAGTTAGGCCAGATGGCTTCGGCTTTCGCGAGCTCTGCGCGAGCCTGCTCAAGCAGCCCTGAATACGCCAGTGCGTTGATGAGATTCACCCGCATTTGTGGCGACAAAGGATCCTGCTCGAGTGCCTGGCGCGCATTCACGGCCGCCTCGGTCATCCGGCCGACGGTCAACAGCGCCTGCGACCGAAGACCGAGGAGAATGGCGCTCCCCGGATGCGCCGCCAATCCGCGATCAAGGATTGGAAAAACATGATCCCATTGCTTGGCGTCAAATGGGTGCATCATTGAATCGACTGCGAAGACGATCTCCGAATTCGGATCGATCCTTTTGGCTTTCGCGAGCGCCGCGCGCATCTCGCGAAGCATCCCTGGTTCATCAGCGGCAGACGCGGTCGAAAAGGCGTTGGTGTATGCGAGTGCCAGCAGAGCTTGTGCGGGGGCAAAATTAGGACTCGACTGCGTGATCCTTTTGAACGTCGGCACAAGGTTCGCGCCGTTGGCCTGCCATAAGTCCTCGGCGGCGGTGCAACCGTCCAGGTACAAGCGGAGGTTGCTGTCATTGAGTTTCGTCTGGGCAGTCTCGGCTTCGAGTGCGCAGCGCATGACGGCGCTCAGCATGGCCGCCGCTTGCTGCCGCAGATCGACCAGGCGCCCTGTTTCGCCCGCGATCGTATTCACCCAAAGGAAGCTGGGACGGCGAGCAATGACGAAGGTCATGTTGACGACCGACTGATTGCCATGACGGTCTAGGCCAAGCTCCGCGCGATAATCCGGAGCGCGGCCGTTTTCACGAACGACTAGCGAGCTGAGATCGGCTGGTTGGAGCCTGCTGAGATCGAGCGCCACTTGATGCGCGAAGTCACGCGACGCTTGGGCATCCCCATTTTTCGCCCCGGTAACCGCAAGCGTCGGAGATGAGGATTTAAACGGAAAGAAAAAATATGCGGCGAGAAGGACGACTACGAGCAAAGCCCCCAGTTCTGGCGCCAGCCAATGCGTTCGCGCTCTCACAGGCTCCTCAGCGGAGGCTGTTTGCTTAGCTATTGATGCCTGCGCATCGATCGCTTTGATCAACTCCGCGAGCGCCCGCGGCGTCCCCCGGCCGGACCAGCTAGAGAGATTGAGGGATTGAAACTGGCGAAATCCGAGCGGCGGCTGAACGCTGTCCAAAAGCACGGGGAACAGCTTGCCGGCATCGCGGCCGACGGCCGCTTCGTCTTGGACCCATGCGGACGTAATCGACTCAGTCGACCAAAGCACGACGACGGCGGTTGCGGCGCGCAGGGCGCTGTCGATCTCGGCAGTGAAATGTTCGCCTGTGTGGAGGTGCCTGTCCCACCAAACCGAATGGCCGCCGCGTTGGAGTGCGTGCGCAATGCGCTCGGCTTTCGCTAGGTCGCTTCGCGCATAGCTCAGGAAGATGCTGGCCATTCAGCCCCCTCGGAATAAAGGTGAGGGAAGACAGGCTTTCGTGCAAGCGACGCACCCTCTGGGCGCACCGACTACCTCGAGCGGCGGGTCAGCAAACGCCACGCGTTAATGAGACTGAAGCTTCGGACTACCTGGCTGTGCGTGCGTTACCAAAAAATCTTCAGCGGGCGAGACCGCCGGGATCTTGCCACGTCCAGTTTTCCAGGCAACGGTCGGCGACACCGAGCCGACAATCTCTCCCGGTGAAGATCAGGCGATCTGGCAGGCCGCCCGCTCCGATCCGAGCCTACCGAGCATGTTGATTGGCATGGCCGCGCACCAAGAGGCCGTCCGACCGTTCAGTGAGGGCCAAGCTGCTCTAGACACCAGGTTGATCGTCGATATCGAACAGCAACTGAAGGACAACGGCTAATTCAGCCCGTCACGTCGGCGGGTGGCGGTCCACGAGCTTGCTAATGTCTGCTTTGGTTCGAAGGCAGACTCGACTAGCGAGACCGAGTGGAAAAGCAGCTTGTCGGCGCGAAATGTAGCAGTCGGCGATAATATGCGGGCAGTCCACCGTGATACGTGCTAAAATGATCGTATGCCCAAGTCCATTTCCCTTGAACAACTTGCCCGTTTATCACCGTCGATCATCGGGACCATTCGATGGAAAAGTACTGTTGGAAAACCGAGCGGCGAACTTTGCGATGGTTTTAACATTCTAGTGGAAGAACACACGTCAACGCAATTTCGAGCTGTAGGTGGCGGTAAATACGAGCCAATTCCGGGAACAGGAATCTGGAAGGTGATCGCAGACTCTGTTGCGTGCCGTGCTTTATCCACTGAAGGCGATCATTACGCCGTTGGCTTCCATATCACGGGCCTTCATTTGACTGCTTTTCCTGATGGCCAGTATCGGGTAACTCCGAGTCTTCAGGGCACTTGGCGGCCGGCGGGTATCCTCGCCCTTCTGGCTCGTCGAGTTATTGAGCCGATTAGCGCCTCTGTCATACTTACAGACGACAAGCGCATCCAAAGCGTTGATTTCGAAGTCGTCCGCCGCAGTTTCTTCTCCGGACGGCGATTGGGAACGTAAACGAGGCGCTCACGAACCTGCCCTGATGGCGGACTCGAAGTTGTCGAAATGCTGCTAAGTGCAGCGAAAACTTACGGATGCACGAGGAACGGTTAGAACTCTGGACCTCTTCGAGCGCGCCGATCACGTCAGGGCTGTGCCAGTCCGTGACTTGGCGGCCCCGATAGTCGGACGCATCATCGGGCGCAATCCCGGCAGTCTGGACGATCAGCTGGCGATCTTCGGGGCACTGCGCTGATCTGACAAGCGTGCGTGGGCACCGCCGCCAAGGTGAGTTGAAGTTGAAGTACAGCCTGGCACAAGCGCGCTGGGTCAGCTTTCGCGCATTGCAGACATCAGCTGCTTCTCCCCGGGCATAAGAAAAGCGCGGGTCGGTTTTCCCGACCCGCGCCTTCGATTCAACCAGCCGCCTTTACCGACTGTAGGTCTGCATCTTCTCGAATACGCGCTTTGCCTGGGGATCGCGCTGGACCTGCTCGATGAACTGGTCCTGCTGGCGCTGATCGAGCGAGCCGACCCGACTGAACAGTTGCGACGCTATTGCCGAGAGGTCCTCGGGCTGCGCCTGATTGATGAACGAGCTGAGGGTCGTCTTATCAAACATCTTAACTTCCTATCGCGGATCAATTTCCGCAAGTGACCAACGAAGCATTGCCTCGCACGATGCCAGGATACGGTGTCCGAAACGACATCTCGCCTGAAACAGGGGTTGTTCTCCGCAATGGTCGCCGCACGGACGGCAGCGTCTGCGCGTTCCGCTTACCACCCCCATTGTGGACATCGACTGCGCAGTTCGATGACCAAGGTTCGGGAGCGTGCTAAGGGCGGCGACATGCCAATTTCCGATCCTGCTCAGAGTCGTCGCCGGAAACGGCGAGTCCCCGGAAGCGACTTCCTCGCTTGGGTGAATGCGGTGACAGGGAAACGAGGCGGCCCGAAGAGGGGCCTTTCTGGAGGCTTTGTGCCGGTTGAGCCCCACGGGCCCAGAGGTCTCTCTGGAGGTGCCGTGGTAGACCCTTACACCGAGCCGAACTGAACGCTCCGACTGTCGCTACGCCAACGTCTGCTTTCCATCCAAAGCTGACTCTAGCCAATCAGGTTTCAACGTGCCGTAGATCCGCTCCGCGCTAGCAGACGAACTCTTGCCTGAACGCTTCAGCATCATCTGGGCGTTCGAAGCCGATGACTGTCGCCCGCGCTTTTGTATCGAACAGCACGAAAGAGGTCGCGTTACAGCACAACCACATCGCGATGCGCTGCTCGTGCTGCTTCTCGTTGTAGGGTGAGAACTTCCGGCCACGTTCTGCGCAGCCGTTCTGGAATAGCGTCTCGATCCGCTCGTGCCCCCGCCCGGTGACCCGAAAGTCGATGGTGTGGAGTGGGGCTGGATAATCGAGACCGTGATCCTGCTCGTCCCAAACCCCAAGCCCGCACTCGAAGACCTTAATCGGTTGTCGTGGCTTGGCAGGCTGCCACCTCACCCGGCTTCGAGCTCGTCAAAGTCAACCGAGCCGAGCCACTGCGATAGAACCTCCGCGACCTTGCGGCATGGGCCGAGGTTCTGGGCCCACGGGTCCTGCGAGCTGGTGCCATGCAACCACACACAGCCCCGCTCGTCGGGGCCTTCGATGTAGAACAGCGCTTCCTGCTCGGGTTCATCGCGGTCGATCATACAGCGCTCTCATGTGTTCGTTTGACCACCACTCAGCTGAAATTGGTTCACTGGTGAAATGCTGGCAACGCGGTTGGGAGGTCGGGCGTTGTTTCGGCGCGCATAGACACTCCCATCTCGATGCGCGGAACACGGTCGGCCCGGCGGCTCTGGTTCAACCGCCGGGCCTTTTCTGTCACCGATCGCCGCGGTCGCCCTCGCCCTTCTTCGCCTTGGTCTTCGCGTGCTGGCGTTGATCCGCAGCGTGGCTGCGGCCTACGTCATCCGACTCTTTGAAACGTCCTTTGCTGTCACGGCGCACGTAGCGCTTGTCGTTGCCGGTATCGATGAGCTCACGGGACATGGCTGGGCCTCCTTTGACGCCCCTAAAAATGGCGGCAAGGGCAATAGAGTTCCGGGGCCCGGGTTATCGGGCAAGTTAGCTACTGCGCTGCTCCAGCCTCTCCGCCTCCTCCTCAAACTCCTTGGCCATGCGTTCGAGCATTTCGCGAGTGCTGGTCAGATGCATATGTGTCGCGAGATCGCGGCAGCGCTTCGCGTCCATACGGAGCTTCGCTACATCGCTCACCGCCAGACCAATCCGCCGGTATAAATCTGGTTCCCAAGGTAACGCAGGTGAATCGTCTCACGTTCGCAAATATCCTATAAGCGGCTCGCCACAATCGGGGGTGGCAGATGGCGTCGTACAGGCTTTACTGCCTCGACGGGGCGAGCCGTATTGGCCTTGCGGAGTGGATCGAGGCGAACAGCGATGAACATGCACTCGTGCTCGCGCGAGACCTCAAGCCCGACGCGCTAAAATGGGAGACTTGGGAGGGTAAGCGCCTCGTCGCTCGACTAAGCGGTCGCTAGCGGGATCTTCCTTAACCGGCCTTGGCAAGGGCCGCGCCGAACAGACGCATATGAGGAACATGTGAGGCCCGCCGCTTGAGGTGCTTTGCTGTACCGATCGGCGCCGCACTCGCTTACCGATCAAAGGATCCGGGCATTCTCAAGATTATGGAGCAGCTTGATCGCCCGTGATGTCTGCTTCGGGTGGAAACCGAACATTCGTGCCCGAGCGGAGCGCCAACGGGAGAAATCCGAAATCCTAACAGCTTTTGCGGCGCACAAGAACGAGGTGACAAAAGGATGGCGGGGAGGCACACGAGGTTAGCTGGAGCCCCGATAACCTGAGTTAGCTTGGGGTGCGGGTCGGATGTTCGAGGTGCGGAAACGGCCGAGGGAACAAAAGCAGATTTCTGTCCGATTCTAGAGCGCAGGTTCAGAGGACGATAGTTCTGCCGGACCAGCGCGCGCAGGATAAAATCGATAAAATGCGCTGGCTGTTAGTGTCTGACCCCTAGGGCTGCGGACATTTTGTTCACTGTCTGGTATAAAGCTCGACGCTCGGTGAAGTCGCCTGCAAAACGGGGGGCCTAATGCGCTGCTCCACGCGGATTTTCGCACTTGCCGCAGCACTCTTTCTGGCAAGCTTGCCAGCGCAGCCCTTGAAGGCACAAGCCGCTTACTCGGTTTACGGTCCGTCGGCTGTCGACGTTGCTACCTGTACGCCCATAACGCCTTCTACTGGGGCGACTGCCTCAAGTTTCTGGGTTCACCGCGCACCGACCATAACGGGTCCAACCGGGGTATTCTTCACCAATCTCCCCGGGGGTGTGACGGCATCGGTCAGCCCCGCGACCCTGACTTATCCAGGCTGGGTCATTGGCCAGCAAGTGACGGCAACGTTTACGACCGCCGTAGACGCTCCCGTGCCGGATTCGGTCATCACTATGAATGTGGCGGACGGCAAAAACGACGTGACATTCGACGTCTTGCTCCATGGTGCTTGTCCGCGCTCCAATAAAGCGTTCACCATTCGCGGCAGCTTTTGGAGCGCTCAACAGGGTGTCGTGTTCCCGATCGAAGGCGCCACCGTCTACATTTATCGAGACGTCTCGTGGCAAGTCGACCCTTGGGTCGCAAAAACGAAAACTCGGGCCGACGGCACGTTTGAAGCGAACGTATGGACGAACGTCGAAGGCACTTACTACGCCAAGCTCGAGCTGAACGACGAAGAAGGCGTGTACTTGCATGATTGGTGGTCACCGGAAATCACGAGCTACAACTCGATCAACCGGGGATCGAACGATCAAGCCATCATTGACGTTGGCGGAACCCTAATTTCCCGAGACGGCGGGTCGGGCACAGCCAAGCCCTCAATCTGGCAAGGTGGTCGAGCTGCCTTCCAGGAGTTTATCGGGACGAACGGCAGACCTCCACCCACCGGCGACTACGAGATCGTTATTCAAAGCACGGCGTCCGACATCGTTTGGACAGCACGGTCAACGACGAACTGGGAAGATAACTCTTGGACAGCGATCAGACCACCGGTCGCGCCCGGTCAACCTGGGTTCAACAATTATTTTTCTCAGTTTTCCAACTACTACGGCAACTTCCACGAGTTTGGACACGCGCTTCGTCATACGGTTGATGGCGATATCAATCATTTCAACGCGGATTCAGCGCGATGGACCTATGCCCGAGTGCACTATTTGTGCGGCAGTCCGCCCGGATATGTCGAAACGGAGGGTTTCGCATTCAACGAAGGTTGGGCGGATTATTGGGGGCGGGACAGAGTCGCAGATATTTTGGCGTGCGGCATCGACCTGAAAAACGAGTCAATCGAAGGCTCTGTCGTTTACGACCTCCATCTTTTGGCCGGCCAATTGCAGGATTGTCTCAGCTTCCCTGGGAATGAGGAAGCCCGTGTACGCGCTCAGCGCCGTAGCTTGTTCGACGTGCTGAACCGCGGCCAGAACATCATTCATAGCGAAGGCGAATTTCGGGATAATTTCAAACAGCAGTTTCCAACGTGCGAATTGCCTCCAATCGGAGATCTCGCCGATAATGTTGCCCGTCGGTCAGCGACCATACCGGTACACGTCAACCGCGACTTCACGCGATACTACAACGCTCAGATCACCTTTCGGCTGAAGGAGATTGCCAGCCTAAGCGCGGCGCTGATGCAAGAAAGCTCGGTCAGGCATCAAGATAGGCCCTGCCGAGCCTGTGATGCGTATGTCGCGGCGAAGCTCCGACCGCTTCGGCTGAAAGCGCAGCTGGAATACTCGAAATTGATCCTATCCCAGATGCGACGACGGTTCGCCATTGAGGTCCGGAACAGCCGCAGTGACCGGAAGAGGCTATTCGCCCTTGGGGAAGGCGAACGCGAACATCGCAGGGCATTTGAAAACGCATTACGCGGTATCGTTTTGAAGTATTTGAGAGACAGCTCCGACATCCTCAATCGGTCCGCAAAGGATGAGCATTCAGGGTACGTGGCCCACGTCTCAGCGGATCTAAGGCGCGCATCGCGTCAGTTACTGCTCCACGCACCCATAAATGACGACCTTTATCGCGTTATCGTCGTGGGTCGGTCGGCCGCCGACGATCGGGTCGGACCCGTTCGTATGAATCGCTCGAAGTGATGCGTGTGCCGATGCACTCTTTCGTTCGTCGTCGGAAGCGCAGCCGATCGAGGACGTCCTTTACGTCGGCACGAGTGAGCTCCGGCAGGGGCTTGTCGCGGAGGACCGGGATGACATGGCGATCGAGAGCGGACTCGGCATCCTTCCATGACCGTGACCACCGTTCCTTGAGGCAACGGTCGAACGAACCGCTCGCAGTACTTCTTGGCTCTGAAGTTCCAAGCCTCCCTTTTAAGGCTCGCGTCCTTATCAACGACTATGTCAAAACCATCGCCCCCGACTCCCCCGCGCTCAAGGTCCTCAAACTCGTCGCCCCTCCTCGTAGCTTTCTCGTGTATGTTCGACAGCGACAAAGGGGGACTTATGAAGCAACGGATCATATGCGCGGCGGTCCTAGGCGCGGCTGTCGCATGGGCAAATCCAGCCCAAGCCGACATTGTCATCGACTGGGCGGAGTTCGCGAACCGCATCAACAACAAGGTCGAGGAACGCACGCCAGTCACAGTGGCCGCCAATCCGCAGATGGCGCTCGCCATGTTCGAAGCAGCCAATGCCATTGATCATCGCTACCAGAGTTACCTCGGCATCGCTCCCGCGGCGCCGGGGGCGTCGGAAGACGCGGCGGTCATGGCGGCAGCGCACGCGGTCCTCGCGGCCTGCTATCCCGATCAGCAAAAGATGATTGACGAGAATTACGCCGTCGCTCTCGAGCAAATCCCGGATGGAGCAGGGCGAAAGGCGGGCATCGCAATCGGCGAGGCCGCCGCCGCGAAAGCGATGACTCACGGCGTTCTCGACAAGACGATTGCACAACAGCCGTTCCGCCCCGCCACCACGCCGGGGACATGGATCGGCGCGCAGCTTCCGGTGTTCGACACCTGGTTCCAGGCGATGCAACCGTTCGCGATCGGCAGGGTTGACGCAGTCCGTCCGCCGCCACCTCCGGCGCTGACGTCGGAACGCTACGCCAAGGACTTCGATGAAGTGAAGCGGCTCGGCGGGAAGGCCTCGGCCGAACGGACGGATCATCAGTCGCGGATGGCCCGATACCGGATCACGCCTGACCTGACGCCAATGCTGCGGCGCATTTCTGATCTTCCGGGCCGCACGACCGTGCAGAACGCCCGCATGTTTGCGCGCGTCGCCATGACAGAATTCGACGAGGGGTTGGCGATGGTCGATGCTAAGATGCACTACCAGTTCTGGCGACCGATCACGGCGATCCGCGATGCCGATCAGGACGGCAACGATGCGACGTCGCGGGACCCGAATTGGGTCCCGTACATCAACACCCCCAACCATCCGGAATATCCGTGCGGTCACTGCGGCTATGCTTCGGCAATGGCCACGGTGCTCAAGGCTGAGGTCGGCAACACTCCGCCGGGAGGTGTCGAAGTCGCGTCAGAGTCGATTCCGGATTCGTTGCTCCAACGACTGCCGACCTTTGACGATTGGGTCCGCGAAGTCAGCTTCTCCCGCACGCTCGGCGGCGTTCATTACCGCTTCTCTAATGAGGCTGCGCAGGAGCTAGGACGCCGTGCCGCGAACAAGGTGCTGGCGCTAATGCCCGAGCTGAAGAACCGATAGCGGCAAACGTCTGCTGCCGACCCAAAGCTGATTCAATCCCTGTTTTTTGGGAGAGTCGGCCACTTATCGTCACGCAGCAGCTGCGCGATCACGCTCACGGCATTGCGAAGGGATGGCAGAACGCACATGTTCGCCAGAGGGGTGACGAGCGTCATGGGCAGTTTCTTCGATATGTTTACAACCGGCTGCGCGCGATTTGCCGGCCGACCCGCGATGCTGGTCATTTGCCTGTTCCTCGCGGGAACCGGCATCACTGCTTACCTTTCCGGCGACGAGCTATTCATCTCGGGAGCGAACATTTCGATCAGCATCGTAACATTGCTCCTCCTGCCCATCCTCCAAGCAACGCAGAACCGCGACGGTGCCGCACTCCAGGCGAAAATCGATGAGCTGATCAAAGCCAGCGGCAAGGGACGAGACGACCTAATTGGTCTAGAGAACCGCGCGGAGGATGAGATCGAGCAAATCCGGTTGGACGAGGGCCAACGAGCGAAGGCCACGGCGAAGCGCGCGAGGTCCCGCAAGACGAGATCGAAATGGCGGCGCTTGATGACCGGAATTGACCGTCGAAGAGCATGTCGGGGTCGCGCTCTAGGCCAGCCGCTTGCGGTTTGCTCGGACCCGCTTGCCATAGACCGTTAAGGCTTTGCGCGCCGCAGCTTCGGGCCTTTTTAAGCCCCCTCCTGCCAGTGCTCTGCCCGACTCCAGTCCAGCCCCGGTCTTTTCGTGGACCATTCGCTGGATTTCCCGGCCGGCTGCTGGGCCGCCCGCCATCATCCGCCACGAGCGAAGCGCGACGACCAAGCCCGCGTCGACCCACAGCTTCGACGCATCGAACATCAGCCGAGACCAGTCGGAAGTGGGATTGGATCGGGGCATCTAATCCTCGAATTTGAGGAGCGCCGCCGAACCGACGACGCTCCTGCGTTGACCATTATTGTGCTGCGGCCATCCGCGGCTGGGCCGCGTTGTGGCCGCCGTTGCGCGACAGAATCTCGCGCACGGTTCCCGGCGAAACCTCATCCTCGCTGGCGTCAACGGAGACGAAGATACCGCCGTCATTGATCCGGCCTTCATAATAGGTCGCATCTTCGTCACTGACACCGTGGTCCCTGAGAAGGCCCGTTAGACCTCCGGCGACTGCGCCGGCGCCCGCGCCGATTGCAGCGGCCCCAGGGATCGCCGAGCTGGCAATGGCGCCAGCAGCGGCGAGCGGACCGACGCCCGGAATCGCCAAGGCCGCGACGCCGAGGATTGCACCAATCCCAGCACCGCCAAGCGCACCCTTCACGGTGTCTCCAGCACCTTCTTCGGCGCGCTCGCCCGAACCGTCGGTAACGGTCGTACCGTCCCCATCACGACCGATGAGCGAAAGCTTGCCGCTGTCGATTCCTGCACTACGCAGCTCGCCGATCGCGGCTTCTGCTTCCGAGCGGCTGTCGAAGACGGCCGAAATGATGTTCTGGTTCATGATGACTCCTGGGAAAACTGCGCCCGCCCATATGCTTAGCGAAGCAGGCGGGGCGACGTTCCTCAACCTCAGGAATAAACTTGGCCGCGACGCGTTATGTCTGCTTTCCACCCATTCCCGCCGCTAGCGACTTAACGGCAGGTCTCGACCCATTGCGGACACAAGCAGATGGCGTACAGCTCTGCTCACATGAAACCCCCTTACTCAGCTTGGCATTTTTAGCTGGTCTGGTGACTGGCTGCGCCTCACCCGGAATCAAGAGGGACCCGATTCGTGGCTTTGAGGCAGTTGGATCGAGAACGCATTCAAGCGCAAATCGACGCTGATGCGGCGGCGGGAAGAAGAAAGCGCAAGGCGGAAGAGGGTTTGTCCTCCCAGCCCAGCGCTCCGCACTAGTTCCGAAGGCTGTCCGGCACCACGCCGCCGTTCTCGGCCAGCTTCTGCATCACCGCCTTGTGGAGCGCGATATTCTCCTCCGCGCTGCCGTCGGCGCCGGCATGGACATTGAGCTCGTTGGCGAGCTCCTTGCGAGCGTCAAGGCTCGAGTCGAGGTCGAGCAGCTTCAGCAAATCGACGATCGACGTCTGGTAATTGCCGCCTCCGCCCTTGCCCGCGGCCATCTCGCTCAGCACCGCGCCGACGTCGACGTTCGGAACCTGGGCGGCTGCGTTCTGGTCCGGCGCGGGATTGGGGGTGGGGGCGGCCTGCGTCCCCGCCATCTCCGGCTGCGGCTGCCGCGCCTCTGCCTTCTTGTGGTGGAAGATCTTGTCCATGATGTTGCCGAAGACGCTCATCGCTTCATCCTTCGCTGGATCAACTGCCGTAACAACGACGGGAGTGCGGCTAAGCTCCTCAAATATTGCAGGAACGGAGCGCGGATCGAGCACGTTCTGCCCCGACGAGGAGAGAAAGCATGACCCACAAGTTTGTGATCCTGGTTGCCGGAACCGCGCTCGCGCTGACCGCGTGCAAGAACAACAATGCGGCGAACGAGACTGGCACCGCTACGGACCTCAACATGGCGGACAATGGCGCGATGGCCAACGTCACGTCACCATCGCCGCTTACCGCGCAGGGGTTCGTCAACGCGGCGGCGGCGAGCGACAAGTTCGAAGTCGAGAGCTCGAAGCTCGCGGCGGGCTCGGCCAGCTCGGCCGCAGTGAAGAAGTTCGCGGCGCAGATGATCAGCGCCCACACCGGCTCCACCGCCAAGCTCAAGACCACGCTCGCCGGCATGAGCCCAGCGATGACGCCCGACGACACGCTCTCCGCCGACCAGCAGGCGAAGCTCGACAGCCTCAAGGGGCTGAACGGCGCGGCGTTCGACAGGGCCTATGCCCAGGCGCAGGTCGACGCGCACCAGGCGACGCTCGACGCTCTCAACAACTACGCGGCCTCAGGCGACAATGCGCAGCTCAAGACGTTCGCCAGCGGGCTCGTGCCGACCGTGACCGCGCACCTCAACATGGCCAAGGGGTTGAAGTAGCCTTCAGCGCCCTGCACCGGGCGCTTTCGAGCGCTTGATGTCGATCGGCCTTTAAGCGGATCCGAATGGTCTCCGACTGCCGACATTCAACAACGCCGTACGCCCTGCAAGCGCAACAACTGCCGCTCTGTGCCGGTCTCCGCAGGTGGGGGGTTATCAAACACAGGTAGGCGTCAAGAGCTAGTGCCAGCTTTCCACCCATTGCGGACGTTTCGTGATGGTGCGACCATCTCCCAGGCGGTTGCGGACCGCACTTAACTGGAGGTCAACATGAACAAGCTTACCGGCTTGGGGCTGATGGCTGCCGGATTGATCGTCGGCTACGCCGCTGCCCCGCGGTTGCCTTTGCAAGCACTGGCACTTTCCGAAACCAAGCGTCAAAAGTGCGCTTGGCCGGCGGAGCTCGACGCAGTGGCGGCGGCTCCCGGCAACCATAAAGTTGTCCTCGAAAACGAGCGCGTTCGAGTGCTGGACGTAACCGTGAAGCCAGGCGAGCGAGAGCCGCTTCATGCCCATTGCCTGCCAAGCGTAATGTATCTGATGCAGGAAGGCGTTTATCGCGACTACGATGCGCAAGGTCGTGTCGTGCAGGATGTAACCGAGGCGGAGCCTCACGCGCACTTCCCAAAGACGCTGTGGCTTGAGAACTCGCCGCCTCATTCAGTGCATAATCTCGATGCAAGGCCGATCAGACTGCTGCGTGTCGAATTAAAGGGCTAAGGTCGACGATACTATGGCTTGAAGGCAGAGTTAGGCCGAATGCACGGCAGTCGTCGTCCAAGGCTTGGACGCAGTTGACGACTCGCCCGTCCTGCACATCAAACCAGTCATGTCCGGCTTCTGTCCTCGAGAAAAGATCCGAGAGGCGAATTGGGCCAAGGAGATCATGGCCGAGTACTGGTGAGACGGCGGCGAAAACAGATGTCTGCTTACGACCCAAAGCTAACTCTAGGTCGGCAGCTGGGCATTTCGCGATTGAACCGATTTCAGCCGGTGGCAGACAAGTGCTAGCTCGGGTGAACAGGACTGCGGCACGGAACTTGCGCGGTTAGTCGTTCGGACTATCCCACTGCTCGCGAATTTCGCGTTCAAGTTGGGCTAATCGCTGTCGGGCCTCAGCCAGAATCTGGGGTTCCACCGGACCACCGTTGTCGGCCAGGCTGATCTGGATGCGCAGATGATCTCGTTCGTCGAGCAGGGCTTCTAGCCGAGGACCGTACGGCGTTGGCTTTCTATGCAAGGACGCCCCCTTTGAGCACGAAACGCTCGAAGTCTTATGCAAAAGCCGACGCGCCCTTTCCACCCGGTGCGAAGATTTCGGATTGGCCCCAGAGAAGGTTCCAGGCCCGCCCCCTAGCTCGGCAAAAGCAGTGTGGCCGGTCTCACTCGTTGCGCGACCGCGGCTCGAGCGGCACCCCGCCGTCCGGGGCCGCTCACGAAAAAAAAAGCCCGCCAAGTACGCGGCGGGCTAGGCAGGTGTGTCTCACCCGTGAAAGGAGACCCTGAACAAACGTTCAGGATTGATGGTCTTAATGCCGGTTTAGACGCCGGTGCTTCAGACCTGTCGTTAGGACGGGTTCGCCGTTGGCCAAATGAAGTTTGCGCAGCACAGACGAATTCATCCAGCGAAGCTTTCAGAGACGGTAACGATTTCCGGGGCTCGCCACGTAGGATCGATCTCGACAGTCTTTCGAAACGGGGGCGCGTCCGGATAGTACTCTCGATACAGGTCTAGGACGACTCCAATGACAGCGTAGAGATCAGCCTCATCGCTTATCTCCGCCACGTGCTCGACGCGGCGGGCATCCGGACCTCGCACTACGATCTTGACGTTCACCACCACTCCATTCTTTGCCTCCTGCTTCGCTCAGTAAACCGGGCGATGCGGCCCTAATGCTCAGGTCTTCGCCGCACCCCGCTGGCGACGCGGTATCCCGGACTTGTGCATGAGAATTGTCACATTCGACGCCGATGCCCCGTACCGATCTGCAATTTGCGTCGTGGTCAGCTCTTGCTTCCAATAGAGCTTCTCAAGCGTCGCTTTATCTAAGTGGTCCGGAACGCACGGTGTCACCATACATCTTCCTGGCCTTGCCGTGTGACTCTAACTGCCTCTCAATTTCGGTAAGCCGCTCCTGAAGCACGGCGAGTATTTGAGCCGCTTCCATTGCTGAGAGATGATCGCACCGTCGGCCTCGCTTGAGGTCGGCCAATGTGCGCTCGAGCGTAAGCTTGTGACGCCTCAGCGACAGAGGCGTTAGTGTGGGCTTGAGCACCATCCCGGAGGCTAAGGTACACGCGGGGACGAACCAGTAAAACACCCGAGGCGGGCAAAACGGTCGCCGCTGGCCGGTTCCTGTAGAACTGGCCTTTGGCTAAAGTCTGCCTTCGAGTGAAGCGGACGCTAGAGGGCGACGCCAAAGCGTCGCCCTCGCCCGAGCAGGGATCAACTTCCGGGTGACCGGCCGCGGTCACGAGCGCATTGAGCAACTGTTCCAGAACGGCTGTTCGGAGCGGGGCCGCAAGTTCTCACCGTACACTGACAAGGCGTTCGAGCAGCGCATCGCGATGTGGATCTGCTGCAATGCTTCCTCGTTCGTGCTCTTCCACACGAATGCTCGAGGGACCGTGATCGGCTTCGTGCACGACGAAGACGCGGACGCCTTTCAGGCGAGCATCCTGTGGCTAACTCGCGCTATCGGCTAAATCGTCGGAATCGAGCCGTGCGACTAGGTGATGGTCCTGCCACACCTCACAACGCAGCGCGCCATTCTTCATATCGCGCGCCGCCGCCACCGCCTCTGCATCTCCTGCAGCCTCGATCCAGTCCGCAAAGCTGATGCGGCCGACGGCATCAAGGCAGTAGAGCCTGTAAGTCGCCATGCGTATCGCCTCCGTACCGGTCGTTTTATAAGAGATCTGGTCAGTGCAGAAAATTACATCGATCAAGCAGCGGCACCTCTGACCGGATTGTCGAGGGGGACGCGCGGGACCTTCACCGTTGTAAACTGGGCCTGACGTCACCTCCCGTGCGTTGGGGACCAATGGCCGGAGATCGAATCGTCGCCGTCGGGCTGCTCACGCGAAACGATGTGCAGCTGCTCGGTCCCACGTTCGACCGGCTTTGGCCCGTCGAAGAAACGCCCTGCTTCAGCCAATTGATTCAAGCGATCGACGAAGCCGATCGAGAGGTGTGGCGAGAGCGCGACGCCCAAGGTGGGAACATCGAACCCGCTTAATTGTGCTGATCGTGCCGCATGTCGGAACGGCGCTGCGCAAGCCGTTCGAACTCCCGCGCGAGCCTTAGCAGGAATGCACCTTCGGGCCGGCCCACATAGGCGTGGGCCTGCCGCCGACAGTGCTCCGCTTCTTCCTCCAATGTGATCTGTTCCACTCGCTCGATTTACGCCGATGCGGCACATTACGACGAAGTCATGGAGCTTTGGCACTTCCCTTGCCGTCATCTTCGTCGTCGTGGGGCTGATCGGGGTAGCAGGTGCCGTTTTTTCAGGAATAAGCGGATCAGGCCGGAACGCTGTGACAGCTCCCACGGTGGTTTCAAAAACGAAACCAAATCAGGTTCGCAAAGAAGCTAACCCTCGTCCCCCGTCCGTAGCGCCGCAATAAACGCCTCCTGCGGGATGCTCACGCTCCCACAATCCCGCATCCGGCTTTTCCCTTCCTGCTTCTCCAGGCTTCCGCTTACGTGCGGGCGCCGACTCTCGTGGTAGTGAGGCTCACACTCCGGACTCACGCCTCTCGCAATTCGATCAGCAACTTCTGTGCTTGCGCTCGCAGCCGGCGAGCGTCCTCTGTCCAGCCGCCGTGCTTATAAGCGCCGTTTTGCAAGCCGCTAGGAGCGCCTGACCCGGGGGCGCCCCCGTGCAGACGGCATCGCTTCTTGCCCTTCAGGGCAGGAGACTGGCACCGCGTCTGGCGACGTGTTGTCGCTAGGCACCGACGTGCCTCTCTCAAGGTCGAGAGGCGCTTTGATTTCAGCTTGTCGCGTTCGTCTTGGTTCATGGGGTTGGTTCCCATTTTCACTGGCCCCCTGGTGCAGGTGAATGTGCTTGTGTTCGTGCTGAGAATATTTCCGGACGGTAATCCGCTGGCGCGTCCCCTTCCCTCGAAGCTTCGCCATCGTTTCGAGCTGCATTGCGTAAGTGCGAGCCAACTTTCCGGCGATCGCGCACGTGCGTGGCTCGGGCCAACTCTGTCCTAATACCCGCGCCGACAACTTCATTTGCATGCGGTGCACGGCGACCATCTGTGCCGCCAGACATGCCTCGGCTTCGTTGTGAGGCCGGACACTTCTGACGATCTGGATGGCGGCCCTGAGTTCCCACTCGTCGGGCATGGAATGATCGCCCTTCCAAACCGTCGGACTGAGAGCTGATAGTTCCTTCGTGAAGGCATGGAATGCCGCAACTGATCGCGTGGCGAAGGCTTCGAACAGCAGCGCTTCCCATTCTTCCAGATCCTCCTCGGAATAGGGCGACGTAAAGGTCCAGCCGTCCTCATTCCGACCCACTTCGACCTCAGGTGTGGCATCGCGCCTTTCGAGACGTTTGCCCGCTCGCCTTCCAAGATCCTTGAGGACGGCTGGCATCTTGGGTTTGCTGCGGGCCGCCTCGTTCGGCTGATCACTCATCTTACTTCCTAACCGCTAGTGTGCTTGACAGTTGGTGAAACCCCGAGCCAACGGACACAGGACAACTACCCCCGGCGGTGGAGCAGTGTCGCTCCAATTGCCGAAGGCAGTCCGGTCCGTTGAGCATGACAGTCGGAGCCGACCCGTCGCTTTCGGACGCTTCCGGGCGAGAAGTCGCCGGATGCTTGGTGGTTGGTTGTCGACGCTATCCTCCGCGCCGCCGGTCGCCCCTCCACCTTTCGGACTGGGCTTGCCATTGACCGGACCCCCTGGTTTGGCTGTTAGGTTCGTGCCGCCAGTGTCTCTAGCCGCCCAACACGAACGCTCAGGTTGCTTACATCTCCGAGGTGCTTCCGACGCGATGCTGATCACGCCACGTTGAAAGGTCAGCGGGATCGTAAAGGACCCGCCTGCCCGCCTTGATAAACTTCGGACCGAGTCCGAGCGTGCGCCAGTTCTCGAGAGTTTTCGGGGCCACGCCAGCGAGCGGAGCCGCCTCTTCAGTGCGCAACAGGGGCGATAGAGTAATGACCGTTCTCCTGCAGTGCCTCCAAAGGCAATGAAGGAGTCCTACGGGAGTTCGCTACCATCCTCGCGAGGGGCAAAAAAGAAATTGCCCCTATGATCGCGATTTTTTGCGAAACGGATCAGGATATCGGCGAGCTTGTTCGCCCTAGGTACATTGCTGACTGGCCAAAGACCGAGTTCTCTTGCTCGCTGCTCAACGTATGTCTTGGCCCACTGATAAACGTCGAAAGCTGGATCTTGCGTACTACCACGGCCTTTCAACCGGGTGGTCAGGGTTCGAAGCTTTGACTCGCCGAACCTTGGCAACTGGTGCTTCTCGAAGAGCCGCGCGACAGAGTGCCGTGCTTCCGAAGCACTCGCGCCCGCGTCGCGAAATAGGTCGACACAGACTTGGGCCAACGCTTGCTGCATCAAGTCCGATACGGAGAAACTGCTTGAGTGAGCCGAAGACGGAACAAGCAACACTGAGTTACGGCCACATTGCAGCTCGTTGAGGCCAACGAGAAGATCGTTCACCCTCTCTTGCGCATAGAATGGCACGCCTGAATTCATTGCGAAGGTGGTCATCGCAACCGCTACGGCCGTGCAGGCGTCTCTTCGCTCGTCCGCAGATTGCGAGCCCTGAAGCCAGAGTTGTTCGGATTGTACGCACGTTTCCTGCAACGTTTGATGTTGCGCGTCCATCGCGCGGACATGGTCCAGCCTTGTCGGTCGATCGTCGTAACTTACGAACACTCGACAATCGTACGTCATTAGGCCCTCCTCAGTGGAATAACGTTGTGTGTGATGCGGGCGCCCGCGAGATTGGAAACGTGAGCGGCCCAGGCCTCGAGCGCGGCCCGCTTTTCGTCCTTCCAGTCGTGGCGTTGATAAATTCCGGCGACACCACCCTTCGACCCGCCGATGTGGTTGAGGACCGCCTCCGTCACCTCGAACCGAACGCCAAGACGCTGCATGCCGGTCGCCAGCGTCCGGCGGAAATCGTGGTAACGCCAAGGCTGCACCACTCGGTCATCTTGGTCCCGCAGGAGCTTGATGACTTCCCGATCAATCTGACGTTTTGCCCTCGAGAAGCCCGAAACGGGGGTTTTGCCCGTCGTCGTGAAGACTAGGCCCTTGCGGGGCCATTTCTCGCCGCCGGCCACACAGTCGAGCTCGCCGATCACGCTTGTCGCTAGCGGCACATCTGTGGCCCGGCGGTTCTTGGCGCGGTGTGAGGGAATGCCGAGCACGGCTTCGTCGCGATCCAACTCCGACCAGGACGCCGCCGCGAGTTCCTGCATTCGCTGGCCGGTCAGGATGAGCAACCGGATCAACCGACCGAACGGCTGACCAAGCTTGCCAGCTGCTGCAAACACCAGCTCAAGCTCCCAGTCAGCGAGAACCCTGTCACGGCTTTGCGGGAGCGGCGGCGCTTCAAGGCCCTCGAGCGGGCTCCGTTCGAGGTCACCTTCGCTCACGGCCCAGCGGAACATCCGCCGCAGGATCGCATAGACGTTCCGACGGGTGGCAATCTTGCCACGCAGCCGGTCGAGGACGTCCTTTACGTCGGCACGAGTGAGCTCCGGCAGGGGCTTGTCGCGGAGGACCGGGATGACATGGCGATCGAGAGCGGACTCGGCATCCTTCCATGACCGTGACCACCGTTCCTTGAGGCAACGGTCGACGAACCGCTCGCAGTACTTCTTGGAGCCGAGGTCCGGCGGCCGGCGCGAGCGCTCCTGCTTCACGGCCGCAACATCGATCCCCTGCCCCACTTCGATCAGCAGGCGCTTGGCCTCGGTCCGAGCGGTATCCGGCGTCCACGGCGAGCCGTGGCGCCCGATCGTATAACGCCTCACCTTCGCGCCGCGCCCGCCGAGGCGGTATTGAATAACGTAGGATTTGGAGCCCGAGGCCTTTGCCTTCACGCCAAAGCCGCGGAGGTCTTCGTCCCACAGGAAGAGCTCGCCGCTGGCGGGGGCAAGCGCGTCGACACTGGTCTTGTTGATCCGTCCCGTGGGCATCCCGAACCCCTCAAAAGTAATCACCGGGTAATCACGCTAGCGGGAATTGCCGTGAACAAAAAGGGACCAGCGGGGACTCATCCACAGGTTTTATCAATGACTTAGCGATTTTGCCTCAGCGCATCGGCGAACTTTTAATCAGTAGGTCGCTGTTCGAATCCAGCTGGGCTCACCAGTGCCCGCCTCGTCTTATCTTACCACCACGTGGCGTGTCGGGCGCAGGTCCGGTCGCGACTGCACTGGTGCACGGGGGCGCTCGGCGAGCATCGCAAGACAGGTCGCGAACAGCGCGCCGATTGCTGCCGTACGAAGCGGGAAATCGACGATACTGTGAAGCAGGATCGCTCCCGACGCGATCGATGCGGCTTTGGCATAGGCCCCGGCATCCGGATTTCGCCACGCGCGCCACGCCGCACGGACCCACCACGTCAGGAAAGCGATCAGCAGCACGACGCCCGGAATGCCGGTCTCCAGCGCGATCTCGACATAATCGTTATGGGCGTGCGGCACATAGGTGTCGTTCACGCGCGCCGGGTCTTCGTAGAGTTGGTACACGCTTCGGAAGGAGCCAAGTCCCGATCCCCACGGAAGGAAGTCGCGAGTTGCCCTTCCGCTGGTCACGAGCATCTCTCCGCGGCTCTGGGCCGAGCTGAGCGCGTCGTTTCCGAACTGTCCCGTGCGCACGGACGTCGTTGCAAGCCCGGCCACTGCCGCCACCACCAACAAGACGACGCCAATTGCCCAACCCCGCCGCCAAGCGCTTCGTCGCGGGATCAAGATAAGAGCACTCGCCGCCAGCACGGGCGGGGTGAGCGCATAGACTGCGAGCGAATGATTGAGCGCAATTCCAACCACCACCAGCAGGGCCGCCGCTGCCACCGCGACGAGCAGGGCCGAGTTACGCTGCCTGTCGCCGCCGAGCACCGAAACCATGAGTGCAGCGAGGAATGGCAAAGTGCAGACCAGCAGGTTCGCCATGTGGTTGGCGTTGGCGAAGATTCCCGTCGCCAACCCGTAGCTTGTCTCGGCGTACAGATACCAAGGCGAGTTCGCGATATTGCCGCTGTCCGAGACCTGGAGCGCTCCGAGCAGGACGCCGAAGATGGTGCCGAGGAGAAGGGCTGCAGTGAGCCAGCGGGGACGATTGGCACCAAGGCCGACAATCGCGACGAACATTGCGAGCGGAGGAATGAGCCCGAGAAGCGAGTCGAAGGAGCGGTACGGCGCAATCGACAGACCGAGCCACGGCGGATCAATTCCTAGGACCCGATAGTCGTTCGCGACCGCTTCGCGTCCGCCGAGTTGGGTCCAAACCGACGGGGGCAATGGCACCATCTGGAGAGCGACCAGGGCGATCGCGAGAGCGGCGAGGACCAGGAGGTGCCGGGCCGGACGATTCATCTCCTGTCCGGCAGCAGCCGGCCACGCAGCCCAGGCGAGCATCGCGACTCCGAGCAGCTGCAGGATCATGTTCTGCCAAATGCCCTGGGCGCTGCCGCCCAGGATCAGGCAGATCAGGAGATAGGCCGGCGCAATGGCGTTCCTGAAGCGGCTAGCCATTTGGCCGTCCCGGACTGAGCTCGAGCTTTCGGATGGTTGCCTCGACCTGATGGGCGACGTCGGTCGCAACACCGGAGAGCTCAAGCCATTGCGCCGGGCAGCCTGCTGGAACCGCAAACCGCCATGGCGCTGTGCCCGCACGATCGAGAGGCATGGCCGCGATAGGTGTCTGCGAGCCGTCGCAGCGTATGGACCAGGTGAGAACATGCGCATCGGCAGCGCTGCCGACGACGCCTATGGACATACGGTACGCGCCCGCGGGCAAGACAAGCAGCTGGCGGGCGAGGATTCCGTCCTCGCGACCGTAGAATATGACGTGGAGCCCGCCTCGCGGCACGCGCTCGGCCAAGCCCACCGTCGACGACATCAATATCCAGTTGAAGGGCGGCGGCGCAGCCGGGTCGACGAAATCGCCGTCGTGTAGAGTGTTTGCTGTACTTTTGGCATGCGACGTTTCCGCCCAAACTCGATGGGCGGTTTCATATTGTCTGGCGGCAACAAGGCTGTTCACCAGCGCCGGCAGCCAGGCGGCGTTCGGGCCGCGGTGCCGCTCATCGGCGAGCGCGAGGATTGTGCCGACATTCGCCGGGTCCGCGGCGAGAGCCGTCAGGGTCGCATCCTGGAGGACCGGTTCTGACCTGAAGAGCTCGCGCAGCTGCGGCCAGGTCCGCCTATCCTTCGCATAAGCGGCGACATACGGGGCGAGGCTCGCCACTCCACCCGGTGCCAGCCGGGCCAGGACGCCTATCTCCCGCAGGCCGCGTCCTGTGTCGCCGGAGCGAAATAAGGCGTCGGCGAGAAAATAATGCCCCGGCAGCGAGCGAGGATCCCGGCGCGCAGCCGCCGCAAACGCCTCAGTCGCGAGCGCGGCGTTTCCGAGAAGCTGTGCCTGTACACCGCGCACTAGAAACGGCTCGGGCGCGAGGGGGGCCTTGCGCGCCGCGTCGTCCATCATCGCAAAGACGGTCGTGGGAACGAGCCGTCGTTCGCGCGTGGCCCTGCCAATCTCGGTCATCGCCAGGGAAATTTCGACCGAGGGGTGGTTCGGCCAGGCCCGTGCGGCAAGATCCGGGTCCCGATCGACAAGGGCCGCGACTGCCGAATTACGCACGATCTGCGCCGCGAGGAGCAGGGCCAGCACGAGCACGAGCACGCGGCGCACCATCATCAAGACTCTATCGCGGTGATCGGCCTCAGTTTTCGCTTCCCTGCGGGATCATCAGGATTTCGGTTCGCCTCTTGTCCACCTGGCGACCGTAAGCGTAGCCATAGCCGTATCGGCCGTAGCCATAGCCCGCCTCCGTGGAAGCCTTCGTCAGCGCAGCGCCGAGAACGTGCGCACCCGTCGCCTCGAGGCGGTTGAGCGCCTCGATCCCCGACCTCGTTCGCGTCGAGCCGCTTTCGACCACAAAAATGACGTTCCCCGCAGCGGACGCAAGAAGAGGCGCGTCAGCCAGTCCCAGTGTCGGCGGACCGTCGATCAGCACCAGATCGAACTGATCCTCGGCTTCGGCGACGATCTTGCGCATGCGCCCCGTCGAGAGAAGATCCGCCGGGTTCGGCGGGACAGGGCCGCTCGGCAACAACCAGAGATTCACGTGCTGCGTCTCGAGCACATGCGAGCGAAGCGAGTCCTCGGTCGTGAGCAGCTTGCTCAGTCCGACCTTGTCGGTTCCCGCTTTGAAGGCAGGCTTTCGAAGATCGGCGTCGACGAGGAGCACCGACTTTTCGCGGCGCGCGAAATTCTGCGCGAGTGCGAGCGCACTCGACGATTTGCCTTCTGCAGAGTTCGTGCTGGTGATCAGCAGAACCTTCGGCATGCCCGCTTCGGTGCTGAACCTCAGGGCCGCGACGATGGCCGAATAGGCCTCGGACACGGCAGACGTGGGATTTTTCAGATCCTCGACGAACGCATCCCGGGCGGCAGTCTTCGGCACCGCTCCGAGGCAGGGGATCGAGAGCTTCTTGCGGACGTCTTCGCGGGTCTTGATCGTGTCGGTCAGAAACTCGAGCCCCACGGCTCCCGCGATCCCGGCCAGCAGGCCGGCGCCGAGCCCGAACAAGAGGTTCAGGAACAGGTTCGGCTTGTACGGCAGACCCGGTACGTCCGCGCGGTCGACGATCGAGACCGGGGCCGTGCCGACTCCGCCCGCTACTCCAATCTCCTTGTAGCGCTGGAGCAGCGCATCATAGAGGCTGCGGTTGGTATCCACTTCGCGCTGCAGGATATTGTACTGGATGCTGCGGCCGCGCAGGTTGAGAACGTCCCCTTTGAGCGCCGCCACGCGGCCCTGAAGCGCCCGCTCCGCGGAAGCTGCGGCGCGATAGTCCGACAGCAACGTATTGTTGCGGCCGGAAGACATCTGGGCGGATTCTCGCGCGATCTGCTTGCCCAACTCATCGATCTGCGAGCGAAGGCTGAGCATTTCGGGATGCTCGGGCTTCATGAAAGTCCGCTTCTGCTGGTACTCGGCTTCCAGCGTCGCCTGCTGCTGGCGCAGCGCCTGCGTGCTTTGGGTGACTTCGCTCGTCGGCCCGGTGGCTAGCGCCTGGCGGTAAGCGCCCTCCGCCGCCACCCGTCGCGCCGTCGCATCGGCAAGCGCCTTGTTGAGGGTGATGAGCGATTCCCCCTGCAGAGAGTCCGTGTCTCCACCCGACTGCTTGCCGTCGGGTCCCCCCGTATTGATGATGCCCTGTTGCTGGGCATAGGCGACCAGCCCCCGCTCGGAGCGTTCGAGGTCGCCTCGGGTCTTGGCAATCTGCCGCTCGAGGAAATTGCGGGCATAGGCGGAGGCTTCGTAGCGGCGCTGCAATGCGCTGTTGATGAAGCTGTCGGCGACGCCGTTCGCGACCATGGCCGCGAGCTGCGGCGAGGGCGAATCGTAGCTGAACTTGATCAGCTGTCCTTGCTGCGGCGGGATGACCTTGAGCCCGCTGGAGACGACGCCGGTCGCGATTTTCAGGCGCTGCGAAGCGTCGATATTCTGGGGAACGACTGCCGAATTGTTGGCGAGATTGAGTTCCTGCGCGGTCCGCTCGGCGACGCTCCTGCTCGAGACGAGCCCCACCTGCGTAGCGACGAAATCGTAGGCGTCGGTATTGCTCGCCTCGCGCTCGCGCGATTGATCCTCGCTTACCGAGAACGTCGGGGGATTGGCTTCGAGGGTGACCCAGGCGCGATAGATTGGGGTCGTCAGAAGCGTGAGGAGGATCGCACCGACGAACCCGGCGACAACTGCCCCGATCACGAGCCACCGCCAATGGTGGATGATGCGGATGAGGGTCGCGAAATCCAGGATGCTGCTGGCCGTGTATGTCCGGTGCCCGGTGGCCGCGGTCGGCGGAGCATAAGGCGCGATCGGCCAGGAGCCCTCATTGGGTACTGCCAGGCTATTGTTCATGCTTCCTCGCCCCGCAGTTCTGTTGTCCGAGCCGCCGGTCAGAGCGGCCCGAAGATCGCAAGTAGCGGAATGCTCTGCAGCAGCCGCTTTTGCAAATCTTTGACCGACGAACCGTCGACTACGATGATGTCGCCAGGATAGACTGAGGGATCCTCCGCCTGGCCGCGGCGGATGGACACGAGGTCGAACGCGGCCGCCTCGCGCTTGCCGTTGATTGTCCGGAAAATCGCGACCCTATGGGCATTCGCGTCCTCCGACGTACCGTGTGCAAGCGCGATCGCCTGCATCAGCGTGAGGTTGCCGGCCATCGGGAACGAGCCGCCGTTTCGCACCGCGCCGTCGACCGTGACGAGCCGCCCTGCGGACTGCTTGATGCTGACGCTGACGTCTGGGTGCTCGAGATACTTTTCGCCCAGCCGCTGCGTGAGCTTCTGATCGAGCTCTGCCGTCGTAAGGGTGGCCGCTTCGACTTCGCCGATCAGCGGCAAGGAAATGTGGCCGGCCAAGTCTACGTCATAGTCACCGGACAGGTCTTCAGACTTGAAGACCTTGATCGAGAGCTTGTCCATCGGGGAGATCTTGTAATTGGACTCGAGCGTTTGCAGCGTCGGAGCATCGGGCGCCGCGAAGGTCTCCTTGTAGGGGATTGGCCCTCCGCGAGTGTCGGCGCACGAGGCGAGCAACGCCAACGACGCAAGCGGTACGAAGAAGCGCAGAGTGCTCGAGCCCGGACGAAAAGACACCATGTTTCCTCGCGAGTTAAGCGCGAGTCCTCTAGTCGACTATAGCGAAATACGGCCAAGGGTTAGACGGCGAAATAGACCAATTCAATGCGGCTCGGGCTCAAGTGACGGCTCAGGCGCGCGCTTGCAGGTATGCGCGCTGCTCGCCTTCGATCATCAGGGCGGTGAGAACGCCGGTTCGATACGCACCGGTGTCGATTCCGATGCGGTTCCGGCGCTCTTCGACCTCCTCGCTGATCGTGTGGCCATGGATAACGATGCAGCCGTGGTCGGTGTCGTCCAGCAGAAACGGCTCGCGGATCCAGCGCAGGTCTTCCTGAAGCTGCTCCTCGATCGGCACTCCGGGCCGGACTCCCGCGTGGACGAACAGATAATCGCCGAAGCGGCACGTATCGACGAAGCTTCGGAGGAAATCGATATGTTCGGGGGGGATAATGTTCCGGATGAGCTCCAGCGCCTTATCGTCCCTTTGCCGCGCGACCTTCCGCCAGTCCCCGCCATAGCTCTCGAGGCATTGGGCACCGCCGAACTGGAGCCAGCTGCGGATCAGCGTCGCGTCGCCTTCCATGATTCGGAGGAGCACTTCCTCGTGATTGCCGAGCAGGAAGACGGTCTTCAGTGCCGGCGAACGGTAAGTGCGAAGCCGTTCAATGACCTGCGCGGAATTGGGGCCGCGATCGATCAGATCCCCCAGGAACACCAGCAATGTCTTCCGGACCGGTCGATCGGCCAGGTCCCGCTCGATGTCGGCCAACAGTTCTTCGAGCAGATCGACCCTGCCGTGGACGTCGCCGACCACATAGGCGCGATATCCCCGTGCACCGCTTGGAGCCGTTTCGTTGGTCCGCATGATGTTGAGCGGAGTCATCGCGTCTCAAGTCACGCCGAAGCGGCCGGCTCAGGCGCCGAGCAGCTGAAAGCGCGGGATCGCCACGTCGAACGCGCTGCCGTCCTCGTCGACCATGCGATAAGTCCCGCTCATCGTACCTGAAGGCGTGTCCAAGGGGCAGCCGGACACATAATCGAAGCTCGCTCCAGGCGCGATCAGCGGCATCTCCCCGACCACTCCCTCGCCGACTACCTCATGGACCGTCCCGCGTCCGTCGACGATGGTCCAGCTGCGCGACAGCAGCTGGACCGCTCGCTCGGAACCGTTCTCGATCCGTACATGATAGGACCAGAACCAGCGGTTCGATGAAGGGTCGGACTGCTCGGCGAGGAAGCTCACCGCGACGCGGACGGCGATTTCTCGCGTCACCTCCACATTCGGAAACAGCATGGCCAGCGCGTCGGTCGTCACGGCATCAGCCTAGGCGAGACCGCCCGCACGGCGCAACCGGTCCACGAGCCGGGCGCGCGCCTCTGCGACCGGTTGCGCACGATCCGTCAACAGGTCCCGCAAGAGAAAATGCCCGGTGAGGTCGAGCCCTTGCGCGATTTCGCTCCACGATGCGCGGCCGCCTTCGCGCAGGAAAGGCGGTATCGGCAGGAGCTTGCCCTTGTAAGGCTGCGCCTCGGCAGCACTGACCGCGCGCCCGGATTTGGGGCTGACGGCGACCAGGTTATCGTTGCTGCCGGTGACCGCGCAGCGATCGAGGTCGAGGCCGAAGCCGAGCTCGGCAAGGAGCAAGAGCTCATAGCGCACGAGCGCGGTACCCCAACCGCTCGCAGAAGGCGCAGCTTCGATCGCGTTGAGCACGGCGTCCAGCGCAGAATATAGATTGGGATAGGGCTGCCCCTCGGGCAGTGCGACCGCCGTAAGGACGGTGACCCATTCGATGGCGGCGGCCGGCAGGGGCTCGGAGAGGAGAGGAGCGCGGCTTCGAATGAGCTCTACGCTCGCCTGCGGAAGCTGCGTGTCGGTTCTCGACGAAAGGGTCGCTTGAACGAGGTTGCCGGACATGAGCACCGGCCGCATGCGCCGGCCGCGAGCGCCACGCACGTATGCGGCCTGCAGCCCCTGCGCCGGAGTCATCAGGCGCACCACGGCGCCATGCTCTCCGTGGCTTCGCAGCGCGCAGACGATCGCCGGGGTCTCGGTCCTCATCCGCGCGGATGGAAATAATCGTAGAGCTGGCGCGCCATGGCCTTGCTGATGCCGGGCGCCTTCTCAAGGTCATCGAGCGCCGCACCCTTCACGGCGCGAGCGGTGCCGAAGTGCATGAGCAGCGCCCGCTTGCGGTTAGGACCGATGCCCGGGACTTCGTCGAGCGTCGAAGTTGTAAGGCTCTTCGCCCGTTTCGCCCGGTGCGTGCCGATCGCAAACCTGTGAGCTTCGTCGCGCAAGCGCTGGAGATAGAACAGCAAAGCCGAGTTCGGCGGCAGAGTCAGCTCGCGACCGCCCGGCAGGTGAAAGGTCTCACGCCCGGCATTGCGGTCCGCTCCTTTGGACACGGCAACGACCGGAACGTCGTGCACTCCGGCATCTTCCATTACCTCGCAAACGGCGGACAGCTGTCCCTTGCCCCCGTCGATCAGCAGGAGGTCCGGCCACTCGCCACTCGCCCGGTCCGGGTCTTCCTTCTCCAGCCTGGCGAAGCGCCGCTCCAGAACCTCGCGCATCATCGCGAAATCGTCGCCCGGCTGTGTTTCCTTCCGCTTGATGTTGAACTTGCGATAGCTGTTCTTGCGGAACCCCTCCGGCCCGGCGACGATCATCGCGCCGGTGGCGTTCGTGCCCATGATGTGGCTGTTGTCGTAGACCTCTATCCGTTTTGGTGGGTCGGCCAGTTCGAAGGTCTCGGCCAGTTCGCGCAGGATCTTGCCCTGCGTCGTGGTCTCTGCGAGGCGGCGGTCGAGCGCCTCCTCCGCATTCCGCTCGGCCTGCTCGATCAGCTTGCGTCGAGCACCGCGCTGGGGCCGCTCGATGACGACCTTGCGCTCGGCCCGCGCGGAAAGCGCTTCCTGAAGAAGCGCCTGGTCCGGCAAATCGCGGTCGACAAGAATCCGACGCGGAGGGGGCATGTCTTCGTAGAACTGGACGAGAAAGCTAGAAAAAACCTCCGCTTCCGGCACTTCGTTTACATGAGCCGGGAAGAAGGCACGGTGACCCCAGTTCTGACCGCCGCGAATGAAGAACGCCTGGATGGACATCGTGCCGGCCTTGCAGGCAAGCGCGAACACGTCCGCATCGCCCAGGCCTTCTGCGTGAACCGTCTGGCTGCCCTGAATGTAGGTCAGCGCACGAAGCCGGTCGCGGTAGACCGCGGCCAGCTCGTAGTCCTGCTTCTCGGCGGCGATCGCCATCTGCTTGCTGAGGCGCGCCTGTACGCCGGTCGATTTGCCGGCGAGAAACTCCTTCGCCTCCCCGACCAGCTCGCCATACGCCTGGTCGCTAATGCGGCCGACGCAGGGCGCCGAGCATCGCTTAATCTGGTAGAGCAGGCAGGGCCGGCTGCGGTTCTCGAAAAAGCTGTCGGAACAGCTTCTTAGAAGGAAAAGCTTCTGAAGGGCGTTAAGCGTTCGGGTTACCGAGCCGGCGCTGGCGAAGGGGCCGTAATATTGGCCTTTGATCCGCCTCGCGCCGCGGTGCTTCTGCACGCGCGGGAACTCGTGGTCCTCCCGCAGTAGAATGAACGGGAAGCTTTTATCGTCGCGCAGGAGCACGTTGTACGGCGGGCGGAAACGCTTGATTAGCTGCGCCTCGAGGAGCAGCGCCTCCGCCTCGGTTCGCGTTGTCACGACGGTCATGGACCGCGTCTGCGCGACCATCCGCTGAAGCCGCTTCGGGAGCCTAGCGACCTGCGTGTAGTTCGTGACCCGGTTCTTCAGCGTACGCGCCTTGCCGACGTAAAGCACGTCGCCGCGGGTGTCCTGCATCCGGTAGACGCCTGGGCGAACCGGCAGCGTTTTCAGCACTTCGCGGATCGCAGCGACGCCCTTCTCGAGGTCGGGTTGGTCCGACCCGCGCACCGCGTAGGTCGCCTGCTCTTCATTGAAGCGCTCGGCGGATCGCGGATGGTCGGGACGGTCGGCTTTACTCACCCGACCGAGATAGTCGCTAGCCGAAGCTGGTGCGAGAGGTCAGGCGGCCGCGCGGGCCTCTTCTTCCTGCATGAGCATCCATTCGACCGCCGCACGCGCGTGGATCGCGGTGGAATCATAGACGGGAAGCACGTTCGCGCGGACTTCGACGGCAAGCACCAGCTCCGTGCACCCGAGGACGATCGCCTGCACCTTCTGCTTCGCCAGCTCGGTAATAAGGGTCTTGAGCTTGCGCTGGCTGTCGCGCGTCACGCGGCCGGCGGCGAGCTCGTCGAAGATGATGCGATCCACTTCGCGCGTCCACTCCGGAGCGACGGGTGCCAGTGAAATCCCGCGGCCTTCCAGGCGAGCCCGGATGAAGCTCTCGTTCATGGTGAAGCGCGACCCAAGTAACGCAACGCGCGCACGACCGTCGGCGACGAGGCGCTCAGCGACGGAATCGCCGATGTGAAGCACGGGCACATCGACGTTCGCCGCTACGGCATCGTAGCATTTGTGCACTGTGTTGCAGGCGATCACGATGGCTTCGGCGCCGCTGCGCTCGAGGTTCACGGCAGCATCGATCAGCACCTTGGCGATTCCATCCCAGTCGCCGGCGCTCTCCATGGCCGCAACCTGGGCGAAGTCGACACTTTCAAGAGCCAATGGAGCGCTGTGGAGTCCGCCGAGCCGCTGCGAGATACCGCGGTTGATGTGCTCGTAATAAAGCGCCGTCGACGACCAGCTCATCCCGCCGACGATTCCAAGCTTCCGCAACTTGCCCCCCTTTTCGGCTCTCGCTCACGTTTGAGCATATTCATTCTCCGAAATCCTCTGGGGCGCGACAAGCGGTAAATTCTAGCTTTACCAGATATTTAATGGCTTTGCGCCGAACCGTTCGTCGCCCGCACCCAAAGGAGCCGCGCGGGATGCTGCGGCGGTCACCGAATCCGGCGATCAGCAGCGCTTCTGCATGTCCTCATTGCCGGATTCGGTGATCGTCTGGAGGCGCTCCTTGCCGACGGGTCTCACCGTGGACGGCGGCTGCTTCGAACCGTCGCCATACTCGAACTGCAGCTTATCGCCGGTCAGCGTCCATTTCGCTTTGCCGATGGGCGTGACCGCCGTCCCGTCCTTCCGGAATTCGACCGTCGCGCTGCAATCCTCCCCCACTGCACTCCATTTGCCGACGAGGAAATCGCGGGTGACGGTACCTACCGCTGCGGCGAGCTCCTTGCTCGCGGCGTTGGCCGCCTCGGTCTGCGCCTCAGCCTTGGCGGACGCCGAATCGGCCGCCGCGTTGGCGCTGGCATTCGCGGCGGGTGCCCGTTTGTTGCACGCGAAAAGGATCGTAGCAGCCGCGAAGAACAAGAAGGTGGGAACGTTGGATTTGAACGTCACGGCATTTCCCCTTGTCGGTCACGCTCGAACGCCGCCAGTGCCGGAAGCTAACCGAGCGCCTTAACAATCTCCTCGGTCATCTTTTTCGCATCGCCGAGAAGCATCATCGTGTTGTCGCGGTAGAAGAGACCGTTGTCGATGCCGGCATAGCCCACGCCGCCCATCGACCGCTTCACGAACAGCACCGTGCGCGCCTTCTCCACATCGAGGACGGGCATGCCGTAGATGGGCGAGCTCTTGTCGCTCTTGGCGGCGGGATTGGTGACGTCGTTAGCGCCGATCACGTACGCGACATCGGTCTGCGCGAACTCACTGTTGATATCCTCGAGCTCGAAGACTTCATCGTAAGGCACGTTGGCCTCGGCCAGCAGCACGTTCATGTGCCCGGGCATTCGACCGGCGACCGGATGGATCGCATATTTGACCCTCACCCCCTCCTTCTTGAGGAGGTCGGCCATCTCGCGGACGGCATGCTGCGCCTGGGCGACCGCCATTCCGTATCCGGGAACGATGATCACCTGCTCGGCCTGCTTCATCAGGAAGGCTGCGTCCTCCGCAGATCCGCGCTTGTACGGCCGATCGATTGCGGCCGCCGCCCCTGCTCCGGCGACTTCCCCGCCGAATCCTCCGGAGATGACTGACAGGAAGCTCCGGTTCATGGCGCGGCACATGATGTAGCTAAGGATCGCGCCGGAGCTGCCGACGAGCGCACCGGTAATGATCATCGCGCTGTTGTGGAGAGTGAAGCCCATCGCGGCGGCGGCCCAGCCCGAGTAGCTGTTGAGCATCGAGATCACGACCGGCATGTCCGCACCGCCGATCGGGATGATCAGCAAAAAGCCGATCGCGAAGCTAAGCCCCATGACGGTGAAGAAGACCCACGGCGCCTGGTCCTGGGTGAAGTAGCCAATCAGCGCGACGATCGCGAACAGCGTGCCGAAGTTGATGACATGCCGCGCGGGAAGCAGGATCGGCTTGCCCGACATGTTGCCGTTGAGCTTCAGGAAGGCGATCACGGAGCCGGAGAAGGTGATCGCCCCGATCGCGACACCCAACCCCATCTCGATGCGGCTCGCGGGGTAAATGCTGATGATCGACGGTGCGGCGATCGGCGTGATCCGCACTGCGATGTCGAATGCCTCGGGATTCAGATATGCGGCCGCGCCGACCAGCACGGCAGCCATACCGACAAGACTGTGGAAGGCGGCGACCAGCTGCGGCATCGCCGTCATCTGGATCTTGCGGGCGGTCACCAGCCCGATTCCGCCGCCGATCAGTATCGCGACGGCGATCTCGGGAAGCGATGCGAGCTGGTGCGTGGCGAGCGTGGTCACGACGGCGATCGCCATGCCGATCATGCCGGTGAGATTGCCGCGCCGGCTGGTCTCCGGGCTCGACAATCCCCTTAAGGCCAGGATGAAGCAGACGCCCGCCACCAGATAGGCGAGGAGCACCCAGGCGGGCTGCGCGTGCGCCGCTTCAGGCATGAGTCTTGTCCCCTTGGCGCTCCCGCTTCTTGTACATCGAGAGCATGCGCTGGGTGACCGCAAAGCCGCCGAAGATGTTCACGCTCGCCAGAGCCACCGCGACAAGCCCCAGCCATTTCGAGGTCGCGCTGCCTGCCGCCGCGGCCGCGATCAGGGCGCCGACGACGATCACCGAGGAGATCGCGTTCGTCACGCTCATCAAAGGCGTGTGCAGCGCCGGCGTTACCGACCAGACGACGTAATAACCGACGAAACAGGCGAGCACGAAAATCGACAGGATCGAAATGAAGTCCATGACCCCTCCGGCGAAGTGCCGCGCATTAGTGGCGGGTCGCTTGGAGGCTGTCGAGTGCCGCCGCCGTTAATCATGATGCGGTTAGCGAATTCCTAACCTTTTCGCGCGCACACACGGGCGTCCTGTCGGAAGGAAGCTCGGTCGAGGTGGGGAAGCGCGGCAAACCGGTCCTGGAGGAGAGGCAGCGGAAGCTGCTGCTCTGGACGGCTATCGTCGGATTGATCTTCGGTCTCATCGGCTTCGGCCACATCGCCGAAGATGTGCTTCGCACGGGCCGTAACGCGCTCCACTGGCATAAGGCGAGCGGCCAGATCGTCCTCGTCAAGATCGATGACCAGTCGCTGCGGCACGTCGGGCGGTGGCCCTGGCCCCGCCGATATCACGCTCAGCTGACCGATCGCCTGACAGGCGCCGGGGCGAAGCGCATCTTCTTCGACATCAGCTTCTTCGGCGCCACCACCGCAGCCGACGATGAAGCGCTGGCGGGAGCCCTGAAGCGGTCTGGGCGAGTGATCCTCGCCACCCGCACTCGCGCCGGACCATTCCATGGGCAGGAGCAGGAGGGCTTCCCGCTGCCCGCATTCGCCGGCGCGGCCCGGGGCCTGGCTACGATCAGCTGGGTCTATAATTTCCAGCAGGCCGTCACGCACATCCCGTACGCAGCCAAGGCGGAGAAGAAGATCATCCCTTCCTTCGCCGCGCTCTTGTCAGGTCGTGAGGGCCAACCGGATGAGACCTTTGCTCCCGACTATTCCCTGGATCCCAAATCCATTCCGACCGTCTCGGCTGTCAGCGTCCTCAATGGAAGCTTCGATCGCCGGCTGATCGTAGGCAAGGACATTGTCGTCGGAACCGCCAATGACGAGATCGGCGACCAGTTCTTCGTTCCGGGCACCGGGCGAATGGGCGGCGCGTACGTCCACGTCATCGGCGCCGAAACGCTGAAGAGCGGCCGCCCCGTGGATTTGGGGTGGGTACCCCTCTTCCTCGCGGCCCTTGTCGCAAGCGCTCTGGCGCTAACTCGCCGGAGCGCAGGACATCAGGCCCTGATCCTCGGAGCTTCGATGATCGTGCTGGTCTTCGGACCGGCCTTGCCCGAAGCCTATCTCATCAACCTGGAAATGATGCCGGCGCTGTTCGTCATCCTAGTCATCGCTGTTGCCACGGGCTGGCGCAGCTATCGAGCTCGCGGGCTGGTGAACCCCATCTCAAACCTTCCGAACCTGAATGCGCTGCGGTCGAACCGTGACGGCCGGGACCGCGCGCTGATCGCTGCTCGCATCTTGAACTACGAGGAAATCGTGGCGACGCTGCCTCCGCAAAGCGAGGCGCATCTCATCGACCAGATCGTCTCTCGCCTGACCGTCGGAGCGCCTGGGCGCACGCTCTACCAGGGCGACGCGGGGATCTTCGCCTGGTTCGAGGAGCCGACCCAACCCGTCGGAAATCACCTCGAGGCGCTCTATGTGCTGTTCCGCAATCCGGCGCGCGTCGCGAATTTGTCGATCGACCTCTCCATCTCGTTCGGCGTGGAGATCGGCAGCGGACGATCCAACGCCAATCGGCTCGCGAGCGCCCTGGTCGCCGCCGACGAGGCGGCTCACGACGGGCTGAAATGGAAGTATCATGAGCCTGAAAGCCTCGAGAACGCATCGTGGAAGCTCTCGATGCTCAGCCAGCTCGACGAAGCCATCGATCGCGGCGAGGTATGGGTCGCCTACCAGCCGAAGCTGGAGCTCGCGACCAAGCGCATCATCGGCGCCGAGGCGCTCGCGCGATGGACGCACCCGGAAAAAGGCCCGATCGCGGCGTCGGAGTTCGTCGCGGCTGCGGAGCAAAGTAACCGCATCGGCAAGCTGACGGACTTCGTCCTCGAGCAGGCCGTGGGCGCAGCGGCCCAGATCAACCGGCGCGGGATCGAGTTCGAGATTGCGGTGAACCTGTCGGCGCGGTTGCTTACGGACAAGGGCCTCACCCTGCGCCTGTCCGCCTTGCTCGCGAGGCACAGGTTGCCACCCGAGCGCCTCACTCTGGAGCTTACCGAAACCGCAGCGCTTAGCGGCGGCGAAGGGCTCGACATGATGGCCCGGCTGCGGGACCTCGGCGTGAACATCGCCATCGACGATTATGGCACGGGCCTGTCCACGCTGGATTATCTCAAAAAGATCCCGGCCAACGAGATCAAGATCGACCAGAGCTTCGTCAAAGGTGTGGTCGACAATCGCAGCGACCGGTTGATGGTACAGTCGACCATCGGCCTCGCCCACTCCCTGGACCGCAAGGTCGTCGCCGAAGGCGTGGAGCACCGCGAAATCCTGGACGTCCTTGGCGAGATGAATTGCGACATCGCCCAGGGCTTCGCCATTGGCCGGCCCATGAGCCTCGACAGCCTGAGCAAACGCCTGACGGCCGACCGCAAGCGCGGCGCCGCCTAACCATTAACCACAAGTAGAGAACGCCTGTCCTGTTGCGGGACAAAATATGCCCACGCCGGAAACATGGTTACCGGTTTACTAACCTTAAAAATTAGGGTTGATAGGGTCCCGTCGAATCGCGCTTGAGGAAGAAGGGGGCCCTGGTGGTGAAAAAGATCGATCCGCGTCGCGGCTTTTGGGAATGGCTGTTGGGTGGCGGTTGGACGGGTGGCGGATCGTCCGGCTGAGCCGCTGATCGCCCAAGTCCAGAAAGAGAAAACGCCCGTCTTTCGGCGGGCGTTTTTGTTTGCGCCGTCTTTGCGGGCCCAAGTCAAAGGCTCGCGAGCGTTAATAAAGGTTAACCGTTTGCTAACCAAAACGATTAAGGTTAATGTTGCCCCAACTGCCGACTCGCAGTTGTTGAACAAGGGGCACGAAAATGAAGAAGAACGACCCTCGCCGCGGCTTTTGGGAATGGCTGCTCGGTGGTGGCTGGTGCGGCGGCGGATCCCACGGTTGAGGATTCCTCCGTCCGATTTCTTCGGATAGGAAATCAAAGAGTTACAAACGCCCGCCTCATCGGCGGGCGTTTCTGTTTGGCGATCTCGTCCGGCTAGCGCGCGAAACATCCGCTGGCTAAGCGCAACCCAATGCTTCGCCAAGCGAGCCACACCCTGTCGATTCGCGCGAGTCGCGCTGGCCTGCACGATTTCACGTCGGAAGTAAGCGCCTGGCTAGAGACGACTGGCATCGGCGAGGGCCTGCTGACCCTTTTCTGCCGCCACACGTCAGCCTCGCTCGTGATCCAGGAGAATGCCGCTCCCGCGGCGCGGCGCGACTTGGAAGCTTATTTCGAGCGCATCGCACCGGAGGGCGGCCCGTACGAGCATAACGAGGAAGGAGCCGACGACATGCCGGCTCACCTCCGTTCGGCGCTCACGCAAACTCAGCTGACGATTCCCGTTCGCGATGCTCGCCTCGGGCTGGGCACGTGGCAGGGGGTCTTCCTGTTCGAGCATCGCCGCAACACGCCCGAGCGCAAGGTAACGCTCCACTTGATTGGCGAATGAGCCTCGAATCCGTTCGCGCGTGGCTGGCGGAACACGCGCCAGATCTGCGTTTCATCGAGGTCGAGGACAGCACTGCGACCGTAGACACCGCCGCCACGGCGCTGGGTGTCGAGCCCGGCATGATCGCAAAGACGCTTGCGGTTCGCGCGGGCGACCACCTGTTCCTGCTCGTCACGCGCGGCAACGCCCGACTCGATAACCGCAAGTCCAAGGATGAGTTCGGTGCCAGGCCCCGCATGCTCGGCCCCGAAGAAACGCTGGAGCTGACCGGCCATCCCGTGGGCGGCGTCTGTCCGTTCGGCCTCAAGACGCCCTTGCCGGTCTACGTCGACGTGTCGCTGCAGGCTTTCGAAATCGTTTACCCGGCCGGCGGCTCTCTCAACACCTCGGTCGAGGTGCCCACGCAACATTTGTTCGACCTGGTGGGGGAGCGCTGGGTCGATCTATGCCGCCTGCCGGAGGAAACGACCGGGGCTTAGCGCCTCCGCAGCAACATCGACCGCGGGCCATGGCGTTCCGAACACCAGCGACGCTGTGATCTGCGACATCGCCGGCGAAGTCTGCAGGCCGAATCCGCCCTGCCCTGCAAGCCAGAAAAAGCCATCTGCGTCGCTCGCAAATCCAGCCGCCGGATGCCGGTCCGGCGTGAATGTCCTCAGCCCTGCCCAGCGGCTGTGAATCCTCCGAACGGTCACGGTGGTCCGCTCCTCCATTCGATAGGCAGCAAGAGCGACTTCATATTCATCCGGCTGCGCATCGCACGGATCGCTCGGCACTTCGTCCATGGGCGACGCGAACAGCCGCCCGCTCTCGGGAGCGAAGTAGAGCTCGTCACCGACCGTCTTGGCGAAGGGAAGACGGTCGAGGTCGGTACCGCGCGGCCCATCGAACGTGATGATCGTGCGGCGCTTTGGCTCAAGGCCCAACGGCTCAACCCCGGCAAGCCGCGCGATCCGGTCAGCCCAGGAGCCGGCTGCGTTGACGAGGATCGCCGCCGAATAGCTGTCGCCGCTCTCGGTCGTGACGCTCCAGGCATCGCCTTGGCGCTCGACCGACGAGACACGTGACCTTGTCTCCAGCACGCCGCCATTCGTGCGCAGCGTCCGCAGATTGCCTTGGAGCAGGGCGTGCGGATCGAGCCGCGTACCGTTTCGATCCGCAATTCCGTGACGTGCGTCCTCCCTGAGCAGGGGGCAAAGGCGATGCACGCCCAGTTCGTCCAGACGCTCGAGCTCCGCGAAGATCGAAAGTTCCTGATAGAGCGCGTCCAGCTGTTCACGCTCATCGTCTCGCCCATGAACCAGCACCGCCATGCGGTGGCCGAACGGGACGTCACTGAATCCCTCTGGCGGGGAATCGAAGAAGGAGCGGCTCGCCAGCGTCAGCGCGCGGACAAGGCGGTCGCCCAGCGCATAATGAACCATGGTCGCGCTCCGCCCCGACGAATGGAAGCCGATTTGGTCCTCGGCCTCCAGGACGATCACTCGCGCACTCTTGGAAAGCTCGGCGGCCGCGGACAGGCCGGCAATGCCTCCGCCGATGACCAGGATATCGCTGGTGGTCGCCACGTTTAGGCTGCGGCGGTCAGCCGCTCGTTCACCACCTTGCCGCCTTGCGTCAGACGAACGCCTTTGACGATCTCGTCATCGTCGGGAAGCACCGGCCGTGCCTGCTCCTTGTCCCAGAAGGCGCTGAGGAAATTGTAGAGGTTGCGCGCAAAGAGTGCCGACGCGTCGGCCGGCAGCGAGCGGGCGAGATTCGCTGCTCCGATGATCGTCACGCCGTGCTTCACCACCTTCTCGCCGGCCACCGTCCCCTCGACATTGCCACCCGCATCGGCGGCCATGTCCACGATAACGCTCCCGGGCCGCATGCTCGCGATCTGGGCGTCGCTGATCAGACGGGGAGCCGGCCTCCCGGGGATCAGCGCGGTCGTGATGACGATGTCCTGCTTCGCAATGTGACCCGACACCAGCTCGGCCTGAGCCTTCTGATATTCCTCGGACATCTCCGTCGCGTAGCCGCCTGCGCCCTCGCCTTCGATCCCGGCCACATTCTCGACGAAGATCGGCTTGGCTCCGAGGGACTGGATCTGCTCTTTCGTCGCCGAGCGCACGTCGGTTGCGCTGACCTGTGCCCCCAGCCGCCGCGCGGTGGCGATCGCCTGAAGGCCGGCCACTCCGACGCCCATCACGAACGCCTTGGTCGGACTGATCGTACCTGCCGCCGTCATCATCATCGGAAAGGCGCGCCCATAGGCGGCCGCGGCATCCACGACGGCCTTGTAGCCGGCAAGATTCGACTGAGAGGACAGCACGTCCATCGACTGGGCGCGCGTGATCCGCGGCATCCACTCCATCGCGAGAGCCTCGATCCCCGCCGCAGCATAGGCATCGACCGCATGGCGCCGGCGCATCGGATCGAGCGCCGCGACGAGCAGCGACCCCTTCTCGGCACCCGCAAGCGACTTCGGATCCGGAGCGTTGATCCCGAGGATGATTCCGGCGCCTTTCAGCACGTCCTTCCGCGACCCGATGCTCGCGCCCGCAACCTCAAAATCTTCGTCCGCGATGGACGCCGATGCTCCGGCGCTCTTCTCCACTGCCACCTGCGCCCCGAGGCCAATGAACTTCTTCACCGTCTCGGGGATCGCGGCGCAGCGAGTTTCCCCCGCGGCTTCCTTGAGGACGGCGATCTTCATCCGAGGCGGGAGTTCACTTCAGGATGAGGAGGACGATGAAGCCCACGATGAGGCAGAAGATCGCGCCCCACTTCATCATCTGCGTGAACTTCTCATAGTCGCGAACGTGCGTTGCCACTTCCTGCGTCGGCGGACTGGCCAGCAGCGGCTCTTCTTCATGCGCCATGAGAAATCCCTTTGTGAGTTATCGCTGGGGCGGTCCATATCAACGCCGGACGCGCTCCCCAAGCCTGAACGTCAGGCATCCATCGCTTAAGGCGGAATTTACCCCTTCTCCCGTAGGTTATGGGCGATGCGCGAAGAACCGACCCGCTGTCTGTTGCTGCTCGACACCGATGTCGACGAGCGCCGGCTGATCTCCGCGATCGCTTCTCGCGCCGGTTGGAGCGTCGTCGGAGCGGCTGATCAGGAGGCGGCGATGGCTGTCCTCCAAGGCCCGCACGGCCGCGATATTCGCGCCGCGCTGATGGGTAGCTGGAACGCCGAGCGAGGTCCCGCCCTGATCGCGACACTCCGCGAAAAGCGCGAGAAGCTGCCGGTCATCGTTATCTCTCACAGCGACACCGTGTCGGTTGCGGTCGACGCGATGCGATCCGGCGCGTCGGATTTCCTCGTGCGCCCGGTGGCTCCCGAACGGCTCCTCGATGCGCTTGCTGCCAACTCCGACCGGCGCAAGGCGGCCGGAGAGCTTGCACCGGTCTCAGAAAAGCTCGCTCCGCAACTCGCGCTGGAGCAGCTTGTTGGAGCCGCTCCGGAATTCCGCGCTGCGCTGGCGGTCGCTGCCAAGGGCGCACGCAACAGACTGCCCATTCTGATCATCGGCGAGCCTGGCACCGGCAAGGAAACCGTCGCCCGAGCCATCCACGCGGCGAGTCTGCGCGCCAAGGGCCCGCTGCTGTCGCTCGATTGCAAGGCGATCGCGGCCAACATCATCGACAGCGAGTTGTTCGGCCATGAGAAAGGCGCCTTCCCGGGTGCCTTCGCACCCAAGGTGGGCAAGCTGGTCCAGGCCGATACAGGGACGCTTCTGCTCGACGAGATAGGTGCGCTCCCCGCGACCACGCAGGAGACTCTGGATCGCGTGCTTGCGACCGGCGAGGTCCGGCCGGTTGGCCTCAACGGCAGCCAGTCCGTCGACGTGCGAATCATCGCGACGAGCAGCCATCCGCTTCCGGACGATTTCCATCCCGGCCTCGGCGAGCGGATCGGTGCCACGACTGTGATGCTGCCGCCGCTGCGCGAACGCAGCAGCGATATCCCGGGCCTGGCTCGGCATTTCCTCAACCGCTTGTCGGACCAGACCGGCCTGCGCCCGCTGTCGATCGGCAATGACGCGCTGGCGATCCTCATCCGCTACGGTTGGCCCGGCAACGTGCGCCAGCTGGCGAGCGTGCTCTTCCGGGCGGCGCTTCAGTGCGACGGCCAGTCGCTGACGGCCGAGCACTTCCCGCACATTGCGATCCAGTCGCGCTATTCGGGCCGTCGCACGGACTTCGCGCCAATGCTCAGCGAAGCCCGAAGCGAGGCTGCCATCGAGGGTGCGCCGGGGATCACGCTCTACACGAGCGAGGGTCATCTTCGTCCGCTCGAAGAAATCGAAGCGGACATCATCCGTCTTGCGATCGGCCATTACCGGGGGCGCATGACCGAGGTCGCCCGCCGTCTCGGTATCGGCCGCTCGACACTGTACCGGAAGCTCGGCGATCTCGGGATCGACACCGCCGCTTAAGGTCGCGGCGTCAGCGCCTGATCCCTCAGTCCGCGCCAGACCTTCAACGCCTGGACCGTTTCATAGACGTCGTGGACGCGCAGGATCTGGACGCCCTGCTCCGCCGCCTTGAGAGCGAATACGATGCTGCCACCGAGGCGCTTGCTTACCGGCGCTTCCCCGGAAAGCGCACCGATTGTCCGCTTGCGGCTTGCGCCAACGACAATCGGACAGCCAAGGGAATGGAACAAGGCGAGCCCGTTCATGAGCTCCAGATTGTGGCCGACGTTCTTGCCGAATCCGAAACCTGGATCGATCAGGATCCGGCTTCGCGGAATGCCCGCTTCCTCGGCCGCGGCAATGCGCTCTTCGAGCCACTGATAGACCTCGACGAGCACGTCGTCGTAGTGTGGATTCTCCTGCATCGTCTCGGGCGGACCTTGATGGTGCATCAGGACGACCGGCACCGACGAGGCGGCGACAATGCCCGCCGATCGACCGTCGTAAGTCAGCGCGGACACGTCGTTGATCATGCGCGCGCCCGCTTCGACGGCCGCCGTCATGACGTCAGCCTTGCGCGTATCCGCGGACACGGCCGCGCCGCCGAGCGCAAGCTGCCGAATCACGGGCACAACCCGGTCGATCTCGTCGCCTTCCCACACGGAAAGTGCGCCGGGACGTGTGGATTCACCTCCTACGTCGATGAGTGCCGCGCCCTGCGCAGCCATGTCCGCCCCGGCTTCAGCAGCTGCTGCGGCATCGGCGAACTGACCTCCGTCCGAGAAGCTGTCGGGAGTGGCATTGATGACCCCCATGACCTGCGGCTGGTCGAGACGGATCGTCCGCTCGCCAAGCTGCAGAGGCGCGGGCGCAGCAGTCAGGGCCTTCCACTGGGAGGCCATGTCCTCGTCGAACCGGCCTTCGACTCCTTCCACCGGCACAAGATCGGTCGCCACGCGACGACCGTCTTCCACCCTGATGAGCTCAACCGCCGCGAACCAGTTCAAGCCGCCGGCAAGACGTGCGACTTTCCCGTCATAACCGAACGGCGAATCGATGAACGCGGTGGGCCGGAGAAGCGTGCGCATCCCTGGGTGCTAGATTCCGAGACCGGGAATGGGTGCGCCGACGGGGTTCGAAGCGACCTTCGGTGCTCGGGCGTCGAGCGCACTCAACCATGTCGTCGTTTCTGAGCCGATCACCACCTGCGGATTCGAGGCCGGAAGATTCGCCTGCTCTTCGGCGGCCGAGATCAATGCCGTTGCTCGCCGCAGCTGCACGTCAAACGGGAGCGGCTGCCGCAACGCATGATTGATCAGCGCGTCTCCAAACAGCGTCCAGTCGTTTCCCGCCTGGCAGCCGAACGATGAGCGATCCTCTGCAGCGGCGGTGACGACGACCGACCCCGGCGCTTTCAGCGCCGGGACGAACTGTCCCGAGAAGCAGGCCTGCAATATGAGAAGCCTGTTCTTGAACCCGAGAGGGCCTAGCATTTCAGCCAGACGCGCCGGTGAGATGATGCCGGCGCCGCGGGCAACATCCTTGTACACCAGGCCCTGGTTCGGGACCCCGTGGCTGGTGCTGTAGAGGACCAGCACGTCTTCGTTGCGATCCATCAGCTCGGCTACCCGCGCGAAAGCCAGCGCGAGCGTGTGCGGCGATCCCGGTCCGCCAGCTTTGTTCTGCCCCTCGTCATTGGCGAGAACGATGGTTCGGCCGACGGCGTCGAAGCGGCTGGCAAGCACTCGCCCGGCCTCCCTCGCCTCGCGGCTGAAGACCGGGTCGCCATCGAGTGCCACGACGACGATATAAGCATCGACGACACTTGGTCTTTGCGGCTTCAGCGAATCCAGCGCAGCGCTGATCCGTCGGTGCTCGGCAAGCTGCTGGCTGGCGGGTTCCGGAAGGGCGACCCATTCGCCTCTCGGCTGCTGCGAACCGGCAGCCGGACCAGCGAGAATCGCGACGGCTGCCAGGAAATGAAGAGCGGCTCGCCGAACGGTCCAATTCACGCGGCTACTTTCATCAGCCGCGGCGGTTCGCGCAAGGGTCAAGCAGCGGAAAGATGCTGCTGTCGAAGAGCATCCAGCGGTCGAAGTGATCCGCCGTGCTCGACGTGCCAGAAGGTCCAGCCGTTGCATGAGGGTGCGCTTTGCAGCGCCGCGCCCACTTTGTGGATCGAACCCGAATGTGCGTCGCAGGCGATGGAGCCGTCCGCCCGGACGCTTGCGGTCCAGCGGCGCTTAGCGTCGAAGAGACTGGTCCCGGGAGGCACCAAACCGCTTTCCACCAGCACTCCAAAGGCCACCCGCGGCTGCTCGCGCTTGTCCGGCACGGTGCGCATTGCGCTTTCGTCGAGCGGCAAGGTCGAGGCTATCCGTTCACGCGCGACCTCCACGTACGAGGATTCACGCTCGATGCCGATCCAGCGTCGGCCGAGACGCCGCGCGACGGCGCCGGTCGTGCCCGTGCCGAAAAATGGATCGAGCACCACATCGCCCGGCTTCGTGCATGCCAGCAGGATCCGGTAGAGGAGGGCTTCGGGCTTCTGGGTCGGATGAGCTTTCGTGCCGTCGACGCCTTTGACTCTCTCCGAACCGCTGCAGATCGGCAGCAGCCAGTCCGACCGCATCTGAAGGTCGTCATTGAGCGCCTTCATTGCCCGGTAATTGAAGGTGTAACGCGCCTTCTCGCTCTTCGAGCACCACAGCAAAGTCTCGTGCGCGTTGGTGAAGCGCGTGCCGCGGAAGTTCGGCATCGGGTTCGACTTCCGCCAGACGATGTCGTTGAGGATCCAGAATTCCGCGTCCTGCAGCAGCGAGCCGACGCGGTAGATGTTGTGATAGCTGCCGATCACCCAAATCGTGCCGTCGTCCTTCAGGATGCGGCGCGCCTGCTCGAGCCACTCGCGCGTGAAGTCGTCGTAGGCCGCAAGGCTGTCGAACTTGTCCCAGTCGTCGTCGACCGCATCGACCCGGCTGCCTTCAGGCCTAAAGAGGTCGCCGCCCAGCTGAAGGTTGTACGGCGGATCGGCGAAAATCATGTCGACGCTCTTGTCGGGCAGGAGCGCCATCTCGGCGATGCAGTCGCCTTGAAGGATGGTATCGAGCGGAAGTTCGCGCTTCTGCGCACGCGCCGGACGAAACGTCGTCGGCTGCTCCGCAATGCGGGCGATGAGATTCATCTAATCCTTGCCCCTTCCTTGAGGGGCGAAGGTGAGTCAGGCCGGACTCGCGGTCAAGCTATCAACGGTTAACGATCCCTTTCCGGGAACCACAGCTAGGCTGCGGGGTGGGCCGTCGCCACAACATCTTGAGTCAGGACCATCGGTGGGGACTCAACCTCTGGTGGGTGTGACTCCAAAGACTCGATTTCCTCGAAAACGAGTTCAGGCTCCTCCGCCGCCCTCACCAGCTGCCGGACGAGTCCGAAGCTCCGGCGGTGAAGCGGTGTCGCTCCGAGCTCCCGAAGCGCGCGCCGATGGTCCGGCGTCGGATAGCCGCGGTTCCTTTCCCACCCGTAGCCGGGATATTCGACCGCATAGTCCGCCATGATCCGATCGCGAGTGACCTTGGCGATGATCGACGCCGCGGCAATCGACCGGCATTTGGCGTCGCCGTCGACGATCGCTTTCGACGGGCGCTGCCAGCGAGGCGTGGCATTTCCGTCGACAAGGACCCAGGCAGGATCCAGTCCAAGCGCTTCGACTGCGCGGGTCATCGCGAGCATGCGCGCCCAATAAATGTTGATCTGATCGATCTCGTCGACGGTCGCGATGCCGACGCCCCACGCCGAGCACTTCACCAGCCGGGCGTAGATCGCCTCCCGCTTTTCGATCGGCAGGTTCTTCGAATCGTCGATCCCACGCGGGAATTTCTCGCGGTCCAGGATGCAGGCTGCAGCGACCACCGGACCCGCCAGGGGCGCGCAGCCCGCCTCGTCGACGCCGGCCAATGGCTGGGGATATTCGAGCTCGAGCCTGAAGGAGCAACGCCGGGGCATGGAGTCGCTTTCTGCACCTTTGCGAACGCAGCGGTCCAGACCGCTCCTTCATCTATCAACAGAAAATCCGGCTCCTGGCTTCGCAGGAGCACGCATCAACCTTGGATCCGCCAGGGAGGGAAGCGCCGCGCTTCTCCGGCTTTGTAGAGGAAGACGATATTTCCGTCGGGGTCACGCAGGCGGGCCTCGCGCCACATCCACGGCTGGTTGCGCGGACCATGCTCGAAGGCCAGGCCGCTCCGCGCCAGCTGCTCGACACGCTCGTCGAGGTCGTCGCATTCGAGATAGACCGCAGTGGTCGCGATGATCTTCTCTTCAGGATCGATCTGGACCGAAAAGGTCGCTCCGCCGGCGGTCTCGAACCGAGCGTAATCCGGCGGATTGTCGACAATCTGCCTCAGGCCGAGCTTCTTGTAAAATTCAACCGAGCGCTCGTAGTTCGTGCCGGTCACGGTCACCTGATTCAGCCGCGGGCCGTCACCGACGTCCAGGCGAACGCGGGGATGCCCGATGGGCCCCGCGCCCTGCCCCAGCCCAAGCTCGTCATGCAGCGCCACGCGCACAAATTCGCGAGCCCGAGCCACGGCGTCGGAAAGCGTCGAGCCTTTCGCGAGAAACACGGCGATGGCGCTCGCCAGCGTGCAGCCGGTTCCATGCGTGCTTGTGGTATCGATTCGCTGGCCCTGCCAGCTCGTCATATTGTCCTCTTCGATCAGCGCGTCGGCGAGCGCGTCGCCCTCTTCATGCCCGCCCTTGATGAGCACCGCGCAATGATGCTCGCCGACCAGGTGGAGGGCCGCGGCAACGGGATCTTCTTCGCTGGTCAGCCGCTTCAGCTCGGGCAGGTTGGGAGTCGTGATCGTCGCGACGTCCATCAAGCGGCCAAACGCCTTCACAGTCGCGTCGTCCGCGAGCGGCGCCCCGCTCGTCGCGACCATGACCGGATCGAATACGATCGGCAGGTCCGGCTGGTCGGCCTTGAGCAGTTCGAGACGCTTCGCGACCTGGTCGGCTGCGAAGGCTCCGCCGAGCATCCCGATCTTCACCGCATCCACCCCGAGATCGCTCACGACCGCGTCGATCTGCGCGAGGATCATTTCCGCTGGCACCGGATGGACGGAGGTCACGCCGACGGTGTTCTGGGCGGTGATCGCCGTGACTGCAGTCATCGCATGACCGCCGAGCATCGTGACCGTCTTGATGTCAGCCTGAATCCCCGCGCCGCCGCCCGAATCGGAGCCGGCGATGATGAGGACGCGGGCGGCTTTCGTCATGGAAGCCGCCTTGCTTCCGCTCCTCGGAGCGAAATTCTCCATGTGCACGGGAACGTCGTTTGGCGAACAATTACCAAGAAAGCGTTCACGCGGCCGACTGGACGGCCTCGCAGATGTCATCGACCACGCGCTGCACGAGAGCCGGATCGTCGCCCTCGGCCATGACTCGGATCAGCGGCTCGGTACCCGATTTGCGGATGACGAGACGCCCCCTGCCCTCGAGTTCGGCTTCAGCCGCAGCGATACGCTTGCGGACGACGTCGGCCTCCAGCGGAGCGCCGCCGTTGAACCGCACGTTCTTGAGAAGCTGTGGGAGAGGCTCGAACTGACGCAGGAGCTCGCTCGCCGGCGCTTCCGCTTCAACGAGCGCGGCCAGCACCTGAAGTCCCGCGACGAGTCCATCCCCAGTCGTCGCATGATCGGCGAGGATGATGTGCCCGGACTGCTCGCCGCCGATGTTGCAACCGCTCTTGCGCATCTCTTCGAGCACGTAGCGGTCGCCGACGCTGGTGCGCAGCAGTTTGAGCCCGGCGTCTCCGAGCTTCCGTTCGAGCCCGAGGTTGGACATGACCGTCGCAACCACGGCGTCGCCCTTGAGCTCGCCCCGGCGCTGGAGACCTAGCGCGATTAGCGCCATCAATTGATCGCCGTCGACGATCTGGCCCTTCTCGTCGACGACGATGAGGCGGTCCGCATCGCCATCGAGCGCAAGGCCGACATCTGCGCCGCTCGCGACGACCGTTTCCTGGAGCAGCTGCGGATGAGTCGAGCCGCAGCCGTCATTGATATTGAGGCCGTTGGGCGAAACGCCGACAGGGATGACCTCCGCGCCAAGCTCCCACAATGCCTCGGGCGCTACGTGATAGGCGGCGCCGTTCGCGCAATCGAGCACGACCTTAAGACCGTCGAGCCTCAGGTGCTCGGGGAACGTGTCCTTCACGAACTGGACGTAGCGGCCGCGTGCATCCTCGATCCGTCGGGCACGGCCAATAAGCTCCGACTTTGCGAGTTTCGGACCCTCTTCGAGGCGCTTTTCGATGGCCTGCTCGTCTTTGTCGCTGAGCTTGTACCCATCCGGACCGAACAGCTTGATGCCATTGTCCGCGAACGGATTGTGCGAAGCGGAGATCATCACGCCGAGGTCCGCCCGCATGGAACGTGTCAGCATCGCCACGGCCGGAGTCGGCATGGGTCCCAGCAGAACCACATCCATGCCGACGCTGGTGAATCCGGCGACCATCGCCGATTCCATCATGTAGCCGGACAGGCGCGTGTCCTTGCCGATCACCACCCGATGACGGTGATCGCCCCGGAGGAAGTGCGCACCGGCTGCCATTCCGACGCACAGCGCCATCTGCGCAGTCATCGGATCGCGGTTGGTGGTGCCGCGGATTCCGTCGGTTCCAAAGAATTTGCGTGTCATTGGGCCGACTTTAGCGCGTTTAGACGATCCAGCGCCAGAAGCCTGCAGGGACGGGATGCGCCCATGTCGCAATCAGGAACAGAAGCGTTCCGCCAACCAGGGCCACGGCCCCGGGATTCGCGATCCCTCTCGTAAAAGGCACGAACGCGGTTTGCGCCGTCCATTCGTGCCAGGCTTCGCCCATCAGATACGCCTTCTTGCGGTCCTGACCGGCCGCACCGGCAAGGGCGAGGAAGATGATCGCCCCATCGAACACCAGCGCTTTGGGCATCGCCAGCAGCATCAGATGCACGGCAGCCCACAATGCAAAGCCCCACATCATCGGATGACGGGTAATGGCGAAGACGCCTGACGGGCCGCCCGAGGGACCCCGCGCACCCGGAAGCGCCGGATTCCCGAGAAATGAGCCGACGAACAGGATCGATCCCAGCCACATGAGCAACGTTCCAGCGATCCAGCCGGCCTGTCCCGCATCCCACAGCGGCGGCTCGCGGCCGCATTTTCGATAGAAATAGATCATGGCCGCGAACGTCGCGATCGCGACGAAGGAGTAGATGCCGCGGAACGGCCCCTCACCGACCGCCCGCACGAGCGATGCACGGAGCGGGTGAGACATCAGGAAATGCGTGCCGACGAACGCGATGGCCGAAAGAAGAAGGCCCATCTGTACCGTCAATGGCGATACGCCTCCGGCAAGTCCCGGCGGAAAAGGTCGCGATAGCGCTCCATCAACCGCGTCTGGTGAGTTTCGAGCGGCTGGCGGACCCCGTCGATGAAGACCGCTTCAGCGGCGCTGGAACCTTCCAGCGGATCGCCCGACCAGATTACGACGTCCGCGCGGCGCCCCGACGCGAGGCTGCCAATCTCGCCGCCCATTCCAATCGCCTCGGCCGGCCGGGAGGTGATCATGGCGAGCGCTTCTCCCCAACTCACGCCGGTTGCGCCGGGCACTCGCTGGAGCGCGACGAGATTGCCGGCATATTGCCGCTCCCAGAAGACGTTGCGCGTATCGCTGTCGTCGATGGTGCCGATCGACACCTTCACGCCGGCCATCCGCATGCGGCCGACGTTCGATTGCGTGGCGGCAATCTGCTCGAAGGAAGCAGGCAGGTCGTTCACTGCGGAAGCGATGACCGGAATGCCCGCCCCGGCGATTCGATCGGCGACCGTCCAGCCCTCGCTGGCGCCAACCAGCACGATCCGTAGCGACGGAAACTCTCGCTTGAGATCGAGCACGTTGAGGATGTCGCGAGCGCGCTCTGCGTGGACCAGCAGATACTGCCTTCCCTGCAGCACCGGGACGAGCGCAGCCGCGTCGAATCGCGTCAACAGCACATCCTCGCTGCGCCTCGCATCCGGGCCGTAGACGCGAGACTCGTTCGGGTTGCGGACGACGGGACGCCTGCGCTCGTCCGGCTGCTCGCCGCGCGCGGCCTCGATCGGCAATGCATAACGCCTAAGCTCAGCGGCCTCCCGCAGAGCATTGCGGAACAGGATGTAGGCGGACGATCGCGACCCGCCGGCTTTATCCTTGCCCGTCTCGCCGAGCTCGACGAACTGGAACACGCGCGGCCGCGTGATCGGGTCCATGTCGGCGCCGGTGTCGATGACTGCGCCCTGGCCGGCGAAGATGTTCTTCCCGACGTTCGGCACCACCAGTGCGCGAGTCACCCCATCGGCGCGATTGACGGCGATCGGCGTATCGAGCGGGTTGACCGACTGCACCACGTCCAGCGCCGCGCTGAACGGTCCGTTCGCCGTCGTGTCGTTCGATCCGTCGGCGGACAGGTCGACTTCGGAAAGTCCCAGACGCGTGAAGCCACCGACGATCCCGGGAGTGACCCACTTGCCGGTCGCGTCGATCACCTGCGTCCCGGCGGGCAATTTCATTCGAACATCGCCAGCCGCAACGATCCGGCCGTCGCGCACGATCACCATGCCATTGGGGATGGGCTGGGACCCGTCGCCCAGCGCTACGGTCCCGCCCGAGATGGCGAAGGTTTGCGCCATGACGGGCGCGGCTGCCGCAACGAGCAGCGCGGCGATCAGCCGGCGGATCACTTCACGTCTCCTTCGCCCGGCTGGCCGAGCTCAAAATCGCTGACCGGCCGGCGCTTCGGATCGTTCGCGTCGTACATCAACGCACCGTCGATCCAGACGCGCTCGGGTCTCGTGTAATCGCTGAACGGATTGCCGTTCCACAGCACGACGTCTGCCATCTTGCCCGGAGTCAGCGTGCCCGTCAGGTTGAGAATGCCCATGGCCTTGGCCGGGTTGCGCGACAGCCACTCCCATGCAACTTCGTCGGGAACATTGATTCCGGCGCGGCGCCCATCAGCGAGTGCCTTGGCGACTTCCTGGTTCAGGCGCTGGATTCCATTGGGATCGTCGGAGTGCACCATCGCGCAGGCGCCCGCATTGTGAACGAGCGGAATATTCTCCTTGATCGCGTCGTAGGATTCCATCTTGAAGCCGTACCAGTCGGCCCACATCGCCGCGCAAATGTCGTTTTCACGCAGAAGATCGGCGATCTTGTAGGCTTCGACCGCATGGTGGAACGCTGAGATGTGATAGCCGAACTCCTTCGACATATCGATCATGTTGGCCATTTCGTCGGCGCGATAGCAGTGGTTCTGGATCAGGATCTTGCCTTCGAGCACGCCCCTCAAAGTATCCATCGCGAGGTCGCGCTCGGGCATCTCGCCGCCCTTGGCTTCATACTTGTCCCACTTGGCCTTGTATGCCTGCGCCTTGATCCAGGTCTGCCGGGTGAGCGCAATATTGCCCATGCGCGTCTGGGGCATGTTGCCCTTCGAGCCATAGACGCGCTTCGGATTCTCGCCGCACGCCATCTTCAGCCCGTAAGGCGCTCCGGGGAACTTCATCCCCTGCGCCGTTCGTGCGGGAACGTTCTTCAGAGTCACCGAGCGCCCGCCGAACAGGTTCGCCGAGCCCGGAAGGATCTGCAGCGTCGTCACGCCGCCGTTCATGAGGGCGCGCGAGAAGCCGGGATCCTGCGGCCACACGCTGTGTTCCGCCCACACTTCGGGGCGGACCGGAGAGGTCGCCTCGTTGCCGTCTGAATTGGCGTCGACGCCCGGCGAGGGATAATCGCCAAGGTGACTGTGGACATCGATGATCCCGGGAGTCACCCATTTGCCGGTGCCGTCGATCTCGACCGCTCCCGCAGGGCTGGGAAGCCCGCGGCCTCCGACCGCTCGGATCACGCCGTCGGCAAAGATAACCGTTCCGTCGTTCCAGCGGCGCCCGTCGCCGTCGAAGACCGTGGCGTGGCGCACAACCGTCGGCACGCCGGGATAGCGCACGTATGTCGACGGATATGGATCCTCGTTGATCCGGACGGGAGGCGCCGGCTTGGGCGCTCCCATGAGCTCCGCGCAACCGGACAGGAGGGCAGCAGCGGCGATCGGCAACAGCGCGCGGGCCTTATTTGACACCATGCATCCACTTCTGAAGCGGCCAGGACAGGAGGAACAGGACAGCGCCGGCGCCAATGGCGATCCAGGCGATGGTCGTGAACGTCGACGTGTAGGTTTCGAGGCTGACGCGGAGGTTGGTGACCTGTCCGCCGACCGTCTCGACGCTCGCGAACTGCGCGACGATTCCGGCGAAATATTGCGCGACCGAGATGGAGAGGAACCACACGCCCATCATCAATCCGACGATGCGCGCGATCGAGAGTTTCGTGATCATGCTGAGACCCACGGGCGAGATGCAGAGCTCGGCGAGCGAGTGGATCAGATAGAGTCCCGCAAGCCACCACAGGCCGACCTGATAATTGTTGTCCGCTCCGGCGAACGTCGAACCGAACACCAGGAACAGGAAGCCGGCCCCGACACCCATGAGCGCGATCGCGAACTTCACCGGAATGGTTGGCTCGAGCCCGCGCTTCGCAAGGCCCGTCCAGAGCATGCTCATCAGGGGCGCCAGCAGCACGATGCAGATCGGGTTGAAATTCTGCGTCTGCGGCGCGGAGATCGTGAAGAGACCGAAGACGCTCCGATCGGTGTTGCGGTCGGCAAACAAAGTTAGTGACGACCCGGCCTGTTCGAAGAGGGTCCAGAAGAAGACGTTGAACACGATCAGCACGATCGCGGCCGTCATCATCTGCGCTTCGGTCCGCGTACCCTTCGCGTAGGACCAGATCAGGATCGCGGGGACGCTGAGTATGAAGGTTCCGAACAACAGCTTTCCCATCAGCGACAGCGACATGAGATAGCCGAGGAATCCCGACCCTTCGGCCGGGGGCGCCGAGTTCATCAAATTGCTGAACAGGAACACGAAAATCGGTACGGCGACCAGCGCGCCGACATAGATGACAAGGTCGCGGTTGGGAGCGTTGGCTGGCCGATCACCGTAGCCCGCAAGCCGTCCCCCGTCGAACTGGATCAGGCCATAGCTGATGAGCATACCGACGCCGGCAAGGCTCAGGCCCGCCCACCAGCCCAACCAATCCGCAAGCAGCGGACAAAAGAGCTGACCCAGGATCGAACCCAGATTGATGCCCATGTAGAAGATCGTGAACCCAGCATCGCGGCGCCGATCGCCTTGGTCGTAAAGCGTCCCCACGATGGTCGAGATGTTCGGCTTGAAGAAACCATTGCCGACGGAGATCAGCGAAAGCGCGATCAGCATGATGCTGAGCGTCACCGGATCGCGCTGCCCGCCCGGCTCCATGGCGCCCTTGGGCAGATGCTGGGCCTCGCGGCCGTTGTCGAGCAGCGAGATCGAGCCATCCTCGTTGCCGCGGATGAGGAGCTTGCGGCCTTGATCCACGATGTACCGCGCCTCTCGCGGATCGCTGGTCGGACGGTCGACGAAATTGTCGACGACGACTTCGTACCGCTGTCCGTTGATGGTCGCGTAGGGCTTCGCCGGCGACCCGCCGAAGGCGAGCGTGAAATAGCCGATCGCCATCAGGATGGCGCCGAATTTTACCGAACGCTTCGAGCCGAGGAACTGGTCGGCCAGAAGTCCTCCGACCAGCGGCGTCAAATATACGAGCGCGGTGTAGCCGCCGTAGAGGCCGGTCGCTTGCTGATCCGAGAAGAGAAAGTGCTTGGTCAGGTAGAGCGTCAGCAGCGCCCGCATGCCGTAATAGCCGAAGCGCTCCCACATCTCCGTGGTGAACAGGCGTGCAAGCTGGCGCGGGTGTCCGAACCAGGTTTCTTTTCTTGCAGGATCGGTACGGCCTGAAGCAGGCGAAAACGGTTCTTCAACGGCTGGCGTATCGACCATCCGGCACTCTCCCCAATGCGCAGCCCGCGCAGGGGCGCGACCCTAGCGGCCAATTCCGCCTTGTGAAGCACATTGTTGCCGAGCGCCTGCGCCCTTATTGCCCTGGTCGATGCTCAACGACCGTTCATCGATCCTCTCGCTTCTCGAGACCCGCCGCTCCGCCAAGCCGCGCGAGCTTGTCGACCCCGGTCCCACGCAGGCGGAGCTGGAGCGCATGCTCACCATCGCCGCGCGCACGCCGGACCACGGCAAGCTCTTCCCCTGGCGCTTCGTGACGGTTGCCGCCGACCAGCGCGATGCATTCGGTGCGCTGCTGCGCGAAGCGCTGGCCGAACATGATCCGTGCGCAACCATCGCGCATCATCAGAAGGAAGACGAATTCGCCCACTACGCCGGCCAGCTGGTGGTGCTGATTTCGGCACCGTTCGCCGATCACAAAATCCCCGTTTGGGAGCAGGAGCTTTCATGCGGTGCAGCCGGCATGAACCTGCTTCTTGCCGCTCATGCGCTCGGTTATGTCGCGGGCTGGGTGACTGGCTGGCGCGCCTATTCAGATCGCGTCCGGCGTGCGTTTTGCGGCCCGGGCGAGCGCATTGCCGGCTTCATCTTCATCGGCCAGCCGGGGCGAGACGTCGAAGAGCGCCCTCGGGCGCCCCTCGGCGCCGTGTGGAAGCCGTGGCAACCGCCGCCCGTTTAGGATTTGCAGTTGAAACTTATGCGATCCGCTGTATTATAACAGCATGACGCTCGGCAAACAGCACGATAAACCTGTCTATGTCCGTCTCCGCGAGACAATCGCCGACGCGATCCTCGCCGGAAAATATACTGACGGCGATCCCCTTCCCTCCGTGCGTGCGCTCGCCGCCGAAGAGCAGGCGAACCCACTGACCGTGGCGAAAGCGTATCAGGGATTCCAGGACGAAGGGCTGATCGTCGTGAAGCGCGGCGTCGGCATGTTTGTCGCGCCCGGCGCGCGCGCGCGCTTGCGCGATTCCGAGCGGAGCCGATTCCTCAAGGAGGAGTGGCCGGAGATCCGGACTCGCATGAAGCGTCTCGGAATCGACGCCAGTGAGTTGATCGAGCGCGAACGCGCCTGATATTCCCGCACGCCGCGTAATCCTCTAGCCGCGTCCTATGGAGACGCGGGTCCTACCGTTCTACGACGAAGCGATCGCCGAAGCCTCGCGGCTGATCCTCGCGGGCGATCCCGTCGCGGTTCCGACAGAGACGGTCTACGGCCTCGCCGCGGACGCGACGAATGCGCAGGCGGTTGCGCGCATCTACGAAGCGAAGGGTCGTCCAAGCTTCAATCCGCTGATCGTTCACGTGCCCGATGTGAAGTCAGCCGAGCGAGTCGGGCAGTTGAACGACGAAGCTCGAGAGCTTGCGACAAGCTATTGGCCGGGTCCGCTGACGCTCGTCGTGCCCCTCAATGCAAACGCGGAGATCGCCTCCATCGTGACGGCTGGACTTCCGACCGTTGGAATTCGCATCCCGGCGCATCCGGCGATGCAAGCATTACTGCGAGCCGTTGGCCGTCCGCTCGCTGCGCCCTCCGCGAATTCGAGCGGCTCGATCAGTCCGACCCGCGCCGAGCATGTCCTGAAAAGCCTCGGCGGGCGAATTCCCCTGATCGTCGATGCCGGACCTACCGAGCAGGGCCTCGAGTCCACCATCGTGGCGGCTACGGACGGCCCGCTTCGTCTCCTGCGCCTCGGTCCAATCCAGCTCGACCTGGAGGTTCAAGGTGACGAGAAGATCGAAGCGCCGGGTCAGCTCGCGAGCCATTATGCCCCATCGAAACCGCTGCGGCTCAATGCTCGAGAAAGCGATACCGACGAGTTCCTGATCGGCTTCGGATCGGTAAGTGGCGATGCGAGCCTCAGCGCCGATGGCAATCTTGTCGAAGCCGCGGCGCGCCTTTTCGACCTGCTTCATCGAGCAGATTCATCGCCAGCAGCACGGATCGCCGTCGCTCCCGTCCCCGACCAGGGGCTGGGCGAGGCGATCAACGACAGATTGCGGCGCGCCGCGGCCTAGGCGGTTTCGCTTGCGCTCTTCGTGCGGGCCTGGAAGCTCTTCCTGAGCTTCTGGAGCTTGGGCGGGATGACGGCGATGCAATAGGGATTGCGCTGGCCTTCACCGGCCCAATAATCCTGGTGATAGTCTTCCGCCGGCCACCATTCGCCCATCGGTTCGATGGTGGTGACCACGCGCCCGTCATTGTCACGATTGGCGCGCTCGATTGCCTCGCGCGCCTTGCGCTCCTGCTCCTCATTCTGAGGAAAGATCGCCGACCGGTACTGCGTACCGATGTCATTGCCCTGGCGATTGAGCTGAGTGGGATCGTGTGTCGCGAAAAAGATGTCGAGCAAGTCGTCGTAGCTGAGCTGCTCCGGGTCGAATGTAATCCGGATCGCTTCCGCATGCCCCGTGTCGCCGCCGCAGACCTGCTTGTAGGTCGGCTTTGCAACCTGGCCACCGGTGTAGCCGCTCTCGACCGACTTCACGCCCACGACATCGAGGAAGACCGCCTCGGTGCACCAGAAGCATCCGCCTGCCAGGACTGCCACTTGCTCCGCCATGAGCCGCTCCTTTCGCTTACAAGCGAGGAGATAGGCTTCGGCAGTTATGGTTACCAGTACTGTTGCGAGTGAGGCCGCTCAGTTCTTGTAGGCGGCCTTGAGGCTGGCGAGCTCGAGCCGCTTGCCGACCCATTCGCTCAACTCTTCAAAGTCGAGCGGCTTGTCGAAGACGATTCCGGCGCGGCGATCCTTGTACCAGCGCACTTCGCCCTTCACGGGCCGCAGGCTCTCGACGACGACGATGACCTTCTTGCCGACGCAATATTCCTCGATCGGCTCGACCTTCATGCCCTCGAGGGAAATGTCGTGAACATCGACGCTGTAGTAGAGCTTGCCGACCCGCACTGACGCCTTGCACGTGATTTCGAGGCGCGGAGGCCGCGCGCGGAAGCCGTGACGCGGCTTGCGGTCAGCGAGGAGCTCTCCAAGGTCGAGATTCTGATCGAACTTCAATCCCACGACGCCCTGACGAGTCCAGATGACCGTCGCGGGAATCTTCTGCGAGGAGAGCTCGACATCAACATGGTGGCCGACCTCCGGGACGTTCGGAGCGATCGCCATCAGGCCGCCTGCAGAAAGGTTCTTGATCTTGATCAGCTGCTGCATGCCCGCCGCATCGCTCAGCTTGGCAACCCGCAGCGCGGCCGACGTGCGCTCGTCGATGCGGCGCTCGACCGGCCGAGGAACGGCGGTCGACAGGGAAACCGTCGTCGAATCGAATTCGATCTCGACTTCCGGATTGATGGCAACGTCGGATCTCCGGCGGATCAAAGATGCGAACATTGGTTAACTCCCGGCACGCTGTAATTCGCGCCAAAATGGGACTTTATGGACAGTGCGGTTAAAAAGGCGTTTCTTCCGCTTGACCTCGAGTGCTGTTGCTGTGCACGCGGCGTCTGGGGAGAAGGAGATCGATTTGGCGCAGCCTCGCTTGCTGCTGATCGATGATGAGCCGGCGCTTGCCGACTTTCTCGCCAATGCGGCTCGCGAATGCGGGTTCGAGCCAGTCGTCACATCCAACGATACCGAATTTCGTGACACTTTCCTGGCCGCTGCACCCGAAGTCGTGGCGCTCGACCTCGGAATGCCGGGAATGGACGGCGTTGAGCTGCTGCGTTTTCTAGCGGAACAGCAGTACCCGTCCCCGGTCCTGATCGTGAGCGGCTTCGACCGCCGGGTTCTTGAATCCGCCTTCCGGCTCGGGGAGGCTCTGGGGCTCAAGATGGCCGGTCCGGTGGAAAAGCCCGTTCGCCTGGAGGATCTCGAAACGGTCCTGAGCCAGCTTAAAGCGACTCTCGTAATATGAGCCGCAAGGCGAACGAACGGCTTCTCGAAGGATTAAAACGCGCGCTCGAAGAGCAGCGGCTCAAATTGGTCTACCAGCCGAAGGTAGGGCTACGCGAAGGGAGATTGACCCGCGTCGAAGCACTCGTCCGCTGGGACGATCCCGAACTCGGGCGCATCGAACCATCGCGTTTCGTAGCGCTTGCCGAAGAACATGGATTGATCGACGATCTGACGCACTGGGGATTGCGGACAATCCTGCGGCAGTGGCTCGACTGGTGCGATGAGGGGATCGACACCAACCTTGCGTTCAACATCTCGGCGCTGAGCCTCCAGCACCTGGATTTCCCCGACCTGGTGGAGCGCATGTGCCGAGCGCTCGACGTTCCGACGGACCGGCTCGTCCTCGAGCTGACCGAGGGCGCGACACAGCCGCTGGTCAAGCTGATGGACACCCTCACCCGGTTCCGAATCAAGGGGATCGGTCTTGCGATCGACGACTTCGGCACGGGCTATTCCACCCTTATGCAGCTTCGGCACCTTCCGTTTACGGAAGTGAAGATCGATCAATCCTTCGTCGCCGATATCGAACGGTCGCGCGACTGCCGGCTGATCGTCCAGACGATCGTCGATCTTGCGCACGGGCTGGGTCTCATCGCCACGGCAGAAGGCGTCGAGACCGTGGAGCAGCTACGGATCGTGCACGAGCTCGGCTGCGACGTCGTTCAGGGGTATCTCATCTCGCAGCCGCTCGAGCCGGAAATGCTCAAACCGTGGATGGAGGAATTCCGCCACCGTTGGCCCGCGCTGCTCGGGAAAGAAGAGCTGGCTCTATGGCGCGACGTCGAAGCGAATGCCCTGCGCTAGCGGCAGGTCCGATCCATAATTGATCGTGTTGGTCTGGCGACGCATGTACGCGCGCCAGCTGTCGGAGCCGCTTTCGCGTCCACCGCCGGTTTCTTTCTCTCCGCCGAACGCGCCGCCGATCTCGGCCCCCGATGGGCCGATATTGACGTTGGCGATGCCGCAATCCGAACCTCGCGCCGACATGAACAGCTCGGCTTCCCTGAGGTCGTTTGTGAAGATCGACGAGGAAAGACCCTGCGACACCGAATTATTCAGCAAAATCGCATCCTCGAGATCGCCGTAGCGCAGGACATAGAGAATGGGCGCGAAGGTTTCCTGGAGAACCGTTCCCTCCTGCTCCTTCACCTCCACCAACGCTGGCCGGACATAGAAGCCTCCGGCCACCGCCTCGACGCGTTCGATGCTTTTGCCAAGCACTCTCTTCATGGCCTCAAAGGCAGTCTCATCAATCAACGGGCCGACTAGGGTGTCCGGCTGCCGCGGGTCACCGATCTTCACCTGCGAGAAGGTGTCTGCGAGCCGCCGAAGGAGCTCGTCCGCCACGCTCTCGTGAACGATGAGCCGCCTCAGCGATGTGCATCGCTGCCCGGCCGTTCCCACAGCTGAGAACAGGATGGCGCGCGCGGCGAGCTCGATGTCCGCGCTGGGGCAGACGATCGCGGCATTATTGCCGCCGAGCTCGAGCAGGACCTTCCCGAAGCGCCTCGCAACGCGCGGCCCCACGGCTCGTCCCATCGCAGTCGACCCCGTCGCCGAAACCAGTGCAATCCGCGCATCGTCGACCAGCGCCTCGCCGATCTCACGCTCGCCCTGGACAAGCTGGATGAGGCCGTCCGGCGCATCTCCGAACCTGTCCATGGCGCGGCGCGCGATCGTCATGACAAGCTCGGCGCAGAGCGGAGCCTTCTCGCTTGGCTTCCAGATCACCGGGTTGCCGCAAACCAGCGCAAGCGCTGCGTTCCAGGCCCAAACCGCCACAGGGAAGTTGAAGGCGCTGATCACGAGCACCGGGCCAAGCGGATGCCACTGCTCGATCATCCTGTGGTTGGGGCGTTCGCTGGCGATCGTCAGACCGTAGAGCTGGCGGGAAAGACCGACAGCGAAATCGCAGATGTCGATCATCTCCTGCACTTCGCCGAGGCTCTCCTGGATGATCTTGCCGGTTTCTAGAGTGATCATCTTGGCAAGCACCGGCTTGGCCTCGCGCAGCCAGTCGCCAAGCAGCCGAACGAGCTCGCCACGCCGCGGCGGCGGAACGGCGCGCCAGCTCCGAAAGGCTTCGACCGCACGCCCGCACGCGCTATCCGGATCCCCGCAGGTCACCCGGCCGATCGGCTTGCCATCGATCGGCGAATAGCTCGTCAAACGCCCCGCCGAGGACACCCCTGCAAGATCGAGGATCTGTTCGGCTTCGTCGGCTGGAGTCATGCGAACATCTCCCTGGCCCGGGCCATTGCAGCCACTCCGGCGTCGATCGTCTCGTCTTTCTTGCCGAAGCAGAGGCGGACAAGGTGCCTCGGAGGATCGTTCTCGACAAAGGCCGAGAGAGGCACCACGGCGACCCCCGCCTTCTCGACCGCCGCCGTCGCAAAGCTCTCGTCGTCTAGCCGGACACCCGAAGCAGCTAGATCGACGCACAGGAAATAGGTCGAAGCCGGATGAAGCGCCTCATAGCCAGCTCCACGAAGTCCTTGGATCATCCGGTCACGGGCGCGGGCGAAGCGATAGCGCATCGGTTCCAGCCAGGAATCGCCCTCGTTCAAGCCGAAAGCTACGGCGGCCTGGAGGTTCGGTGCGGTAGAGAAGGTCAGGAACTGATGCGCTCGAGCGACCACGTTCGCGAGCTCGGGCGCCGCGACCATCCAGCCCACTTTCCATCCCGTCAGCGAGAAGATTTTGCCGGCTGAGCCGATCTTGATCGTGCGCTCTGCCATTCCGCGAATCGAAAGGAGCGTCGTGAATGGCTGGTCGTCGAGAAGCACATGCTCCCAAACCTCGTCGCTGATGACGACGAGGTCATGGTCGCGCGCGACCGCCGCAAGCGTCTCCAGCTCGTCGCGATCGAATTGGCGGCCGGCAGGATTGTGCGGATTGTTGAACAGGATAGCGCGCGTCCTCGGACCGATCGCAGCCTCCAGCGCATTCCGTTCGATCCTCCAGGAGGGAGGTTGCAGCGCGACTTCGCGGGGAACTCCGCCGGCCCGGCGGATCATCGGCGCATAGCTGTCGTAGGCGGGCGTAAAGATCACGACCTCGTCGCCCCGTTCGACAGTCGCAAGGATCGAAGCTCCAAGCGCTTCAGTCGCGCCGCTCGTGACGCAGATATTGTCCGCGCGAAGATTCAAACCATGATGCCGTTGATAATGGGCCGCGACGGCTTCGCGGAGCGCGGGCAGCCCTCGCGATGGCGGGTACTGGTTCGATCCGTCCTTCAGCGCTCGAGCGGCGGCATCGAGGATCTGTTTGGGCCATCCGAAATCGGGAAAGCCCTGTCCCAGGTTCACCGCATCGTGCTTCCCCGCAAGTCCAGACATGCGTTCGAACACGCTGGTCGGCATGTCTTCGTACAATCTGTTCACAATAGCGCGCCTTGCTCGCGCAGCCGCTCGACTTCAACGGCCGAATAGCCGAGCTCGGAGAGGATGGCTTCGCCATCCCCGCCAGGACGGTGCGGCCGTGTCGGGTGAGCTGGTTCAGTCACGGAATACCGCGGGGCCGGCGCCGGCTGCGTCACTCCGTCCAGATCGACAAATGTGCCCCGCGCCACGTTGTGCGGATGGATCGGCGCTTCCTCGAGGTTGAGCACGGGCGCAACGCACGCCTCCTTGCCGAGGAAGTGGCGTGCCCAGGCGTCCCGATCTCGAGTTGCGAACGCCGCCTCGACGTCGCCTCGGCGCGCGTTCTCCGGAAGACCCAGACCGTCGAAGAACGCACGGCGAAATTGAGGTTCGACGGCGCCCACCGCAATGAACTTCCCATCTGCACAGCGATAGACGTGGTAAGCCGGATCGCCGCCGTCCAGCAGGTTGGATTCGCGCTCGTCGCGCCACCGGCCGGCCGCGCGAAGACCATAGGTCAGTGCTCCTACCAGCGCCGCGCCGTCGCTCATCGCGGCATCGATGACCTGGCCCCCGCCTCCTCGCTGCACGTGCAGCAGCGCGGCGATCATCGCGAAAGCCAGCATGAGGCCTCCGCCTGCATAGTCACCGAGGTAATTGATCGGAACGACCGGCCGCTCCCTCGGACCAATGCCGTGGAGCAACCCCGTCACGGCGACATAGTTGATGTCGTGGCCCGCTTCTTGCGACAGTGGACCATCCTGACCCCAACCGGTGACGCGGCCGTAGACCAGCTTTGGGTTTGCCTCGAGCAACTCTTGGGGCCCCAGCCCGAGCCGCTCCATCGCTCCGGGACGATAGCCTTCGATTATTCCGTCGCAGCGCTCGGCCAGGCGGCGAACCGCACCGCGCGCGCTCGGCTGTTTCAAGTCGAGCGAAATGCTGCGCCTGGAACGGAGCAGCGGATCGTCGGGAATGCCGATCAGTCCAGCTCGCTCGACCCGGATCACCTCCGCCCCGTGATCGGCGAGCATCATCGCCGCGAACGGCCCCGGTCCGAGCCCGGCCATCTCGACGATACGGATTCCGTGAAGTGGCCCCGTCATTGCGGCAAGCTGATGCCGATCCCGACGCTCTACGCAACCCTCATCGCGATCCGTGAAAAGGAACGCTCGATGTCACCCGGTCGAGGCTGGATTGCACGAGCGCCAGCGGGCGAGCGAACGCGTGCTTGACCATGAGGCACGCCGCGGCGGCGAGGAGCACGGCGATTGTAGTCACGCCAGCCAACTCGATCGCGCGCCCGCGGACACGGCCATCGCCGGCCGGCCGTCGTCTTCGGCGCCGTTCAACGCCGGGCCACAATGTCGCGGTCAGTTGGAGCGAATCCGACGGGCTACTGGCGAGGATCTCCTCCACAGGCACGCGATCTTCTGCCTGCAGTCCGGCGCGGCTGCCTCTTCGCCACACGACGGTCGCGACGATCATCCGGTCGCCGTGCCACAATTCGATTGTGCTGCCCTGCGCCGCGACGGCGCACGGCGCTTTGATCATCAGCCCG
>JBKPQH010000004.1:0-122268 GCA_046733935.1 Pseudomonadota bacterium
GTTGTGCAATCCAAGGTGCAGAAATGGCGTCCCAAACCATTGTCGAGCTCAGTGCAGGCAAGCTCCATCTTGAGCTAAACCCTTCAGTTGGCGGGTCTATTTCGGCCTTCGAGTGGATCGAGGGAGCGGCGAAAAGACCGATATTGCGCAAATGTCACAGCCGAAACGAAAACGTTCTCGAGGCGTCGAGTTTTCCACTGGTGCCCTTCGTTAACCGCATTCGAGACGGCCGTTTCAGCTTCCGCGGGCACGACGTGACGCTCGAACACAACATGCCGGGAGACCCGAGTCCGCTGCACGGACAAGGTTGGCTGAGGGCGTGGCGAGTCGAAAGCTCGAGCGAGACGACAGCCGTGCTCAGCTTCGGTTACGGGGCGAGCGAGTGGCCGTGGGACTATGATGCGCGGCAGGAATTCGCGCTCAACGAACATGGCCTTTCGCTGGTTCTGAGCTGCCGCAACACGTCCGCGCAACCCATGCCTTGCGGGCTCGGCCAGCATCCCTATTTCCCGTGCGGCCCCAAAACCCGCATCGAGACGCGCGCCACCCACGCGTGGACCGTCGACGAGCATGTGCTGCCGGTGGAGAGGGTCGCGGCCGAGGGGCGCTACGATTTGCGGGATCGCCTGGTGTGCGGTCAGGGTCTCGACAATGGCTGGGGCGGCTGGGGCGGCTCGGCGCGCATGACGGATCCGGATTGGCCATATGTCCTCGAAATGTCCTCGGCGCGGGCCAGGTTCTTCCAGCTCTATTCCCCGCACGGCGGCGGTATCTTCGTCGCCGAGCCGGTTACTCACGCCAATGCCGCCCTCAACGAACCGGAGGAACGGTGGCCGCAGCTGGGAATGCGCATTCTTGAAGCGGGTGAGGAGATGAGCCTCGACATGCGGCTGGAGGTTGTCGCGAAATAACTTTTGTTCAGGTTGAAGCCTGAAAAATGCCTCTATATAGCCGCCTCTTCCCAAAGGGGCGCCGCATCCGGAGACGTGGGTGAGTGGCTGAAACCAGCGGTTTGCTAAACCGCCGTACGGGGAATTCCCGTACCGAGGGTTCGAATCCCTCCGTCTCCGCCATTCGGGGTCTCGCAGTCGTAGCGCCCGCCAACCCTCAAAGTAAAATCCCCGACGCCCTACCGGTCGGAGCCGTCGGCTCTAGCCAGCCCCATTCCGATAGTCGCTCGAGTTCGCCGTTGATGAGCGCCTCGCCGATGTCGAGCCGGTAGCGCATGTTGGGCGCATGAACTTTCGCGGCGTTGGCGTAAGCGGCGGCTGTCGCCCCGGGAATCGTCCGGCCGGTACCCGTCACCACCGCCGTCCAACCGTAGAGCCCTGCCGTCACAAGTGTGCCAGAAGAGGCGCCGACTTCGCCGAGGTGGAGATGTCGCGGGTCGATGTCGCCGACCATGAGCGGCAGGCCAACCGGCGTCGCGACCTCCTTGCGGGACAGCGGCATCGGCGGCGTCGTGAGCACGATGCAGGTCGAGAAGCCGTCCTGCACCGGGAAGCCTCCCGAGGTGCAATCCAGCAGCAATTCGAAGAGCTCGGCCCACCCCAGGGCCTGCAGCGGCTCGAGCACCGCGAAGCCGGGATAACCGAACCGGCAGGTGAACTCGAGCGGCCAGACGCCCTCTTGGTTGATTATGGTGTTCAAATTGACCCAGCCGACATGTCGGGCGTCCCGAAAAAGCGGCTCGAGCGGCTCCAGGGCGGTCTCGAACAGCCGCTCCGAACCTGTAAACGTTGCCACCGTCCCCATCTCGCCGGTCAGCTCGCCCATGTTGCCGCCGAAGAACCTCTTGTGCTCCCAATCCAGGCAGGCGGGCCGGAGAAACCGCTGGCCATTGAAATAGGCTCCAACGCCGGTTTCGATGCCTTCGACATGGTCCATGAGGATGAAGGCCTTGCCGTCAGGTGGCGGCTGCACGCGTAGCAGGGCCGCAGCATCGCTGCCGTCGGCGAAGGCGCCCACAAAGGTGTCTCCCACCGAATCACAATATTTGAACACGCAGCGCCGCGGGCGTTCCTGAAGGTCGGCAATCGCGTCCTCAGCGCGGCTGAACTCGCGCACCGCCGCAATCTTCAGTCCCTGCTCCGCAAGCAGATCGAACGCAAAGGCCCGATCGTTCTCGAGCCGATCCCCGAACGCGCTCCCCCCGATCACGTTGAACCCTTCACGGCGCAAGCGATCCTGAAGCTCCCCGAAGCCGATTGCTTCGAACAAAAGAACGCCGCCCTCCTCGGAGCGCACCCAGTCGAGTTCCTGCTGCCAGTCGTCGGCGTGCGGAACGAGCCCGTCCATCGTCCCCTGTGCAAGGGGTTCGCTCACCGTCACCTTCACCTCATGGCCCTCATCCAGCAGTCGCCGGTAGAGCGAGCCAAGGTCGCACGTTTCCGTGATGCCAAGTACGCGCACTCCCCATTGCTAGCAGGGAACTGGCCGCGGCGAAGCCTGTTTCACGTCGCGATGGCAAGTGTCCTCGAGTTGCCGCGTTTGGACCAAGACGCGGACTTCCTCTCGGAGGAAGTTCAGCGACGGCTCGCGCGTTGGAATCACGATCGTCTCGAGCCGCGGCTTCCGGAAGCGGACTGGGAGGCTTCGCTGCGCCGCGAGACCGACATGCTGCTGCTCCAGGGGTCCTTCCTGGAAAGCCTCCGTGAGCAGGTCGCCGACCAAGCCGCCGCTGTTCCGCAAGACCCTGCGGGATTCGTCAGGTGGTTCGAAGGTCTCGAGGAAACCGGCCCCGGCCAGCACGACCCGCTGTTCCCATGGCTCGAACGAGAGGCGAACCTCGAGCAGCTGCGCTGGTATCTACGACAGGAGGCGGCTGGAGAAGCGGGGTTCGACGACCTCACCGCTTACACGCAGGTCAAGCTGCCGGAGCGCGTGAAGCTCGAGCTCGCCCGGAACTATTGGGACGAGATGGGCCGCGGCAACGCCAAGGGCATGCACGGCCCGATGCTTCACCGCCTGGTAGAAGCGCTCGACCTTGATCCGACGATCGATGAGACGGTTCCCGAAAGCCTCGCCCTCGCCAACTCGATGACGGCGATGGCCACACGGCGCGACTATGCCTGGCATGCGGTGGGCGCCCTCGGTGTCATCGAGCTGACGGCGCCGGGAAGGTCCGCCTCAGTCGCGGCAGGGCTGCAGCGTCTCGACGTGGATGCGAGAACGCGGATGTACTTCGACCTGCACGCGACACTCGACGTCAGGCACAGCGCTGCCTGGAACGCCGAAGCGATCGCTCCTGCAGTCGCTGAAGACCCCGGCCGTGCGGTGGCGATCGCTGAAGGAGCGCTCATCCGTCTCAACTGCGGCGCTCGCTGCTTCGAGCGTTATCGCCGCGAGCTATGGTGACGAATGACGAAGCACTCGTAGAGCTGCTCGCCGCACTGAAAGACCGCAATTATCATTTCATCGCCGTGACGCCGGCAACTCATGAGCGGGTGCTCGCGCGGCCGCTTTCGAAGCCGCCCACGCCGCGGGACATCTTTGGCTGGAACCGCATCTTCGAGGAGCATCAAATCGAGCCGCAGTTGCTGACTCTCTTGCGGCGTTCGGGTTTCGTCGAGGAGGCGGACGGACGATTGCGGAGCCTGATCCGCGTCGCCAGCCTCGGTGACGACCTGTTTCTCCACTCGGGCTTCCCGACGAACGCGCCGGACGCGGTGTTCTTCGGGCCTGACACCTATCGTTTCACGAGGTTCGTCCGCGCCCAGCTTCCGGCGCCTCGGCGATCGGCCTGGATCGTCGACATGGGTTCCGGCAGCGGCGCAGGCGCCATCATTGCCGCGAAACAAGCGCCGCCCAGCCGCCTGAGCATGGTCGACGTGAACCCGGCGGCCGCACGACTTGCCCGTGTGAACCTTACGTTTGCGGGGCTGCAGGCAGAGACCATTGTCGGCGATGAAATGCCGAAAGGCTGTGATCTGGTTATCGCGAACCCGCCTTACATGATCGACAGCGCCCATCGCGCTTACCGGGATGGCGGCACGAACTTCGGTGGCGAAATTGCTTGTTCCTGGGTGGCTCAGGCCCTCGACGCTCTCGTCCCTGGAGGGTGTTTGCTTCTCTACACGGGTGCGGCGGTGATCGAGGGCAAGTTACCGCTTCTCGACCGCACCCGGGCACTGTGTGACGCGGCGGAGGCCGCTCTCGATGTCGACGAGATTGATCCGGACGTTTTCGGGGAAGAGCTGGAGAGACCCGAGTATGAAAGGGTCGAGCGGATCGCTGTCCTGGGCATCAAGATCACCACGCGTTGAAGTGAACACGTGGGCGGACGTGCGACCGTCCTCAGCCGCTCGAGCGCAGCCGGCGAGCCATTGTGTAGAGACCCGCCGCTGCAATCAAAGTGGTGATCATCCCAAGAGTAAAGAAGGCCGCTGGCGGGATGACTAGCCAATAGGCGCCCATGAATCCGGCGAGCAGGCTGCCGAGGAACTTCGCGATATACCAGCCGCCCATGGCCATCGAAGCAAAGCGCACCGGCGCCAGGGATTCGATCAATGTCAGGCCGACGGGAATGACGAACAACTCGCCCAGCGTCAGCAGCACGAAATAAGCAAGCACCCACAGCGAACTGACTTTCGCGCCTTCCGGACCGCTGTCCACGGCAGCCAGGACCATCGTCAGCATTGCAGCCGCCGCGATGACGCAGCCGATGGCCATCCTGCGAAGGAGGTGCGCGGTGGTCTCCTCGCGTTTGGCGCGCCTCCACATTCGAATGAGAATCGGAGTGCCGATGATGATCAGAAGCGGGTTGATGGATTGAAACCAGGTCGCCGGGATGATCCGATGTATTCCGAACAATCCGAACGACCGGTCGGTGAAATCGGAAACCCAGAGCGCAATCACATTGCCGCTCTGCTCGTAGCCAACGCGGAACAGCACCACCATGGTGACCATCAGTAGCAGGATCGCGACATGCTCGCGGATCACCGGCATTGCATCCGGCTGCGCCTCCGCGGCGAGCAAGGTCCGGTTCGGCTCGGGCGGAAGCAGTCGCAAGAAGCTGCAATAAATGGTGAGGCCGATCGCCATTCCGACACCCGCCGCGGTGAACCCCCAGTGCCAACCGTACAGTTCGCCGAGCGTCCCGCAGACAAGCGGCGCCAGGAAGCCGCCCAGGTTGATGCCCATATAATAAGCGCTGTAGGCATACGCCTTGCGCGGATCGTCGTCGGCGTAGAGGCTGCCGACCTGGATCGCGAGCGGCGGGATGAACAGCCCGTTGCCCAGCGCAACCAGCGCCAGCGCCGGAAACAGCAATGCCTCGAACGCCATTGCGAAGTGACCGAACATCATCATCGCGCCGCCGATGATGACGCTCGCGGTTCGGCCCAGCCAACGGTCGGCGATCAGGCCGCCGAAGAAGGGGCTGAAGAAAGCAGCTGCGCCGTACGCTCCGTAAATCAGCGATGATTTGCTTTGCGGAAAATCGAGCTGCTTGGTCATGTAATAGACGAGCAAAGCCTGCAGGCCGAAGAAAGAAAATTCAGCCCACATCTGGGTCGTGAACAGGACCGTCAGGCCGGGCGGATGGCCCAACAGGGTCCGCGCCGCCCTAGGCTCCCTGGACTTGGCGGCGGCCCCAGCCACGGCGTCAGTAATTCAGGGACGTCGTCAGCAGTCCCAGGTCCAGGCACAGCGACACGAGGAACGCCGCAGCAAGCGCAATCAGCACCGCCCAGACCGTCGCCAGCCGATGCTTGCCGGGCGCTCTGGCGACGACATATGCATTCCAGATCGCCAGGAGGGTGCCGGCGATCGCCAGGACGAGGATGAGCTGAAGCAGCCGCATCCAGATATCGAGACCGCCGTTGAGCGCCGTCAGGTCGTTGTTGACGGCCGTGAGCACCAGCATCCAGCCGACGGCAAGAATGATCAGCAGCCACGCCGTAGCCCGCGTCGCGCGATGAAGCTGCAGCGGCCGACCACTGACCTCCGAGACATATTTGTACCGCTTGCGGACCAGCGCAACGATCGGCCAGCCGAGGGCCGCAACTAGAATGATCAGCAGCGCGAGGCCGCCAACCGGGAAGATCCAGCCGGCATTGAGCGAAGCGGGTGCGGGAAGGAACTCGATGATCGGCGCATAGGGCGTAATCGAGAACATCTTGATCCCGCCATCCGCGCCAGGAATCGCCTGCAGATAGTCGCTGCCGTTCACTTCCCGCCACAGCCACGGCTTCACCTCCCGCCACTTGCGCGGGGAGCCCGAGAGATCGGTGATCGAGGATGCGATGAGCGTGCCGTTCTTGTCGACGCCGACGCTCGTCTCACCGAGCAAAGCTGCCAACCGGAGAAAATTGAAACCGCCGGCGCGGCTGCTAACGTAATGGCCTGACATTGCCTGCCCATGCGCCTTGGCGGTGCCGGCGGTGGGCAGATGTTGCACGGGGGCGGGGAAGTAGCGATCGGCGAATTGCTGCAGCAATTCTTCGCGCAGCGCATGAGCCGCGCCGTTCTTCCCGATGCTGTTCACGGACATGTACAGGCCGACGTTCTTGTCGAGGAACAGGTGCAGGTCGGAATGGAAGAAGACAGTGTCGCCGCCATGCCCGACGATGTTCAGGCCATTCCGGTCCTCATGGTAGAAGCCGAGGGCCATCGCAGGGAGCGCGGAGAACGGCTTGTTCGCGTTCGAATACATGAGCTGCGAGGTCGCCGGGTTGAGCAGCGTATGATTGAGATGCGCGATCATGAAGCGGCCCATGTCCGCACCGGTCGAGGCCAGCGCTCCGGCGGGCGCCATGCCGATAACTTCGTACGGCTGGGGATCGTCCGATCCGGGCTTGTAGCCCTTGGACATGTACGGCCGAAGCCCCGGCGGGAGCGGCTGGTCGAAGGTCGAGTGAGTCATCCCCGCAGGCGCGAAGATGTGGCGCTGGATGTACGTGTCGAACGGCTCGCCCGACACGCGCTCGACGATGTAGCCGGCGAGCGACGCGCCGTAGTTAGAATAAGCCGGCATGGTGCCGGGTGCGTAGATCCGGTCAGGGACCCAGCGCGCCAGGATCTGGCCGAGCGGTTTAGGGTGCTTCTCGCCGAACTCGATCAGGTATTTTGCCGTTTCCGAGAAGCCCGGCGTGTGGGTCATCAAGTTGCGCAGCGTGATCGGCTTGCCGTTCAGCGGCGGAATCTTGAAGTCGAGATAGGTGTTGATGTCCGCGTCGAGGTTCAGCTTGCCCGCCTGGACCTGCTGCATGACTGCGGTCCAGGTGAACAGCTTCGACACCGAACCGGGACGGAATAGGGTCAGGTTCGGATCGACGGGCTTTCCGGTCTTGAGGTCGGAATAACCAAAGCCGCGCATCGTTAGCGGCTGGCCGTCCTTCACCACGACGACCACCGCGCCGGGAATTCCTCCGGCCTTGATGGCGTAAGGCATATATCCGTCGAGCCACGCGTCGACGTCGGCCTTCGTGAGATCGTGGGGACCGGTCGCCGTAGCCGAGGTCGCTGGGACCGGCGAGCCAGGGAGGATGGCCGCGGTGGGCCTGGTTGGCTGGAGCTGTGTGGGCGACTGGGCGCTCGCGGGGATTGCCGCTGCGGCCGCAACGGCGACCAACCAACCGATTAACCGCATGGTCCGCTCCCTTTAGTAATTGACGCCCAAGGCCACGCCGACGGTTCTTGGCCGGATGATCCCCGTGCCGATCGCGCCGTTCGGGAAGAGCTGCGCTGTCGTTCCACTCAATGACGTCACGCCGCGGCTGTTGCCGAGATTCTTGACGTAAGCCTGGATATCGAACCGGCCGAAATCCACCCCGGCGTTGAGGTCGACAACTCCGTAAGGGCGGATATGGCGCTGGTGGCCGTGCGCCAGCACGAAAGCGGCACTGAAGTCACCATTCTGACTGGAAAGGTGGCGGAACGATGCGCCCACGTGCGCGCGGGCGCCCGGACTGAGCTGCCAGTGATAATCGCCATTAGCCGAGAAGCTGAACTTCGGCGTGAACGGCAGCTGGTCGCCTTTGAAGCCGCCTACGTCCGGGGGGGTATCGGCCGTCAACCGCGCGTGGGTGTAGGCGCCGTTCAACGACAGATCGAGACCAGGCAGCGGCCGCGCCGTGGCGGTGAACTCGACCCCGTCGCTCTTGGCGCTCGGTCCGTTGCTGTTGACGTTGAAGGGGATGCCGTTCGCGTCGATCGTCGTGAACAGCTGAATGTTCTTCCAGTTGATGTGAAACGCCGCCGCGTCGAGGCTGAAGCGGTGATCGGGAGTTTCGGCTTTCACGCCGGCTTCCCAACTGATTGCCGTGTCTGAATGGAAGGTCCGCAGGTTGGCGGGCGCGCTGGGCGCGATGGCATTTGGACCGCCCGGCCGGAAACCTTTGGCTACCCGGGCATAGACGGTGGTGTTCCGATTGATCTTGTACTTGGGCGCGACGGAGTAAGTGAAGACGTGCTCCGAAGACCTGCCGAAGTCGTCTGAACTGTTGAGCAAGGCGCTCACGACCGTTTGGCGCGAAGACTGATTGTTCTTGCTGTACCGTCCTCCGAACTGAAGATCGAACTGCTGCGTCACATGGATGGTCGCATCGGCGAAGCCCGCGATCTCCTTGTACCTCGACGGCAGCTCGAGATGGGCGAGAGGAATGCCGAAGATCGGGATCACGTCGATCGGCGTCAGCGTCCCCGGCAAGACGGCGGTCAGGTCCTGCTGGATGAAGCCCTTTTCATGCGAGTAGTAGACCCCGAGCAGCCAGTCCGCGAAGTGCGTCTGACCGGTGAGCCTGACTTCCTGCGTGAATTTCGTAAGGTTGGTTTGCTGCGGCTCGATGAATTCGTTGGGGCCGACGAACATTGCAATGAGGCCACTTAACGGAAACGTCAGGTCGGCCCGCAAGTCCTGGTCCTGCTTGCTGTAGGTCGTGGACGTCGTCAGATTCGCAAAGCCGAGATCGAACGTGCCCGTCGCATTGTAGAGGCGATAGTGAAGGTTCGAGAACTGCGGGACATATTGCGATTCCACGAGGCCATGCACCGGCCTCAGCGTCACTGGATCGGCCTCGATCACGGTCGGTTCGTCGGAATCGATGTTCTGCGCGATCGCCGTCAACCGGATCGTGGCGGCGCTACTCGGCTTGAACAGAAGCGATGCCCGGCCGCCATAGACGCGGTCGTCGTTGATGCCTTTGGCAATGTCGGAGGTCAGAATGTTGCCGAACGGATCCACGGCGCTCGTGCCGGTCGAGTTGATGAACCCTGGATCCTTCCGGTAGCTGCCGGACGCGCGGAATGCGATGGTCGACGTGATCGGTACATTCACCATTGCGTTGAGGATGGGACCGACGTCGCCGTTGTCCACGGCCTGCATGCCGAATCTCGCACGAGCTTCGAATCCGGCCGTCGATGGCGCATTCGTCACGAAACGCAGGACGCCGCCGAGCGAACTCGCGCCGTACAACGTACCCTGGGGGCCGCGAAGAACCTCGATCCGGTTGAGGTCGAACGTATCGAAATCGCCGGCCAGGACGGCGCCGTTCACCAGGCCGCTGCTCGAGCCGAACGGCGACTCGTCGACATAGACGCCGACGGTCGAAGCGACGCCCCCGGTATTCAACCCGCGGATGATCAGCCTTCCCTCACCCGGCGTGTCCTGGTTGAGCTGGAGGCCTGGAATGAGCTTCAAATAATCCTGGAAGTTCGTCGCTTGCTGCGTTTCCAGCGTTGCGCCGGAGACCACCGAAACCGATTGCGGAACGTCGAGCAGGACTTGCGGGCGTTTGGTTGCAGTGATGACGATGTCTTCGTTGTTCGTTTGGTTCTGGCCAGTCGCAGCTTGTTGCTGCTGCGGCGTCGGCGCAGTGCCGGTGCTCTGCGCCGTCGCCGGAACTGCAAAACAGACCAGGCACGTGCCCGCAAGAAACGGTCCAACCGAGCGATGAATGTTCACCCTAGCTCTCCCCGCCAGAATGATGCCATCATTGCAGCAGTGTTTCAGGAATGGCAACTGGTTTCTAGTCGAGCGAAGTTTGACTTGATTCCAAAACTTAAGGTGAGCGGCAAGGTGAATTTCGGGAGCGACAAAGAGGTACCGGCGCCAAGCCGCGCGATTCGCGACGTGCGCATCGCCCAAGGCCTGAGCCTCCGCGCTCTCTCGGCCCGCGCAGGCCTCCCATATTCCACCCTCTCGAAACTCGAGAACGGGAAGATGGCGCTGACCTACGACAAGCTGATCAGGCTTGCCCAGGCGCTCAACGTCGATCTCAAGGACATTCTTGCCAGCCCCGAACAGCGCGCCGCGTCGGTGGTCGTCGGAAGGCGCAGCGTCACGCGCGCGGGCGAGGCGCTGGACGCCGAGTCCGAAAAGCACATGCATCACTATCCAGCGGCGGATTTGCTCGGAAAAATGATGATCCCCATCATCATCGACGTGCAGGCGAGAAGCGTCGACGAGCTTGGCGGCTTGGTCCGCCACGGCGGTGAAGAGTATCTCTATGTCTTGCGCGGCTCGATGGAGCTTCACTCGGATCTCTACGCCCCGCTTCCGCTGGGCCCCGGCGACTCGATCTACTTCGATAGCGGCATGGCTCATGGCTATGTCCGGACCAGCGAAGAGCCGTGCACCGTCCTCGCGGTCTGCGCCGGGCAAGGCATCCAGCAACTCGCTGACACCGCAAGCAAGCGCCATCGTCTCTCCGAAGCGAGCAGTCGGCCCGACTAGTCGTTTCTATATTTGAAACTATCGTTTCCATTGCTATGCATCGATCATGGCAACCACGACCTCGTCGCGTGCTCTGCAGGTCCAGAAGGCCGCAATCCGATTCGCGGAGCCCTTCCGGATCACCGGTTATGTGTTCGACGCCATGCCTTCGGTCGTCGCGCAAATCGCCCAGGGCGACTGCGGGGGCCGCGGCGAGGCGGCGGGGGTCTATTATCTCGGAGATGACCAGGACCGGATGCTCGACATGATCGAACAGGTCCGCCCCGCCATCGAATCCGGCATGACGCGCGAGGAGTTGCAGGTCGCGCTTCCGCCGTCTGGTGCGCGCAACGCTCTCGATTGCGCTTTGTGGGAACTGGAGGCGAAGCTCAGCAGAACGCCGGTCTGGCAACTGGCTGGCGTTCCCAGGCCGAAGCCGCTCGTTACGACCTTCACCCTGCCCGCCGACGATCCCGCCACCCTCGCGACGAAGACGGATCGCCTGTCGTTCGCCAAAGCAATCAAGCTCAAGCTCGACGGGAATGTCGATCTAGATCGCGAACGCATGCGGGTCGTCCGGTCGGCGCGTCCAGATGCCTGGATCGGCGTCGACGCCAACCAGGGTTTCGCTCCCGCAGACCTCGATGAGCTGGCGGAGGCCGCTCGCGAACAGTCCATCTCGCTGATCGAACAGCCGCTGAAGCGAGGCGAGGAGGCCGCCCTCGAACGATGGCGGCCGGGAATCCCGGTCGCGGCTGACGAAAGCATTCTCGACCTCGCCGAGCTGCAAGAGCGCGCGCAATATTTCGACGTCATCAACATCAAGCTCGACAAGTGCGGCGGTCTGACCGAGGCGCTCGAGATGGCGCGCGCCGCCCGGCTGTTCGGGAAGCAAGTGATGGTGGGAAACATGGGCGGTTCCACGTTGGCGATGGCCCCCGGCTTCGTCCTCGCCCAATTGTCCGACGTCGTCGATCTGGACGGTCCCTATGGCTTGGCCGACGACCCGCTCGCCGATCAGATCTACTCCGACGGAAGCATCTTCGTGGCCGAGGCGATCTGGGGCAGCGCGTAACGACGGCTCGTTCTGCGACATTCCCGCACGAACATGTTATGATCCGGGCGGGTCTCTTGGGCGGAGAGCGCCGATGTGGAAGCGTGCAACATTCTTGGCCGTTCCGGCACTGATTTTCGGAGCCGGTACCAGCCACCCGGGTCGGGCTGCGCAGAGCGAGCCGTCGCAAGGCACCGAGCCGGTCAAGTGCGAATATGTCGTGTCGGCCGAGCCAGGCTCGAAACCGACCCGGATGTGCCTGCCGCAAAGCCAGTGGGCGGCGAAGAAGAAGCAGGATGCAGCCGATCCCACCCGGATTGTCTGTCATTACGAGGAGGAGCCCGGGACCCGCTTCGCATCGCGCAAGATCTGCATGTCAGCCGCCCAGTGGGATGACCGGAAGCTTCAGGACCGGCAGGACATCGAGCGCATTCAACTGCAAAGTTCCGGCCGGGGGCCATAGGGCCGCATGACAAGCGGTGGCTTCAGCCGAGCCTTCCGGGGTGAGCCCATCCGAATTTAAGCAATGACTTCAGGAACTTCGGTTCGTCCCGCCGGTTTCGCTGATGATCCAAATGTCAGCCATCGAGCCAGGACGCCCAATGCCCGAACATCGCCAAGCCATTCTGTATCGGATGGTCCTTCCCGATCATACGTGTCCCTATGGGATTCGCGCCAAGCAGATGCTCCGTGAGGCAGGTTACGAAGTCGAGGACCGCCTTCTTCGTTCCCGCCAGGAGGTGGAGGCATTTCAGGATGCGAACGGCGTAGCAACGACGCCCCAGATTTTCATCGACGACGAGAGGGTTGGCGGCTGCGACGACCTGGAACTCTACCTTCAAGACCAGCCGACGGTCTGAGCCTGCGCGACGCCGCTAACTTCTCGACGAGCATTGCAAGGCACGAAGGAAGCCCAGTCGTGACTGAGTCGGGGCGCCGAACTGAATTCTTCAACAAGCGCGGTTGTGTGATCCTAGCACTTGTCTCAGCACTCTTTCTGCTGCTCCTGATCGCGATCAGCCTCGGTTGGCTCGGGCAGGTGGGACACAAGGATAGCACGGTCCCTGTGCTTGCAACGAATGGGACTTAGGGCCGATGAGCGCGGCTGTGTTGCTATGCCGGCTGGGCGAATTGCTCCTGGCGCCTCACTTCGCGCAGGCGAAATGCGTAAGCGTCCGCTAATTCGAGATGGCGATTTCGCACCCGAAGATCGGAGCTCCGCATCGCGGCGTTCAGTTCCTGGTGCGCCCGCTCGGTGAGATAGTCGGCGTCCATCATACGCCTCTCCGGCCCAGTTGGACGCGCCTGCCCCATGCGACTCGCCAAGCTGGACTTATCCACAATGACACAGAACGAGGTCCGCGCCGATTCACTTTTTGCCAGGATCCGAGGCACAGCTTTCCCAGGCCGGCACCATCGACCGCAACGGCCTAATTCGGACGTGACGGTAAACTGCTGAGCGCAATACCTGCGGGTTCAGGCGTCGGCCCGCGCAGGTCCAAGAGCAATGTTCCATGCTCGTCTGCCGCCAGTCGCGGTCTCTTCGGCGGCGTGGGGAGAGGCTCGGTCAGTGCAGTTTTGCGAACCGTAGTCCCAAAGGCGAAATGGCTGTGGTCACCCTCGTCCAGTGACTCGACCAGGAGATAGCCCGCACTAAGGAGAGCAGCTGCGATCTGCTTATGCGTTACGCCCGACCTTCGGGCGATGTCGATCGCGCGCCCCTGAAGGTGATAGCTGTTGGGCACTCCTCCCACTGCGCGATTGTGAGAGATGCTCCGATATGTACTGGTCACCACCCCGAAGCTGTTCGCTAAGTAGATAGGTAGCCCATCGGAACGGCCTCCCAACTGTGCGGTGGCTGATTTGTTAGCCGCGGGCGTCGCAGCCACCGGGATAGCCAGCAACAGAAGCGACAACGCACATAGTGGGGACTGCGTCATAGACGCAATTTATCACGTTAACATTCTGTTTAACAGCACCGGACGGCGTCCGGTGATCCGCTACAGCCAAAGCGCCCTGGAGGGCCTCCATCGCATTCACGCTGTGCGTACTGGACATTCCAGAAGGCCGTGAGGCGGATGTTTATCTGCAATCGGTGGGGCACCGAATCAAAGCTTGGACCCGACGTTAAACTCGCTTGCCAAGGCTCGATCTAGAGCCGGGCCATGCTTTACGCATGCCCCACGCTGCTCCGTGTCGAACCGAAGAACTCGTTCAAGCCACATCGGGTCAGGCGGAATTCCGTTTCTTCGCGCAGCGGTCACGAACACGGCTGCTAGTCGTTCCACCTCCGCATTGTCGGCATCGGCTGTTCCAAGGTCACGGAGGAGTTGCAGGCGGGCCGATGGATCAAGCTTCTGCGGCACATTGAAGGGCATCACATTCGCGTAATCGGCGATTTCGTGATCCTGAAGCCGGCTGAGCCAGTCCACCATCGCATACAGCGCTGCATAATTGAAGAAATGCTCTCCATCGCGGTTCAGAACACCGCTGGTCGTCGCTGCTGCCCAAGCGCTCACCGGCCACAAACGATGTGGCGAGCGTAGGGGCGGATTGGTTGAAAAGAGCGCAGCGGTCGTCGCTGTGTTCGCTGCTCCAACCAGCGCGATCTTATCGAGTCCGGGCCAGTTTTCGCCGGCGAGAAGGAGCCGATGCCGCAGATCGGCCAAACTGGCGCGCATGCAACCACCGATCGCCACGCGTTCGGCAGCAAAGGCGGAATCGTATGCGAGCTCCGATCGGATGTGATTCTTGGCATCTCTGGCGAGATATCGCTCGTGGATGCTTTCGACGGCCTGTTCCGCACCAAGGGCGATGAGGACACCAAGCACGATGATGCCAACTTCGCCTACGAAAGCGCGCCAACCGTGCAGCGGTTTGGGCAAATGGAAGTGCATTCACTGGCCCCGCAACATTGCGAGCCCAACATAGTCCAGACTTCCGCAATGGGTGAAGTCAGATCGCTGATCTGGCCGCCAAGATAGCCACTCCGGACATGCTGAAAACGACTTATTGACCAACCCGCCGGATCGGAGGGCCGCGCCCGGTCCCATGAGTCAACAACGGGGGGCTGTCGTGGGGTACCGCGGTCTGGCCAAGCTTTCGAGCAAATGCAGCCTCGTGTGTATGGCTCGGATTTCGGTGCGGAGATGCCTCTCGCGACGGTCGATTGCATCGTCGAGAGCTTCGCGAGCGCTCGTCGTGATCAGGGCATTTTGAAGCGCGGGTAGAATGGATCGGACGGCGTCCAGGTCCTCTTTGCCGTACAATGTTCCGTCCGGTCTGGGGCCCAGCAAGAGCCATCCGCCGGCGCCTGGACCGGCGTTGCCAAGTGGCAGGCGGAGCGGGAAGATTGGGTCCGCCTCGTCCCGGTTCGGCCAGCCGGAATTGTCGCCGAACGCCTGCGCCGCCCAGCGGCGCGCCTCGCGGAGACCGATCCCCGACGCGCCGACAATCGCGCGATCGAGCAGGAGGGCAGATCGCGTTGCGTGGATAGCGGTGTCGATATGCGGCAGCACCGCATCGCACAGACCACGCGTCGACCTGCTCGTCCCAAACCGTGCAAGCAGCTCGGGCATCTGACGCTTGAGCTGCGCCAGGTCGGGCTGGAAGCGATCTTCCGCCCAGTCGGTGATGCGCTCGTGAAAGGGGTTGAGCAGCACTGCGGCAACCGCCGCCGCCATGCCTCCCGAAATGCTGCCAACATTCATGCCGAGATAGTTCTGGCCGATATTCTGGATGAGTGCTTCGGTCCCGCCGAAGGTCGCAACCAGAGCGATCGTCAGGGTCGCGTAGGCCGCGGAACGGCTGATGACCGCTTCGGCATCGAACAGGCGATAGCGCAGCAGGGATACCAGGAAGCCCAGCGCGACGATGATGATCCCTAGCTGGAACATCGCCTCCCACAGGATCGGCATGCCCGGGATGCGCATCGTCGATGCCGCGGAGCCGGCACGGGCGGAGAGGATCAGGCTGACGCCCGCTATCAATCCCAATGCGACCCATTTGAGCTGCTGCTTGAAAGCGTAATTGGTCGAAGCGCGGAACCGGGCGACGAGCGATCCGATGCCCGCGAGGATGCAGGGAATCGCCAGCGGCAGGAAGACGTGCGTCGGGAGGAGTTGCAGGCTTTCGCCGAGGCCGATCAGGAATATGCCGGCACTGGCGGCCGCAACCCACACGGTCCATCGCGGCTGCCACCGTCCGTCGGGGAAAAGCAGCAAGGCCAGGGCAAACAGGAGGAAGCGGCACCGGTCCAGCAATTGCGCGAGCATCGAGCTTGTCCCGAAGTCGAAGCTGCTCGTTACGGTCCATGTCAGCAGAGCGAGGGCCAGCAACGCGGCCACCGGGTCGCGCTGACGACGGTAGAACAGGATGGCGGCAACGCACACGAGCACCGCGCTTTTCACCAGGCGCAAGCCGACGACGGCAGGGTGCGATGCAGACTGGAGCGGGGCCAGACCGGACGCTGCGACCGCACCGATGGCCAACCCACACCAGAGGGCCCGATAAAACCAAAGGAGCCTCCCGTTGAGTTGCGGAAGGCTCGCTTGGCTAGCGCTGGCTGGGCTCATTGCATCCGGGCAGCGGCCGCGAGGCGATCGAGGTGCACTTCCGCCCCGTTGAAGGTGCCGTCGACGCACTTCTGGCTGCGGCCGCTGCGATTGACGTAGTTCAGGATCGTCACGAGGTCCCGGCGCGCGATCGGGCGGGAAATGTCGAGGTATGCGGTCGGCGTTTTCATGGCTGTTTCCTTGCGGCTGAGGCGATCGAGGCGGCGACTTCGCCGGCCATCTTGATCTGCGCATCCCGGTCACGAAGCTGGTAGCGGCCGGCGACGAAGTGGAAGTCGGTCCAGCTGACCCAAACTGAGCCGTCGTCATCCTGGGTGACGAGCATGCGGACCGGCCAGTCGAGACCGGCAACGGGGTTCGATTGCAGGAACTGGACGCCGAGCGGCGGATTGCCGAACAGCAGCAAAGTCGACCGGTTGATCGGAAGCTTCGCGCTTTCGCCGAGCTTGGTCTGGTCGATCTCGTCGAAGAAGCGAATGCCCTTGGCGGCGATGTCGGCCTTTATGCGGACGATCGTCTCGTCGAACCCGTAGTCGCTCCGCTGCTTGATCACGCCGTCGGCCGGCGCGGCTGCGACCGGAACGGCGGAGTGCGCAGGGGCAAGGATCGGCGAGAGGACCGTCGCCGGCCCGGCGAACAGCAACACGGCGAGGAACTTGGAATCCAGCTTCTTCGATCTGCGGCGCATGGCCAGCCTCCTTTCGAGTGCCGGGCGATTGTCGCTGTTCGAGGGAGTGAAGAGAAATCGCGATTGCGCATGATCTCCATGCGCGCCGCGTATCGCCGGTCAGTAGGGCGTGCCATCCAGCCGCGCCTCGGCGAGCGCCCCGGCGTACCACAGGAATTCATCCAGGAAGCGGTTCATCGAACGAACTGTGATCTCGGCTGCCACCCCATCTTCGGCGATCGTTTCGGCGATCCGCGGGATCGGCAGGATGCTCGGAACGCTCGGCATGCCAAGCTCCGCAAGCGTCATGCGCAGCTGCATTGCTGCGCGCACGCCTCCGAAGCCTCCGGCGGAGTAACAAACGATGCCCGACGGTCTCCAGAAATATTCTTCGAGGAAATGGTCGAGCAGGTTCTTCAGCGCCGGCGGAATGCCATGGTTGTATTCGGCGCTGACGATCAGGAAACCGTCGACGCTGCGATAGAGCTGCGCAAGGTGTTCGAGATTGTCTGGAGCCTTGCCCTTCGGATGCTCCTTGTACATGCGATCGAGCAGCGGCAGCTGCAGCTCGAGCGGGTCGACGAGATGCACTTCGTGACCGCGTTCCTCGAGCTCGCGAACGACCAGTCGCGCAGCCCGCATTCCCATGCGGTCGCGCCGCACGGAGCCGAGCAGGACTGCGATCGAACGCCTCGAGTTGGTTCGCTGCAACATCGAACGTCCTCAGTGCGCCGCAGCGGTTTCGACCATCCGGCCGCCGCTCGCTTCGTGAAGGATGAACCCTTCGATCTCGTCGACCGGAGCGCGCCAGGGCGCGTTCTCCAGAGTCTTCATGGTGTCGTCGTAACCCGCTTCGCGGCGGCGGCGGATTCCGCCGGCGCTGAAATCGATGTCCTTGCTGTGATCCTCGTAATCGAGCGCGGGCGCGAGCAGGCGCACGACATGCATCCGCGTCAGGCAGCCGTAGGACGCCATTTCGCTGAAGCGATTGTCGCGACGCTTCTCGTCGGGGATCATCTTGCTCAGCTCGGCGATGACGTGGCGCATGCGGTGCAGCTGGCGCTGCCGCTTGATGTGCGCGGCGGCGCGGCTCGAATATTGCACGTCCTTCTGGCGGTTCATCACCTCCCACATGGTTTCCGGTTCCGGCCCATGGGGGTTCCAGATGTGGACGGCAAAGACGACGCCGCTGCGGCGCGGATTGTCGTCGAACACGACCTCGACGGGTGTGTTCGAGAGGATCCCGCCGTCCCAGTATAGCTCGCCGTCGATGCGCACCGGCGGGAAGCCCGGGGGCAGGGCGCCAGAGGCCATGATGTGGTCGATCGACAATGGCATGTCGCGGGAGTCGAAGTAGCGCATCTCCGCCGTCCGCACGCAGGACGCGCCGACGGTGATGCGGGTATCGCCGCTGTTGAGCTGGTCCACGTCGACTAGATCTTCGAGCGTCCGCCGCAGCGGCGAAACCGAATAATAGCCTGCCGATTCGGCGCCGACATTGTAATGCGGGCTCGAAAAGGCGAGCGGGTTGGGGCTGAAGAAGGACGGCACGCCGCTCGTGATCGCGAGCATATTTCGGGTTGCGGTGGCGAGCCAGGCGGGCAGACCGCCCGGAACGAACATGTCGTTCGTCACCCGCGACCAGAACTCGCATAGCTTTCCGAGCCGCTCGTCGGGCTTGCTTCCGACGATCAGCGCGGCGTTGATCGCACCGATCGAAGTGCCGATCACCCATTGCGGCGCAATGCCGGCCTCGTGCAGGGCTTCGTAGACGCCGACCTGGTAGGCACCGAGGGCGCCACCGCCCTGAAGCACCAGCACGGTCTGGCCGAGATCGGCCACTTCGCTTGCAAGCGACTTCATGCGCATTTCCTTTCGAGAAGTTGCGCGCGCGCCGGCTGGGGTGCGTCCGGGATCTCGCCGGTGATCAGGCGCGCGCTGCGTTGATAGGTAAAATAGTTCCAGAGCCAGTTGATCGCGACGGCCAGGCGGCTGCGGAAGCCAATCAGGAACCAGACGTGGGCAATCGACCAGATCAGCCAGGCGATGAAGCCGCTGAGGCGAAGCGTGCCCATGTCGACGACGGCCCTGCTTCGGCCGATCGTCGCGAGGTTGCCGAAGTCGCGATAAACGAATTCACCGGAGCGGCAACCGAGGATCACGTCGGCGACGAAGCGGCCCTGCTGCTTCGCGACCGGAGCAACGGCGGGCAGACTCCCGCCTCCTTGTCGGGCGGCGTTCGCCGTATCGCCGATCGCAAAGATATTGCGATGCCCTGGCAAACGTAGGTCACGCTCGACGAACACGCGCCCGTTCTTGTCATGATCGGCGTTGAGCCACTCGGCTGCCGGTGACGCGGTGACCCCGGCGGCCCACACGATGGTGTGGGCAAGAATGAGGTCGTTGTGCCATTCGACATAGCCGTCTCCGACGTCGCGGACGGGCGCGCCGAAACGGACCTCAACGCCGAGCTCCTCGAGCGATCGCTCGGCAGCGTCGGACAGTTCAGTCGGAAACGTCGGCAACAGCCGCTCGCCCGCTTCGATCAGGATGACTCGCGAGCATTGCGGCGTGATGCTGCGAAAGTCGCGGGACACCGACCGTCGCGCGAGTTCGGCGATGGAGCCGGCCATTTCGACGCCGGTCGGCCCGCCGCCGATCACGACGAAGGTCAGCAACGCCTTGCGGCGCTCGTCGTCCGTCGTTGTCTCGGCTTGCTCGAGCGCCAGAAGGATCTTCCGGCGGATCGCTAGCGCATCCTCGATCGACTTCAGGCCGGGCGCGTGAGTGCTCCACTCATCGTTGCCGAAATAGCTGTGGCGAGCGCCGGTCGCGAGAATGAGCCAGTCGTAATCGAGGCTGGAACCGCTTTTGAGCTCAACGCGACCGTCGAAGGTCTTCACACCCGTGACTTCGTCGAGCAGGACGCGGATGTTCGGCACTCGGGAGAAGATTGCGCGGATTGGCCCGGCTATGTCCGCGGGAGAAAGCGCCGCCGTCGCTACTTGATAAAGCAGCGGCTGAAACACGTGGTGATTGCGCCGGTCGACGAGAGTCACGTCGACGTTGCGCCCGGCGAGCCGCTTGGCGGCCGCGAGGCCGCCGAAGCCGGCGCCGACGATCACGACGTGCGGGCGGTTCGCTGCTTTCATGGAAGGTCTCAGTGGGCCGTCCAGCCGCCGTCGACGGGCAGGGCCGTGCCGGTGATCGAGCGGCCGCCGGGGCCGCACAGGAAGACGGCCAGTGCGCCCAGCTCCTCGACTTCCGCGAACCGCTTGTTCGGCTGCGCGGCGAGAAGCACGTCGCGGATGACTTGCTCGCGCGTGATTCCGCGCGCCTTCGCCGTGTCGTCGATCTGGTTCTCGACGAGCGGAGTCCAGACATAACCGGGGCAGATCGCGTTGCAGGTGACGTTGTGCTCCGCACCCTCGAGCGCGACCGTCTTGGTGAGCCCGAGCACGCCGTGTTTCGCGGCAACGTAGGCGCTCTTGAACGGCGATGCGACGAGACCGTGAGCGGACGCGACATTGATGATCCGGCCGAAGCCGTTCTGCTTCATCGCCGCGAAGGCAGCGCGCGTGGTGTACCAGGCCGCCGACAGATTGAGCGCGATGATCGCCTCGTATTTCTCCGGCGGGAATGTCTCGATCGGGCTGACGTGCTGGATGCCCGCGTTGTTGACGAGGATGTCGACGCGGCCGAAGCCTGCGATCGTCTGCTCGACGAGCCCGGCAGCCTCTTCGCCCTTCATCAGGTTGGCGTCGTTGTAGACGACGCGGCTGCTCGGATGATCATGCTCGAACTCGGCGAGAACGCGTTCGATATCTTCGGGCTTGACGAGGCCGTTGATGACAACGTCGGCGCCGGCGGCGGTAAATGCGCGGGCGATTCCGAGGCCGATACCGCTGGTCGATCCGGTGACGACCGCAACCCGCCCGATGAGCGGTTGCGCAAGATTCGATTGTTCCTGGACCTGCATGTCCATGCCTGCACTCCTTTGTCAGCGTGCTATTAGGATGCGGGTCCGAGGGCGCTTCCGGAAATGCGTTTCGTGCATGGACTCCATGCGGCCTTATGATTTCCGCGGCGCGCGAGGCTTCTGCATTTTGATGATGCGTCGCGAAGGCCGGCTCCTCAGCCGATGACGCACGGGAAGAGAGAACAATCCCTCGCATCCTGCAGCCCGGCCTTCCGCGACGAAGCAAATTCGAACGCTTCAAGGAGACCGCAATGTTCAACCTCACGACCAAGCTTGCGACCGCGGCCATTGCCGTTGCGGTCGCGTCCGCTTTCGCAACGCCGGCGATCGCCGGCCAATGCCCGAAGCCCGGCTCGATGGATCTCGCCAATGCGCCGATGATGCCCAAGGGCGTCACCGACATGGTGATCTCGTCGGTCGACCTCGGGTCGGAAATCGGCGTGGACGGACGTCAGCTGCGCACCCGTAGGCTGGTCGTTCAGCCAGGCGGGATCGTTCCGCTGCACAGCCACAAGGATCGCCCGGCTCTGATCTACACGCTGAGCGGCTCCATCACCGAATACAGCACCGCCTGCGGCGTGCCGATCCAGCACAAGGCCGGCGACATCAGCCGCGAAGCGGACGGCCTCAGCCATTACTGGGTCAATCACGGCAAGGTGCCGACCGTCCTGCTCTCGTCCGACGTGTTCCACGGCAAGTGAGTTCCCCGAGCCGGCGCCTCCCTCCCCTCCGCCGGCATCCGGCGTCCCGCCTCGCCCCGGGCGGGACGCCATTCCCTTTGACGGAGCGGCCATGACCGACATTGCCCATCCCGCCCACATCACTCAGCCGCCCGGCCTCTCGCTGCAGCAATCGCTGCTGATCGCAGTTATCGGCTTCCTGACCCTCGTCGATCTTTTCGCGACGCAGGCCATCCTTCCCAGCCTGGCGCAGGTTTACGACGTCGCCCCTGCGAAGATCGGCTTGGCTGCCAACGCGAGCACGCTCGGCATGGCGGTTTCCGGGCTGTTGATGGGTGTCGTCAGCGGAGCGCTGGAGCGCAAGAGAGCGATCGCGCTGAGCCTGTTCTTCCTGTCCTTTCCAACGGCCCTGCTCGCTTTCGCGCCAAACCTCACTCTGTTCGCGATCCTGCGCGTAACTCAAGGCCTGTTCATGGCCGCCGCCTTTACGCTGACGCTCGCGCATCTTGCGGAACGTTGCGCACTGCGCACGGCCAACGCCCTGGCCGCCTACGTGACCGGCGTCGTCGCGAGCAATCTCATCGGTCGGCTGACGGCAGCTTATGTCGCGAGCGTGATCGGCGCCGAACAGAGTTTCCTCTTCTTCGCACTGCTCAACCTCGCAGGCGCCGCGCTGGTGACGATGACGCTACACCGGAACGCCCCTGAGCCGATGACGCGCATGGGTCGTTTCTGGGCGCCGTGGCTCGAACAGCTCGCCGATTCGGCGCTGCGCCGGATCTTCGCGATCGGCTTCCTCATCCTCTTCGGATTCATCGGCGTCTTCACGTACGTCGGCTTCGTGCTGATGAAGCCTCCGCATGCACTTTCGATGACCGCGCTCGGGCTGGTTTTTCTGGTCTTCCTCCCGTCGATGGTGACGACGCCCCTCGCCGGGACGGTGACCCGGGCGACCGGTCCGGGACCCGCTTGCTCGATCAGCCTCGCCGTGGCCCTCCTCGGCCTTGTGATGCTGCTGGTGCCGAGCCTCTTCTCGGTGATCGCCGGAATGACCCTGGTCGGCATTGGCACGTTCTTCGCGCAGGCCGTGGCGACGGGACACGTCGGCCGCATCGCGAGAGGCCACAAGGCTGCGGCCAGCGGCCTCTATCTTTCGTCCTATTATTGCGGAGGCCTCGCGGGGGCCGCGGTAATCGGCATCTTGTTCGACGGCTATGGCTGGGCGGTGGCCGTCGGGGGCGTGTTCGTCGCCCTGGCTTTAGCCGCCGTCCTCGGTTTGGGGTTGCGTCAAAAGGAATTTCAATGAGTGATCGTTATCGCCGCGGCCTCGATGTTGCGGAGCAGCTGGCCGCGGACAAGCTTGCCCACTTTGTGAAGAGCGGGGTGGCCGAGGTCGCGCCGGACTTCGCCAGAATGGTGATCGAATTCGCGTTCGGCGATATTTACAGTCGCGATGCGCTCGACCTCAGAAGCCGGGAGCTGATTGCCATCGCCGCGCTTGCCGCCAGCGGCACCGCAGGACCGCAGTTGCGAGTCCATGTGGAGTCCGCGGCGAGCGCCGGCATTACCAAGGCTGAGGTTATCGAAGTGCTGATGCAGATCGCGCTTTACGCGGGCTTCCCAGCGGCGCTCAATGCTCTAGCCGACTGCCATGACCTGCTGACCGACGACGATTGTCTCGCTGCTGGCCGCGGGTAGTCGGGTCGTCGGCCACCGATAGCGTCGCGCTTCCTGGACGAAGGCCCCGACGGCCGGCGAATGGGGGCGGCCGCGCACGGTCGTCAAATAGATCGTACGATTGAAGCTCGGATTGACGAGCGGCCGCACCACGAGGTCGGGGTCGGTGACGCTGAACTCCGGGAAGAAGCCGAGCCCGAGATCAGCCTTGATCATTCCCTGCACCCAATCGTCTCGCGGGGAGCTGAACACCTGCCGAAGGAAGATTCCGCGATCGTTCAGCTCCTTGCGCACCGGCTCGAAAACTTCGCAATTGGAGCGGCTGACATAGGCTTCCTGGTCGAGCTCGGCCGCCGGGATTTCGTTGAACGCCGCGAGCCGGTGGTTGCGCGGCAACACGATCACGAACCGTTCGGAGAAAATCGGCAGCTGATGCAGTGATTCCGGAAGCTCGCCGGGAACCCCGACGATCGCCACCTCCAGATCCCCTTTCTCCAGCATCTCGACCATCTGTGGACCACCCGCATCGACGATCTGGACCTCGACGTCCGGATGTTGCGTCCGGAACTGCACCAGCAGCTCGGAAACCAGCTGCGGGCCGATCGTGCACATGGTGCCGATCGTCAGTGTCGCCCGCTCGAGCCGCTTGACTGCGCGAGCCTGATCTCGAGCGGCACGGCAGCTCTCCTCTACGGACTGCAGATAGGGAAGCATCATGCGTCCGAGCTCGGACAGATGCGTGTTGCCGCGCTCGCGATGGAAGAGGGGGCCGCCAAGCTCGTGCTCAAGCTGCTGAATTGCGCGGGTGAGCGCCGGCTGGCTGACGTTGCACTGCTCCGCCGCCCGCGTGAAGTTCAGTTCGCGCGCAAGGGCAACGAAGTAACGGACCTGCTGCATCTCCATAAGCAGCCCCCAAGCAATCGACCGCTGATCCGCGCCATTACACCGTAGCAACGAAGCAGACCACAGGCTCATGCGTGTCGCGCATCGAACCCATGCCGTCTCGGTCTGTGACGCGCGTGCCGTCCTTCGCGAAAATGCCACCGGAACCCGGACGAGTCTCTCGCCGGGCTCTGAAAAGGAGACAATTTCATATGAAGATTGGCACCATTGCTATTGCGAGCGCCGCAGCGGCTCTCGTTTCCACCGCCGCCATTGCGGGTCCGGTGAAGCCGCAGCCCGGCAAGGACAAGTGCTACGGCATTTCGCTTGCCGGCAAGAACGACTGCGCGGCCGGCGCCGGAACCACTTGCGCCGGAACGTCCAGGAAGGACTATGCCGGGAACGCCTGGAAGTACGTCGCCAAGGGCACCTGCGCGAGCATCAAGACGCCCAAGGGCATGGGCTCGCTCACCCCGACTGCGCGGTAAACGCCATGACTCCCGCCGCCGGAATAGGGTTCAAGCCCCAGCATTATCACGAGGCCCTCGCCTCTCCGGCGGCGGGACTTTGGTTCGAGGTTCACGCCGAAAATTACATGGTCGCAGGGGGTCCGCGCCTCGCGATGCTCGAAGAGCTCCGCGGCCGACGCGATATCTCGCTGCACGGTGTGGGCATGTCGCTTGCCGGAGCAGCCGAGCCGGACGCTCAGCATCTCGCCGCCCTTAAGCGACTGGTCGACCGCTTCGAGCCCGCGCTCGTTTCCGAGCATCTCGCCTGGTCGCGGCTGGACGGCCGCTGCTTTCCCGATCTCCTGCCCGTTCCTCGGACGAACGAGGTTCTCGCGCGCTGCGCCGCCAACATCGGCCGCGTCCAGGATGCGCTCGGGCGTCAGATCCTGATCGAAAATCCGACCCATTATCTCGCCTTGCGCGACCATGACTGGAGCGAGACGAGCTTCCTCGCGGAGCTCGCCCGCCGCAGCGGCTGCGGTCTTCTGATCGACGTAAACAACGTCACGGTCGGCGCACACAACACGGGCTTCGACGCCGCCCAATGGCTCGACGCCATCCCGGCGGAGCGCGTTGGTGAAATCCATCTTGCGGGCCACTCGCTCGACGCCGAGGGCACTTTGCTCATCGACAGTCATGACGAGTCCGTCAGCCCCGAAGTCTGGACGCTCTACGAGCAGTTCGTCGAACGCATCGGCCCGCGGCCGACCCTGATTGAACGCGACGGCAATGTTCCCGCCTTCGCCGAGCTGATGCGAGAGCGTCAACGGGCCGAGGCAGTCATCGCTGGAGACGTCGCGCTTGCAGCCTGAGCTGATCCGCTTCCAGCGCGACTTCGCACGCGCGCTCGATTGCCCCGCTGAGGGCGCGATGGCCGTGTATCGCAACACGGTCATCCACGGAGCGGTCGAAGCCTTGCGCGCCAATTATCCCGTGGTCGAGCAGATCCTCGGCGAAGAGATGTTCCAGCATGTCGCCGTCGACTTCGCCTCTACATACCCCCCTCGCGATCCCGTTCTCGCTCTTTACGGTGCCGAATTCGCCGATTGGCTCATGCAGCAGGATTGGACCGCGCACCTTCCCTATTTGCCCGACGTCGCGAGGGTTGAGCGGCTCCACGTGTCCTCGCTGCTCGCAGCCGACCAGGAGCGGCTGTCGCCCGAGCATGCCGCGCAATTGTCGCGCCTCCCAAGTACGAGCCTGCGATTGCATCCGGCCGCGCACTTCGCCTGGCTAGCTACGCCGGCGATGAGCATCTGGCTCGCGCACCAAGAAGCGGCAGTGTCGGAAATGGCCCCGGAGTGGAGGGGCGAGGGCGCTCTCTTCGCACGGCCCAAGCCGTTGATTTCCCACGCTGCGCTCATCGGCCGTACCGCTCATCGCCTGCTCTCCGGCGTGCGCCTTGGCGAAGCGCTGGGCGTCAGCATGGCGGCGGCAGCCAAGCTTTATCCCCAAGAGGACTGTGCGGCAGTCCTCGCGTCACTCGTCACCCTCGGCGTGTTCATCGCGCCGGCTCGAGAAAGGAACTGACCAATGGCCACCCGCACAGCGACCCCCCTCTGGCGCGCCCCGTACGATCTCTTCGCGTCGGCTGCCGAGCAGCTGCTCCCGCCGGCGTTGCTGCTCCTTGTCCAGCGGTTCGGAATCGCCGCCGTCTTCTTCATGTCCGGCCGGACCAAGGTCGATGGCCTGCTGACGGTCAACGACACGGCGTTCGAGCTTTTCCGGTCCGATTATGCGCTGCCGTTGATAAAGCCCGAGATCGCGGCATACGCTGCCACCTACAGCGAACACCTGTTCCCGCTGCTGCTGGTGCTGGGTCTCTTCACCCGCTTCGCCGCTCTTGCGCTGCTCGTCATGACCTCGATCATCGAGATCTTCGTCTATCCGGACGCATGGCCGACCCATCTCAGCTGGGCCGGCTTGCTGCTCCCGCTCATCGCTATGGGCGGAGGGAAGCTGTCGCTCGACCGTGTCCTGAAGTTGCCGTGACAATATCGCAATCAGCTTTGCGCTTACGCTCAGCGGTCAAGGGCGGATAATCCGAGCGCAAGCGCGCCGAGCGGGCCGGCACGCTCGGCGAGGCCGGGCGCTACGAGAAAATCTGTGGTGAGTCCCGCAGCCGTGTAGAAGCCGGCGAGGCTGTCGAACGCCCGCTGCCGGACGGCATTGATGAGCCGAGGCCGCCCGTTCACGACTCCGCCTCCCATGATGACCCGCTGGGGCTGGACGGACAGCAAGATGTTGTGGACCAGCATCGCCAGCGCGTGCTCTACACTCGTCCAGCCGGGCCAGTCTTCCGGGATGGGGCCGGGCCCGTGGCGCTGCGCGATCGCTGCGCCGCACGCGAGGCCTTCGACGCAGTCGCCGTGGAACGAACAGACTCCGGGCCAATCGTCTCCGGGCAGGCGCGGCACGCGCATGTGTCCCATTTCGCCATGGCCGCGCTCGCGAACGGTCCGGTCGCCGATAATCGCGCCAACTCCAACGCCCGTGCCGACGGTGATGTAAGCGAGGTCCGTCAGCCGCTGCGCTGCGCCCCAGCGCTGCTCGGCGCGCGCCGCACCAACGACGTCCGTGTCGATCGCCGTGGGAACGTCAAAGCGACCGAATCTCGAAAGAAGGGAGGTCCCCGACCAGCCGGGCTTGGTGGTGGAAACGACCGACCCGAAGTCGGATGCTCCGGGATCGAGCTGTAGCGGCCCGAAGCTGGCGATCCCGAGGGCTTCGAAGCCGTGATCCGCATGCCACCCATCGAGCAAGGCATCGATCTCCGCGAGCGTCGAATGCGGATCGCGCGTGTCGATCCGCACCTGCTCGATAACGCGATCCGGCGCTTCGCCGAGTATGCAGATGCACTTGGTGCCACCAAGCTCGATGCCGACGACGGTCGCACTTTCGGTCATCCGACGATCGGCAATCGCTGCTTCACTGTTCCCCACCCTTTCAGTTCGCGGCTGCCGGCGCGCTTTAGCAGCATTTCGACGTCCGCAATGGTGAACACGTCGGATCGCTCGACGTCCCGCAGCTCGTCCCAGCTCACCGGCGTCGCCACCGGCATTCCTGCTCGCGCGCGAGCCGAATAGGGCATGATGGCCGTCGCGGTGCGCTGGTTGCGCAGGAAATCGAGGAATATTCGACCGCGGCGTGCTCTCTTCGGTAGCGCAATCGTGAATTGCTCCGGTGCCGCTTCGGCGAGCGCGGTGCAGAAGGCCTTCGCGAATTCGCGGACCTGGCGCCACTCCGCTTCGGCCTCGAGGGGAACGACAATGTGGACCCCCTTGCCGCCCGACAGCAGGGCGAAGCATTCCAGGCCAAGCGCTTCGAACGAGCGGCGCAGCTGGAATGCGGCGTCTTTGACGTTATTGAATCCAAGTTCAGGATCAGGGTCCAGATCGATCACCATCCGGTCCGGAGTTTCCACCTCGCCGGCGCGGCTGCCCCAGCCGTGGAACTCGACCGTCTGGACCTTCGCGCAGGCGACGATCTCCTCCGCGCTTTCGACATACAGATATTGCTCGATCCGGCCGTTCTTCTGGGCGACCGGCTCGAGGTGGACGAGCGCATCGAACTCCTTTCCCGTCGGCGGGTGCTCACGGTTGCGCTGGAAGAAGCATTTGCCTTCGCGGCAGCGGAACAGGTTGAGCAGCCGCCTGCGCAGGAACGGCAACATAAGCGGCGCCACGATCTGATAGTAAAGCGTCGTCGCGCGGACGCTGATGTCCGGCTTGTCGTAGGTCGGCTCCGGCGTCCACACCATGACCAAGAACGCGTTTGCAGCCGTAAAGGTCTCGGCAACCATATTGCTTTAGAGGAGGCTTAACGAAGCGGGCACATCTTCAGCCCCAGTGGGACCGGATGCGGGCGGAGTGGATACAGCCTTCATCATCAACCTTGCGGCCGCGGTGTAGCATCTGCGGATGGGCGGCCGTGCGTTGTCAGGGGGATGGACCGACGATGAAGTATGAAGGCAGGCTGGAAGGGCGGGAGATCATGCCCCGCGATGCGCGCATCGACGTGAAGTACGACGCGCAGGTTCGCTTCGGCGGCGCCGCGGTCGACGCGATGATCCTCAACGTTTCGAGCAAGGGCTTTCGCCTGCACGCGGCCGAAGAACTCGAACCTGGTATGGATGTGACGATCGAGCTCGAGAAGCTGGAACCGGTGCGCGGCCAGATCCGCTGGAGCTGTGGACAGGAATCGGGCGGCGTCTTCCTCGAGGCGATCGCGCTTTAATTAAACCCTCAATGCCGCTGCAGCTTCCGCCTCCCGCTTGAGGTTGCGGGCGAGCTGGGACAGTCCATTGAGATACTGCGGCGGACAATGGACGTCTCGGTAGTCGAGAGCCGCGGCCGCTCGGAGAGTCCAGAACGGGTCGATCAGATGCGGCCTCGCCAGAGCGACCAGGTCCGCGCGGCCCGCGGCGAGGATCGAATTGGCGTGGTCGGGCTCGTAGATATTGCCGACCGCCATGGTCGCCAGCCGCCCCTCGTTGCGGATCTTGTCGCTGAACGGGGTCTGGAACATGCGGCCGTACACCGGCTGGGCGTCGGCCCAGGTCTGACCGGCCGAGACGTCGATCAGATCCGCGCCCTCACGCGCGAAAGACTCACCGATGTCCACCGCATCATCGGGCGTAATTCCGTTCTCGCCCGCCCAATCCGTCGCGGAAATGCGCACCGACATCGGCTTGTCGCCGGGCCAGGCGGCGCGCATCGCGGCGAAGACCTCGAGCGGATAGCGCAGGCGGTTCTCGAGTGAGCCGCCATATTCGTCGCTACGCGTGTTCTGCAGCGGCGTCAGGAAGCTCGACAGCAGATAGCCGTGCGCCGCGTGCAGCTCGACCATGTCGAATCCACACTCGAGGCCCATGCGCACCGCCGCGACGAACTGCTCGCGGACTGCGTCCATATCGGCGCGGGTCATCGGCCGCGGCACCTGGTTGACCGGCGACCATGGCACGTCGTTCGCCGACATCACGGGCCAGTTGCCGTCGTCGAGCGGAATGTCATTGCCTTCCCAGCCGAGCTTGGTCGAGCCCTTGCCGCCGGAGTGGCCCAGCTGGAGGCAGATCTTCGCCTTCGAATTGGCATGGACGAAATCGACGATGCGCTTCCACGGGGCCACATGGTCCGCGTTCCACATACCGGTGCAGCCGGGGCTGATGCGCCCCTCGGGCGACACGCAGGTCATCTCGGTGAAGACGAGCCCCGCCCCACCCATCGCGCGCTCGCCATAGTGGACGAAGTGGAAATCGTTGGGCGTTCCGTCGATCGCGGAATACATCGCCATCGGCGAGACGGTAATGCGGTTCTCGAGTTGCATTTCGCGCAGCTTCAGCGGCGCGAACATCGGGGGCGCAGTCTTATTCGAACGGCCGTCGGTCGCGCGCTTCCAGAACCAGCGCTCGACCCCCTCGAGCCACTCGCGATCGCGCAGTCGAAGGTTCTCGTGGCTGATGCGCTGGCTGCGGGTGAGCAGCGAATATGCGAACTGCAGCGGCTCGAAATGCAGGTAGCGGTCCAGCGTCTCGAACCATTCGGTTGAGTTTCGCGCGCTGTTCTGGAGCTTGAGGACTTCGAGGTTCCGCTCCGCCACATATTCGTCCATCGCCGCTTCGAGGCTGAGGCCTTTGCGGTTCAGCACCTCGGCGAGTTTTATCGCGTCCTCGAGCGCGAGCTTGGTGCCCGAACCGATCGAGAAATGCGCCGTGTGCGCGGCGTCGCCGAGCAGGATGACGTTCCCCGTCGACCAGCGGTCGCACTTGATCCGCCGAAAGTTCAACCATGCCGCCGAACCACGCAGATGGGCGGCGTTGGACATCAGCCTGTGGCCGTCGAGATATTTGGAGAACAGCTTTTCACAGGTGGCGATCGCTTCCGCCTGGTCCATCGTGTCGAAGCCGAAATTCCGCCAGGTGTCCTCGTCGCATTCGACAATGAAGGTCGAGCAGTCGGACGCGAAGCGATAGGCGTGGGCCCAGATCCAGCCGTGCTCGGTTTCCTCGAACGCGAAGGTGAAGGCCTCGAACACCTTCGAGGTGCCGAGCCACACGAACTTGTTCTTGCGGACGTCGATATCGACCCCAAACGCGTCGGCATGAGCGTCGCGAAATCGCGAGTTCGCGCCGTCCGAGGCGATGACCAGATCAAAGCCGCGCCACGTCCGGTCAGCGGGATCGCACTCGGCCTCGAAGTGCAGGACGACGCCGAGCTCGCGCGCTCTGGTCTGCAGGATCTCGAGCAGGCGTTTGCGGCCGATCCCGATGAAGCCGTGACCCGACGAGGTGACCGTCTCGCCGTGGATATGGACGTCGATATCGTCCCAGTGCGCGAACTCGTCGGCGATGATCTTCGCGGATATGGCATCGTTCGCGGTGAGGTTCTCGACGGTCTGGTCCGAGAAAACCACTCCCCAGCCGAAGGTGACACCCGGTGCGTTGCGCTCGAACACCTCGATCTGGTGCGACGGATCGCGCAGCTTCATCGAGATGGCGAAATAGAGGCCGGCGGGCCCCGCGCCGATGCAGGCGATCTTCATTGGCTCAAGGCCCAACCGTTGGGATCCATCCTTGCAACATGACACAGCAGCCCGCCTCTGGGACAGTCGGAATGTCCGCTCATACACGGCACGGCATTATGGTCCGGTTCGGACCGTTGATTACCTGTCCGTTAGCTAGCGCCGACAGAAATTGAGCCTGTGTCGGACGACAAACTCCCTGCCAGAACGCGAAAGCACGAGCGGGTGGAACTGACTGCTGCAGTCAGCCTCCGCTGTCCGGGGCGGCGACAATATCAGTCGACCATCGCCAATCTGACGCCATCCGGATGCAGCGCCGAATTCGTCGAACGTCCGCGGGCGGGCGACATCATCTGGGCCAAGTTCGAGGGTCTGGAGGCGCTCGAGGGGACAGTCCGATGGGTCGACGGCTTCAAGGGCGGCATCGAGTTCGCGCGCGACATTTATCCCGCCGTATTCGACCTTCTTCTGTCCCGCCTGAATTGAGATCAGTGCAGCGCTTCGACGATGGTGACGTTGGCGATGCCGCCGCCTTCGCACATGGTCTGCAGGCCGAAGCGCTTGTTGTGGCGGTGCAGCGCGTGGACGAGAGTCGCCATCAGCTTCGCTCCGCTCGCGCCGAGGGGGTGGCCGAGCGCAATCGCTCCCCCGTGAACGTTGAGCCTCGACGGGTCGGCGTTGGACTGCTGGAGCCAGGCAAGCGGGACCGAGGCGAAAGCCTCATTCACTTCGTAGAGATCGATGTCCGCGATGGAACGGCCCGAGCGTTCGAACGCGACTCGGGTGGCCCGGATCGGCTCGTCGAGCATGATCACGGGATTGCCCGCGGTGACCGTCAGATGGTCGATCCGGGCGAGCGGCTTGAGGTTGTGCGCCTTCACCGCTCGCTCGCTCGCGACGAGCACTGCGGATGCGCCGTCGCAGATCTGTGACGCATTGCCGGCAGTGACGACCCCGTCGGGCACGAGCGTCTTCAGACCGGACAGCGCCTCGAGCGACGCGTCGAAGCGGATCCCTTCGTCCGTGCGATGCTCAGCGCCGTTGACCTTGAGCGGCACGATCTCTTCGTCGAACGCTCCTGCCTTGGCCGCAGCCGCCGCCTTGCAGTGGCTGTCGAGTGCGAACCGGTCCAGCTCCTCGCGTGTGAGCCCATATTTTTTCGCCATCATCTCGGCGCCGCGGAACTGGGTGAATTCGGTCACTCCGTAGCGGTCGAGGATCGCCCGCGGCCAGGGTCCGGTGCCAATCCCGGCCTGCATCGGCAGGAACACCGGAGTTCCCATCGGAACCCGAGTCATGCTTTCGACCCCCGCGGCAATCACCACGTCCTGAGTTCCGCTCATCACCGCCTGGGCGGCAAAGTGGATCGACTGCTGCGAGGAGCCGCACTGCCGATCGATGGTGACAGCCGGCACGCTGTCCGGAAGCGAAGAGGCGAGCACCATGTTGCGCCCGACGTGGAAGCTCTGCTCGCCGACCTGGCTGACGCAGCCGACGATCAAGTCGTCGATCGCCGAAGGGGCGACTCCGGAGCGCTCGACCAACGCGTTGAGCACGGCCGCCCCCAAGCTGACTGGGTGCCAGTCCTTGAGCGCGCCTTCGCGCCTGCCGCCGGCCGTCCGCACTGCGTCGACGATGAAGGCGTCAGTCATTGACCGGCCTGAGCTCGCGCGAATCGACGCCGCGGATGAAGGCGCCGACGAACATGTTGAAAGCGTCGCGCCGCTCGAGGTTGGCGATGTGCCCGGCGCCTTCGATTTCTTCGTACTGAGCGCCCGGAATGAGTTTTGCGAGGGCGCGTGACAGGGCCGGCGGAGTAATTCGGTCGTCGGCGCCGCACAGCACGAGCGTAGGCACGCGGATTGCCCTTGCGCGGCCCTGTTGCTCGGCGAGCCACACCGCCTTGGCGCCGACGCGGTAGGCCGCAGGGTCGATCCGAGCCATGGTCTCGACCACCTCGCTGCGCACCTGGGGGTCCGCGGGCTGGGCGAGCAAGAGGTCGACCCGGCTCTCCGCCAGCGCGCGCAGGTCGCCGCTCGCCGCGACCCCGCGCTCGTAGATGCCGCGGCCGTCAGGATGGTCGGCGAAGGTATCGGCAAGGATCAGGGAGACGATACGCTTCGGCCAGGCCGCGTACATCGCCACTGCCACGACTCCGCCGAGCGAAAGGCCGCAGACGTGCGCGTCCTCGATACCGAGTTCGGTCATCGCAGCGAGCACGGTTGCCGCATAATCGTCGCGGGTCATGTCCTGGAACGCGGGATCGCTCTCGCCGTAGCCTGGATAGTCGAATGCAACCGCCCGGCGCTCGCCGCGGAAATAGTCGAGCTGCGGGCGCCACACCGACTTGTCCGATCCGACTCCATGAAGGAAGACAATGGGCGTGTGGCCGCCCTCGTCGATCTCGTCATAGCCCAGCGAAATGCCGGTTGCGGTGCGGACGCGCCCCATGCGGACAATATTGGCAGCCGCGGGCGCGCCGCGCTAGCGTCGATCAATGACGCGCATGATCGTGAACGGCGAGCCAATCGAATACCGGCTGGACGCCGAGACCCCTCTGCTCTGGGCGCTCCGCGATGCGTCCAACCTGACCGGCACCAAATATGGCTGTGACAGCCAGGACTGCGGCGCGTGCACGGTGATGATCGATGGCCGCGCAGCATTGAGCTGCAGCGTTCCGATCGGGACGCTCGAAGGGGCGGAGGTGACGACCATCGAAGGCTTGTCGGCGGGCGGGTCGCATCCGGTGCAGCAGGCGTGGCTCGCCGAGCAGGTGACCATGTGCGGCTATTGCGAGCCCGGCTTTATCATGGCGATCGCGGCACTTCTGCGGGCGAGCCCGAGCCCGACTGAAGAGCAGATCGCAGCGCTGCCCAACATCTGCCGCTGCGGCGCCTATCCGCGCATCCGCAAGGCGATTGCGCGCGCCGCCCAGATGTCGGCTCCGGCGGCCGCACGCTCCGCCGGTTCCGAGCTTCAAACCTGAACTTACGGAGACGAAACGGTTAAGCCTCGGCTCATCTGAAAAGGAGCACCTCCCGCCACAAGATATGAAAGGTGTGAGTCATGCGTAAGCTCCTAATCTCCCTCCTGCTTGCCGGTGCCGCGGCGACGCCCGCGCTCGCCGAGCCCGGCGATCATCGCAACCACGAGAACAATGCCCGCGCCGAGCGCCAAGAGGCGCGCAGCGAGCGGCAAGAGCGCTCCGCCTCGTCCGAGCGTCCGCAGTTCAGCGGCGAGCGTTATTTCAACGGCAATACCGCCGGCGGGCAGCAGAACCTGGCCGGCTCTCAGGACCCGGCGCAGACGCAGGCGTTCCGCGCAAGGCGGGAGCGGATGCAGGCCGCCGAGTCGCCGAATGGCGAGTCGCAGGCCGACCGGCGCGAATTCCGGCGCAACCGCCAGGGCTTTAACGGAGGCGTGCAGCCCGTCGGCGACGAGTCGCTTCGGCAGTCGGACCGGCCGCTGCCGCGCATTCTGCGGAGCCGTGACCGCACCCAGGTGGTCGGCGACATCCCGCGCCGCGGCACCCTACCGCCGCTTGTCGACAACCATCGGCGCGATCGCGTGCGGTGGGATACCAACTGGCGTCACGACGGTCGTTACGACTGGCACAATTGGCGCCACCGGCACCGTTCGATCTTCCACCTCGGCTATTATTACGATCCGTTCGGCTGGGGCTATCAGCCGTTCTCGATCGGCTGGAGGCTGTGGCCGAACTATTATTCCAGCAACTACTGGATCAACGATCCGTGGGAGTACCGGCTGCCCTACGCTCCGCCGGGAACGCGCTGGATCCGCTATTACGACGATGCCCTGCTCGTCGACACGTTCACCGGCGAAGTCATCGACGTGATCCGCAACTTCTTCTGGTAGAATCTGACAACCGTTGATCGAAGGGGCGTTGCGGCATAGCTGCAGCGCCCCTTTCGCGTCCGCATTCAAATTCCATCCACTTCCAAAGGCCGCCACATGCCAAGACTCGCCCGTGCCCTGATCCTTTCCTGCTCGATGCTCGCGTTCGCCGCACCTGCCCCAGCGCAGCCCGCACCGACGGCGGCGCAGGCGAGCCTGCACGATCGTCTGTTCCAGGTCTTCAAGGACAGCGACGAAGCCTCGCTGAAGCGCAACCCTGTGCAGGCTTTGCTTCGCGGCGACCAGCGCTATGCGGACCGGCTGGGGGATCTGTTCAGCCACGCGCATTTCCTCGCCGAGAAGGCTGCTGCCGAGCACGACCTTGCGGCGCTCCATGCAATTCCGCGCAACCAGCTCGCGCCGAGCGATCAGCTCGCTTACGATGTGTTCGAGTTCCAGACCAAGGATGCCCTGCGCGGCTACACGCCGCAGCTGATGGCGCTCAACGAAGCGCTGCCGATGAACCACTTCTTCGGCATCCACACCGAATATCCGACGCTCGCCAGCGGGCAAGGCGGCGCGCCTTACAACACGGTCGCAGATTACGAGAACAGCCTGAAGCGCAATCGCGACTTTGTCGCCAACATCGACGAGGCGATCCGCCAGTGGAAGAAGGGCGAGGCGGAAGGGGTGGTCGACACCAAGCTCACGGTCCGCAACATGATCGAGCAGCTCGACGCCCAGCTCAAGCTCAAGCCCGAGGAATCGCCCTATTGGGGTCCGATCAAGAGCTTCCCCAAGACTATCTCCGCCGGCGACCGCGCGCGGTTGACGAACGAATATCGTCAGTCGATCTCGAACGTGATCTACCCGGCGCTGACGCGCATGCGGGACTTCCTGCAGAATGAATATCTGGGCCACGCGCGCGAAGGCGTCGGCCTCATGTACATGAAGGGCGGCGATGCGCTGTACCGCTACGACGTCGAGGCGACGACGACGACGGAAATGACTCCCGAGCAGATCCATCAGCTCGGCCTCAGCGAAGTCGCTCGCATCACCAAGGAGTTCGAGAAGGTCCGGCAGGAGATGGGCTTCAAGGGCGATCGCCACGCCTTCTTCGATTACATGCGCACCAGCCCGAAGTTCGCGCCGAAGAGCCGGGAGCAGATCCAGGCTGACTATGCGCGGATCAAGTCCGCGGTCGAAGCGAAGGTGCCGACCTACTTCTCGCTCGTCCCCAAGACCCCGCTCGTGATCCGGCCCTATCCGCCGTACCGCGAGAAGTTCGAGGCGGGTGGTTCGTACGACAGCGGTACGCCTGACGGGTCGCGGCCGGGGACCTTCTATTTCAACGCTTATGACCTGCCGTCACGCTTCACTTGGGAGGAGACGACGCTTTTCCTCCACGAGGGCGAGCCCGGGCACCATTTCCAGATTAGCCTGGCGCAGGAGAACAAGGCGCTTCCGGCATTCATGCGGTTCGGCGGCAATACGGCTTATGTCGAAGGATGGGCGCTTTATTCGGAGACCCTCGGCTACGACATGGGCTTCTACAAGGACCCGGTGCAGCGCTTCGGAACCCTCAACGACGAGATGCTCCGCGCAATGCGGCTGGTCGTTGACACCGGCATCCACACCAAGGGTTGGACGCGCGATCAGTCGATCAAATACATGCTCGACAATTCGGGGGAGTCCAAGACGGACGCGACTGCGGAGGTCGAGCGCTACATCGCGATTCCCAGCCAGGCGACCGCATACAAGATCGGCTCGCTGACCATCCAGCGGCTGCGCGATAAGGCCAAGGCGGCGCTTGGACCGAAGTTCGACATCCGGGAATTCCATGCGCAGGTGCTGGACAGCGGCGCGCTCCCGATGGAAATTCTCGAGGCGAAGATCGACCGCTGGATCGCGGCTAAGCAGGCTAGCTAGCCGTCAAATCGACGAATGGCGCGAACTTGTCCTCGCGTTTGACGAAGCTGGTTTCGTAGCGGCGGACGGTTGCGTCTGCGGTCAGCACCCGCTCGGCCACCACGTTGAATTCCTCCATGGTTGCGCAGTCGAATAGCAGCAGAAGGTCGTAGGTCCCGGCGAGCTCGTAGCAAAACTGGATTTGCGCGGCCGCGCCGATACGTTCGAGCAGAGCGGACTTGCCATGCTGGTCGGCATGTTCGTTGAGCTGGAGCATGACGATCGCGCGGAGACGTCGACCTGTAAGCTGCGGTCCGAGCAGACCGATCGTGCGGGCGATCCATCCCTCGCCGCGAAGCCGTCTCAGACGGCGCGCAATCGCTGATGGTGACAGCGGAACGCTGCTCGCGAGCTCTTCCGCCGTGCGCCCGTCGTCGCGTTGAATCTCATTGAGGAGGGCAAGGTCGAAGCTGTCCAACACCCGCTGATGGTGCCAAATTTTGGCACAGCGCGCACCCTTTTTGCGTGGGCTTGGCAAAGTGGTGGTCGCACTGCCCCGCGTTCATCTGTCCGACAGCCAATCTCAAGAGATGTCGTGAGCGGACGACGCGGATGGCCGCACAATAACAGGAGTTCAGGGGCATGTTTTCAACGAGTAGTGCGTCAAAGCTGATGTCCGTCCTGCTGCTGGCAGGAGCGTGGCTGGCGCCGGGCGCGGCAATTCAGGCGAGCGCGCAGACGACTGCTGCGTCGCCTGCGTCCCCGGCTTCGATGGCGCTGGAGCCGGGCGAAGGCCGCGCAGTGGCGCTCAAGCTTGCGGACGAGCTGGTGGGCTCCTTCGTCTATCGTGACCAGGCAGAGGCTTATGCGGCGATGCTGAAGACCAATGCTGCCGCGGGTCGGTACGACAATGGCACGCGCGGCGCGCTGGCGAAGTTGATCACCGACGATCTGATGGCCGTTCACAAGGATGGTCACCTGCACGTCGAAGTTGCCGACGGCGAGCAGCGGGCGGGCGGCCATAGCGGTCCACCCAAGAGCTTTCCGCCGCTGATCCAGGCGGCGAAGACGATCGCTCCCGGCATCGGGTATATCCGGTTCACGGCCTTCTTTGGCGAAGACGATGAAGTCGCCGCGGTTCGCAACTGGCTGGCCCAGAACCAGAACGCGAAGACTTTGATCTTTGATCTGCGCAACCATCATGGCGGCGGCCTGGACGAGCAGGATGCGATCTTCTCGTATCTGTACGCGAAGAAGACGCCGCTCGTGAAAATGGCGGTGTCGAACGCGGTCTATCAGTCCGGGCGCATGCCGTTGCAGGGGACCGCCACCCTCGTTTTTGCGAGGGAAGGTGATCGGATGGTCGGGACACACAGCGCGATTCCGAACGCAGACACGCCTCTTCGCAACGCGAAGGTCTATCTTCTAGTCTCCAACAAGACGGCGTCTGCGGCCGAGCATTTCGCGCTCGCGTTAAAGTCGACCGGCCGTGCCACCTTGATCGGTGAGCCGACGGCGGGGGCCAATCATTTTGGCGGAGGGCGGCCGCTCAACGATCATTTTGGAGTATGGATGCCGGTGGGCCGGACCTACGAAATCAAGACCGGAAAGGACTGGGAGGGCGCAGGTATTGCGCCGGATCTCGACGTCGATCCCAGGCAGGCCTTGGTCGTCGCGCTCGAGAAAGCCGGACTCAGTCATGCCGAAGCGGTGCGGCTGGACGCGCAGGAAGTGCCTGCCGAGCCGGTGCATTCGGACAAGCTGCGCGCGCGGTAGTTTGCCAGATTTTGGCAGCCGGTTGGTCGAAATTGCGCACAGCAGGATCGAAGGAAGTGGTAAAGAAGCCTTGGAGGAGCATGCCATGCAGAAACGCTACGTGCTCGCGCTCGCGACGATCGCCGGAATCGGGTTGCTTTCGGCTCAGCAGGGTCCCGCATGCCCATATCAAAATGCCGAGCGTTCGGCCGCCCAGTCTGTCGATACGGCCGGCGTGACCGCCGGCGCGCCCGCGCAAGGCTCGCTGCTCACCTTGGGCCGGGGCGAGTTCTACGCCCCCTAGACGGCGACGCTTTCCAGAGCTTCGGCGATCAGGCGCCGGCTATTGTCGATTCCGTAGAGCGCGATGAAGCTGCCCATGCGCGGTCCCTGGCTCGATCCAAGCAGAGTCTCGTAGAGCGCCTGGAACCATGTCCGCAGCGACTCGAACGGGTGGCGCTTGCCGACCTCGAACACCGCATTCTGGATGAGTTCGGCGTCGGCGTCCTGCGATAGCTTCGCAAGCTCGAAGTCGAGGTCGCGCAGCGCTTCCGCTTCCATTGCATTGGGCCCCCGCCGCCTGAGCTCGGGCAGGACGAAGTCGTGCGCATAATTGACGGCGAGGCCGATCAGCCCGTCGAGCTCTGGATCCGTCGCCGGTGATGTGCCGGGCGCATAGCGCTGGACGAACTTCCACGCCGTTTCCTTGTCGGCGATTCCTGGGAGGCTGACGAGGTTGAGCAGCAGATTGTAGGTCACCGGCAGCGTGCTCGACGGTACCTGGCCGGAGTGGATGTGATGCACGGGGTTGCCGAGCTTCTGCTCGATCGGCTGCCCGGGATAGTTCCCGCGGAACTGCCAATATTCGTCGACCGCGCGCGGGATGACTCCGATGTGCAGGCTCTTGGCCTTCCTCGGCTCGCGATAAATGTAGAAAGCAAGGCTCGGCTCGCTTCCGTACCGCAGCCATTCCTCGAGGCTGAGGCCATTGCCTTTCGACTTGGAGATCTTCTCGCCCTTCTCGTCGAGGAACATCTCGTAGTTGAAGCCTTCGGGCGGCCGGCCGCCGAGGATGCGTGCGATCTTGCCGGACTGAATGACGCTGTCGATCAGGTCCTTGCCCGCCATTTCATAATCGACGCCGAGCGCGACCCAGCGCGCTGCCCAATCGACCTTCCATTGCAGCTTGGCAGCGCCGCCGAACGCAGATTGCTGGACCCGGCTGCCGTCCTCGTCGTCGAAGGCGATGAGACCCGCTTCCGCGTCGATCATCTCGACCGGCACCTGCAGGACGCGGCCGGTCGTTGGCGAAATCGGGAGGACCGGCGAATAGGTCTGGCGACGGTCCTCGCCGAGCGTCGGGAGCATGACCTCCATGATCGCATCCCAGCCGCGAAGGACCTTGCGGATCACGTCGTCAAACCGCCCGGACGTGTAGCAGTCGGTCGCCGACAGGAACTCGTAGTCGAAGCCGAAGCGATCGAGGAAGCTTCTCAGGATCGAATTGTTGTGCGCTGAAAAACTTTCGTGGGTGTCAAACGGGTCGGGAATCCGGCTCAGGGGCTCGCCCAGGTGACGCGCCAGCATCTCCTGGTTGGGCACGTTGTCCGGAACCTTGCGAAGCCCGTCCATGTCGTCGCTGAACGCGATCAGCCGAGTCGGAGCGCCCGTCAGCTCCTCATAGGCGTGGCGCACGAAGGTGGTCCGCGCGACTTCGTTGAAGGTGCCGATGTGCGGCAGGCCGGACGGGCCATAGCCGGTCTCGAAGATCACGGGGTCGCCGGCCGGCTTGCCATCGGGCCAGCGCTTCAGGAGCTTGCGCGCTTCCTCGTACGGCCAGGCCTTCGACTGCATCGCGGCAGAGCGGAGGGATTCGGCGTCCAAATGCGTTGCTCTTCTGTTCTCGTAAAGCCAAGATCGCGGGGATGGCCGCTCCTTTGCCTCTTCCCGCGCTCCACGCAACCCATGCCGGGATTTGGCTGGCAAGCCGCGACGGCGAAGTGCGTGAGGCGAGCCGCGGCGAAGCGATCGCCCGGGCGGCGGAGACTCCGCACATCATCCTCAATGCGCCACTGGTCGGGCAGAGGCTCGGCTACCCGGAACTGAGCGGCCTCGACCTGCTCGAGCTGTTCGCATTCGTTCACCCGGCGCGCTTCTCGGTGCCGACTCCTTCGGGGCTCAGCCGCGCGGTTGGCCTAGAGCCGCCAGCGAACGAGCTTGAGGCCGCAGCCTGTCTCCGCACGATTGCGGAGCGGCTGCTCGCCACCCTGACGAGTGACGAGTGGCGTGAGCGCGAAGGAGCGTGGACTTCCAATGCGACGCTGCATCGACTCGGCTGGGCTTGGGCGCCGCTGATCGGCGCGCGGCTGGAGCGCCCCGAACGCGGCGAAAGGATGCTCTTCTCACGCCTTCGACAATGGGAGGAAAGCGGCGACCGACCCCCGCCTCGCACGGTCGGGGTCGATCCGGCAGCTGCGCGACACAAGCTCGACCTCCTGACCGGCCGCGCGGAGGCGCGCGAAGGTCAGCGCGCGATGTCGGAGGCAGTGGCGGGCGTCTTCGCTCCCAAGCGTGCCAAGGATGTTCCGAACGTGCTGCTGGCAGAAGCGGGAACGGGAATCGGCAAGACCCTCGCATATCTCGCGCCGGCCTCGCTCTGGGCGGAGCAGTCGGGTGGGACGGTCTGGGTTTCGACCTTTACGAAGGCTTTGCAACGGCAGCTCGACGCGGAGGGACCAAAGCTGTTCCCGCAGGCGGAGGAACGCACCCGGCGGATTGTCGTCCGCAAGGGCCGTGAGAATTACCTGTGCCTGCTCAATCTCGAAGATGCGCTGCAGGGCGCCTTCTCCGGCCGTGCGGCAATCCTCGCGCAGCTGGTCGGGCGCTGGGCCGCCTACACGAAGGATGGAGACATGGTGGGCGGCGACCTGCCGGGCTGGCTGCCGAGCCTGTTCCGCCGTGCGGGCGCGACGGCTCTGACGGACCGGCGGGGCGAGTGCGTGTATGCGGGCTGTCCGCATTATCGGCGCTGCTTCATCGAAGGCGCGGAGCGGGCGAGCCGCGAGGCCGACATCGTCATCGCCAACCACGCGCTGGTCATGGTCAACGCAGCGCGTGCACGTGAAGACGCGCCCGGCCGCATCCTGTTCGACGAGGGCCACCATCTGTTCGACGCTGCCGATTCGACGTTCGCGGTCGCGTTCGGCGGACAGGAAGCGATCGAGTTGAGGCGCTGGATCGTGGGGCCCGAAGGGCGTTCGCGTGGACGGCGGCGAGGATTGGCGGCGCGGCTGATGGACGTGGCGTCCTATGACGAGGATGGCGCGGCGGCACTCGACGCAGCTGTCGAGGCGGCCCGGGCGCTGCCCTCGGACGGCTGGCTGCAGCGCTTGCTCGAGGGCGCACCGTTCGGGCCCGTCGAGGCCTTGCTGTCGCACGTGCGGGGCACCGTTTACGCACGAGCCAAGGCGCAGGAGGCCGGGTACGGGCTGGAGACCGAGCTTGCCGAGCCGGACGGGGCGCTCGTTTCGAGCGCTGCTGCGGCCGCGGAGATTTTGGAGGCTCTCCAGAAGCCACTTGCCGCGCTGGCGCGAAGGCTCGAGGCGGTTCTGGAAGATGCGCCGGACTGGCTCGATTCGCAGGCGCGGGCGCGGGTCGAAGGCGCGATTCGTGGGCTGGCGTGGCGGCGGGAAACGGTCGCTGCATGGGTCGCGTTGCTCGCTCGGATCGGAGGCGAGGCGGACCCGGAGTTCGTCGACTGGCTCGCGGTCGAGCGCGTGGACGGACGCGAATATGATGTCGCAATTCATCGCCGATGGCTCGACCCGACCAAGCCCCTGGCCGGCGCGGTCATCGCTCCCGCCGACGGCGTACTGGTGACGTCGGCGACTCTGCGGGGCGGTGAGGGGTGGTCCGCCGCTGAAGCGCGCACCGGAGCGCTGCACTTGCCGACGCCCGCGACGCATTTCGAAGCCGAAAGCCCGTTCGATTACGCCAGCTGCTCCGAAGTCCTGATCGTCACGGACGTGAAGCAGGGGGACATCGCGTCTCTTGCCGGCGCCTACGCCCGCCTGATCGAGGCGGCCGGCGGAGGGACGCTGGGGCTGTTCACTGCGATCCAGCGATTGAAGGCGGTGCACGCGCGAATCGCGGACCGGCTCGCGCGCGCAGGGCTGCCGTTGCTAGCGCAGCACGTCGATCCCATCGATGCCGGCACGCTGGTCGACATCTTCCGCGACGATCCTCGCGCTTCGCTGCTCGGCACCGATGCCTTGCGCGACGGCGTCGACGTGCCCGGCGAATCGCTGCGGCTGGTGGTGATGGAGCGGGTCCCCTGGCCGCGGCCGACGGTGCTTCACGCGGCGCGGCGCATGGCATGCGGAGGGAGCGCCTATGACGACCGCGTCGTTCGCGCGCGCCTCGCCCAGGCGTTCGGTCGCTTGATCCGCCGCCACGGGGATACCGGGGTGTTCGTGATTCTCTCCGCGGCCATGCCATCTCGGCTCCTGACCGCCTTTCCGCCCGGCGTTGCCGTGAACAGAGTGCCGCTCGATGTCGCGATCGAGCGCGTGGAACAGCGGCTGGCACGTGCCCCTGTGGCGGAGGGCGCCGCGGAGCTCGTGAAGTGAAAAGGCTCACGGTCCTCCGCCATGCGAAGTCGAGCTGGGACCAGCCGAACACCGACGATTTCAATCGGCCGCTCAATGATCGCGGCTGGAAGGCCGCACAGCGCATGGGGCGGGAGCTGCGACAGAGAGAAATGCGCTTCGATCTTTGCCTCGCGAGCCCGGCAGCGCGGGTGCGGGAGACGCTCGACGGCTTGGCCCGAACCTATGGCGAGTTTCCGTTCCCCATCCGATTCGAGCGACAGATCTACCTGGCCGATAGCGCGACCTTGCTCGAACTGCTGCGCGAGGTTTCGGACGACGTCGAGAAGCTGCTTCTCGTCGGCCACAATCCGGGGCTCGAGCGGCTGGTCGAGAGACTGGCTACCGACGATGACCGGGGGTTGCGCCACCGCGTCGCACTCAAGTTACCGACGGCCGCGCTCGCTGTGATCGACTTCGCGGCGCGTCGTTGGGCCGAAGTCGAAACGGCCCGCGGAAAGCTGGTCGAACTGATCTTTCCGAGAGAGCTCGATTAGTCTTCGAGGGCGTCCGCGAGCCGATTGCGGAGCTGGATCAGGCGGAACATGTCGACGCCATTCTGCTCTTCGCTTGGGCCGGCTTCCGCCATCGCCACCACCGGCGTGGACGCCGCCGGCATGATCGAGACCGGCTGGGTTCCGGCGTCATTCCTTTCGCGGAGCACCTTCTGCACGCCCCGAACCGTATAGCCTTCCTCGTTGAGCAGGCGATTGATCCTCCGCGCGAGCTCGACGTCCGCCGGACGGTAGTAGCGGCGATTGCCCGCGCGCTGCATGGGTTTCAGCTGCGGGAACCTGGTTTCCCAATAGCGCAGGATGTGCTGGGCGACGCCCAGCTCCTGCGACAACTCGCCGATCGTCTTGAGGGCGCCCGGTGCCTTTTCGGCCGTCGCCACCTGGCTGCTACCCGGCGATCCGGTCGCGCATGATCTGGCTGGCGCGGAAGGTCATCACGCGGCGCGGCGCGATCGGCACTTCGACGCCGGTCTTCGGATTGCGGCCGACGCGCTGGCCTTTGTCGCGAAGGATAAACGTACCGAAGCCGGAGATCTTTACGTTCGCGCCATCGGCGAGCGAATGGCACATGTGGTGAAGCACGCGCTCGACGAGACTCGCGCTTTCGGCACGCGACAGGCCAAGCCGGCGATGCACGACGTCGGCCAGGTCGGCGCGCGTCAGCGTGCCGTTGGCTTCAGCCTCATTGGTGACCCGCGCGATGCCGAGATCGGCCATAAAATATCTCCCGCCCTGTTCGACACTGCCCCCGCGGCGTCGATTCACTTTCGTAACAAAAATCCAACGTGTCGACAATTCGACATTTGCCGGATTGCCCAAATATTTCAATACCTGAGCGCTGCTGCGCCCCATGTAAAGCCACCACCCATCGCTTCAAGCACGACAATGTCCCCGCGTTGGATTCGGCCGTCCTTGATCGCCGTGTCGAAAGCCAACGGGACCGACGCGGCCGACGTATTCGCATGCTCGTCCACGGTGACGACAACCTTTTCCGACGGAAGGCCCAATTTCTTCGCCGTAGCGTCGAGGATCCGCGCATTCGCCTGGTGCGGGACGACCCAGTCGACGTCGGCCGAAGTGAGGCCGGCCGCTTCGAGCACTTCATTGAGCACGTCGGCGAGATTCACGACGGCGTGACGAAAGACCTCGCGGCCCTTCATGCGTAGCTTACCGACCGTCCCCGTCGTCGATGGACCGCCGTCCACGAACAGCAAATCGTTGTGGCGGCCGTCGGCATGCAGCTTGGTCGCGAGGATGCCTTTGTCGGTCTCCTCGGCTCCCAGGACCAGCGCGCCGGCGCCGTCGCCGAACAGGACGCACGTGGCCCGGTCTTCCCAGTCGAGGATCCGGCTGAAGGTTTCGGCGCCGATGACGAGCGCCTTTTTCGCGCTGCCCGAGCGAAGCATCGAGTCGGCGACCGAGAGAGCATAGAGGAAGCCGGTGCACACGGCGTGCACGTCGAACGCCACGCAATCGTTAATCCCAAGCGCTGCCTGCACTTTCGTGGCCGATGAGGGAAAGGTCTGGTCAGGCGTTGCGGTGGCGAGAACGATCAGGCCGATGTCCTTGGCGTCGACGCCGGCGTGTTCAAGCGCGCGGCGAGCCGCTTCGGTCGCGAGGGTGGCGGTGGTCTCGCCATCCTCCGCGACATAGCGGCTGCGGATTCCGGTCCGTTCGACGATCCACTGATCCGAAGTTTCGACGCGCCTGGCCAGCTCCTCGTTTGTCACCTTTCGCTTCGGAAGTGCACTGCCGGCACCCAGGACGACGGAGCGGAGGTTCACTGGGCGGCCTCGTCGGCAAAAGCATGAGCGCGGAAATTGTCGAGATCGTCGGCGATCTTCCGGATGATGTTGTTGCGCACCATTCCGCAAGCAACGCCGATCGCATTGGCGACGCCCTTCGGGTTCGCACCGCCGTGGCTCTTCACGACGAGGCCGTTCAAGCCCAGGAAGACCGCGCCGTTGTGGTTGTTGGGGTCGAGGTGAACCTTGAGAAGGTTGAGCGCGGGTTGCGACAGGGCAAAGCCCGCCTTCGAGCGCAGCGAACTCTTGAAGGCGCGGCGCAGGAGGTCGGTGACAAAGCGAGCGGTGCCTTCGGCCGTCTTGAGCGCGATATTGCCCGAAAAGCCGTCGGTCACGACCACGTCAACGCCGCCGCGGGACAGCTGGTCGCCCTCCGTGAAGCCATCGAACTTGAACGGCAGATAGTCGGCCTCCCGCAGAAGTGCGGCCGCTTCCTTGAGCTCGTCGGTGCCCTTCAATTCCTCGGTGCCGATGTTGAGCAGCTTCACGCGGGGCTTGGGTATGGAAAGAACGGTGCGCGCATAGGCCGAGCCCATGACCGCGAACTGCACCAGATTCTGTGCGTCGCACTCGGTGTTGGCGCCGAGGTCGAGCATCACGCAGTCGGTTTCGGCGAGCGTCGGCAGAAGTGCCGCGAGCGCCGGCCGGTCGATCCCTGGCATGGTTCGAAGCGCGAGCTTGGACATGGCCATCATCGCGCCCGTGTTGCCGCCCGAGACGGCAGCGTCTGCCAGGCCCTCCTTCACGGCGTTGATCGCCATGCCCATTGAAGTGGTGCGGGCGCGCCGGATCGCCTGGCTGGGCTTCTCGTGCCCGCCGATCTCTTCGGGCGAATGGATGATGGACGCGGACCGGAGAACGGGATGGCGCTTGAGCTGATCGCGGACCTTCGCCTCGTCGCCGTAGAAGGTGAACTGAAGCGAGCCGTCGCGCTTGAGCGCCTTCGCGGCGCCGGCGATCATTGCCGACGCACCCGTGTCGCCGCCCATGGCGTCGATGGCGATGCGTGGGCCCCCGTTCATCGTGAGGCCTTTAGACGCTTCAGGCCTCGGTCGGAACGATTTCGCGGCCGTTATAGTGACCGCATGCCGAGCACATGTTGTGCGGCAGCTTCAATTCGCCGCAGTTCGGGCATTCCTGGAACTTGGTCGGCGTCAGCGCATGGTGGCTGCGGCGCATGTTCCGCTTGGACGGCGATGTTTTTCTCTTCGGGACAGCCATTGCGGCACCTTTGAAACTATTGAGTTCAATAAAAATTGCGACGATCTCCGCCTCATCTCGGCGGGCAGGAACCCGCGGCGGCGGCTGGATCGTCGCGAACCGCGGCTCGTATAGCGGATAAGCCCGGCGTTGCAAGGGCGCGGCGCTGGTGCGACTTACTGCGCCGGGGAGGGCTTTTCCAATGGTCCTGGTTCCGGTCACGCTCGCAACTGCTGCTGCGTGCGTCGCTCTCAACATCTGGCTGGGCGGTCGCATCGCCGCCTACCGACAAAAATTCAAGGTGAGTGTCGGCGATGGCGGTCAGGAGCCGCTGCTTCGGCGGATGCGTGCGCAGGCGAACTTCATCGAGAACGCACCTTTCGTGCTGATCCTGATTGGCGCGCTCGAGCTCATGGGCGGCGACCGATCCGGCCTTGCAGGGCTGGCAATTGTGTTCCTCGCAGCCCGAATCGCGCACGGCATCGGCATGGACGGCGCCGAACTGCGGCGCTGGCGCGGCTACGGAATGATCGCCACGACGTTCGTGAATGTCGCCTTGGTGATCTGGGCGATCGTGCGCCTCGTGGAGCTTGCGTCAGGCCGCTAAGGCAGCGTCGCCCACGAACGGGTTGGTCTGCCGCTCATGGCCGAAGGTGGACATTTGCCCATGGCCTGGAACGAAAGCTGTGTCGTCACCCATCGGCCAGAGCCTTGTCGTGATCGAGGCGATCAGCTGCTGCTGGTCGCCGCGCTCGAAATCCCACCGGCCGACCGACCCGCGGAAGAGGACGTCGCCGACGACGGCCAGCTTCGATTCCGGATGATGGAACACCACGTGCCCGGGCGTGTGACCTGGGCAGTGGCGCACGTCGAAGGCGAGGTTGCCGACGGTGACCTGGTCGCCGTCGCGCAGCCACCGCGAAGGCTCGAACGGGCGTCCGGCGATACCGTATCTTGCGCCGTCGGATGCAAGCCGCTCGATCCAGAAGCGGTCTTCTTCGTGCGGACCTTCGATCTGCACGTCGAGCTCTTCGGCGAAAATGCCGGCGCTCCCGCAATGGTCGATATGGCCGTGGGTCAGGAGGATCTTCTCGACGGTCACTCCAGCCTGCCCAGCGGCGGCCCTGAGGCGCGGCAGGTCGCCACCGGGGTCCACGAATGCCGCGCGCATGGTCGCCGTGCACCACAGCAAAGTGCAGTTCTGCTGGAGCGGTGTGACGGGGATAATCGCCGCGCGGAGCGGAGGATTGTCGCTCATTGATAATCCGGGGTGAGCTGATCGGCAGCCGGCGGCTCGTTGCTCATCGACTTCGATACGGCTTCTGCCTGACGGAGCACGCGCAGGATGTTGCCGCCGGCGAGCTTGGCGAGATTCGCGTCGGACCAGCCGCGGCGGATTAGCTCGGCGAAGAGGTTGGGATAGTCCTGAACGCCGGTCAGGCCCTCCGGCGTGCTCGGGATGCCGTCGAGGTCGCCGCCGATCCCGACATGATCGTAGCCGGCGACCTTCGCGATATGCTCGACGTGGTCGGCGACCTGGCTGACGGTCGCTTTGGGTTCGGGGTGAGCGGCGATCCAGGCGGCGATCGCCGCTTCGAGCTCCGCCTGCGGATGGCCAGTGAGCATGCGCGCGACGCGGGCCTTCTCCGCATCGCGGTCCGCCGACCACTTCCAGACCGCATCGCTGACGTAATCGGGCGCGAAGTTGACCATCACCACGCCGCCGTTCTGCGGCATTCGGCGAAGCACTGCATCGCTGACGTTGCGCGGATGAGAGTCCATGGCCTTCGCGCTGGAGTGCGAGAAGATAACCGGGGCCCTGGCAACGTCCAGCGCGGACATCATCGTGCCTTCGCTGACATGGCTGAGGTCCACCAGCATGCCGATGCGGTTCATCTCGTGCACGACGCTTTTGCCGTAGTCGGTGAGGCCGTTGTGCTTCGGCACATCCGTGGCGGAATCGGCCCAGTCGGTCGTCTTGAAATGCGTCAGCGTCATGTAGCGCGCGCCGAGGTTGTAGTACTGGCGCAGCGCCGCAAAGCTGTGCGCCATCTGGTGCCCGCCCTCGACGCCGATCAGCGACGCGACCTTCCCGGACTTGCGGATGCGGACCACGTCGTCGGCCGTGTAGGCCTGCTCCAGGTCGCGCGGGTAGGCGGCGATGAAGCGCTTCACGATGTCGATTTCTTCAAGCGTGTTGCGGATCGCGCGGTCGCCTTGGACGTCGGCGGGGATGAACACCGACCAGAATTGACCGCCGACGCGCCCGGCATGGAGCCGTGCCATGTCGGTCATGACCGCCTTCGGCTTCCACGCGTCAGTGCCGCTGGCGAGACCTTCGGTCTTGCCGCCGTAATTTTCGCGCAGGATCTCGGCGAGATCGTTGTGCCCGTCGATCAGCGGCGTGGCCTTGAGTATGCGGTCGATGCGCGCCTGCACCTTGGGGTCGATCGGCTGCGCATTTGCGGATGCGGATGCGAGGGTCATTGCAGCGAGCGAGAGAATGAATCTGCCTGTCATGGTCCATGCTTAGGAACAGCCGTCGGACCGCGCAATCGCGTGGGGCTTGTGCTTTGGCCGTCCGCGGGGGATGAATGGCTCGTGGTGGGGGACCTTGAAGAAACGATGCAGTTCGATCCGGACGACGGCATCGCCAATCTCGACGATCATCTCGATCGACTGAGGTCGGCGGCGGAAGACCGCGGCTTCAAGTTCGATCGGCACGCCGCGCGCAATGAGCTCCAGGCGGCGACCTTCGGCAAACGTTCTCCGGCAATCGCGCGCCTGCTGCTTTCGCCGACCGGAGCGATGGCGATCGAGCTGAGGGTCGGCGACTAAGCGGCGAGCGGGAAGCGAAGGAGCCGGTCGGATACCGGCACGAGCGCCGCGGCGTTACCGCCCACGCTTCCGAGGATCTCGGGATGGTGTGCGTCGAGCCCGCCGGTCAGCGAACCGAATGCCGGCAGGATCATCTTGGTCGGCGAAATTACGAAGCAGCGGCGCGAAACTCGGCGGCCCTTGAGGTTCAGCCGAAGCTTAGGGTGGTAGTGCCCCGACATTTCCGGCCGCGGATCGTCGCGAACCGCTTCATGGCGCAGGACGATTCCGGCGATCTCGATTTCATCCACGAGCTTGCCGCCGCAATGGTCGGCGAAGCCCGGGTCGTGGTTGCCGACGATCCACGTCCAGTCGAGCCGCTCCGTCAGCTCGCTGAGCAATGTGCGGGCGTTCGTCGGCAGTCGGTCGCAGCCGAAGCGGTCGTGAAAGCTGTCTCCGAGGCAGAAGAGTCGAGTCGCGTGGGTCCGCTCGACGACTGCAGCGAGATCGCTCAGCGTGGCGTGCGAATCATAAGGCGGTAGGAACTGCCCGAGTCGCGCGAACCAGCTCGCCTTCTCGAGGTGCAGGTCGGCGACCAGCAGCGCCTGCTGGGCAGGCCAGGAGAGCGCGCCGTCGCCAGTCGCGAGGAACGTTTCGCCTGCGAACGAAAAGGGAACCATGAGCCAGCTGTAACGCCGGCCCAAAAGTCAGACCAGCCCCTTCGGAAGCTCCATGCTCGCCTGTCCCCGATAGCCTGCGCGTGGGAGCTTATTCGTAGTCGCCGCCCGACGGGGTCGGACGCGGCGGAGCAGCGGCGGTGAGGCGCAGAGCCTCGGCGGCTTCGCTGAGCGAGGACAGCTCTTCGGTTTCGTCCTCCTCGTCCACGCGCACCTTCTGCAGGTTCGTGACGATCGCTTCACCAAGCTCCTTCGGCTTGACCGTCTCTTCGGCGATCTCACGCAGCGCAACGACCGGATTCTTGTCGCGATCGCGGTCGATCGTGAGGTCGGCGCCACCGGAAATCTGGCGCGCACGCTGCGCCGCGAACAGGACCAGATCGAACCTGTTCGAGACCTTGTCTACGCAATCTTCAACCGTAACGCGCGCCATTCGTCGCTCCGCAAAGCTATTCCAAAAGCCATCAGGCGTCAGGAATATGGGATTTCAGGAAGGCCGCGCCAATAGCCTCGGCACACTGTCCAAGTCAATTTATTACGGGCGATCGAGCGGGGGCCGGCCGCGTCTACAACAGCGGCCCCACCATCCGTGCTCCGCCTTCGACGAACTTGCGAAGGGGACTTCGCGCCCGCCACTCGCCGAGCGTCAGCTCGTCGCTCGCGGCAATGTAGCCGTCCTGGATCTGACGGAGGCTCGCCACGCTCGGCCCGTCGATCAGCAACAGGCTCACTTCCTCGTTGAGCTGAAAGGAGCGGATGTCGACGTTGCTCGATCCGACGATGCCGAGCCGCTCGTCAATCCGAACCGACTTCGCGTGCAGCAGGTAATTTCGGTAACGATAGATGCGCACGCCGCCCCTCAGAAGCTCGTCGTAGTAGGAAGATTGGGCGAGATTCACGATTGGCTGGTCGACAATTTCGGATACGATCACATGGACTTCGACTCCGCGCACGACCGCCGTCCGAAGCGCTGAAACCAGGCTGTCGTCCGGAACGAAATAGGGCGTGACCAAAACGACCTGCTTCTCGGCGCGATTGACCTGCCAGGTGAGCAGGGTCTGGAACCCTTCGAGCTGATAGTCGGCGCCACTTGGCAGGACCTGCAGCCGGCATTTGCCGGCCGGCGCGGGGATCGCCGGTTCGGCATCGAGCATCTGCTCCGTCTCGAGGAACCAGTCGGTCAGGAACACGGCGGTCATCTCGACCACGGCCGGTCCGGTGACGCGCGCGACGAGCTCGCGGTTGACGACCCCCGGACGGAAATCGCGGCACACGATGTTCTGCGAGCCGGCATATCCAACCTCGCCGTCGATGATGAACAGCTTGCGGTGATTGCGCATGTCGCGGCGGGTCCGGTGGCGCAGCGGCCTGAAAGGAAGCGCGCCGCGCGCCTGGACGCCGTGCTCGTGGAGGGCGGCCAGCGTTCCGCGTGCCCAATGGTGCGAGCCGACCACGTCGATGATCACGTGGCAGGCCACACCGCGCTTAACGGCCCGACCGAGCGCGTCGATCACCAGCATGCCGTTCCGGTCGTCCGCAAAGATGTAGCTCAGGATCCGGACATGCATCTTCGCTGCGTCGATGTCGGCGACCAGGCGATGAATGACGCTATCATAATCGTCGATCAGCTCCATGGCATTGCCCTCGACCGCCGGAAGATAGCCGAGCCGTTCGGCAAGGGCCGTTACTTCGTCTCCGGGCTCGACCAGCACGCCGCTGGAGTGAAGCCTGTCCCGCAGTGCGTCGAACCAGGCGCGCATCATCCTGAACCGGTCCACTCTCCACGCTGGGAAGCGTGGTGATCCGATGAGCAGGAACAGGAGCAGGCCGGGGATCGGCAGGAAGAAGATAAGCAGGAGCCAGCTGCGCGCCGCCTCGGGGGTCCGGCGAAAAGGGACGATGACGAGCATCGCAAGGCGGATCGCCCATTCGATCACATCGACGAGGTCGCTGTCCTGGAACCAGCTGATCATTGCAGCGATGGTAGCAGAGGCGTTCTTCACGCCAATGCGCTCCTTGCGGGAGGCGGCGCGGCACGGCACATCGCCAACATGGCCGACGCTCCACCCGACGTCGCGATCCGGGCGGAGGTCGCGGGCAACCTTCTCGAGGTGATCGAGACGGGCGAAGGCCGGCTGCGGGCGATCCTCGACCTCATCGCCGGGGCGCAGCACAGCATCAAGCTGCTGTTCTACATGTTCAACCCCGACCGGGTGGGTGAGCGAGTACGCGATGCGCTGGCCGACGCGGCACGGCGCGGTGTCGAGGTCAAGCTGCTGATCGACGGCTTCGGCTCGGCCGCGGGGCCGGATTTCTTCACCATGCTGGATGAGACCGGCGGCGAGCATTGCGTGTTCAATCCGGCGTACGGCCGCAGCTATTTGCTACGCAACCACCAGAAGCTCGCCATTGCCGATGACAGCATCGCCATCATTGGCGGGGCGAATATCGACGAAACCTACATGAGCGATCATGGAGCGAAGCGGTGGCGTGACCTGTGGCTGCGGATCACAGGTCCGGAGGTGATCCCCGCCAGCCGCTATTTCGACACTCTGTTCCGTTGGGCCACTCGAAAGAAATCCAAACTCCGTTCGCTGCGCCGGATCGTCGGCGAGTATAGCGAGTGGCGTGGCGCTCTTCAGTGGAAGTTCACGGGTCCCCTGAGCATGCGCAACAGCTGGTGGCGGACGATCGGGCGCGACATCCGGCGCGGGCAATCACTTGACATGATCATGGCCTATTTCGCTCCGCCCGCAGCCATGGTTCGGCGCATCGGCCGGCTCGGATCGCGCGGGCGAGCCCGGATCGTCACGGCGGCAAAGTCCGACAACAATGCGACCATCGCCGCAGCGCGCCACAGCTACAGCCGACTACTTCGGCGCCACGTCGACATGTATGAATATCAGCGCTGCAAGCTCCATACGAAGCTCGCGATCATCGACGACGTCGTGCACATCGGCTCGTCGAACTTCGACTTCCGCAGCCTCTACATCAATCAGGAGATCATGCTGCGCATCAAGGATGCCATGTTCGCCGATGCGATGCGCAAATATGTCGAGCGGGAGGTCGCCGACAGCAAGTGGATCTCGCCGGAACTGCACAGGAAGCGCGCCACCCTGTGGCGGCGGATCAAGTGGGCGGTGTCCGCCTTCCTGGTGACTTCGATGGATTACACCGTCACCCGCCGGCTCAATTTCCGGCTGGAGCGTTAGCTCGCCGCTTCGCCCTTGTAGGCCCAGAATAGCGTCGCCGGAGGGACGTTGATCCACTCGAAGCCGCGCTTGATCGGCTCGAAGTGCGGCTGGATGAAATCGCGCACCTTCGGGCTGAACTGGTAGACCAGGAACGCTCCGCCGGGCCGGATCACGTTCGCGGTCGCTTCGGCGATATCGTCGCCGACGCCTGGCGGAAGGGTCGAGAAGGGCAACCCTGAGAGCACGTAATCGGCGGCTCCCAGATTCCGGTCGGCAAGGATGTTCTCGACGTCCGCCGCGGAGCCGGTCACCGCGACGAGCCGCGGGTCGTCGATCGACTCCTTGAGGTAGTGCGTGAAGTCCGCGTTCGTGTCGATCGTCACCAGGGTCGCGTCGGGCCCGAGCTTGTCCAGCACCGGCCGCGTGAAGGTGCCGACGCCCGGACCATATTCGACGAACAGCCGCGTGTTCTCCCAATCGACAGGGCTCAACATCTTGTCGATCAGCACGCGGCTCGACGGGATGACTGACCCCACCATCACGGGGTTCTTGAGGAACCCTCGCAAGAACTGCCAGCGCGGGCTTGGCGAACGCCGGTCGTGCCGCCGCTGCAGGCGGCGCGGACTCTTCATGGTTCGCACGGATGAGATCGGCATGAAAGCTCCGTCGGGGAAGCGAAGGCGGCGAGCGTTGGCAAATGCGCCGACCGTTTGCAAGGTTCCGAAGGCGAACCTTCGCCTTGCCGGGGACGTCGCTCTGCCAAGCGCACGATTATTGCGACGAAGAGGTTTCGCTTCCTTTACTAGCCGCTTAAGCCTGCATCCGTGGCATCCATCGCAAGCAAGCGCAGCGTCGGCGCCACCGCGCTGACGCCCATGCATTTTTTGTTGCTCTATTCGGCGATGCTGGTCGCCTCGTCCGGCAACACGGCGTTGCAGTCGGTGATGCCGGCGATCGGACGCGAAATCGGAATCGCGGATTTCTACGTCGCCATCGCTTACACATGGTCCGCAGTGCTGTGGGTCGCCCTGGCGCCTTACTGGGCGGAAAAGAGCGACCACCATGGACGCAAGGCGCTGACGGTCATGGGCGTGAGCGGGTTCATCGTCTCGACGCTGCTTTGCGGGATCGCCCTCTTCGCGGGACTCAAGGGCTGGATTGGTGGCGCTTTGACCTTCGGCCTGTTTGCGATCTTCCGCTCCATTTACGGCGGTTTCGGCTGCGCGACCCCTTCGGCGACGCAGGCCTATCTCGCATCGAAGACCCGGCGCGGTGGGCGGGTCGCGGCACTTTCAGCGCTGTCTTCCTCGTTCGGGCTCGGCACGATCATCGGCCCCGCCGTGGCGCCGCTGTTCGTGCTTCCGGTCCTCGGCCTCGCAGGTCCCCTCTTCGCGTTCGCGGCAATTGCGTTCGTCGTCCTGATTTCGATCGTCCGCTGGCTTCCCAACGACCGCTTCGGCCGCAAGGTCGGACGCGGCGCGGCCATGAGCTATCCTTCGCTCGCGACTCCCCCGACCGGCGCGAGCGTCGTCGCCGCAACCGCGCCGCATCGGCGAGAGCGCCTCAAGTGGAACGATCCGCGGATTCGCCCCTGGATCGTCGCGGGAGTCGTCGCTGGCCACGCTCAGGCGGCGACGCTGACATGCCTCGGGTTCTTCGTGATCGATCGCCTGCACCTCGATCCCTGGGGCTCGGAAGGGCCGATCTCGATCGTGATGATGGCCGGGGCAGTGGCGACTCTCGGGGCTCAATGGGGGCTGATACCGAGGCTCGGGCTCAGTCCGCGCGCGCTCATCCTATGGGGCGCGCTGATCGCGGCGGCCGGGCTCATGTGGACGATGGGCGCGCCAAATCTCTACGGCATCACTCTCGGTTTCGCACTGGCTTCGCTCGGCTTCGGCTTCACCCGCCCGGGCTTCACGGCAGGCGCTTCCCTCGCCGTTCCACTCGCCGAGCAAGGCGCCGTCGCGGGCGTGATCACCTCGGCCAATGGAATCAGCTACGTGCTCGCGCCGACGCTCGGAATCAGCCTTTACGGCCTCGGGCACAACCTGCCCTTCCTCGCCTTCGCGCTGCTTTTGATTGGCCTCGCGATCGTCGGCCGCAATCGGCTTGAAGACTAGTCTTCCTTGCCCCCCGGACGGGGCCGGAGCATGCCCGGAAGCACGAAGCCGATACCGCCCAAGGGCCGCGTCGCCTCGCTCTTCAACGTATCCTGGATTCGCTGATATTCCTCGAGCATCTCCGGGGTGACTGACGCGCGGGTTTCCGAAAGCGCGGCTTCGAAGTCGGCCATCGTGACCTTGCCTGTATCGAGCCCGGTGCGCAGAGCAGTAAGGCCGGCGCGGCGCACGAGGTCTTCGAGGTCGGCGCCGGTGAACCGGTCGGTGCGCTGTGCGATCTTCTCGAGATCGACATCATCGGCCAGCGGCATCCGGCGCGTGTGGATCGCGAGTATCCGCCGACGGCCAGCCGTGTCGGGCGTGCCAACATAGATCAACTCATCGAAGCGGCCGGGGCGAAGCAGCGCCGGATCAATCAAGGTCGGGCGGTTGGTCGCGCCGATCACGACGACGTTCTGCAGCTCCTCCAGGCCGTCCATCTCGGCCAGGATCGTGTTCACCACGCGCTCCGTGACCTGCGGTTCGCCGAGCCCGCCGCCGCGTGCCGGTACCAGGCTGTCGAGCTCGTCGATGAAGATGATCGTCGGCGCGACCTGCCGCGCCCGACTGAACAGGCGAGCGATCTGCTGCTCGCTCTCACCGTACCACTTGCTGAGCAGGTCAGACGATTTCGTGGCGATAAAGTTGGCTTGGCTCTCCCGCGCCGCGGCCTTGGCGAGCAAGGTTTTCCCTGTGCCCGGAGGGCCGTAGAGCAGGAAACCCTTGGCCGGGCGGATGCCCAATCGCTTGAACGCTTCGGGATGCTTGAGCGGAAGCTCGACGCCTTCCTTCAGGCGGTCGCGCGGTTCGTCGAGCCCGCCGATGTCATCCCACCCGATCGTCGGCGCTTCGACCATCACCTCGCGCATGGCAGAGGGCTGGACGCGCTTCAGCGCATTGTCGAAATCGCGAAGCTCGACCGAGAGAGCGTCGAGGATTTCGGTCGGAATGGTCTGCTCCGAAAGGTTGATCTTGGGCATGATGCGCCGGACCGCCTCGAGGGCTGCCTCCCGGGTTAAGGCGGCGAGGTCCGCGCCGACGAAACCGTAGGTGCGTCGCGCCAGGTCATCCAGATTGACGTCAGGCCCGAGCGGCATGCCGCGCGTATGGATGCCCAGGATCTCGCGGCGCCCCGGTTCGTCGGGCACGCCGATGACGATCTCGCGATCGAACCGGCCAGGACGGCGCAATGCTTCGTCGATCGCCTCGGGGCGGTTGGTCGCGGCAATCACCACCGTGTTCTGCCGCGGCTCCATGCCGTCGAGCAGGGTCAGCAACTGAGCAACCAGCCGCTTCTCAGCTTCACCGGTCACCTGGCTGCGCTTGGGCGCGATGGAGTCGATCTCGTCGATGAAGATGATCGACGGTGCCGACTGCGCCGCTTGCTCGAAGATCTCGCGCAGGCGCCGTTCGCTTTCGCCATAGGCCGAGCCCATGATCTCGGGACCGCCGATATGGAAGAATTTCGCGGCGCTCTCGTTGGCGACTGCTCGGGCGAGCAGGGTCTTGCCCGTGCCCGGCGGCCCGTGGAGCAGCAGGCCCTTGGGCGGATCGACGCCGAGGCGCTGGAACAGTTCGGGGTGGCGAAGCGGCAGCTCGACCATCTCGCGCAGCGCGTCGATCGTGTCGCGCATCCCGCCGAGATCGTCGTAAGTGACGTCCGCGCGGCGCTCCCCGTCAGCGGCAGTGTACTCAGGGAGAAGCTCGACGGCGGTCTTGCTGTCGATGTGGACGATGCCCTTGGGCGAGGTCGTGACGACGACAAGCTTCAGCTCCTGGAGTGCGAAGGCGGGAGCGTTCAACATTTGCCGGATGTTGTCCGGCATGTCCGCGTTGATGCGCTGGTGCCCGGTCGTCGCGACCGTGTCGCCCTCGACCAGCGGGCGCCCGGCGAACGTCCGCTTCAGCGCGTCGGACGAACCCTGCAGCCGGACATTCGGCTGAGCCGGTGCGAAGACGATGCGGGTTGCAGATTTGGCTTCCGCCTTCCGAACCTCGACGAAGTCGCCCGAGCCGACGCCGGCATTCGCCCGCTGAAGGCCGTCGAGCCGGATGATGTCGATGCCTTCGTCCTCGCCGTAGGGGCGGATTGCGCGCGCGGCGGTCGTGCGCTTGCCGGCGATCTCGATCACGTCGCCTTCGCTGAGACCCAGTTCGTCCATCAGCCGGTCGGGGAGGCGTGCGAAGCCGCGGCCGCTGTCCGCAGGCGGCAGGCTGGCCACCTGGACCTTGCGCGATTTCACCCGGTCGATCGTGTCCGTGTCAGGCATTCTTGCTCCTACCCCGCTCGGAAGACGTCTGCGAAACGGCGCCACGCCTGCGCGAGTTCATTTTCGCGATCAATATTTGATCCGTCCCGCAATTTTGCGAACCACCGAGCGCGGCGCGAACCGCCCACTGCTCGCGGTGACCTTGTTGACGAGTCCCGGGACGACCACGGCCTTGTTCTTGTCGAGCCCATCCAGGCCCGCTGCTACGACCTCGGGCGATTCCATCGCTACACGGTCGAACAGGCCGTTGCCGCCGAAGCCGGCAACCTCGCCGAATTCGGTGCGCGTCGGTCCAGGACACAGGCACGTGACTCGGACGCCGTGCGGCTTAAGCTCTTCGTGCAGCGCTTCGCTGAGCGAGAGCACGAAGGCCTTGGTCGCGAAATAGACCGCCATCTTGGGACCGGGCTGGAAGGCTGCCGTCGAAGCAACGTTGAGGATTGCTCCGGATTTGCGCTCGATCATCTGCGGAGCGACTGCGCGGCACAGGTCGGTCAGCGTCCCCACGTTCAGGTCGATCATCTGCCGCTCGCGCTTGGCGTCGAGCTTTGCGAATTGGCCGATCAGGCCGAAACCCGCGTTGTTGACAAGGATCTCTACCTCTTCGCCGGCGGCCCTCACATCCGCCATCAGCTTCGCTGCGGCGTTCGCCTTGGACAGGTCGATGGCGACGGCACGAGCCTTGCCTAGCTCCTTCGCGAGCTCCTCCAGCCGCTCCTTGCGCCGAGCCGCTAGCAACAGGGCGTGGCCGCGCTTGGACAATTGCCGAGCGAACTCGACTCCCAATCCGGCCGAAGCCCCGGTGATCAGCGCGACTTTCTTCATGCAGCCGGCGAAACGGTCGCCTTGACGATCTTGCCCGGATCGCGCGGCGGCTCGCCGACCGGCAGCTTGTCGATATATTCCATGCCGCTCTCGACCTCGCCCCAGACGGTGTACTGGCCGTCGAGGAAGCGAGCGTCGTCGAAGCAGATGAAGAACTGGCTGTTGGCGCTGTCCGGATCGGGCGTCCGCGCCATGGATGCGGTTCCACGCACGTGCGGCGCACTCGAGAACTCGGCCTTCAGGTTGGGCAGCTTTGATCCGCTGGTCCCTGTTCCGGTCGGGTCTCCGCCCTGCGCCATGAAGCCGGGAATCACGCGGTGGAACACGACATTGTCGTAGAAGCCGCTGTTGGCCAGCTCGGTGATGCGCTGGACGTGGTCGGGCGCGAGGTCGGGACGGAGCTTGATGACGACGTCGCCGCCGGTCGAGAGGGAGAGGGTCAGGCGGTCGGCGTCGGCCATGCGAATGAACTCCGTGTGAAAGCTTTGTAAGGCGCGCGATTTAGGCGCACGGCGGTGGTTGCGCCAGAGCAGCGGCGACCATAGGAGGACCGCACCGGGTCCAATCGAGGGGAAGTCTAGTGAGCGAGAGCGAGCACATCGCCGACGCAACCCCTCACGATTCGAAGTCGGTCGTGGACGAGGAAGACCGGCTGCGTCCGGAGTTCGTCGACAGGGTTCTCGACGCCGTCGAGGCCGGCGACGACGAAGCGGCGCGCGAGCTGGTGGCTCCGCTGCATCCCGCGGACATCGCGGACCTGATCGAGCTCGCCGCCCGGGACGAGCGCGAAGGACTCGTCAAGGCCCTTGCCGGGATCGTCAGTCCGGACGTGCTCGCCGAGATGAACGACTACGTCCGCGAAGACTTGCTGGATGAACTGGAGCCGCAGCAAGTCGCGGACATCGCGGGCCAGCTGGAGACCGACGACGCCGTCGCGCTCATCGAGGACCTGGATCGCGACGAGCAGCAGGCGGTGCTCGATCGCATGGAGCCCGACGACCGCGCGGCGGTCGAGGAGGCGCTGAGCTACCCGGAGGAGTCCGCCGGCCGCCTGATGCAGCGCGACCTGTGCGCGGTGCCGGAGCATTGGAACGTCGGCGAGGTCATCGACTATCTGCGATCGACGCGGGACCTTCCGGACGACTTCTGGGAAGTCTTCGTGGTCAATCCGGCGCACCATCCGGTCGGCACCTGCAAGCTGTCGCTGATCCTGCGCACTTCGCGCAAGACGCCGGTGCGCGAGATCATGCAGCCCGAGCAGACCCTGATCCCGGTCGACATGGACCAGGAAGACGTGGCGCTGCGGTTCCAGAAGTATGCGCTGGTGTCGGCGGCCGTGGTCGATGACGAGGGGCGGCTGGTGGGCATGATTACGGTCGATGATGTCGTCCACATCATCCAGGAGGAAGCGGGCGAGGACGTGCTGGCGCTGTCCGGTGCTGCCGGCGAGGACATCAACGAGCCGGTGCCGCTGACCGTTCGCCGCCGGCTGTTCTGGCTGGTGATCAATCTCGGCACGGCGATGATCGCCGCGAGCGTCGTCAGCCTGTTTCAGGGCGAGATCGGCAAATATGCCGTCCTCGCCGTGCTGATGCCGATCGTGGCCGGCATGGGCGGCAATGCGGGCACGCAGACTCTCGCGGTCGCGGTGCGCGCGCTCGCCACCAACCAGCTCACCGAATCGAACACGCTTCGAGCGTTCGGGCGCGAACTCACGATCGCCCTGGCCAACGGAATTTCCCTGGGCCTGCTGATAGGCACCGGTGTGGCGCTGATCTTCAACAACCCATTGCTCGGCGCAGTCATGGGCGCGGCGATGGTGATCAACAATCTCGCGGCGGGCCTCGGCGGGATTTTCGTTCCTGTCACTCTCGAGCGCTTTCGGATCGACCCTGCCGTGTCGTCCGCCGTGTTCGTCACGACCATCACCGACGTGACGGGTTTCTTCAGCTTCCTAGGGCTTGCCGCGCTGGCCGGTCTCGGCCGCTAAGCGATTGCGAATCATGGGCTTGTCCGGCATTCGGAAGCGGTGCCGAAGCTCCATCTCACCAAGGTAGCCTTCGCTTGCCGCGACCTCGACATGCTGCAGAAGCGCATCGCCGGGCGGGCGCTGGCCGGCGAGGTCCGCATCGCCACCCGGATGCGGCCGAAGCGCGCACCGGAACTCATCGGCGGATCGCTCTACTGGATCGTCAAGCACCGGCTGATCGCGTGCCAGGAGATCCTCCGCTTTGAAGATCGGGAAGACGGACGAATCGACATCGTCTGCGCTACCGATCTGGTCACTGTCTCGCCCACGCCTCGCCGTGCGCACCAGGGGTGGCGCTACCTCGAGGAAGCCGACGCGCCGACCTCGGAGGACGATGGGAGCGGCCTCGGAACGCTCCCGCCGCAGCTCTACGGACGGCTCGCCGCGCTGGCTCTGGTATAGTCGACTAGCCGACGCTATCGCCTCCTCACCACGAAGAGGGAGGCCGAAATGAGCAGCACGTCATCGTTGATCAATTCCAAGGTCGCGGAGCGAGCGATGCTCAGCCATCCTTTCTACCAGGCCTGGACCGAAGGCCGCCTGCCGCTCGACACGCTGCGGGCTTACGCGCGGCAATATTTCCACCATGTCGAGGCCTTCCCGCGCGCGGTGAGCGCGGTGCACAGCGCCTGCCCCGATCGCGACGGCCGCCGAATGCTCGCCGAGAACCTTGCCGAAGAGGAAGGCATCGAGGCGGGCAAGCAGGATCACGCCACTTTGTGGCTGATGTTCGCCTGCGGTCTCGGCGAAAGCGAAGAAGGCGTCCGCCACCAGGCCCTCAATCCGGAGACGCAGGCCCTCATCGACACGTTCCGCAAGCTCTCGCGGCAGTCCTATGCGGCGGGTCTCGGTGCGCTCTACGCTTACGAAAGCCAGTTCCCTGGAGTCGCCAGCGCCAAGATCGAAGGGCTCATCGACCGTTACGCCATTTCGGACGAGGAGACGCTTCGCTTCTTCCGCGTACACGAAAGCGCGGACGTCGAGCACAGCTCCGTGTGCCGGGCCCTGCTCGATCGTTTGCCGGAAGCCGAAAAGGCCGAAGCGGTTGCGGCCGGCGAGGAGCTCGCCGGTGCGCTGTGGAACTTCCTGTCAGGAGTCGAGGCCCGCGCCTCTATTCACTGATCGACTTGCACCCGCTGACACTGGCGGATCCGCCGACGCGTAGAGTGCACGCGGGGCCGCCGGTGAAGCGCACCGTCACCGGGCCGTTGCCGTCGACCTTGACGGAGTTGCTGACGTTCGCAGCCACCGTGGCCGAACCCTCGGCCCCGATCGTCGCGTCCTTGGTCGCGAGATTGCTCGCGTCGAGATTGGAAATTCCGCGTACCACGGCAGTCACCATGCCTGCCCTGCCCGCAAGCGTCGCGTTTGCGGTTCCGACGACGGCGATGCTGAGTTGATCGACCTCGGCTTTACCGATCGTCGCAGCGCCCGAGCCCTGCACCGAAAGATCGAACGACAGGCCTTTGATCCTGTCGATAGCGAGCGCGCCCGAGCCGTTGAGCCAGGCCGCGTGGAGGTCGTGGGTGCCGAGCGTGATCTCGACCGGACCGGCGCCCTGCCCGGGATAGCCGCCCCACGACGAAGTGCTGGCATGAACGAGCAAGGTATTCCCGCGCATCTCGATCGCAACCTTGTCGATCGCGGCGGGCGAGCCGCTCGCGGTCGCGAACGGCGCGACACCGGTGCTGAGCTTGACCTTGAACGGGCCCTCGACGCGAACCTTTTCGAAGCCGGTGATCCCAAAATTGCGGGTCGCCGCGTTGGTGGGCGAAGCGAGCGCCGCGACGGCGGTGGAGGCGAGCAGGAAGATGCGCATGGCGCGCACCTTCCTACAGCATGCTTAATGCCGCTTTAAGAGCAGTGAACGTCGCCGGACCCGGCCTTGCTGACGCTGCACTTGGCGCCGCCGGAAACATCGACATCGCCCGAGCCCATGATGCTGACGTCCGCGGTACCGGTCGCGTGGGCCTTGACGCTTCCCGACCCTGCGATCGACACCTTCGCCTGCTGCGTCTGGATGCCGCCAGCGTCGAGGTCGCCGGACCCGGCAATGTCATAGTCCGCCGATTGCGCCTTGCCCGATCCGGCTTTCGCGCTGCCCGAGCCGGCGATCGCCAGCTTCAACGTCTGCACATTCATCGCTCCAACGTCGATTCCGCCGGAACCCGCGACCGTGCCTTCGAACCGGTCCCCCTGAACCTTGTCGACCTTGATGTCGCCCGAGCCCGCGATCGTCGCTCCGCTCAGCTGCGGGACGGTGACCGTGAAATTCGCGTGACCGTGCGTCGACCAGCCGAAGTGGAACCAGCCCTTGCTCTGTTCGGGACGGATCAGCAGGCGATCGCCCCTGACCTCCACGACCGTGCGGCCGAGCAGCTTTTCGGAGCCTCGCGCCGACACGCTCGGGTTCGCGCCCGTCCGTACTTCGACGTCGTACGGGCCGGCGACTTCGATCTTTTGGAAATTTCCGACCTGGTACGTTCGGGAAACGGTCGCCCCTCCGTTCTCGGCGTGGACCCGGCCACAACCGGAAACTGCCGTGCAGGCGGCAAGAGCCGCGAGAGCGATGGATTTGCGCATGCTTCCTCCAGCTACACTGTGTTACATGTGCAATACACTAGCGCACCAACAGCCGCAAGCGCAAAAAGAAAGGGCGCCCGGAGAGGGGCGCCCTTTGGCTTCGCTCGTCATTCCCACGTAAGCGGGAACCCAGTTGCCCCGAGAGAAGGCTTATGCGGGCTCTTTGGCCTTGTTGTGGATCGGCCAGGCCTTGTTGAGGATGTCGAGGATCTTGGCCAGCGCCGACTTCTCGTCGGTCTGCTCCATGGCGCCGAGCTCGCGCGCCAGGCGCGACGAAGCCGCCTCGAAGATCTGCCGCTCGGAATAGCTCTGTTCCGGAGCGTCGTCCGGGCGGAACAGGTCGCGAGTCACCTCGGCGATCGAGGTCAGGTCGCCCGAGTTGATCTTCGCTTCATATTCCTGAGCGCGGCGCGACCACATGGTGCGCTTGACCTTCGGCTTGCCCTTGAGGGTCTCGAGCGCGTCCTTCATCGTCTTGTCCGACGAAAGCTTGCGCATTCCGACGCTGTCCGCCTTGTTGACGGGCACGCGCAGAGTCATCTTTTCCTTCTCGAAGCGGAGCACGTAGAGGTCGAGACTGCATCCGGCGATTTCGGTGCTCTGAAGCTCTACGACGCGGCCAACGCCATGCTTGGGGTAAACAACATAATCGCCCACGTCGAAGCTAAGCGCCTTTGTAGCCATTGCACACCTTTCAATTTGCGGCAGAAGAGCCAGCACCGAAGTGCCGCCCCCCAAAGCGACCGTTGGTCGTGGCTCCCCAGCCAGTTTTTGTGGCTTCCCTTAGATTTAAGGCCGCAGCTGAATCGCCCGCGGCCCCGTGTGACAATTTTATATCAGATTGTCGGGCAGATTTCCAGCCCATTGCGGATTGCAACCTAGGTTAAATTGCGAGCCCGAGTTGCGCGGGCACCCCGGTTCCGTCTTCGCTCAAATTGTGCAGTCCGAGACCGAGCAAACGAATGCCTTTCGGAAGCGGGTGGAGCGCCGCCAGCAGAGCCTGGCCGGCCGCCGCAAATGAGTCGAGGTCGGCCACTGCCGAGCCGAAGCTCTTGGACCGCGTGATGATCGTGAAGTCGCCGAACTTAACCTTCAGAGTCACCGTTCGCCCGGTGACCTCCGCACGCTTCACCCGGTCCCAGGCATAGCCCGCGATCCGCTCGAGTTCCGATGCGAGCCGGTCCCGATCGATCAGGTCCTCATCGAACGTCCGCTCGGCGCTCACCGACTTGTACGGCCGGTCGGGCTTCACCTCTCGGTCGTCGATTCCCCGGCAGATCCGCCAATACCATTGGCCGGAGCTTCCGAACTGCGCCTCGAGCGCAGGCAGGCTCCATTCCCTGAGATCGGCGCCCGTGAGGATCCCGAGCCTTTCCATCTTCCTCGCGGTTACGGGGCCCACCCCATGGAAGCGGGCCACCGGCAGCGACGCGACGAATTCGGGTCCGCGCTCCGGAGTGATGACGCACAGTCCGTCGGGCTTACGATGGTCGGAGGCGAGTTTGGCTATGAACTTGCAATAGGAAACGCCGGCCGAGGCGGTGAGCCCCGTCTCCTCCCGGATTCGGCGCCGGATATCTTCGGCGATGGCGCGGGCACTCCCCAAGCCGCGCCGGTCCTCGGTCACGTCGAGATAGGCTTCGTCGAGACTGAGCGGCTCGACGAGGTCGGTAAAGTCGAGGAAGATCGCCCGGATATGCTGCGAAACCGCGCGATAGACGTCGAATCGGGTCTTCACGAAGACAAGTTCGGGGCAGCGCCGTTTGGCGGTCACCGACGGCATGGCAGAGCGCACGCCAAACTTCCGTGCCTCGTAGCTTGCCGCCATCACGACCCCGCGGTGCTGCCCGCCGACGGCCACCGGCTTGCCGCGCAGCTCCGGGTGATCGCGCTGCTCCACGGACGCATAGAAGGCGTCCATGTCGACGTGGATGATCTTGCGGAGGGGGCGATCGGCGTCGGCCACAGTCGAAAGATTGTGTCCTACATGTCCGTGCCTAGTCTAGGCCCCGTGCAATGAAATCGCGCGCTGTCACTGATCGGATCGTGGTTTCTATTAAGCTCAAAAGTCACGCAAAAGGTGCGCTTCTCCGTGACCTTAGTGACCTTAGCGCGTGCTTTCCTTCGTGAAGCCAATCTGCTTAAGGGCGGCGCGTCATGAATATCCACGAATATCAAGCCAAAGAGCTGCTTGCGAAGTACGGCGTGCCCGTTCCCGCGGGCTACCCCGCGATGAGCGTCGATGAAGCCGTCGAGGCCGCGCAGCGTCTCCCGGGACCCTTGTGGGTGGTGAAGGCGCAGATCCATGCGGGCGGACGCGGCAAGGGCAAGTTCAAGGAGCTCGGCGAAAGCGCCAAGGGCGGCGTCCGCCTCGCTCATTCGATCGACGAGGTGCGCGAGCATGCGGCCGAGATGCTCGGCAAGACCTTGGTGACGGTACAGACCGGCCCGCAGGGCAAGCAGGTCCAGCGCCTCTACATCACTGACGGCGTGGACATCCAAAAGGAATATTACCTGGCGATCCTCGTGGATCGGGAGACGGGCCGACCCGCGATCGTCGCTTCGACCGAAGGCGGCATGGACATCGAGACCGTCGCTCACGAGACTCCGGAGAAGATCCGGACGATGACGATCGATCCGGCGACCGGTCTGATGCCGCACCACGGCCGCGAAGTCGCCGCGGCGCTGGGTCTTTCCGGCGACCTGGCCAAGCAGGCCGCGAAGACGCTCGGCAGCCTCTACCAGGCGTTCCTCGGCACCGACGCCTCGCAGATCGAGATCAATCCGCTGGCAGTCACCGAGGATACAGGTTCGGGGGCCAAGCTGATGGTGCTCGATGCCAAGGTCGGCTTCGACAACAATGCCGAGTTCCGCCACCCGGATCTCGAGCAGCTGCGAGACCTGACGGAAGAAGACCCGATGGAAATCGAGGCGTCAAAGTTCGACCTCGCCTACATCAAGCTCGACGGAAACATCGGCTGCATGGTCAACGGCGCGGGCCTCGCCATGGCGACGATGGACATCATCAAGCTGGAAGGCGGCGAGCCTGCCAACTTCCTCGACGTCGGCGGCGGCGCTTCGAAGGAGAAGGTCACCGCGGCCTTCAAGATCATCCTCAGCGATCCCGCGGTGCAGGGTATCCTCGTCAACATCTTCGGTGGGATCATGCGTTGCGACATCATCGCCGAGGGCATCGTCGCCGCGGCGCGCGAGGTCGACCTGCACGTTCCGCTGGTCGTCCGGCTCGAGGGTACCAACGTGCAGCAGGGCAAGGACATCCTCGCATCGAGCGGTCTGCCGATCATTCCGGCCAACGATCTCGGCGATGCCGCCAGGAAGATCGTCGCCGAAGTGAAGGCACCCGTCGCCGCGTGAGCCAGCACCCCGGCCAATGCCGATGCGGAGCGGTTCGCATCGAAGCATCGGGCGCTCCGCTCGTCACGATGGCATGCCACTGCACGGGCTGTCAGCGAATGACGGGGGGCGCCTACTCGGTGAGCAGTTTTTACCCGGCCGATCGGTTTTCGGTGACGAGTGGTGAAACGGTACGTGGTGGAATGAAGACTGGACCGGACCATGAATTCTGTCCGGAATGCATGAGCTGGATGTTCACTTCGGCGCAGGAATTCGAGGGGTTCGTCAACGTCCGCTCGACGATGTTCGACGATGCGGCGTCGCACAGGCCCTACGTGGAAATGTGCTTGGCCGAGGCAATTCCAGGCACCGCTTCCGGTGCGGTGCATTCCTATGACGGCTTTCCGCAAGAGAGCGAATTTCCAGAGCTGATCGCCGGTTATTCGGCGTGGGATGGAAGGGTGAAAGAATGAAGGTGCTGGTCGCCGTCAAACGGGTGATCGATTTCAACGTGAAGCCGCGGGTCAAGATGGACGGCTCCGGCGTCGATCTCGCGAACGTCAAGATGAGCATGAATCCCTTCGACGAGATCGCTGTCGAGGAAGCGATCCGCCTCAAGGAGAAAGGCGTCGCGACCGAGATCGTCGCCGTCTCCATAGGGCCGGCCAAGGCGCAGGAAACTCTGCGCACCGCGCTTGCCATGGGCGCCGACCGTGCGATCCTGGTCCAGACGGATGAAGAGGTCGAGCCGCTAGCGGTCGCGAAGATCCTGGCGAAGGTCGCCGCCGAAGAGCAGCCGCAGATGATCATACTCGGCAAGCAGGCGATCGACGACGACAATAATGCGACGGGTCAGATGCTCGCTGCGCTGCTCGGCTGGCCGCAGGGCACGTTCGCTTCAAAGGTCGAGATCTCCGACAGCGCGACGGTGACTCGTGAGGTCGACGGCGGCCTCGAAACCGTGAAGCTCAATCTTCCGGCGGTCGTCACCACCGACCTGCGCTTGAATGAGCCGCGTTACGCGTCGCTCCCGAACATCATGAAGGCCAAGTCGAAGCCGCTCGCGACCAAGTCGCCGGGCGATTATGGCGTGGACGTCGCGCGGCGGCTGGAGACTCTGAAGGTCACCGAGCCGGCCAAGCGCCAGGCCGGGATCAAGGTCGGATCGGTCGACGAGCTGGTCGAACGGCTCAAGGGTTTGGGGATTGCGAAATGAGCGTTCTGGTCCTGGTCGAGCACGACGGAAAAATCGTCAAGGACGCGACGCTGGCGACCGTGACCGCGGCGTCGAAGCTGGGCGACGTGAATGCGTTGGTCGTCGGCAACAATGCGGACGCGGTTGCGCAGGCAGCGGCGAAGATGGCCGGCGTGTCGAAGGTCTATTTAGCAAACTCCGCAGCGCTCGAGCATCAGCTCGCGGAAGCCGTGGCACCCATCGCGGCCAAGCTGATGGAAAGCCACGACGCATTCGTGGCTCCCGCCACTACGACCGGCAAGAACATCGCGCCCCGCGTCGCGGCGATGCTCGACGTCATGCAGATCAGCGATATTCTGTCCGTCGAAGGGCCCGACACGTTCACGCGGCCGATTTACGCGGGCAACGCCATCGCGACTGTGAAGTCGAAGGACGCGAAGAAGGTCATCACCGTCCGCACGACGGCGTTCGAGAAGGCCGCTGCAGACGGCGGCTCTGGCTCGGTCGAGCAAGTCGATGCGGCCGGCGATTCCGGCATGAGCAGCTTCGTTTCGGCCGAGGCGTCGGAAAGTGAGCGGCCCGAGCTGACCAGCGCCAAGGTGATCGTCTCCGGTGGCCGTGCATTCGGTTCATCGGAGCAGTTCCATTCGCTGCTGGATCCGCTCGCCGACAAGCTGGGCGCGGGCGTCGGCGCCAGCCGCGCTGCGGTCGATGCCGGCTATGCGCCTAACGATTATCAGGTCGGCCAGACGGGCAAGATCGTTGCACCGGAAGTCTATATCGCGATCGGGATTTCCGGCGCGATCCAGCACCTCGCCGGGATGAAGGACTCCAAGACGATCATCGCCATCAACAAGGACGAGGAGGCGCCGATCTTCCAGGTCGCCGACATCGGCCTGGTCGGCGACCTGTTCAAGATCGTGCCGGAGCTCACCGAAAAGCTCTAGCGGAGGCTCGACTCCGCTATTTCTTTTTCGATTTGTGCTCGGGTTTACCCTTGCGGCTGGTCGACGCCATTTTCTTGAGCTCGCTCTCGCTCATCGAAGAGGCCATCGATTTCGATGCGCCCTTGAGCGAACTCTTGGACTTTTCGCCGCGTTTCGCGGCGAGTGCGGCGCCGGCCGCTTTTTGCTGTGCTGCAGATTTGGCGGGCATGTTTCATCCTCCTGAAGGGGCATCGCCCAAACGCTTCAGCACTTTGAAGGCTTCACTCAGAACGCGATATTGCGGGTGATGACCCACGCCTTCCCCTCCCGGTGCCAGACGGTGAGGTAGCGCCCGGAGGACTGCTTCACTTTGCGGTCAACTCGGACCGTCATCGTCGCGGTGGCGCTCGGCACCGTGCTCGACCGAATGTACGGCCGATGCGACTACCAGCCGTTCACCCGATCCCACACATCGACGATGCGCTCGCCGGCGTTCGTCACGAAATAGCGGTCGTACGCGGCCGCGGTTGCGCACGCATGATTGGGAAGGATCTTGACGCGGCTGCCGACCGGGAAGCGCTCGAAATCCACTTCGCCGGAGCGGCTGGTGATGATGCCATGCTCCTGGTTGGTCGAGGAGATCGTGACGTCCTCGAGGATCTCGCCGCCGATCGGATCGCAGACCGCGCCGTAGCCCCAGTCGACCGGCATGTTTGACGTGCCGCGGTCGCGGCTGAGCGCCAGAAAGCCGGCATCGATCAACACCCGGCCGTGCTGCCGGTTATGGCCGATGACACTCGCAAGCACTCCGATCGCAATGTCGTCGGTGCGGCAGGTGCCGAGCTCTGCCTGCACCAGATCGCCGAATGCATAGACGCCGGCTCGTGCTTCCGTGACGCCTTCCAGGTTTCGGGCGTAATGGAGGGTCGGAGTCGAGCCCACGCTGACGATCGCGCAGTTCAGCCCGGCCGCGCGGAGACGCTGCGCCGCCTGAACCGTGAGCCCGCGCTCCTGCTCCGCCATCGCCTCGAACTCTTCGCGGGTCCGACAATCGTAGGACGCGCCCGCATGCGTCATCACGCCAGCTAGGCTGTCGCCGAGGGTGCGGCCAATGTCGATCAGCATCGGATCGTCCGCCGCGACACCGGCGCGGTGACCGTCGCTGTCGATTTCGATGAGGACCTCGACCGGCACGCCCTCGGCCTCTGCGAACCGGCAGACCGCTTCAGCGGCTTCCGGCGTGTCGAGGATGAGACGGAGCTTGCAGCCCGCGCGGATGAGATCCGCAACCTCGGGAAGCTTCACCGGGGCTATTCCCACCGCGTAGAGAATGTCCTTCACGCCGCGTTCGAAAAAGTAGCGCGCCTCGGCCAGCGTCGAGACCGTGATCGGAACGTCCGATCCGCCTGCAAGCACCTCCAGCACGTCGATCGACTTCGAGGTCTTGACGTGCGGGCGGAGCATCACGCCAAGTGCAAGCACCTTCTCCCGCATTCGCTCGCCGTTCCGTTCGAGCCGCGACCGGTCGAGGATCAGGGCGGGGGTCGGAAGATCGAAGATGGTGCTGGGAGGCTGCATCGCTCGGAACCTCAGCTTACCCCGCCGCGCGGAACGGCGGTGGGTTGGACCGCAATCTGTGGTCGCGCCAGTAGGATGGCGACGTTCCGACGAAAACATTATGTTTTTGTGGGTGGTGGTGCCCAGGGGCGGAATCGAACCACCGACACCGTGATTTTCAGTCACGTGCTCTACCAACTGAGCTACCTGGGCATTCGCATCGGAAGCGGGTCACCGCGAAGAGCGAGCGCGCTCCCTAACCGTCGCTTCCCTCGCTGTCCACCCTTCCCGGGTCGGCGGCGGGACCGGCTATGCGATAGCCTTCGCCGAGCCAGTTCAAGAGGTCGCGATCCTTGCAGCCGAGGCTGCAGAAAGGCGCATGCTCGGGCGCTTCCGGCTTGCCGCACAAGGGGCAGGCTTTGGGCTGGTCAGGCGTTTTCGGCATAAGCGCCCGACATGGTGAGGCTGGCATCGGCCCGCAAGCCAATGTTGCCGCCGAGCTGGCGAGCGAGCGCGTCGAGCCAGGGCGGGTGTTTTTCGAGCACGGCAATCACGGCAGGGTGGGCGACTATCCTCTTCCTACCTGGAGACTCGGCGGAGGCGCGGCGAAGCACGGCCCGCGCCTCGAACGGCGCGCGGTCGCGTGCCAGTTCGATCAGGGATGCCCGGGGGCGTGGCCGAACGACCTGCGCGAATCCGAAGCCGTTCATCGCGGTGCGCTCCGAGGGCTTCGGCAGAAATTCGCCGAGGATGCGATCGACCTCGTGTCGTGCTTCCCTGGAGCCAGGCGTCGGAAGATCGATGCCAACGGAGCCGCCGAGATCCAGCCGGCGTATGGCGCGCGCGGCAGCCCACGCCGCGACCTGAGCAAGCTGGGCGGGCTCAAGCCACCCATCGACGTCGATCATCGTCATCGCGGCGGTCGGCTCGATCCTGAGCTCGCCTCCGTCGAAAGGAACAATTCCGCTGCGCGCTTGCTCAAGCAGGGCGTCCCAGCCCTCGATGCGGCCTTCATGCCCCTCGGCTAGAGGAGGCGCGGGGCGAGGCGCCTGGCTGGTTATCCGCGCAAGTCCGCGCTTCCACGGTTCGGCGCCGCCGAGGGCTTCGCGCGTAACTTCGACGAAAAGTGATCGACCTTCACTGACTCCTGAAACGCCGTGCGGAAGCAGGAAGGTCTCGCCGCCAGCCTCCACGGTTACGCGCGGGGCGACCGCAACCAGCCTGGCTTCCAGGATCGTGCCCGCCGCGATCACCCCGTCGCGCCGGGCCCGCGCTTCGATGATGTCGCCGTCGTCGACCAGCGCTGCGCGGGTTTCGCCGATCCCGCGCTCGATCAGCCATTCAGGCAATCGGATATCCCGCGCTTTTCAGCAGCACCCGCGTCTCGGCGAGCGGCAAGCCGACGACGTTCGAGTAGCTGCCGGCGATGTGCCGCACATAAACCTCGCCATAGCCCTGCAGGGCGTAACCGCCGGCCTTGCCGCGCCACTCCCCATGGCTGGCGTAATAGTCAATCTCGTCGTCGCTGAGGTGCTTCATCGCGATCATCGTCTCGACGAGCTTTTCACGCACGCCATGGCCGGGAATTGCGAGGGCAACGCCGGTCAGCACCCAGTGGCGCCGTCCGGAGAGGAGCTTCATGCAGGCACGCAGCGTTCGCTCGTCCTCGACCTTCGGGAGGATGCGCCGACCGACGGCCACGACGGTGTCGGCCGCGAGCACGAGCGCGTCGGGCTCGCATGCAGCGACCGCCTGCGCTTTCTCCTTAGCAAGGCGCACGGCGTGATCCCGCGGCAGCTCGCCCTTGGGCACGCTCTCGTCGATCTCCGCAGGAAGGACGTCATCGGGCGTCACTCCGATGCGGGCGAGTAGATCGAGACGGCGGGGGCTCGCCGAGGCGAGGATGAGCCTCATCCCCTTGGCCGCAATCACGGATACCCGGGCGGGCCTCCGCGGCCGGGCATGAAGCGATAGGTGATGCGACCCTTCGTCAGGTCGTAGGGCGTCATCTCGACCAGGACTTCGTCGCCGGTCAGCACTCGGATGCGGTTCTTGCGCATCTTTCCGGCCGTATGACCCAGAACTTCATGGCCATTCTCGAGGCGGACGCGGAACATCGCATTGGGCAGCAGTTCCACAACCTGCCCACGCATCTCGAGCAATTCTTCCTTGGCCAAGCGATTCCTCTCCCTTCGGGTACAAAAAGTCGCGGAGGCTTAGCGAGGCAGCGTAGAAAAGGAAAGGCGCGGCTCAGACCGTGAGGATCGTCGATCCCGTCGTCTTGCGAGCTTCGAGCGCGCGGTGGGCTTCGGCCGCGTCTTTCAGGGCGAAGCGCTGCTTGACCTCGATCCTGACCTTGCCGCTTGCCACGATGTCGAACAGCTCGCTGGCCGCGCGCTCCAGCTCTTCGCGATCGACGAGGTAATCGTACAGGGTCGGGCGGGTGAGGAAGAGCGAGCCCTTCTGGGCAAGGATGGTGGCCGGGAACGGCTCGACCGGGCCCGAGGCATTGCCGAAGCTCACCATCATTCCGCGCCGATGCAGGCAATCGAGCGACTTCATGAACGTGTCTCGGCCGACGCCGTCATAGACGACCGGCAGCTTCTCCCCGTTGGTGATCCGCACGACCTCGGCTACGAAATCCTGGCGCGTGTAGACGATCGGATGGTCGCAGCCGTGGGCACGCACGAGTTCGGCCTTCTCGTCCGAACCGACCGTGCCGATGACCGTGGCGCCGAGCGCCTTGGCCCACTGGCACATGATGAGGCCGACGCCGCCGGCAGCCGCATGAACGAGGATCGTCTCCCCAGACTCGACGCGATGGACGGAGCGGAGCAGCATGTGCGCGGTCATGCCCTGAAGCATCATGCCTGCCGCCTGCTCGGCGGGGATCTCGTCCGGCAGCTTCACCACACGGCCGGCGTCGATTAGCCGTTCCTCGGCATAGCCGCCGATCGGCCCCGCATAGGCGACGCGATCGCCCGGCTTGAGATCGGCGACATCGGGCCCGACCGCCTCGACAATGCCGGCGCCCTCGACACCCGGAGTGAACGGCAGCGGCTGTTGGTACAGGCCGGTGCGGTGATAGACGTCGATGAAGTTGAGACCCGCCGCTTCCTGGCGGATCTTCACCTCGTCGCGGCCCGGCTGCCCAACCTCGACTTCTTCCCATTGGAGAACCTCGGGTCTTCCCGTTGCATGGATACGGATGGCGTACGTCATGGGGCCGCTTCAACGCCGCTCGAGCGCAAAAGAAAAGCCCCGCCGCGGCGGACCGAGGCGGGGCTCCCTTGTAAGCGTCGGCGTGTCCTAGTGGGCGGCGCCCGCAGCGAGCGCTGACAGCAGCAGCAGCGCCACGATGTTGGTGATCTTGATCATCGGGTTGACGGCCGGTCCAGCAGTGTCCTTGTAAGGATCGCCGACGGTGTCGCCGGTGACGGCAGCCTTGTGGGCTTCGGAGCCCTTGCCGCCGTAATTGCCGTCCTCGATATACTTCTTGGCATTGTCCCACGCGCCGCCGCCGCTGGTCATCGAGATGGCGACGAACAGGCCGGAGACGATCACGCCGAGCAGCAGCGCGCCGACGGCGGCAAGGCCGTTCTCTCGATCCGCGACTGCGCTGATGGCGAAATAGACGACGATGGGGGCAAGGACGGGAAGAAGCGACGGAAGGATCATCTCGCGGATCGCGGCGCGGGTGACGAGGTCGACCGTGCGCGCGTAGTTCGGGCGAACCGAGCCATCCATGATCCCCGGATTGTCGCGAAACTGGCCACGGACTTCCTCGACGACCGCGCCGCCGGCGCGGCCGACCGCAGTCATGCCCATCGCCCCGAACAGATATGGCAGCAGCGCTCCGAGAAGCAGGCCCACGATCACGTACGGGTTGGACAGGCTGAAGAGCGTGTCGAGGTTCGTCGTGACGCCGATCGAACCGCCGAACTCGCGGAGGTCGGCGGTGTAGGCGCCGAACAGCACCAGCGCCGCGAGGCCCGCCGAACCGATGGCGTAACCCTTAGTCACGGCCTTGGTCGTGTTTCCGACGGCATCGAGCGCGTCGGTGCGGGTGCGCACGTCCTCCTCTAGGCCCGACATTTCGGCGATTCCGCCGGCATTGTCGGTGACCGGGCCGTAGGCGTCGAGCGCGACGACCATGCCCGCGAGCGCGAGCATTGCCGATGCCGCGAAGGCGACGCCGAGGAAGCCGGCAAGCTGATAGCTGGCGATCAGGCCGACGATGATCACGATCGTCGGCAGTGCAGTGGATTCGAGGCTCACCGCGAGGCCCTGGATGATGTTCGTGCCGTGGCCAGTCTGGCTGGCGCGGGCGATCGACTGCACCGGCCGGTAGTTGGTCCCGGTATAATATTCGGTGATCCATACGATCAGCGCGGTGACCGCGAGGCCGATAAAGCTGGACCAGATGATGTTCATGGCCGGGAAGCTCGCGCCGGTGGTAGTCGTGATCGTCTGGTTGAGGTCGCCTCCGAGCGCATACCAGGTGGCAACCGGGATCAGGATCGCGCCGCCGATCGTAGCGACCCAGAAGCCTTTGTAGAGCGCGCCCATGATCGAGCCCTTGGCGCCGAGGCGCACGAAATAGGTGCCGATGATCGAGGTGATAATGCACACGCCGCCGATCAGCAGCGGAAGGCTCATCAGCCTCATCAACAGCGCAGGGTCGGAGCCTCCGAGAGCAAGCGCGATCGACACCATCGTGATGCCGACGGTGACCACGTAGGTCTCGAACAGGTCGGCGGCCATTCCGGCGCAGTCGCCGACATTGTCGCCGACGTTGTCCGCGATCACTGCGGGGTTGCGTGGATCGTCCTCGGGAATTCCAGCCTCGACCTTTCCGACGAGGTCGGCGCCGACGTCCGCGGCCTTGGTGAAGATGCCGCCGCCGAGACGCGCGAAGATGGATACGAGCGAAGCGCCGAGCGCGAGAGCGGTGAGCGCCGTGACGACAGGACGGTCGTTGGGCGCATGGCCGCCGGGTCCCGTCAGGAACCAGAAAAGCCCCGCGATGGCGAGGAGCGCGAGGCCCGCGACGAGCAGGCCGGTGACTGCGCCGGCGCGGAAGGCAGTGGTGAGACCGCTCTGCAGGCTCCCGCGAGCGGCTTCGGCGGTACGGACGTTCGCGCGCACCGAAATGTTCATTCCAATGAACCCCGCGGCGCCGGACAGGATCGCGCCGATCAGGAACGCGACGGCGGAGAGCGGCTTGAGGAAGATGCCGATGATGACCGCGACGATGATGCCGACGATCGCGATCGTCGTGTACTGGCGCTTGAGATAGGCCGCGGCGCCTTCCTGGATGGCGGCGCTGACCTCGATCATGCGCGCGTTGCCGGGCGACATGGAGAGCACCTGGCGGCTGGTGAAAATTCCGTAGAGCACGGCCAGCAGGCCGCAGACCATCGCGATGTAAAGCAGGTTCGAGCCGTCGTTCATGCGTTCACGCTTCCCTGTTTCTTTTGGCAAGCCGGCGCGGCCGGAGAACATGGCCGCCCGGAAGTGCCGGGGTTTCTAGGGAGCGTTTGCGCGGCTGGCAACCGCGCGAACGGAACGGCTTAGCGCAACAAAAGCGCGAGCATCATGCCGGACGCCAGGCCGCTAATGCCGATCGCCCACTGGCGAAAGGGGAAGCCCGCGATGCTGATCGTGCGAATGCTCAAAACCAAGTCTCTCCGGCAACGGTACCGGGCTGCCCTCGTTCATCAGGCGGACGGATGGTGCGCCGGTTTCGAAGGTCCCGATCCGCTCGATCGTCGTCCCTTCTGGTAAAGAAAGTGTTGACGGATCGACTTCCTGGGGCAGCGCGGCGAGCAACGCGTAGTCGTCTCCGCCGGTCGCAGCGAAGAGGCGGGCGTCGAGCTCCTGACCTCGCACTTCGATGAAGGCGCCCGACATCGGCAGCGTTTCGAGATGAATGCGGATCCGGCAACGGCTCGCCTGGGCCATGCGCTTGGCATCGAGCAGAAGGCCATCCGATACATCCATCATGGCGTTGGCATGCGGGGCAAGCACCTGCCCTGCGTTAAGCAGCGGAACGGGACGGCGATAGATATCGACCAGTGGGCCCGCCGCGTTGCGATCGTTGCGCAATAGCGCAAGGCCCGCGGCCGCATCCCCCACAGTCCCGATGAGCCAAAGGGAGTCGCCGGGTTTCGCTCCCGCACGGTCCGGGACAGCCTTTCCGGCATGGCCGATGGCGGTGAGGCCGAGCACCCGCGGGGCTCCGGCAGGAAGGGCGATGGTATCGCCGCCGATCAGCGGCAGGCCGTAACTCTCGCACGCGGCCTCGATGCCGCCGAGGAACGCCAGCTCCCACTTGCCCGCGCCGCAGATCGTTAGCGATAGCAATGCCGCGGCGGGCGTCGCGCCTTTTGCCGCGAGGTCCGAGAGGTTCACGGCAGCGAGCTTCCACCCGACACTGGCGGCGGGGTCCGAACTCAGGAAGTGCACGCCTTCGGCGATCGTGTCGTGCGTGACGATGAGCTTGCCGAGGACCGCGACGTCGTCGAGCAGCCCGCGCGCCGCGGGAGACGTCGCGATCCGACGTAACCGGTCGATGACCTCCTGCTCGCGCATTCCTAATCCCTCCTCCAACGGCGGCGAGGGGGCAAGGGTCCATCACTCCGCGCGAGCGGGCCGTGCCTCCTTCGCAATGGCGTCGAGAAGGCCGTTGACGAAGCCGCTTTCGCGCTTGTCGTAGAAGGCGTGGGCGACGTCGACATATTCCGAGATGACCGATCCTACAGGAACGTCGGCCCGGGCGATCAGCTCGTAGGCGCCGGCGCGAAGGATCGCGCGCATCGGCCGGTCGAGCCGGTCGATGCTCCAGCCCTGCGCAAGACGCGCAGCGATCAGTCCGTCGATTTCCTCTCGTCGCGCGTCCGACCCCGTGACGATGTCGTCGAAGAAGTCCCGCTCCGCATCATGATATTGCTCGTCCTCGATTGTCGCTCCGAGGCGATGATCATGAAATTCCTTGAGCAGGCGCGGCAATGGAGTGCCTTCCATCTCGTGCTGGTAGAGCGCCTGCACGGCGGCGAGGCGGGCAGCCGATCGGGAACGGGAGCGAGTCTGGGTCATGCCGCAGGGGCAGTAGCCGCCGCCTGTCCGGCAAGGAAGGGCTCCAGCGCTTGGGCGACCTGTTGGCCCGCTTCCCACGGCGCGAAGTGCCCCGCATCTGGCAGCCGCACGACGGTCAGGTCCTCCACCAGGCGCTCGAGCCCGTCCAGCTGCAGCGGCAACAAGGCCGTGTCCTTCAGCCCCCAGATCACAAGGGTCGGAACCTTGACCGCCGGGAAGGCGCGCAAAAGCAAGTCGGGCAGGGGCACCGTCACTCCCGGCGGGGGGACGATCACCTTCGCTGCGCGGTACCAGTTCAGCATCGCCGCGAAGGCGCCAGGCTGCGACCAATCCGCGATATATTGCTGTTTCTCGGCCTCCGGGATCTTCGAAATGTCCACGTGACCGGAAAAGGTTTTGTCGAAGAAGGTACGCCAGCCCATCGCTTCGATGATCTTCTCGAACCCGGGGGTGCGGAACGCATTGATGTACTGCGAGGCCGCGCGCTGGTCCGGGTCTTCGATCAGGCTCTTCTGGAAGATCACCGGATGCGGTGCATTGATGATCGCCAGGCGTGTCAGCCGCCGGTCGCCACGCAGCGCCGCGGGCCACGAGATCGCTCCGCCCCAATCGTGCCCAACCAGCGCGAACTGCTGGAGGCTCAGGGCATCGGCCAGCGCGTAGATGTCGTCGACGAGCTGGTCGGTCCGGTAATCGCTGACGTCCTCAGGATGGTCAGAGCCTGCGAAGCCTCTCTGGTCGGGCATGACGAGGAAGAACTTGTTGGCGAGCCGTGGTGCAATTTCGCGCCAGGTGCGGTGCGATTCCGGAAATCCATGGAGCATGATGACGGGCGGGTTCGCCGGGTCGCCCGCAAGCGCCACGTTCAGCGTCACTCCCGTCCGCAGCGCGATTTTCCGGAACTCGGTCTCGCCGGTCATAATGTCATCCATTCGGTCACACGCTCGCATTGTCTCTCGAACTGCGCCGCTTTGGCGCGAGTGTCCTGCAGCGCTGCGCGCGTCTCATCGACCATCCCGCGCAGCCGCGCCAGGTCGATCGGCGCGGAACGAAGCGCACGCCCGCGCGGATCGAGCAGGCTCAACTGCGACAAATGAGAATTGTGCATCAGTGCGGCGATCGCTTGCCAGGAGACCGCGGCGCCGATCAGCCCATTGAGGTACGGAATCATCGCGGCCCCATCCAAGACGTTGGGAGGCCTTTCCGAATCGTGCAGTACGATCAGCAGGCGGTCGCTCGGCAGGCGACCGGAAAATCCGGACCATGAAACGAGGACGTCCCGCGGCTCGGCGACCGGATCGCCGGCGCCCTTGATCGCTTGCATGGCCATCAGCGAGAGGCGGCCGCCGTCAAATCCGCCGACCGACCATTGAACGTCGGCGGCGAACTGCTCGCCATTCGCATCGAGGGTCCGAATGACCGTGAGCGCGACATCGTTATTGCTCGTCCGCACCGTGCAAGCCCAGGCCGGACGAAGATCGAGGGGCCGCGCCTCCGGCGTTGTGCAGGCGACCAAAAAGAGGGCGAAACCGAGCACCCCCGGCCGGAGGGTCACGGATAGCTGACCGTCGTCGGGATCTCGGGCAGCGGGATGAACTCTTGATCGTCGCCGGGGATGAGCGGGAAGCGTTGAGCTTTCCATTCCTCCTTTGCTTGGTTGATTCGGTCGCGCGACGACGATACGAAGTTCCAGAAGACGTAGCGGCGCGTGGTGAACGCCTCGCCGCCCATTAGCATGATTCGCCCTCCCACCGAGCTCGACAGCCGCGCCTCGTGACCTGGCCTGAGCACGTACAGGGTGAACAGCTGCAGCGGCTCCCGATCGAGCTCTGCCTCGCCGCCGACGAGCATCACTGCGCGCTCGTCCGCGCCTGCTTCGACGGGCATGGAGGCGCCGCGCCCAAGCTCGATGTCCGCGTAGATCGTCGGCGAATGCTGCGGCGTCGCCGCGGTCGCGCCCCAAAGAGTTCCCATCAGAACCCGCGCCTTGGCCAGGCCGTCTTCGATCAGCGGCAACCCGTCGGCGGCAACATGGTCGAACGCCGGATCGACCTCCTCGCGCCTGTCCGGCAGCGCGAGCCAGGTCTGCATGCCGTAGAGGCTCGGCCCCTCCCGACGAAGCGCCTGCGGCGAGCGCTCGGAGTGCACGATCCCGCGGCCGGCGGTCATGAGGTTGATGGCGCCGGGCTCGATCACCTGATGCGAGCCGATACTGTCGCGATGCTCGATCGCGCCCTCGAACAGGTACGTCACCGTCGCGAGGTTGATGTGCGGATGCGGCCGCACATCCATCCCTTGCCCAGCCGGAAGGCGCGCCGGCCCGAACTCGTCGACGAAGATGAAGGGCCCGACCATCGTCCTCTCGCGCGCAGGCAGCGCGCGGTTGACCTTGAATGCGCCGAGATCGTGCGTGACCGGCGTGATCGTCTGCAGGACGGAAGCTTCAACGGTGGCCATCATTGCTCTCCCGGGGCGGCGGCGCGGATCGACAGGGCGTGGACTCGGCTCTCCATGAGATCGCCGAGTGCAAGGTAGACCATTCGCTGGCGCTGCACACGGTTCTTGCCGGTGAACGCCGGACTTTCGATTCGCAAGGTGAAGTGGCTTTCGCCGGCGGGATTGTAGCCGCCATGGCCGCGGTGCTGTTCGCTGTCGTCGATCAACTCGATGCGCGCCGGCGAAAGCGCCGAGTTGAGCCGCCGGAGCATTTCAGCCGCGACCGGACCGGTGGTCTGACTAGTCATGGCCCCTATATAATGTGGCTCGATGGCTACGAAGCAATCCAGGATGCACGGCCGGGTTGAAGGGGCGAGGGCCAGGTGCGCCGTCCCGGGCTGTACCGCGCCCGGCGAGTTCAAGGCGCCGCTCCAGCCAGCCAATTTCGACGGACCGGGCGAATGGCGTTTCCTCTGCCTCGACCATGTCCGCGAGCACAACGCCGCCTATAATTTCTTCGAGGGCATGAGCCCCAATGAGATCACGCGTGCGCAGTCGCCGCTCGCCGGCTGGGACCGGCCTAGCCGCAAGTTCGCCGCGAACGGCGGCGACCCGCCCCCGAGGTGGAGCGACTTCGCCGACCCGCTCGACGCCATCTCCGGACGCTTCGGCAATATCCGTGAGCGGGCCAGGCCGTCGCGGTTCAGCAGGGACGAGCAGCGCGCCTTGTCCGTGCTCGGCCTCGGCGAAGACGCCGGCCTTCATGCGATCCGCCAGCGCTATTCGAACCTCGTCCGCCGCTATCACCCGGACAAGAACGGCGGCGACCGGCGGCATGAGGCGAAGCTCGGCGAGGTGATCGCCGCCTATCAGCGGCTCCGCAAAGCCCCGGCTTTCGCCTAGTCGCGGTCGGGCGCGCCGAGCGGGAAGAAGTCGCGGTAGGGGCGGCCTTCATCGACCGCGCGAGCAACGACCGGATGCGCGAGCAACCGTGCACGATAAGCCGCGAGGCGGGGCCGCTTCGGACCGATTTCCTCGACCCAGTCCGCATAGAACAGTGACGGAGCTGCGGCGCAGTCGGCGAGCGTGAACTGCTCGCCTGCCGCCCAGGGTCCGTCGCCGAGGTTCGCTTCCAGCCAGTCATAGGCCGTCTGCAGCCGCTCTCTCGCGCGGGAAACGCCGAACGCGTCCTGCGTCCCTGGGGGGCGCAGCTTGTCGCCCACCGGCACCTGCATGTTGTTCATGACGTGCAGGTCGAAGAAGCGATCGAGGAAGCGCACGCGGCGCCCGAGCTCGCCGTCGGGGATCCAGCGGTTCGGCCCGCGATGATGCGCCTGCAGGTGCTCGATGATCGGCGTCGTCTCGAGCACGGGTTTGCCCTCGTCCAGCAGCAGCGGGAAGAGCCCGAACGGCGAGTGCCGCTTCAAGATCTCCCCATTGTCCGGGTGCTCAGCATCGAGCACCCGGTATTCGAACGGACTTTTGTCCGCCCAGAGGGCGATCAGGACCTTCTGCGTATAGGACGAAAACGGGTGCCCGAAGAGCTGGAGGCTCACCAACCCCCCGCTTCGATCTTCTCGCGCCGTGCCAGTTCCGCTTCACTTGGCTCCTTGGTCTCGAACGTGCCGGTCGGCACCTCGCCGTCAGGCTCATAAAAGGCGAAGGCGACCCCGCTGTCCGACACGAAATGGTCGGTCATCTTCAGCCGGCTCGGACGCTGGGTGCCGTCGAAGATCGATTTTCCGCGGCCCAGCAGGACAGGGAAAGTCATCACCAGCAGCGTGTCGATCAGTCCGGCGGAAAGCAGCGGGGGATAGAGCGTGCTGCTCCCCTGGATCAGAAGGTCGCGGCCGTCGCTCTTCTTCAGCTCGGCGACCGCTTGCACAGTGTGGCCCGACAGCTTGCTGCTATTCTCCCAGGTCAGCGGCTCGTCCGAATGAGTCAGCACATATTTGTTGATGCGCTGGAATCGCTCGCCGATCGGATTGTCCCGGTTGTACGGCCAGTATGCGGAGAAGATGTCGTACGTCCGCTTGCCCAGCAGAAGGTCGTACTCGCCCTCGATCACCTTGCCGAACGGCTGCTCCATGCTGCCGTCCCAGAAGGCGAACGACCAGCCGCCGTGCTCGAAGCCGCCGGACGGATCCTCTTCGGGTCCGCCTGGCGCCTGCATCACGCCGTCCAAAGACTGAAAGACCGCACCGGTCAGCCTACGCATTGACCGTCTCGCCTTTGAGCGCGGATTCGATCTTGGCGATGTCGATCTTGCGCATCGTCATCATAGCTTCGAACGCCCGCTTGGCCGCGGTCTTGTCGGGGTTGCTATTGGCCTCGAGCAGCACGCGCGGAGTGATTTGCCAGGAGAAGCCCCATCTGTCCTTGCACCACCCGCACATGCTCTCCTCGCCGCCATTCTGGGTGATGGCGTTCCAGTAGCGGTCCGTCTCTTCCTGGTTTTCGGTCACCACCATGAAGCTGACCGCCTCGTTCGGCTTGAAGTTCGGGCCGCCGTTGAGGCCAACGAAGTCGCGCCCGAGCACCGTGAAATCGACAGTCAGCTCGTCGCCGCCCTTGCCGTCGGGAAAGTCGCCGGGAGCGGCCATGGCCTTGCCGACGCGGCTGTCGGGGAAGACGGACGCATAGAATTCCGCGGCCTTGCGCGCTTCGCCTTTGTCGAACCACAGACAGGTGGTCAGCTTGTTACCAGACATCACGCTATCTCCTTACTTGCGGGGGCCGACGAGGCCGAAGGGCGCACCCTGCGGGTCCATCGCGTTCAGCGCGAATTCGCCGCCGGGGATTTCCATCGGGCGGTTGAGGATCTGGCCGCCGCCGGACTTGATTGCGTCGGCGGCGCGATCGATGTCGTCGACGCCGACATAATAGGTCCACAAGCTAACCGGCAGCTGCGGAGGCTTGCGCATGATCGCGCCGATCGTCGTCGGCCCGTTCTGGATGAAGCGATACTTGCCCATCTCGCCCATATCCATGTCGCCTTCCTGGCCCCAGCCGAACTGGCGGCGGTAGAAGTCGACGGCACCATCGGGGTCGGTGGTCGACAGCTCGTTCCAGCGAACGTGCTGTGCCTGGTCGGTCGAGAAGACGTCGCTTTCGGCGTCCGGTTGTCCCTCCGGCGGGATCGGCTTCATGATGTAGAAGGGCGCGCCCGCCGGATCCGCGACCATCGCCACCCGGCCGATGTTCGGGATATCGAACGGCGCCATGAACGTCTTCCCGCCCGCCTGCTCGATGGCAGCGACCGACGAGTCGACATCATCGACATAGAGGTAGCCGAGCCAGGTCGGCCGAGCGCCATGCTGCTGCATCTCGTCGTTGAGGGGCAGCACGCCGCCGGCAAAGCCGCCGTCGCTCCGGCCGATCATTCGATAACCGTTGGGGAAGTTCGACTGCACCTCGATATTCCAGCCCACGACGGCGTCGTAGAACGTCTTCGCCGCGGCGGGATCCGGGGTCATCAGCTCGTACCAGATAAAGCCGCTGGTTGGATTGCGGCCGGCTTCGCTCGTGGCGGCACGCGCCACGTCGTCACGCACGTCAGTCATATTTCAATCCTCCTCAGGAGATTTCGCCGCTTCAGGCGGTGACCTTCTCCAGCGTGTTCACGATCGGCTTGAAGCCGCCCCAGAACATGCGCTTGCCGTCGAAGGGCATGGGCTGCGCGCCCGGCTGCATTTCGGGATCGGCCATGATCTGCTGCCAACCTTTGTCGCGCACGTCCTTCGACGGCCACACGATGAAGGAGAAGACGACATTCTCGTCGTCCGTGGCCTGAACGGCACGATAGAAGTCCGTGGTGTGGCCATGCTCCAGGCCGTCGCCGATCGATTCGACGCTGCCGATCGCACCCTGGGCTTCGGCCTTCTTGGCGAAGGTCTCGGCCAACTTGCGATACTCGTCTTCCTTGCCCTTCGGCAGCGGAAGGATGAATCCGTCGATGTAGCTCATGCTGGCTCTCCTTGAGGTTCATGCTCGCGGAACACGGCGAGTTGGTCGGACAAGGCCCTTTGGAACGCGGGCCGCGATTCGCCGCGCTTCACGAGCGCGGCGATGTTGGGGAACTGGTCGAGGATGCGCGTCCCGCGGAGCTGGCGCAGAACGGCAACGAGCATCAAGTCGCCGATGGTGAATCGCCCCTCGAGCCACTCCTTGTCGCCGAGCGCGTCGGACACGCACTTGAGCCGTCCGTTGAGCCGCTCGAGGAATTTCGGCTTGGCTTCCTCGGTCCAGGGCTCGCCGCGGTTGAAGAGGTTGATCATCAGCAGCGGAAAGATGGCAGGCTCGACGCTGTTCAACGCCGCGATGAGCCAGGCGATGCCGCGCATCCGGCCGTTCGGGTCGCTCGGCAAAAGGCGCTCGTCCTGCATTCCGAGGTGGATCAGGATCGCGCCGCTTTCGAACAGCTCGACCTCACCGTCCTTGTAGATCGGTACCTGGCCGAACGGTTGCTCGCAGAAATATCCCTGAGGCCGGGGCTTGGTCGCGTCGAGCAGCCTCACCCGGTAGGAGCGGCCGATCTCCTCGAGCGCCCAGCGGATCCTGAGGTCCCGTACCAGTCCCTGGGCGAAGTCGGGGACCCAGCGGAAAGCCGTAATCTCTATCTCGGAATTGGGATCGACTGGCATCTCACCCTCCTAGTCTTGCAATGTTACGCCGCGGTGGCCTGTTCGACCGGATGAGCGCCTTTTTCGGCGAACCCCGGGTCCATCCACATCGGCTCCCAATGGTGGCCATCGGGATCCTCGAAGCTGCGTCCGTACATCATCTCGCCCATGTCCTGCTTCGGAGCTACGTCGGCCTTGCCGCCGGCCGAGGCCGCGGCCTCGGTGATTCGATCAACGTCGGCAGGGCTGTCGCACGAGATGCACAGGAGCACCTGACTGCTGTTGTTCGCGTCGGCAATCGGCTTGCGGGTGAACGTTGCATAAAAGGGATGAGTGAGGAGCATCACGGAGATGGTGTCTGAGAGGACCATCATCGCCGCCGCGTCGTTGCTGAACTTCGGCTCGTTCCGGAAGCCGATCGCTTCGTAGAATGCCTTAGAGCGCTCCAGGTCCTGCACCGGCAGATTCACGAAGATCATGCGCGACATTTCTTTTCTCCCGTTTTCGACTCGATTCGCTTGTCTTTTGACGACGTGAGTCATAAATTGCAACCATGAAGTTACAAAAACTAACTAACTCTCCGCGGAACGAGGATAAACGGCGTTACGAGGATGCGTGCGGAATGGCCCATGCGCTCGATTTGCTTGGCGAACGCTGGGCGATGCTTGTTCTTCGCGAGCTGGCGTACGGACCGCGGCGTTTTTCGGAGCTGAAGACCGACCTTTCGGGCATAAGCGCGAATGTGCTGACCCAGCGATTGGCGGAGCTGGAGGCGCGCGGGATCGTGCGGAAGGTGAAGCTTCCGCCGCCCGCCTCGGTGCAGGTCTATGAGGCGACGGACTGGGGTCTCGAGGCGGTGCCGATCATCGCTTCGCTCGGTCGCTGGGCGGCGCGCAGCCCGCTCCACGATCCGACTTTGCGAATGAGCCACGTGTCCGTGATCATGTCGCTCCAGACGCTGATTTCACCCGAGCGGGCCGAAGGCTTCAAAGGTTGCATCTGCTTCCGTTTCGGCGACGCGAGTTATGTCGCGAGCGTCGATGGCGGCCGCCTTCAGGTGGAGCGGCGCGATTCCGGCGATTGCGACGTGACGTTCATCGGCACGCCGAGCGAAATCGCGGCAGTCATCCACGGCGGGGCTCCCTTCGATACGATCCGCGTCGAGGGGGACATGGAACTCGCGGAGCGCTTCAGCACGCTCTTCCCGCTGCCTTCGAAAGCGGTGAAAAGTTGAGGCAAACGCCTCCTTCACTTAAGACGTGAGGCTATGACCGATCTTCCCAACGTAATGCCCGAAAGCCGCGCCGAGACCCTTCTCGCATCGCCCGACAAGATCGCGAAGGTGCGCGACCTGTTCGGAGTCGATTCCGACATGGAGGTGCCCGCATTCAGCGAGGCCGACGAGCGCGTCCCTGATCTCGATCCGACCTACGTGTTCGACCCCGATACGACGATGGCGATCTGCGCCGGCTTCGCCAAGAACCGGCGCGTGATGGTCCAGGGCTATCACGGCACCGGCAAGTCGACGCACATCGAGCAGGTGGCGGCCCGGCTTAACTGGCCGATGATCCGAATCAACCTCGACGCGCACATCAGCCGAATCGACCTAGTCGGCCGCGATGCGATCGTGCTTCGCGAGGGTCAGCAGGTGACCGAGTTCCGCGAGGGGCTTCTGCCCTGGGCGCTGCAGCATCCGGTGGCGCTGGTGTTCGACGAATATGACGCCGGCCGACCGGACGTGATGTTCGTCATCCAGCGCGTGCTCGAAGCGGAGGGCAAGCTCACCCTGCTCGACCAGAACCGAGTCATCCGGCCGAACCCGTGGTTCCGCCTGTTCGCCACGACCAACACCGTCGGTCTCGGCGACACGACCGGTCTCTACCATGGCACCCAGGCGATCAATCAGGGGCAGATGGACCGCTGGAACATCGTCACGACGCTCAATTACCTGCCCGCGGCCGTCGAGGCGCAGATCGTGCTCGCCAAATCCGGCGAGTATGACGATCCCGGCGGCAAGGAGATCGTCGACAAGATGATCAAGGTTGCCGACCTCTCGCGGCAGGGCTTCATCAATGGCGATATTTCGACCGTCATGAGCCCTCGCACGGTGATCAGCTGGGCGCAGAACGCCCACATCTTCGGGGACGTCGGCTACGCCTTCCGCGTCTCGTTCCTCAACAAATGCGACGAAACCGAGCGGCCGCTGATCGCTGAATATTACCAGCGCGTGTTCGGCTCCGACCTCCCGGAGAGCGTGGTCTCCAAGGCCTGACGCGTGGCCGAACGCATCGATCTTTTCCGCCGGGCGCTTGCTGGAGCGGCGCGGGCGATCGCGAGGGATCCCGAGCTCGACGTCGCGTTCGCGTCGGAAGTCGCGACCTCGCCCGGCAAGGTCGCGCGAGTTCCGTCGCCGGGGCCGGGACTCGAGCCCAAGCTCGTCGCCGAAGCTCGCGGCGCAGCCGACTCAGCGGCGTTGAAGCTGCGATATCATGACCCCCGGCTCCACGCCCGGGTTGCTCCCGTCGACGCGGACGCGCGTTCGGTTTTCGATGCGTTGGAGACCGCCCGCGTCGAGGCGCTCGGGGCGCGGGCGATGGGCGGCGTGCGCGAGAACCTGGCCAACCTTACCGAAGCCCGTGTGCGCGGGGATGCGATCGTGCGGGCGCGGACGGGGGAGGAAGTGCCGCTTGCTACGGCTGTGGCGCTGATCGCCCGCGAGCGACTGAGCGGTGATGTTCCTCCGGTTTCGGCGCTTCCGGGCCTGAAGCTCGTCTCGTCATGGATCGAGGAAAAGGCGGCGGCGGAGCTGGACGCTCTGGCGCTCACACTCGACGACCAGGCTGCCTTCGCCAAGCTGTCTCGCCGCTTGCTCGAGGACCTGGACCTGGCGGCGGCCGAAGAGCCGGTCGGGGAGGAACCCGACGAGAGCGGCAACGACGAAGAAGGTGAAGAAGCGGGCAGCGAGGAGAGCGCGGACGAAGGCGACGAAGGTACGCCGGGAGGCGGCGATGTCGAGATGCGCGGCGAGGAAGCCGAGGATTCCAGCGCCGACGCCGACAGCTCCCAGGAAATGGAGGCCGGCGAGGAAGAGGCGAGCACCGGCGATGACATCAGCGAAAGCGTCTTCGCCTCGCCTTCCCGGCGAAACTGGGACCTTTCGCCCGAGACCGACTACAAGGCCTTCACGACGCGCTTTGACGAAATCGTCGAGTCCGGCGAACTGTGCGACGAGGAAGAGCTTGGCCGCCTGCGGGCGTTTCTCGACCAGCAGATGGCCGGCCTCCAGAATGTCGTCACCCGTCTCGCCAACCGCCTTCAGCGGCGTCTCCTTGCGCAGCAGGCGCGGAGCTGGGACTTCGACCAGGAGGAGGGTCTGCTCGATGCCGCGCGGCTGGCGCGGGTGGTCGTCAGCCCCGCTCATTCGCTGAGCTACAAGATCGAGAGGGATACCGAATTCCGGGACACGGTCGTGTCGCTGCTGATCGACAACAGCGGCTCGATGCGCGGCCGGCCCATCGCGATCGCGGCGATCTGCGGCGACATCCTCGCGCGGACCCTCGAACGGTGCGGCGTCTCGACTGAGATCCTCGGATTCACCACGCGCGGCTGGAAGGGCGGGCAGAGCCGTGAGGCCTGGCTCGCCGCGGGCAGGCCCCCGAACCCGGGACGACTGAACGACCTCCGGCACATCGTCTACAAGCGCGCTGACGAGCCCTACCGTCACTCCCGGCGGCACCTCGGGCTGATGATGCGCGAAGGGCTGCTCAAGGAGAACATCGACGGCGAAGCCTTGCTCTGGGCCCACAACCGCCTGATCGCGCGGCCCGAGGAGCGGCGTATCCTGATGGTGATCTCGGACGGAGCGCCGGTCGACGATTCGACCGCGAGCGCGAACGGCGGCTCGTACCTCGAACGGCACCTTCGCCAGGTCATCGACTGGATCGAGAAAAGGTCGCCGGTCGAGCTCATCGCCATCGGCATCGGGCACGACGTCACGCGTTATTACAGCCGGGCGGTGACCATCATGGACGCCGACCAGCTCGCCGGCGCGATGGTCGACCAATTGGCGCAGCTGTTCGAAACCCCATAAAAATTGGGCCCGATGCACTCGCGCGCACCGGGCCCCCCTCGTTACGCGACGCGAGGGAATTCGTCTGTTTCCAGACACGACGGGGAAAAAGGGGAAAACCCCGTCCGATGAGGGGCTTATCCTCGATTCGTGCCAAATCGAGACTGAACGTCGCGTGCAGCCTGCGTTCAGGAAAAATCGAGTGACTTCAGAAGCTTAGACCTAAGCTCAGGCGGCCTGGTCAGTAGCCTTCTTGGCGATCTCGCGCTTAAGCTTGCGCGCCTTGGCGCTGAGCTTGTCGTCGCTCGTCTTGAGAAGCCAGTTGTCGAGGCCGCCGACGTGCTCGACCGAGCGAAGGCCGTGCGTCGAGACGCGCAGCTTCACACTCTGTCCCAGAGCGTCGGAAATCAGCGTCACGTTCTGCAGGTTGGGCAGGAACGTCCGCTTGGTCTTGTTGTTGGCGTGGGAAACATTGTGTCCCACCTGCCGGCCCTTGCCGGTCAGCTCGCAAACCCGCGACATGGTCTAAATCCTGATTTTTGTGACGGGCCGCGAGGGCCCGAAGAGCGCCGCCCGTTAGCCGCTTGCACTTCGCTCGTCAACGTCGAGAGCCGCGAAACGGCCGCAACCGGATGTCGCTGGGCGGCGTTGTCACCTGGATTTACTTGCGCGCTGCCGGCCCACATAGCCGAGCGGACGAAAAACGGGGAAGCGACATGCGGGCCATCATCCTTGTCCTGGTCATCCTGATCCTTGCGGTCATCGCGGCGATTGCCACGGGCTTCGTTGACATCAACCAGATCCGCGGCGCCAAGGCGCCCGAAATCAGTGCCACTCGCAACGGGGTCACGGCGAAGGGAGGACAGGCTCCCGCGTTCGATGTCGAAACGGGGTCGGTCAAGGTCGGAACCGCAAACACGACGGTGAAGGTCCCGAAGCTCGAGGTCGTTCCGCCCGAGAACCAGGCGGCCGCGACGATCAACAACGCGATGTGACTTGCGCCGCCGGCTCGGGTAGCCGGGCCGGATGAGCTTTCCGCTGCCACCGCCGATGCGCCGCGCCCTCGAGCTTGCCGCCGAAGCGGCTGCGGCCGGCGAGGTGCCGGTGGGCGCGGTGGTCACTCGCGGAAACGAGATCATCGCCGAGGCGCGCAACAGGATGCGTACCGCCCTCGATCCGACGGCCCATGCCGAGATGGAGGCAATCCGGGCGGCGGCCGCTTCAGTCGGCACGTCGAGGCTCGACGACTGCACTTTGTGGGTGACCCTTGAGCCATGCGCGATGTGCGCTGCAGCGGTATCGGTCGCCCGGCTCGAGGCGTTACGCTTTGGGGCCGAAGACGCGAAGGGCGGGGGTGTGGTGAACGGCGCACGAATCTTCGCGCAGCCGACCTGCCATCACCGGCCGGAGGTGCTCGGCGGCATCGGCGAAGGCGAATCCGCCGAGCTTCTCAGGCGCTTCTTCGCCGAGCGGCGTTAGCCGAAATAGGGGACGAGCCGGATCTCGATACGGCGATTCGCGGCGCGCTTCATTTCCGTATCGTCCACGACGTACAGCGGGGCCGATTCGCCGAAGCCGTGCGAGGCGATGCGTCCCTTGGAGACGCCATGACCGGCCAGATAGGTCGCGACCGCCGCCGCTCGCTTCTCCGATAGTGCCAGATTTCCTTGCGGCGTGCCGGTGGTGTCGGTGTGGGCGAGGACGTCGACGAAGGTCTGGTTCATCGATTTCACCGTTCGCGCGATCTCCAGCAATGTCGCGTCGGTCTGTGGCTTCACGCTCGAGCTGCCCGCGTCGAACGTGAAGGTCGCCGGGATCCGCACGACGATGCTTCCGCCAAGGTTGAGCACGTCGAGGCCGATGCCGGCGGTCTGCTGGCGAAGCTCCCGATCGAGCCGGGCCATGTAAGCGGCAGCCATGGCCGACGGGAGCGGCCGGATCTTCGCCGCGCGCATCTTCGCCGCTCTCGACCGGTGCCCCCCGATCACGTCGCCCGAAAGATAGGGCGCACTCACACCGAGCGCGGTGAAGGCCGCCGGCCGCACCATCGGCGGAGGCGCCGTCTGGCAGCTCGCGAGAGCGAAAATCGAACAGGCGAGGACCGCCATCCACGTGCGGCGAGTTTTCATTGTCTGAGTTGCTCCAGGAAGCGTCGAACGGGCCATGAACCGGTGCCTAGCGAGGATGGTTCCGCATGTGAACCGAGCCGGTGCTTGTGAATGGCGTCCGTCGGCGGTTACATTCTGCCGATACGCCCATGAGCGACCATTTAGCACCCATCCCGTGGCTCGACGTCCTTCTCATCTTCGCGCTGATCTTCCTCAACGGCGCGCTGGCGATGGGAGAGCTGGCGATCGTCTCCTCGCGTGAAGCGCGTCTCAAGGCGATGGCGAAGAGCGGCAGCAGCGGCGCGCAATGCGCGCTCGAGCTTGCCGCCGATCCGGGGAGATTCCTCTCGACGGTCCAAAGCGGCATCACCTTGATCGCCGTCTTCGCCGGTGCCTTCTCCGGCGCCAGCCTGGGAGAGCCCGCGACCCAACGGATCCAACTGCTCGGCCTGGATCCCGAGACTGCGCACACCGTCGGATTCGGCCTCGTCATCGTACTGACGACCTATTTCTCCCTCGTGATCGGCGAGATCGTTCCCAAACAGATTGCGCTGCGTTCGCCTGAGCCCATCGCGGTCGTGATGGCGCGGCCGATGCGCTGGCTCTCCGTGATTACCGCCCCGTTCGTGTGGGTCCTTCAGCGCTCCAGCGCGCTGATCTTCCACGTTCTGGGACTGGACAGGGAGTCAAAGAACCAGGTGACCGCCGAGGAGCTGCACCTCGTCGTCGCGGAGGCGCAGACCGCGGGCGTCCTCGAGGAAGAGGAGCGGGCAATGATCTCCGGCATCGTGCGCCTGGCCGACCGGCCGGTCCGCGAGGTGATGACTCCCCGGACGGAGATCGACTGGATCGACATCGCCGCGACTCCCGACGAAATTCGCCAGGAGCTTCTCGACAATCCGCACAGCCGAATTCCGGTCGCCGACGGGTCGATCGAAAACATCGTCGGAGTCATCCAGACCCGCGACGTCCTCGCCGCGAATATCCGGGGTGAGGCCCTCGACCTTAAACGGCTGTGCCGAACCGCGCCGGTGATTCCGGATCTGATGGACGCGATGGATGCCCTCGCCGTGCTGCGCGCGGCCGACGTGCCTCTCGCGCTCGTTCATGACGAATATGGCCATCTCGACGGGATCGTCACTCCGGGAAGCATCCTGGCCGCGCTCGCGGGCACGTTTGCGCACGACGTCGAGCAGGGCGAGGAACCACCGCTCGTCGAGCGCGATGATGGAAGCTGGCTGATATCCGGCGCGGCCAGCGCGGATGTACTGGCCGACCGGCTCGGCGTGAACATGCCGGCGGACCGGGATTATTCGACGGTCGCGGGGTTCGCCTTATCGGTGCTCAAGCATTTGCCGGAGACCGGGGAGAAGTTCCGCCACGACGGCTGGTCGTTCGAGATCGTCGACATGGACGGGCGCAAGATCGACAAGCTGATCGCGTCGCGACCGAGAAAACGCCCGGCCGAAATCCAGGCAGAAGCCGTCGGCTAGAGCTTTCCGAACCTCTGTTCGAAGCCGTCCGTGTCGTTGCGGGCGAGATAATCGGCCTGCTCGACGATACGGTCGCGAGTGAGGCGACCGCGAAAGGCGCCGAGCTGCGGATCGATACGTTCGATTTCCGTCGGCGTCAGGTGCGCGATCTGCTCGAAGCGGTAGAAGCCGAGGCCGTGGAGCGCGTCCGCGAACTTGGGGCCGACGCCCTTGAGGCGGCACAGATCGTCGTGAGGCTCTTTGACGCCGTCGAGCTTCTGGTGGACGGACGCGCCGAGCAGCTGACCGGTCACGTCGCTCGTCGCCGCGGCAACCTCGCCGCCCACGCCGCGGCCTTCCGGAGGCCTCGAATGCGCCATGTGGGGCCGGACCGGGGCGCTGTCGGTCAGCCGGACGCGCTGCCGCGGACGCAGCAGGATGAACGCGATTAGGAGCGCCACGGCGATGGCGATGACCCACCAATATTCGCGGATGAAATCCATCAGATCACCAATTCCACTGTGCATTGTAACGACGCCGAAGCTCGACCAGATAGGCGAGCAGCAGGCCCAAAAGAAAGCCCAGCAACGAAACGCCGAAGCCTTCGACGATGAGCGGCACTCCGCCATTTTTTGACGACCAGCTTGCGCTTCGAACCCCCGGGATCTGTTCGATCAGTCGCTTGAGCTCGCTGCGCTGGAAGTCGTCCGCAGCTCCGGACAGCAGCACTTGGCGGCTTAGCGGATCTTGATGCACGCGGGCGCTGACCTGGGTCATTTCGTAATAGATTAACGTCGCGCGGAGGGCGCGACCGACGCGTGTCGAGAATCGATCCGCGCCGCCTAATGGCCCGTGCCACATGGCCGCGGCTGCGAGCGACAGCAGCGCTCCAGCAGCCAGGGCGAGAACTCGCCTTCGGCGCAATTCAGGACGGACCGCGGTGTCTTCCGAAAGCTTCGAAGCGGCGCGGGGCATACGAAACCCGATCGCTCCGGCGAGGACGCCAAAGATCAACCCCACGCCGAATGCCGGCCAGAAATAGCTCCACAGAGCGTTCACGCGTTCTCGCGCGCGAGCTCGCGCCACCCGATGTCGCGCCGGTGAAAGCCATCGGCGAAGTCGATCTGGTCGACCGCCCGGTATGCCCGCGCCCGCGCATTGGCGAATGTGTCTGCAACCGCGGTGATCGCCAGGACTCGTCCGCCTTTGGCGACGAGGCCGGCCGCTACAAGCGCGGTACCTGCATGAAACACGGTCACGCCATCGATCTGTTCGGCGGCTTCAATTGCGCGGATCGCGCCGCCGCTCTGCGGTGTGCCCGGATACCCGCGCGCAGCGACGATCACGGTCACGGCATGCCTCGGCGAAAGCTTGGGCGCCTCGATCTCCCTTAGCCTGCTGGTGGCGACCTTGTGGAGCAGCTCAGCGAAATCTCCCTCGATGAGCGGCATGATCGCTTCGCACTCCGGATCGCCAAAGCGGACATTATATTCAATGAGCTTGGGACCCTCGGAGGTAAGCATCAGACCGGCATAGAGCACCCCACTGAACGGGGTTCCCGCTCCCGCGAGAGCCCGAGCGGTCGGACGGACGATTTGGTCCATGGCACGTTCCTGCAGCTCGGGCGTGAGGACCGGGGCCGGGGCGTAAGCGCCCATGCCGCCGGTATTCGGCCCGGTGTCGCCCTCGCCGACGCGCTTGTGGTCCTGGGCCGAGGCGAGCGGCACTGCGGTCTCTCCGTCAACCAGCGCAAAGAGGCTGGCTTCTTCGCCAAGGAGGAATTCCTCAATGACTAACGACCCGCTTGCCTCGTCGATGGCGGCTTCGGCCTCTTCGCGCGTCGTCGCGACGGTGACGCCTTTTCCGGCGGCCAATCCGTCCGCCTTGACGACGACCGGCAATCCGAAGCGGTCGAGCGCCAGCCGCGCATCTTCGGGGTGAGCGACCCGCACGTAATCGGCGGTGGGTATTCCGTGCGCTCGGCAAAGGTCCTTCGTGAAGCCTTTGGAGCCTTCCAGCTGCGCCGCCGCGGCGTTGGGTCCGAACACGGCGATGCCCGCATCGCGCAAGGCATCCGCGACTCCGGCGACAAGCGGCGCTTCCGGCCCGATCACGACCAGGTCGATGCACTGCTCGTGCGCAACCTTCGACACGGCGTCCGGATCGCACGGATCGATCGGGATACAGTCCGCCCAGCGCGCGATGCCGGGATTACCGGGCGCGGCAAGCAGCCGGTCGCAGCTCGGCGATTGCCTAAGCCGCCATGCGAGCGCATCTTCGCGTCCGCCCGACCCCAACAGCAGAATATTCATGGATCTCCCTGACGACACGCGCGGATCGCTGTTAGCCAACGTCGCTCCCGGCGACAATTCGCCTGCGCTGACCGTCAGCGAGCTTTCAGGCGCGCTCAAGCGCACGATCGAGAGCGCCTTCGGCCAGGTCCGAGTGCGCGGCGAGATCTCGGGCTTCAAACGCCATGCCTCCGGTCACTGCTATTTCACCCTCAAGGACGAAAATGCCTGCATCGACGCGGTCATCTGGCGGAGCGCGGCAGGGGCCCTCCCATTCCGTCCCGAGGACGGCGCCGAGGTCATCGCGACCGGCAAGCTCACGACCTATCCGGGGCGGTCCAAATATCAGATCGCGGTCGATCGGATGGAGCTTGCAGGCGAGGGTGCTTTGCTCGCCTTGCTCGAACGTCGCCGCAGGGCGCTGGCCGCCGAGGGGCTGTTCGATCCAGCACGCAAGCGCAGGCTCCCGTTCCTTCCGCAGGTCATCGGCGTCGTGACCTCCCCGACGGGAGCGGTCATCCGCGACATCCTGCACCGTCTCGAGGATCGGTGCCCGACGCGCGTGATCCTCTGGCCGGTCGCGGTCCAGGGGGAGGGTGCTGCCGCGCGCATTGCCGAGGCGATCCGCGGCTTTCCGTCGCTCGACCCGAGACCCGACCTGCTGATCGTCGCTCGAGGCGGCGGCTCGATCGAGGACCTGTGGCCATTCAACGAAGAGGATGTGGTCCGCGCAGCGGCCGAGAGTCCGATCCCGCTGATCTCGGCGGTTGGACACGAGACGGATACGACGCTGATCGATCACGCCGCCGATCTGCGCGCTCCTACGCCGACGGCGGCCGCGGAAATTGCCGTTCCGGTCCGCTCCGAACTGCTGGCGCAACTGACCGAGCTCAACCAGCGCGCCCAGCATTGCTTGTCCCGGCACGTGGAGCGGAGCCGCGAGCGCTACGACCTGACAGTCTGCCGCTGGCCCGAGGCACAGGCGATCTTCGCCCCCGTGGTGCAGCGTGTGGACGACCTTGGGGAGCGCCTGCCGCGCTCGCTCGCCGCGCGGGCCGGCCATGCGCGCGCCGATCTGAACCTGGTCTCCGGACGCTTGCGCCGAGAGCTCGTCGACCAGCGGATCGCGCGCATGTCAGAGCAATTGGGCGCGCTTTGGCGGCTTGCCGAACTTGCGCACCCCGACAAGCCGCTACAGCGCGGCTTTGCCCGAGTGACCGATCGATCGGGACATACTCTTACGCGCGCCGCGGACGCGCGCGCCGCGCGCGAGCTTCGGCTTCGTTTCGCGGATGGTGCTGTCGATGCTGCGGTCGAGAACGCAGGCGCTTCGCCACGCCTTGAGCGCGCATCCCGGCGGTCCTACATCGCTCCTCAGCCCGGACTCTTCGACGAGCCGGAGGAGTAATCGCATGCTCATGTCCGGTAGCGGCAAGCCCGCACGCGTTCATTATCTGCCCGGCACGTTCCGGCTGCTGTCCGACGGCGACCATGTCGTCTGCGCGGTCACCGGCGCCCGGATCCCGCTGCACGAGCTGCGCTACTGGAGCGTCGAGCGGCAGGAGCCTTACATCGACGCCGACGCGAGCTTCAAAGCAGAGCAGAAGGCGGGGGGCGCCTAGCCGATCCGCTTCACCCGGATTCCCGGCTGGTTGTTCACGCGCAGGAAGAAGGCGCCGAACGAGCCGCGGTGAACGACCACCTTGTCACCTTTTTCCGGTCCTAGGCCGAGCGTCGAATCGTCCTGCTGGGCCCAGGTCGAGCCGTCTGCGAGAGTCACCACCCACGCTCCGTAAGGATCTTGAGCGACGCGGGTGACCGTGCTCGCGATTTCCTTCACCTCGTCGCCGGCGCCGCCGAACAGACCTCCGAAATCGGGGATCGAGAAGCCGAACAGGCTCCTCTTCGTCGCGGTCGCGCGCGCCTTGTCGATGACCACCACTTCTTTCTTTGCGAGCGCGGTGCTCAGGACGTCCGACTGGCGGTCGTAGCATGCCAGCCGCTCGGCGGAATCGGCGATCGAGCGGCATGCAATGAGCTGCTGGACGGATTGCGGAGTGCCCGTGTTCGGCACCGGCCGCGCCTCCGAGCCGGCCGCAAGTGAGAGGGCCACGATCGTTCCGATAGCCAATGCCTTACCTGTCATTTTATCCCCCGCGAATCTTCGGCGACGCTAGCCCCGACAGCCGATCTTGCGCAATTTCGTCATGTTGCAAAATTGATACAGAAGCTCGACAACTCGCGTGACGGGTCGCTCCAGCCGTTGCCAGCATCTCCTTCCCTCACTTATCACCCCAGACAGTCCGGCAAAGTAACGTTTGCCGTTACTGCGGCCGTGTTCGCGCGCGGCTAACGAAGGGGAAGATTTTTATGAAGCTCGATTTCCGTCAGCGGCTGCTCACGACCACACTCCTGGTCGGTGCCAGCATGGTTGCATCGCCTGCTCTCGCGCAGACGACTCCTCCGGCCACGAACACGCCGAGCCCGCCTGACAACAGCGCGACGCCCAGCGTCCCGGAGACGACCACACCGGTCGAAGGCCAGACGACGGTTCCGTCGACCAGCGCAACCGGCGAGACTGTCCGCAACTCGCAGGACATCGTCATCACCGGCACGCGCATTCCGCAGCCGAACCTGACTTCGGCCAGCCCGGTGACCGTGCTGTCGGCCCAGGAAGTCAAGCTGCAGGGCACGACCCGCACCGAGGACCTGATCAACTCGCTGCCGCAGGCGTTCTCGGCGCAGGGTTCGAACGTATCCAACGGCGCGACCGGTACTGCGACCGTCAACCTTCGTGGCCTCGGCACCGCGCGTACCCTGGTGCTGATCAACGGCCGCCGGCTCCAGCCCGGTGACCCGGTCGCGGGCGGCAACGTGCCGGACATCAACTTCATCCCGTCGGCGATCATCAAGCGCGTCGACGTGCTGACCGGCGGCGCCTCGTCGGTGTACGGCGCGGACGCCGTCGCCGGCGTCGTCAACTTCATCATGGACACCAATTATCGCGGGCTGCGCATCGACGCCCAGGCGAGCACGTTCATGCATGACAACCGCACCGGCCAGGCCATCCTCGGCGCCAACGATGAGAAGGGCTTCTTCCCTCCGCACGGTATGAGCACCAACGGCGGCGCGCAGGACGTCGCCGCGGCGTTCGGCGCAGGCTTCGACGACAATCGCGGCAGCGTCATGGCCTATGCCACCTACCGCAAGCAGGGCTCGGTTCTCGAAGCCACCCGCGACTATTCGTTCTGTAACCTCAGCGCGAACCCGGCTTACATCTCGGCGGGCCAGTCCTGGTACTGCGGCGGTTCGTCGACGTCGGCCGAAGGCCGCGTTCGCGTCTATGACCCGACGGGCACCACTCGCCTGTTCAACGGCCATGTGTCGGGCAACCAGTTCGTTCCCGGAGTCCCGCTGTTCAACTTCGCTCCCTACAACTACTTCCAGCGGCCCGACGAACGCTACACGTTCGGCGCGTTCGCGGAATATGAGGTCAGCCCGGGTGCGAAGCCGTACCTCGAAGCGATGTTCATGCACGACCATACGGACGCGCAGATCGCTCCGTCGGGCAACTTCAACAACACCAGCTATCTGAACTGCGACAACCCGCTGCTTTCCGCGCAGCAAGTCGCGACGGTGTGCCGCGGAACCAACACGTTCTTCAATCCGGCGCTCGTTAACCCGAACACCGGCCTGCCTTCTCCGCTCGCAACGGTCTTGATCGGCCGGCGCAACGTCGAGGGTGGCGGACGTGACGACGACCTCGAGCACACGGATTACCGGATTGTCGCGGGTATCCGCGGCGACCTCCTCCGCGGCCTGTCGTACGACGCTTACTATCAGTTCGGCACGTCGCGCCGGACGGAGACCTACTTCAACGACTTCTCGGTCGTCCGCCTGCAGCGTGCGATCGACGTCATTGCCAACCCGGCGACGGGCGGCGTCGCGGGCGTGCCGGTCGGTGCGCCGGTGTGCCGTTCGGCGCTGCCGGGCGGCGGCGACCCGAACTGCGTGCCGTGGGATGTCTTCACCACGGGCAACGTCTCGCAAGCCGCTTTGAACTACCTGCAGACTCCTGGCTTCCAGCGCGGCAACGTCAATGAGACGATCGCCGACGCCAACTTCACGCTGGAAGGCGGTGAATATGGTCTCCAGACGCCCTGGGCCGACCGCGGTGTCGGAATCAACGTCGGTGGCGAGTATCGTAAGGAGCTTCTGAACTTCAACACGGACATCGAGTTCCAGACCGGCGACCTCGCCGGCCAGGGCGGTCCGACGCTTCCGAACCACGGCTCGTTCGACGTTCGGGAACTGTTCACCGAAGTTCAGGTGCCGATTATCAGCCACTCCTTCATCGAGGAGTTCACGATTACCGGCGGCTACCGTTATTCGGACTACAAGATCGACGGTGGCAACAGCTTCAGCACGGACACGTACAAGCTCTCGGCCGAGCTTGCGCCGATCCGCGACGTCCGTCTTCGTGCGAGCTACAACCGCGCCGTTCGCGCTCCGAACATCGTGGAGCTGTTCTTCCCGGCGGGTCTCGGCCTGTCGGTCGGCACGGACCTTTGCGCTGGCGCGACTCCGGTCTTCTCGGTGGCGCAGTGCGCCAATACCGGAATGCTGCCTTCGCAGTACGGCAACGTCGATCCGAACCCGGCAAACCAGTACAACACGCTCTTCTCGGGCAACGTAAACCTGACGCCGGAGAAAGCCGACACGTACACGGTTGGCGCGGTCATTCAGCCGCGCTGGGTGCCGGGCCTCGCCTTCACCGTCGACTATTTCAACATCAAGGTGAAGAACCTGATCGCGGCGCTTCCGTTCAACGGCGTGCTGGCGAGCTGCGCAGTCACCGGTGATCCGGCGTTCTGTAACCTGGTCAACCGCAACAACGGCGGTTCGCTGTGGGATACGGCGGCTGGCTTCATTGCGCTGCAGACCACGAACGTCGGCGGACTGAAGACCAGCGGGTTCGACTTCAACGCATCCTATTCCCACAAGTTTGCGGGCATGGGGACGTTCAATGCGAGCTTCGTCGGCACTCTGACACGACACCTGATCTTCGACACGGGGATCAATTCGGGCGTCTCGCTCGGCAACAGCGTGCTGGACGGCGTCTACGACTGCGCCGGCTTCTACGGAGCCAGCTGCAGCTTCGGCGCGGTGTTCACCTCGCCGAATCCGAAGTGGAGGCACAAACTCCGCCTCGGCTTCACGCTGCCGAACGGTCTCGGTGTGTCGGGCCAGTGGCGGTACTTCGGCAAGGTCAGGAACGACACCCTCAGCCAGGATGCCGACCTGAATCTGTCGCCGACCGGACCGCACAGCTTCCCGCATAACGCGGTGGTCAAGGCGCAGAGCTTCTTCGATCTCGCGCTGACTGCACGTCTGACGGACCGGTACAACTTCCGGCTGGGTGCGAATAACATCTTCGACAAGGATCCGCCGATCGTCGGCGCCGACGTCAGCGCGAACGGCAATACGTTCCCGCAGATGTACGACTCGCTGGGCCGGTTCCTGTTCGCGGGTGTCACGGTCGACTTCTAAGATCACACGAACGCAACAACTCGACGGCGGGCCTCTCCGGAGGTCCGCCGTTTCTTTTTGTGCGGGTGGACCATGCGCCGCCGCTGATGCACAGCGGACCCAATGGATTCCGGAGCCGACTTGATCGGGCGCGCAGGAGCTGGAGAGGCTGACGCTCAGCTAGCGCTCGCCCGCGAGATCCTGTCGACCAAGGGCGCGGCTTCCGCGGATGTGAGGCGGGCGATGGCCATGGTCGAGGCCGCCTCTGTCGGGGGCTGCGGTGAAGCCACGGCGATGAGCGCCCTGTTCGAAGCCGTTGGACTACGCGGCGAGCAGAATTGGGAACGCGCGTTCGACACCCTTCAGCTTGCTGCGGAGCAAGGCTCTGAATCCGCCCAACGTCAGCTGCTGCTGCTTGCGGATCCCGTGTCGGGTGCCGAGACGCCGGACTTCGCAGACTCCGAGATCTGGGCGGTCATTCGCCGGCGGATCTCGCTCGAACGCCTCCTGAGCCATCCCGACCGCCGTGCGATCCATAACAGGCCGCGAATTCGGGTGATCGATGGATTTGCCACCGCCGCCGAGTGCCGGTGGCTCAGGGATCGCGCGAAGAGCATGCTCGAAGCCGCTCTCGTGTTCGACGCCCAGGGACGGCTGGTCCCCGATCCGGTCCGGACGAATCGAGGCGCGGATTTCCAATTGTCCGACATGGACCTCTTGATCGAGATCATCCGCGCACGCATTGCCGCCGCGACGCACATTCCAGTGCCTGTCTTCGAACCGGTCCAGGTGCTCCACTATTCGGTCGGCCAGGAATTCAAGCGTCACGTGGACTCTCTCGAGCCGAGCAATCCGAGACATCGAGAGCAACTCCGTTCCCACGGCCAGCGCATTGCGACCTTTCTCATCTACCTGAACGACGATTTCGAAGGTGGCGAAACGGAATTCTCGCGAATCGGCGTGCGCTATCGCGGCAAGACGGGCGATGCGATCTTCTGGGCCAATTGCGACATGGAAGGGCGGCCCGATCCGATGACCCTTCACGCCGGCTTACCGCCCACGGCCGGCGAGAAATGGATCCTGTCGCAGTGGATTCGAGACCGCGCGCCGCCGTCGGGCTAACGCCGCAATTGCCTTGAGGGTGGAAACTTGCATGGTTCTCGCGATGGTTGACGACACGATCGAGCAGGCAGCGGATCAGCTTTCAGCCGTAGGCGGCTTCGCAACGGCGCGCTCCACGCTAGAGTTCGCTGCGGAGGCGGAGCGCCGGCTTCTCTGCCGCGCCGTGCTGCTGGAAAGCTTGGGCGAGCCAACCACCCGACGGAGCTTCGCCGAAGCATGACCGACGCTCGCAGCCACACGATCGATCCGGCCCGAGTGCTCGATCGCGCGATCGAGGCCCTGAACCGGGGGGCTTCCGACCTGCCGCTGGACGACATTGACCGGGCGCTCGGCGTCGCCCCGCAGGATTATCGCCTGTGGCACATCAAGGGTCTGATCCACCGCGAACAGGACCAGCGCGAGCTTGCGATTCCGGCCCTCCGGCGTGCCGTCGAGCTCGCGCCGACCGAGCCGTTGGTGGCGCACGGGTACGCCCGGACATTGCTGGAGGCCGGGCTGCCGAGCGTCGACGCATTCGCGCGCGCGCTGAAGCTCGCGCCTGCGAACACCGAGGTGGTCAAGGGCTTGGCCTCGGCGCTCGTTGCCGAGGGACGCATCGACGACGCGATCGCCGGTCTGGAGACCGTCGTCAGGCGCTCGCCGCTCTGGACTGACGGCCATGTGCTGCTGGCGGATCTGCGGTGGACGAACGGCGGGCGCGAGGATTTTACGCGAAGTTTCGACGAGGCGCTCCGGGCGCATCCCAATAGCCTCGACCTGCGCCGCGAGCAGATGGTCGCCTTGCTTCACGCCGAACAGTTCGAAGAAGTACTCGCCCGCATCGAACAGGGCCGCGGCCTCTTCGGCGAACAGCCATTGTTCACCGCCAATGAGGCGATCATCCGGTCGGAGACGGGCGACGTCGAAGCGGCCGACCGATTGTTTGCCGAACTCGCTCCCTTGGCCGTGGCGAATTTCGATTTGAGGCTCGTACGTCACTTCCTCCGGTCGGGAAGACCGGACCAGGCATCCGCGGTGCTCGATCGATGGCTCGACACTGGCGATCAGGAGATGTTCTGGCCCTACGCGCCGACCGCGTGGCGAATGACGGGCGATCCGCGCGCAGAATGGCTGGAGGGCGATGAGCGGCTGGTCGGTGTTTACGACATCACCCGTCAGCTTCCGCCGCTGGACGAGCTCGCCTCGACGCTACGGCGCCTGCACAATCTGCGGGGGCAGCCGCTCGCTCAATCGGTCCGCGGAGGCACGCAGACCGACGGTAATCTGTTCCACCGGATCGAGCCGGAAATCGTCGCGCTTCGCGAGGCCGTCCGTGAAACGGTGGCCGAGCACGCCCGGAATCTGCCCAATCTCGACGCGCGGCATCCGCTTGCGCGCGGGCGGCCATCGAGAATCGCATTCAGCGGGGCCTGGTCCGTGCGACTGACCGGCGGAGGACACCACTCAAATCATTTTCATTCGATGGGCTGGCTGAGCTCGGGGCTGTACATCGTGCTCCCGCCGGACCTCGGGGCCGGCGACCACGCCGGTTGGCTGACCCTCGGCGAGCCGCAGGCCCAGCTCGGCATCGACCTTCCGCCTCGCCGAATGATCGAGCCCCAGTTGGGCCGGCTAGCGCTGTTCCCCTCCTGGATGTGGCACGGCACCCGGCCGTTTGGCGAAGGGGAGCGGATCACCGTCGCCTTCGACGTGGCGCGCAACCGTTAGTCGAAGTGTAATTGTCGAATCCCCGAGTCGGATGTTAGACGTTCGCAGCACCTCGCCATGTAAGGGTAAGCGCATGTTGAAGCCGTTGCTGATTATTCCTTGTAGCCTCGCTCTGGCCGCACCGGCAGGCGCCCAAGCCGCGCCCGCGGATCCTGCTCAGCCTGCATCGTCGCAGCAGACGCTGAAGGACCCGAACCGGATGATTTGCGAGAAGCAGGAAGATCTCGGTTCGCGCCTCGGGGGCAAGAAGGTCTGCAAGACCGCGGCCGAATGGCAGGAATGGCGCCAGCAGAACCGCGATCAGGTTGAAGATTGGCAGCGGCAGCACACGAATCCGGGAGCGCCTGCCGGTTGAGGATCAAGCCTCGCGAAAGGGGTGATTGCCATGTTCAAACTCGTCGTTTTGGGTCTGGCTTCGATCGCTGTCGCCGTACCGGCGGCAGCTCAAGCTCCAGCCGCTCAGGCTTCTGCCGCAGTGCAGAAGGACAAGGATCCGAACCGGATCATCTGTGAGCGCGAGGAGGTCATCGGCTCACGCCTCGGCGGGCAGAAGATCTGCAAGACCGCTCACGAGTGGCAGGAGTCGCGCCAACAGGCGCGCGAGCAGATCGACGATTGGCAGCGCCGGCTGCCGGCCTTGCCGAAGCCCGGAGAGGGCGGCTGACCCAACACGCGAGCCGACCGCTCGCCCAACGCGCTATGCGGCTTCCCGCTGCTCGCTAATCGGGGTGAGCACGAGCTGACCGTCGCCTTCATCGACCCGGACGACTGAGCCGTCGGGAATCTCGCCCGCAAGAATGCGATCGGCGAGCGGGTCTTGCAGGTATTTCTGCACCGCGCGCTTCAGCGGCCTCGCACCGTAGACGGGATCGTAGCCGACGCGGCCCAACCAGGCGCGCGCGGCGTCGGTCAGCTCCAGCCGGATCTTCCGGTCCTCGAGCAGCTTCTGCAGCCGAGCGACCTGGATATCGACGATCGGGCCCATGTGCCCCGCGCTCAGGCGATGGAACAGGATGATCTCGTCGAGGCGGTTGAGGAATTCCGGCCGGAAGTGGGCCCGGACGATCTCCATCACCTGCGGCTCGGCCTTCTCGACCGGTTCGTCCTCGCCCAGCGAGGCGAGATATTGCGACCCGAGGTTCGAGGTCAGGATGATGATCGTGTTGGTGAAATCGACCGTGCGCCCCTGGCCGTCGGTCAGACGGCCATCGTCGAGGACCTGAAGCAGCACGTTGAACACGTCGCCGTGCGCCTTCTCCACCTCATCGAACAGCACGACCTGGTAGGGACGCCGCCGCACCGCCTCGGTCAAGACTCCGCCTTCCTCGTAGCCGACGTAGCCCGGAGGCGCGCCGATCAGCCGCGCAACCGCATGCTTCTCCATGAACTCGCTCATGTCGATACGAACCATTGCGCTGGCGTCGTCGAACAGGAATTCGGCGAGTGCCTTGGTCAGCTCGGTCTTGCCGACGCCGGTCGGCCCGAGGAACAGGAATGAGCCGAGCGGGCGATTGGGATCCTGCAAGCCTGCGCGGGCGCGACGGACGGCGGCGGACACCGCTTTCACCGCATCCTCTTGACCGATCACGCGAGCGCCGATCAACGCTTCCATCTGCAAGAGCTTCTCGCGTTCGCCCTCCATCATCCGCTCGACGGGGATTCCCGTCCAGCGGCTGACCACCGACGCGATATCCTGGTCGGTGACTTCCTCGCGCAGCATCGCCCCCTGCGACGCGACCTGAGCGTCCGACAGCTGCTTCTCCAGCTGGGGAATACGTCCGTACTGGAGCTCACCCGCCTTCGCGAGGTCGCCGCTGCGTTGTGCCTGCTCGAGCTCGAGCCGCGCGGCGTCCAGCTGCTCCTTGATCTTCGCCTCGCCGGCGATTTTTTCCTTCTCGGCCTGCCAGCGCTGCGTCAGCTCGGCCGACTGCTGCTCCAGGTTCGCAAGCTCGTCCTCGAGCTTCGTCAGCCGGTCCTTCGACGCCTTGTCCTGCTCCTTCTTCAGCGCCTCGCGCTCGATCTTGAGCTGGATGATTCGCCGGTCGAGATTCTCGATTTCTTCAGGCTTGGATTCGACTTCCATGCGGATTCGGCTCGCCGCCTCGTCCATCAGGTCGATCGCCTTGTCCGGCAGGAAGCGGTCGGTGATGTAGCGATTGGAAAGAGTGGCTGCGGCGACGATTGCGCCATCGGTGATGCGCACGCCGTGGTGGAGCTCGTATTTCTCCTTGAGGCCGCGGAGGATCGAGATGGTGTCGGGAACGCTCGGCTCCCCGACGAACACCGGCTGGAAACGCCGCTCCAGCGCCGCGTCCTTCTCGATATATTTGCGATACTCATCGAGCGTGGTGGCGCCGATGCAGTGCAGCTCGCCTCGAGCAAGCGCGGGCTTCAGCAAATTGCCCGCGTCCATCGCGCCCTCGGCCTTTCCGGCGCCGACCAAAGTGTGCATCTCGTCGATGAACAGGATGATGTCGCCCTCGGCCTGGCGCACCTCGTCAAGCACGCCCTTCAGCCGCTCTTCGAAATCGCCTCGGTACTTTGCTCCGGCGATCAGCGCGCCCAAGTCCAGCGCGAGGAGGCGCTTGTCCTTGATGCCGTCGGGCACGTCGCCGTTGGTGATGCGCAGCGCGAGTCCTTCGGCGATTGCGGTCTTGCCGACGCCCGGCTCGCCGATCAGCACCGGATTGTTCTTGGTCCGGCGCGCGAGCACCTGGATGGTCCGCCGGATTTCCTCGTCGCGGCCGATGACCGGATCGAGCTTTCCCTCGCGCGCTGCCTCCGTGAGATCGCGCGCATATTTTTTCAGTGCATCGTAGCGATCTTCGGCGCCCTGCGTATCCGCGGTGCGTCCGCCACGCAGCTTGTCGATCGCGGCGTTGAGGTTCTGCGGCGTGAGGCCCGCCTTCGCGAGCGCCCCGCCCACGTCCATATTCTTGGCCAGCGCCATCGCCAGCAGGATGCGCTCGACCGTGACGTAGCTGTCGCCGGCTTTCTGGGCGATTTGCTCTGCCCGATCGAGGATTCGAATCGTGTCGCCGTCCAGCGCTGGCGCTTGCGTCGCGCCGCTGCCGGTCACCGACGGGATCTTGGCGACCAGAGCATCCACTTCACGCTTCGCCGCTTTCGCATCGCCGCCGGCGGCTCCGATCAGCCCGGCGGCCATTCCCTGCTCGTCGTCGAGCAGCGCCTTCAGCAGATGCGCCGGCGCGATCCTCTGCTGGTGCTCGCGAACGGCGATCGTTTGTGCCGCCTGGAGGAATCCGCGGGCGCGGTCGGTGAGCTTTTCGAAATCCATTAAATCCTACCCCTCTTGGTTGGGGCCGATATGGTGTTGCAATTCAGCAACACAAGCCCATCGGAGTCAAGATTTCGGCGGTGCCGTGATGCTTGGATTTTGTGCAGGCGGCAATGGTGCGGGCGGCGAGACGGAGCTTGGAGCCGGCTCAGGCGTCGCGATCACTTCCGGGGCGTGGGCGAGTTCGTAGCTGCGCACGCAGGCGATGCCGCCCTGGTCGTTCACCCCCCAGGTCCGGAACTTACGCGAATCCACGTGAAATCGAAGCCCGACGTAAAAGCCGAGGCCTACGCCGTACCCCGCGCCGCTGCGCGCATGGATCGCGCACATCTGCTGGATCAGTGTCGTCCGGGTGATTGGGCGGAGCGGGACCATGTCCACCGCCTGCATGAAGCGGTGCGCGCTTTCCTGCGCCCCGCCGGCGCATTGGTTGAGCATCGGGTTGCGATAGACGGAGACCGGCTCGACCGGACCGATGGCGGGTACCACCTGATCGCGGATGTAGCGCAGCGCCTGGACGACATTGGGCCAATCCTCAGTCGGCGGAACCTCGAACGGCTGCGCGCCGCACTTCTGCCAGTCGCTGGCGGTCCTGAGGAGCTGCCAGGTGGGGACGATCCCGCCGACGCCATAGCTCGTCAGATAGTCGTTGAAAGATTTCACCGATCCTGCGTGCCACGGCGCAGCCAGGTACCAGTTGCGATAGCCGGGCTCGTCCTGGCCCACGGTCACATAGGGCGCCGTCGGCTCCCACGGCATTCCCGGCAACCAGGCGGGCGGCTGCGCGCCGGCTGCGGAGGCGGCCACGAGCACGATCAAGGCAAGCTTGCGCATGATTGGAACGATAATCCTTCGCGGGAGCTTGAAAAACACTGAATGCGAGGCCAGCTGTATTAGTCTTATGTCACAGCCGATCGAAGTCGACCTGCCGCACCGGCTGGGAAAGGACGAGGCGCGGAGGCGCATCGCGAACAATGTCCACAAACTCCAGGAGCATATCCCGGGCGGCGCCCACGTCGAATCCGGCTGGGCCGGCGATCAGCTCAACCTGCGCGTCCAGGCGCTGGGCGAATCCGTCCAGTCCACGATCGACGTCGAGGACAGCAAGGTTCGCGTGAGAGTGCTGCTGCCGGGGATGCTCGGCATGTTCTCGGGGATCATCCAGGCGGCGCTGCAGAAGAAGGGCAGCGTCCTGCTCGAGGATCACAGCAAGGGCTGACGCTCTCAGCCGCAGCCGCTAAGCAACTCGGGTGACGAGGAGGGCGGCGGATGCGGCATTTCGCAATAGTCGGTTCGGGGCCGGCGGGCTTCTACACTGCCGAAGCGCTGGAGAAGGCCTATGCCGACAAGGCCCGCATTGACGTTGTCGACCGTTATCCCGTGCCGTACGGCCTGATCCGCTTCGGAGTCGCGCCGGATCATCAATCGCTCAAGGCCGTTTCGAAACGCTACGACAAGGTCGCCGAGAGCGCCGGCGTCGACTTTATCGGCAACGTCACCGTCGGGCGCGATGTTTCGATCGCCGAGCTGCTAGAGTTCTACGACGGGGTGATCCTCGCGACGGGCGCGCCGCACGACCGCAAGCTAGGAATCCCCGGCGAGGACCTGCCCGGAGTTGTCGGATCGGCCGAGTTCGTCGGCTGGTACAATGGCCATCCCGACTTCGCCGACCTCGATCCGCCGCTCGGCGGCACCCACGCCGCCGTGATCGGGAACGGCAATGTCGCTCTGGATTGCGCTCGCATTCTGTCCAAGACGCGCCACGAATTTGAAGGCTCGGATATCGTCGGCCATGCCCTCGACGCTCTCGATCATTCTGCCATCAGGACCATCACCATCCTCGGCCGCCGCGGTCCGCACCAGATCGCGATGACGCCCAAGGAGCTCGGCGAGCTCGGCCATCTCGAAGCCGCTTCGCCCCTCGTCGATGACGCAGACTTTCCCCCGGTCGAAGCCGATGAGGCGCTGGAGCCCGGGCATCGCAAGTCGATCACGATCCTTCGCGGGTTCGCCGGGTCGTCGCCAGATTCCGCGAAGCCGAAGCGCATGGTGTTCGACTTCTTCGCCAAGCCGGTCGCGATCGAGGGCAATGGCAAGGCCGAGAAGATCGTCGTCGAACGGACCGAGCTCGACAAGAAGGGCGCAGCCCGCGGGACCGGTGAGACCTATGGGGTGCCGGCATCGCTGATCATCACCGCCATCGGCTATTCGACCTCACCGATTCCCGAGGTCCCGTTCGAGGGGGGCAAGTTCGTCAACGACGGCGGGCGAATTTCCGACCGCCTCTACGCCGTCGGCTGGGCGCGGCGCGGGCCCACGGGCACGATCGGCACAAATCGGCCGGATGGCTATGAGGTCGCCGACCAGATCGTCGCCGCCATGCCGGCCGGAAGCTCTGACAACCGGCAAGGCGCGGAAGGGTTGAAGCGGCTGCTCGAGAGCCGCGGAGTCATGGCGACGGACTATGACGACTGGCGCAAGATCGAGCAGACGGAGAACGCCAACGCGCGCCCCGGAAGCCCCCGCGAGAAATTCGTTCGCGTGGAGCATTGGATGGATGCGCTTGGCCGCTAAGCCGCCGCCCTTCGACTTGCCTCAGGACATGCTTGCGCTCAGCGGAGCCCCCCTCTATCTAGCCGCAGCCTTGGCTCCCGCCGCGACTGGACGTCGCCTGGGGCGGGTTCCGGTCGGGGAGTAGCTCAGCCTGGTAGAGCACTGTCTTCGGGAGGCAGGGGCCGGAGGTTCGAATCCTCTCTCCCCGACCATTCTTTCGCGTGAGGCGTATCGATGAGCATTGCGCCGACGCAGGCAGAGCTTGACGCAATGCAGGCGTCGAGCCGCGATCCCGAGATCGCGCGCGCCAGCCAGGCCATGCTTGCGGACGATTTCATCGCGGCCGAAGGCTTTCTGCGCTCGGCGCTCCAGAAGCGCCCGAACGACTTCGTCGCTCTGCGGATGCTGGGGGAGATTGCCGCATCGTCTGGATTCCTCGCCGACGCGGAGGCCCTGTTCCGCCGAGCGCTCGAACTCGCACCCGGGTTCGCTTACGCCCGCCTTCATCTGGCCAGCGCACTGCACGACCAGGAGCGCTCGGGCGAAGCCGTCGCCGAGATCGAAAAGATCACCGGGGATCTCCTGCAATTCGAAGGGGTCAAGGACCTCTACGCGGATGCGCTGGGCCGGATCGGCGAATATGAGCAGGCGATCGATCTCTACCAGGAGATCGTCGCGGCAAATCCGTCGAACCTCGATATCTGGACGCGGCTCGCCTTCCTGTTGAAGACGGTCGGGCGGCCGGACGAGGGTGCGGAGGCTTGCCGGCGCGCGCTCCAGATCCGCAGCGACTATGGCGAAGCCTGGTGGCTGCTCGCGGACTTCAAGACCTTCAAGTTCAGTGACGAGGACATCGATCGGCTTCGAAGCCTGATCGCGGCTCCCGGCCGTCCGGCCGAGGACCAGCTGCGCCTGCACTTCGCCCTCGGCAAGGCGCTGGAGGATCGGGGCGATGCAACCGGCAGCTTCGAGCAATATCGAGCCGGCAATTCCATCCGAGCCGTTCAGGTGATGAACGATCCCGCCCGGATCACCGGTTTTGTGGACCGCACTCAGCAGCTTTTCACACCCGAGTTCCTGGCGGAGCGTGCGGGCAGCGGCAATCCCGCCCCGGACCCTATCTTCATAGTCGGACTTCCGCGCTCGGGCTCGACTCTGGTCGAGCAAATCCTCGCCAGTCATCCGATGATCGAGGGCACCTCGGAGCTGCCCGACGTCTACGTGCTCATTCGAGGTCTCGAGCCGGACCCGCGCGTCGCGCCAGACGCAACGCCTTATCCAGAGTTGCTCTCGGACTTGCCTCTGGGGCGGTTTCGCGAGCTTGGCACGCTCTACCTCGAGCGCACGCGCATCCAGCGCAAGACGGATCGGCCGTTCTTCATCGACAAGATGCCGAACAACTGGATGCACGTCGGCTTCATCCAGCTCATCCTGCCGAACGCGAAGATTATCGATGCGCGGCGACATCCGCTCGCCTGCGGCTTCTCCAACTTCAAGCAGCTGTACGCACGCGGTCAGGAATTCTCCTACGACCTCGTGCACTTCGGCCGGCACTATGCCGATTATGTGCGGTTGATGAGCCACTGGGATCGCGTGTCGCCGGGACGTGTCCACCGCCTGATCCATGAAAGGCTAGTCGGCGATCCCGAGGCCGAAATCCGCAAGCTGCTGGACTATGTCGGCGTCCCCTTCGACGAGGCCTGCCTCAGGTTCCACGAGACGAAGCGCCCGGTCCGGACCGTGAGCGCAGAGCAGGTGCGCCAGCCCATTCGCAAGAAAACCGTCGAGGATTGGCGGGCCTTTGAAGCCGAGCTGGGATCGATGAAGGCAGCTCTGGGTTCCGCCCTCGAACATTGGGACGACGCGCCGACCGGAGGGTAACCCGCTGGGCGCGCTCCTTCATGGTGCGAAAGTTCTTAACCCTGTTGGCTTATTTCGGCGCGCATGGCTTGTGTCGCCAAACGCCTGCTTCGCGGCAGCGCGGCTCATGTAGCTTGCGCGCTCGCAGCGATGTGGCCGTCGCCTGCGTTTGCGGAAACGGCACTCAAGCTCTTCACACCGGAAACGCTGCAACTGTTCGGCGACCTCCGCCTCGTCGCTGCGGATGGCGGAAAAAGCTGGCTGGACGGCGGGTTCGGAAAGCTCCGTTCCAGCGGCACCGGCGGCGACGTGCGCTTCCGCCCGCAGCTGGGCAACGTTAACCTCGTCTGGCAGCCGGAGCTCGGCTGGGCCTTCTCGGCGACCGTCGCAGGGTCGCTTCAAGGCGGAGAGAGAACGGAGGCGGGGCTTAGCCAGGCCTTTCTGACCTACCGCCCGATGCGCAGCGACATCGTCTCCCTGTCAGCACGGGCGGGCCTGATGTGGCCGCCGGTCAGCCTTGAGCACGAAGGGGCGGACTGGCACGTCAGGGATTCGATCACTCCGTCGGCGATCAACAGCTGGATCGGCGAGGAGGTGAGGCCGGTCGCGGTCGAAGGAACGGTGGGAACGCAAATCGGCGCTCACAAGCTCCGCGCGACCGCGGCCCTGATGGCCGCAAACGACACTTCCGGAACGCTTTTGACGTTTCGAGGCTGGGCGTTGCACGATCGGACGACGCTCGCCTTTCGCCGGCAGCCACTGCCGCCGATGGACGGCGAGCTTGCGGGCTATCAGGCGCCGTTCACCCATCCGCTGATCGATCTCCGTCACGGTTTCCCCGACCGCATCGGCTATTATGCCAAGCTCGCCTGGCAGCTTCCGGCGCCCGTCCGCATCGAGCTGTTCCGCTATGACAATCGCGCCAATCCGCAGGAGGTGAATCAGGACCTCGAGTGGGGCTGGCGGACGCAGTTCGACGACCTCGCTTTGCTGGCCGATCTCGGTTCGGGCGGGCAACTCAAGGCCCAGGCGATGCAGGGCCGCACCCGAATGGGCTATGTCGAGGGCCAAAGGCGGTGGGTGAATAATCGCTTTCGCGCCGCATTTCTGATGCTTAGCCGCCGGTTCGGCAAGATCGGGCTTTCGGCGCGGCTGGATGCGTTCGGCACTCGCAACCGCGGCAGTCTGGTCGACGATGAATATGACGATCGCGGCTGGTCGGCGATGGCCGCGGCAAAGCGCGACTGGGGTCGTTTCACGGGACTGGTCGAACTCCTGCACATCTCGAGCAGGCGAGAAGACCTGGAGCAGGTCGGGCTGAAGCCGCGCCAGCGGCAGACGCAAATCCAGGCCGAACTACGAATGCGCTGGTAACCATCCCCGCATAGGGGGGCGTTTACCGTCCTTCGCTTAATCTGGGCGCATGATGCGTATCATCCTGGCGCTGCTGGTTTTCACCGCCGAAGCCTCGTCACTGCATGCCGCGGGGCTGAGCGTCCGCGTCGTCGACGGTTCCGGGCATCCCGTTCGCGATGCCGTCGTCAAGCTCCAGCCTTCCGGGGCGGCCGCCCGTGCGCCGCGGTCGGCCGGTCGATACGTGGTGTCGCAACAGAATCTGCAATTTCATCCGTTCCTAACCGTCATTCCGGTCGGGGCGGACGTCTCCTTTCCGAACCTCGATCCGACCAAGCACCACGTCTATTCCTTCTCCGCGGCGAAAAGGTTCGAGCTGAAGCTGTTCGCCAAGGATCAGTCCCGGACCGTTCATTTCGACAGACCGGGGGTCGTGGCGCTCGGGTGCAACATCCATGATGGGATGAGCGCCTTCATCTTCATCACCGAGAGCGCCTGGACGGCTCGGACCAACGCGCAGGGCATTGCTATCTTTGGCGATGCTCCCAGCGCTCGAGGCACGGTGGTGGTGTGGCATCCATACCTGCGTGCGCCGGGCGGCGCCGTGCAGCAGGCGGTCGCAGCGGGGCAGCGATCGGCGACGTTCACCATTCGGCTTCGGCCGCCTCCGCCGATGCCGATGACGGATTATTGAGCCGATGGGCTCGTTCCGCTCCCTGAGCGCCCGGCTGACGGTCCAGTTCGCGCTGCTGTTCGCGGGCGCGATGCTGGTCGTTTCCGCGGCGCTCTCGACCTTTATTGCAGGGGCGGCTTCGCGAGAGGTTCAAAGCCAGCTCCAGTCGAGCAGCGCCGTCTACGACCGGCTGTGGCAGGCCCGGGCGCATGAACTGCAGAATGCCGCGCAGCTGCTCGCTCGCGATTTCGGTTTCCGGGCAGCGGTCGCGACCGGCGACAATGCGACCATGCAGTCCGCACTGAGCAACGCGGCTGCTCGTCTCCACGTCCGGACAGCTTTCATCGTCACCGCCGACGGCAAGCTCTCTGCGGTCGGCGCGAAGCTGCCCCAGTCACTTGCCGCCCACTTGTGGGCCTCGCTGGACGAGGGCCGCTTGACTGGCGTTTCGGTGCTCGACGGACGGCCACGCCAGCTCGTTGCCGCTCCAATCATGGCGCCGACGCTGATCGGCTGGGTGGTCTTCGCGGCGGATCTCGATGCGCGCGAAATGCGGTCGCTCGAGCGTCTTTCCGCCATCCCGCTGCACGCAGCGGTCCTCGCTTATTCCGGGAACGCCTGGGCGCAGGGCGCGGGGAGCATAAGCATGCTTAGCCGCGAATCCGCGGCCCTGGCCCAGGCGCACGTCTCGAGCAGGTCCGTCTTCGAGATGAGGGTGGCCGACGAAGCATCGATCGCCCTCGCAAAGCCGATGCCCGCGTTCGCTGACGGCGAGCGCGCGATCCTGCTGCTCGCCTATCCGAAGGCCGAGGCCCTGGCCGACGCTCGCAAGCTCCAGCTGGCGCTTGCCGTCATGACGTTGCTGGGACTGGTGACGGTCGGTCTTGCAACCTGGAAAGCCGCGGGCCGGATCACGCAGCCGCTGGCGCGGCTCGACGAGGCCGCGGGCCGGCTCGCGTCCGGCGAGCATGTTCAGGTCAAGGTGCGCGGGACTGACGAGCTCGCCCGGCTCGCCTCAAGCTTCAACGACATGGTCGGCAAGATCGCGGAGCGCGAGCAGCGGATCACCCAGCTCGCTTTCAACGATGTGCTCACCGGGCTGCCAAATCGTTCCATGTTCCAGCAGCAGCTCGAACATCTCCTCCGCGCGTCGGCCGGAAACGGCGCTCTGTTCGCGCTGCACTGCCTCGATCTCGATCAGTTCAAGGTCATCAACGATACGATGGGCCACCCGGCCGGCGACGCGTTGCTGGTCGAGGCCGGGCGGCGTCTGCGCGCTGCCGCACCGGGCCATTTCGTTGCACGGCTGGGCGGTGACGAATTCGTCGTGCTTCAAACCGTCGGCGAGGACCGCAACGCCATCGATCGCCTCGCGCGCGATATTCTCGAAACGGTCGCGCAGCCGCTGGTCATCGACGCGAACGAATGCATCCCGTCGACCAGCATCGGCATTGCGATCGCTCCCCAGGATGGCGACGATGCCGAAACTCTGCTCCGCAACGCCGATCTCGCTCTCTATCGCGCCAAGGAAGCGGGTCGGGGCACCTTTGCGTTCTTCGAAGAGAGCCTCAATGAACGTGCGCAGCAGCGGCGTCAGATCGAGACCGACCTGCGCCTGGCGATCGAGCGGAGCGAGTTCGAACTCCAGTATCAGCCGTTGTTCGACCTCGAGCATAACCGCATCTGCTCGTTCGAGGCCCTCCTGCGGTGGAATCATCCGACGCGCGGCTTGATATCTCCGGTCGAATTCGTGCCCATTGCGGAGGACACGGGTCTCATCGTCCCCATTGGTGCGTGGGTGGTGCGCGAAGCCTGCACCCAGGCTGCGCGCTGGCCCGACGACATTCGTGTCGCAGTCAATGCCTCGGCCGTCCAATTCCACCGTGGAGCCCTTCACGAAACCGTGTTGATGGCGCTCGCCGAGAGCGGTCTTCGGCCCAACCGGCTCGAGGTGGAGATCACCGAATCCATTTTCCTCGATGGCGGGGAGACTACGCTGAGGCTGCTGCACTCGCTGCGCTCGCTCGGAGTCCGAATCGCGCTCGACGATTTCGGAACCGGCTATTCATCGCTGAGCTACTTGCAGAGCTTCCCGTTCGATAAATTGAAGATCGACCGAAGCTTCATCCAGAACCTGCTGACGCGCGACGGCGCCAGCGCGATCGTTCGCGCGATCACCGAGCTTGCGCACGCTCTCAATATCGAAACGACGGCGGAAGGGGTCGAGGAAACGGCGCAACTCGAGGAGCTTCGCTCGCACGGATGCTCTTCGGTGCAGGGGTTCTTGTTCGCGGAGCCGATGAGCGCCGCGGACGTCGATCAGCTGTTCCGGAGCGATCGGAGGGAGAGTCAGAACGTCGCTTGATTCTCCGGGTGGTCGAGGATCTTTTCGTCGACCTCGCCGATGTTCATGCATGCGGTCAGCGACATCGCTACGCGCATCTCCGCCTCGATCAATTTGAGCACGTGCGCCACGCCCGCGTGACCCTCGGCTGCAAGGGCGTAAGCCCAGGCACGGCCGAGGAGCACGAAGTCGGCGCCGAGCGCCAGCATTCGCACCACGTCCAGACCCGAGCGGACTCCGCCGTCGGCGAGCACCGGCATCCTCCCGGCAACCGCCTCAGCAACGCGCGGCAAGGCACGCGCACTCGACAAGGCGCCGTCGAGCTGACGGCCGCCGTGGTTCGACACGACGATCGCGTCAGCGCCGCTGTCCAGCGCCGCTCGCGCGTCGTCCGGCTCGAGGATTCCCTTGATGACGAGTGGCCCGTCCCATCGGGAGCGGACCCATTCCACGTCCTTCCAGCTCACGGACGGGTCGAAGTTGGCCTGGATCCATGCCTGGAAATCGCTGAGCGGCGCGCGTTTGCCGACGATCGGCTCCAGATTGCCGAGGCTGATCGGGCGGCCGCGGATGCCGACATCCCACAGCCAATCCGGCCGCGCGAGCAACTGGGCCATGCGCCGGAGACCGACCCCGGCGGCGCGCGTATCGCGATAACGCGACCCGGGAACCGCGAGATCGACGGTGAGGATGAGCGCACCGCATCCGGCGGACCTGGCGTTCTCGATCAAATCGCCGACGAATCCGCGATCCTTGACGAAATAGAGCTGGTACCAGGGGACATTGCCGGACGCAGCGACCTCGCGCAGCGAACACGCGCTGACGGTGGAGAGCGCGAACGGAATATTGGCCGCCGCCGCCGCGCGTGCCGCCTGGACCTCGCCGCGACGTGCATAGAGGCCTGAGAGGCCGACCGGTCCGAGTCCGACCGGCAGTGACCAGCGATGTCCGAACAGCTCCGCCGACAGATCGATGTCGGAGACGTCCCGAAGCACGCGTTGCCGGAGCGCCACCGACTGCAGATCCTCGACGTTCCGCCGAAGCGTCACTTCATCGTACGAACCGCCGTCTAGATATTCGAAGAGGAAGTGCGGCAACCGCGCCTTGGCGAGCGCGCGATAGTCGGAAATCGATGCCGCCTTGCGCGCCAACTCAGCTCGCGAAGCTGGGGTCCAGGCGGTACGCCTTCCGCTTCAGCGCCGGCCACGCGAGGAAATTCGCCGCCAGTGGGAGGCCCACTGCGCCTTGTTGCGCGGTAATCTCGGGCGAGCCTTGCGGGGGAGTGTTGAGACTGTCGCCGGCCGAGAGCGCCATGATCTGCGCCTGGCACGCGCGCTCCAGATAATAGAGTCGGATGAAGCATTCGCCGACATTCTTGCCAACCGCGAGCGTCCCGTGATTGCGCAGGATCATTGCGTTCTTCTCGCCTAAATCCGCGACCAGCCGCTCACGTTCGTCGAGGTCGACCGCCACCCCTTCATATTCATGAAACGCAACGTCGCCCCGGATCAGCATGGCCGTCTGCGTCAACGGCAACAGCCCGTCGCTATGCGCCGACACGGCCTGGCCAGCGGGGGTGTGCAGATGCATCACCGCATGCGCATCTTCGCGCGCCATGTGGATCGCCGAGTGAATGGTGAACCCCGCCGGATTGGTGATGAACGGGGTCGGCTCGACGGCATTTCCGTTGACGTCGACCTTCACCAGTGAAGACGCCGTCACTTCCTCGAACATCAGGTTATACGGATTCAGAAGGAAATGGTGCTCCGGCCCGGGAATGCGCGCACTCAAATGCGTGAAGATCAGATCGTCCCAGCCGTAATAGGCGACCATCCGGTAGGCGCAGGCGAGATCGATCCGGATCTGCCATTCCTCGTCGGTCACCTTGCCGCGAAGCGACGGGATTTCGACCGACTCGAGCGGCTTCATATCGCTCATGCCGCGGTTGATGCTGTCGACACGGTTCATGCTGGCACCTTCTGGCGGTCCGGATGAGCGGCCGCAAACGCGTCGAGCCTGTTCGCATTCTCGTCGGCCCGGAGCAATGTTGGATAGGCGTCGAGCGGCACATTGTACCGCCGGGCATTGTAGAGTTGGGGGATCAGGCAGACGTCAGCCCCGGTCGGCGCGTCGCCGAACAGGAACTTGCCGGCCTGCGGAGCGGCCATCGCCTCGAGCGCAGGCAGCCCTTCGTCGATCCAATGCGCATACCAGCGGTCGACTTCGTCCTGCGAATGGCCGAGCTCATTCTTCAGATATTTGAGAACACGCAGGTTGTTGAGCGGATGGATGTCGCACGCAATGGCCATTGCCATAGCGACCACATGAGCGCGGTCGGCGGCGGAGGCGGGTATCAGCGGCTGGTTGGGGTAGCGAAGGTCGAGATAGTTGAGAATCGCGACGCTCTGCGTCAGCCGGTGGCCGTCGATTTCAAGCATCGGCACCAGCCCTTGCGGATTCAGCGCCCGATATTCCGCGGATTGCTGCTCCGATTCCAACAGGTTTACTGGTCGGCTCTCGTAATCGACGCCCTTCAGGTTGAGCGCGATGCGAACGCGATAGGCGGCGGAGGACCGCCAATATTCGTAAAGAACAGGGCGCGACATGTCGGCTCGCTTACACTGGCGAAAGGAAGGGCGCCATGACTTCGGGCGGCACCCTGATTGGCCGGCCCTTGATCTTGTCGACGATCGCCCATTGCGTCCTCGCACGGACGCAGACCTTTCCGTCGGGGCCGGTGAATTCCATGTGCCGATCGAACCGCGCGCCCTTCGGCGCTTCGCCCACCCAGGTCCGTGCCGTGATGCGGTCGCCCGGATATGCGGCGCGGAGGTAGTCGATCTCGTGACGCACCACGACCCAGTAGTAAGCGTCCTTGTGCGCCTCGTCCGCAAGCGCCTGCCAGTGCGCGACCGCGACCTGCTGGATCCACTGCACCCACACCGCATTGTTGACGTGCCCGAGCTCGTCGATGTGCTCGGGCTCTGCGGTAAGGGTCAGCTCGAAGACTGGGCAGTTCAAGCCTTCCCCGTCTCCGTCACGATGAACCCGTAGGTTTCCGCCACCTCGTGCAGCTTCTCCCAGCGGCCCGACTTGCCGCCGTGGCCCGCGCCCATGTTGATCTTCAGCATCAGGATGTTGGTATCGGTCTTGGTGGCGCGCAGCTTCGCTGCCCATTTCGCCGGTTCCCAATAGGTCACCCGCGGGTCGGTGAGGCCGCCGGTGATCAGCATGGGCGGATAATCCTGCGCGCTCACATTATCGTACGGCGAATAGCTGCGGATATACTCGAAGGCCTGCTTGTCGGTGATCGGATTGCCCCACTCCGGCCACTCGCCCGGAGTCAGCGGAAGCGTGTCGTCGAGCATCGTGTTGAGCACGTCGACGAACGGCACGTCGGCCACGGCCGCGCCCCATAGTTCCGGATTGGAATTCACCACCGCTCCCATCAGCTCGCCTCCCGCAGAGCCGCCGTTGATCGCGATATTCCCGGCTTTCGTGAACTTCGCCGCGATCAAACCCTTCGCGACGTCGACGAAGTCGTTGAACGTGTTCGTTCGCTTGGTGAGCTTCCCGTCGAGGAACCACTTGTAGCCAAGATCGTCGCCGCCGCGGATGTGGGCGATGGCGCAGGCCCAGCCGCGGTCGAGCAGGCTGATTCGGTTGGAGTTGAACACCGGCGGGATCGCGTGGCCGTAAGCGCCATAGGCATAAAGGAACAGCTTGCCCTCGCCGTTCTTCTCGAAGCCCTTCTTGTAGACCACGGAGACCGGCACCTTAACGCCGTCGCGGGCGCCCACCATCAGCCGCTCGGTCGCATATTGCGAAGCGTCGTAGCCGCTCGGGATTTCCTGCACCTTCCTGACCTCGAGCTCGCCCGTCTCCGGGTGATAGTCATAGGTGGTCATCGGCGTGACCATCGAGGAATAGCCGATGCGGTAGCTCTCCGGAGCAAACTCCGGATTGCCCATGAAGAAGGCGCTATAGCTCGCCTCCGCGAACGGAATTCGCGTCTCCTTGCCCGCGTAGGTGCGCAGGACCAGCTGGTCGAGGCCGTCGACCCGGCTGCCGATCGCGAGATGATCGCGGTATGACGTTGCTCCGGTCAGGTAAACGCGGTCCGACCCCGCGATCACCGTCCGCCACGCTTCCGGGTTAGAAACGTCGGCCTCCGCCAGCCGGAAGTTCACATGGTCGTCGTTGGTGTGGATCCACAGTTTCCCGTGCGCTGCATCGACATGATATTCGCGGTTCGGCTTGCGGCGTGAAATCAGGATCAGTGGCTGCGACGGATCGGCGGCCGAAACGAAGCGCACCTCGCTCGTCGCATTGTCGCCCGTCGCAACGAAGATCAGGCTCTTGTCGTGTGACTTGCCGACGCCGACGCTGAACCCGAGCTCCTCGGTCTCCTCGTACAGCGTCGCCGCATCCTCCGGCCTGGCTCGCAGCCGGTGGTACCGCGCGCGATAGCTGCGCCAATTGTCGTTGACCTCGGTGAAGACGATCCCGGCGCTGTCGCTGGTCCACACCGGCTGGCCGATGCCGACGTCGGTGACGGTCTCGATGTCCTTGCCGCTCGCTGCGTCGCGGATCCGCAGCTGGAATCGCTCCGATCCATTGTCGTCGACCAAGGTCGCGAGCAGCTTGCCGTCCGGGCTCGGCTCGAGCGCGCCCAGGCGGAAATATTCCTTGCCGTCGGCCTCGACCGGCTCGTCGAAGATCACCTCGTCCGCTCCCCCCGCCACGGGCTTGCGGTACCAGGTTCGATATTGCGCCCCGGGCTCGAACGCCCACCAGTAGAGGAACTCGCCGTCGCGGATCGGGACCGAGCTGTCGTCCTCCTTGATCCGCCCCTTCATCTCCTCGAACAGCTCGTCGATCAGTCCCTGGTGCTGCGCCTTCCAACCTTCAAAATAAGCGTTCTCGGAGTTCAGATAGGCGAGCACGTCCGGATCATCGACGTGCGGATATTTGGGATCGCGCAGCCAGTGCCATGGGTCCTCGATCGTCACGCCGTGGCGTTCGTAGCTGTACGGGCGCTGCTCGGCTTGCGGCGGGGCGGGAATCTCGACGGGCTTGTCCATCACGCGCTCTTAGCGCGCTGACGGGTTACTGGAAGGGTGCCTGCGCCAGATTGAGACGCACGGCGACTTTCTATTTGCGGATCGGGCCGATGAAGCAGAAAATGTCCGGCGGCTCCACGCGTGCGTGCAGGGGTGCGTATGAATACGATCATGAAGGTAGCGGTGACCGCCAATGAAATGGCGCCCTTGAAGAAGCGGGGTTCCGCGAGGGCGATCTACCGACCGAAAAAACGGTAAGATTTACGAGTCACGTTCTGCTTGCTGCCCGCGTTCATTCGCGGGCCTCTCAGGCGCAATCGTGACGCTCGGCTCTTTAACGGCGGCCAACCATGGATTAGCTGGGGGCAAGGGAGTTAGCCCATGTCCACCTATGCAGACCGCCTGAAAGCCCTTCGCGAGCAGCTCAAAGCCAACCAGCTCGACGGCTTCGTCGTCCCTCTCACCGACGAGCATATGAGCGAATATGTCGGAAGCTACGCTCAGCGCCTCGCCTGGCTGACGGGGTTCGAGGGTTCGGCCGGCTCAGCCGTCGTGCTTCCGGAGGAAGCCGCGATCTTCGTCGATGGGCGCTACACGCTTCAGGTCCGTCAGCAGGTCAGCGCCACCGAGTGGAGCTATCAGTCGGTGCCGGAGACCAGCACGACCGAGTGGCTCAAGGAACATGCGCCGGAGGGCGCGCGCATCGGTTACGACCCGTGGCTGCATACGCGCGACTGGGTGCAGAAAGCCAAGGAAGCGCTGGCCAGCCGCGGCGCCGAGCTGGTGCCTGTCGCCCGCAATCCGATCGACGAAATTTGGAAGGACCGGCCGGAGGCTTCCAAGGCGCACCTGATCGTCCAGCCGGACCAATATGCGGGCAAATCGGCTGCCGAGAAGCGCACCGAGATCGGCGATTGGCTCGCCAAGCAGCATGCGGACGCGGCGGTGCTCTCCGCGCTCGACTCGATTGCGTGGGCGTTCAACATCCGGGGCGCGGACGTCACGCACACGCCGGTGGCGCTAGCTTATGCGCTGGTGCACGCCGACGGAACGTCCGATCTGTTCGTCGCTTCGGAGAAGATCGGCCCGGAGGTCCGCCAGCATCTCGGCAACGGCGTCCGCCTCCACGAGCGCTCGGAATTCGAAACCGCGCTTGCCGACCTCAAGGGCAAGACGGTCGTCGTCGATCCCGAGCGTGCGGTGGCCGCCATCTTCGAGGCGCTCGAGCGTGCCGGCGCCAAGGTCGTGCCGATGCGCGATCCGACCGTTCTTCCCAAGGCCATCAAGAATCCAGCCGAGATTGCGGGACAGAAAGCCGCCCAGGAACGCGACGGAGCGGTCATTTCGGAGTTCCTGCACTGGATCGACGAGCAAGCGCCGAAGGGCGACGTCGACGAACTGAAGGCTTCGGATCATCTCGAAGCGCTGCGCCGCAAGAATCCCGAGCTTCGCGACCTGTCATTCGACAGCATTTCGGGCGCGGGGCCGAACGGAGCGATCGTCCACTATCGCTCGAGCGAAAAGACCAACCGCAAGCTCGAGAAGGGTACGCTCTACCTGATCGATTCGGGCGGTCAGTATGTCGACGGAACCACCGACATCACCCGCACGGTGCCGATCGGCGAGCCGACCGCCGAGATGCGCGACCGCTTCACCCGCGTGCTCAAGGGCCATATCGCAATCGCGACCGCGGTTTTTCCTAAGGGCACTCGCGGAAGCCAGCTCGACAGTTTCGCTCGCCGGCCGCTGTGGGAAGCGGGCCTCGATTACGCCCACGGCACCGGCCATGGCGTCGGCAGCTTCCTCTCTGTCCACGAGGGGCCGCAGCGTATCTCGCCGGTTGGAAGCTCTCAGAGCGGCGGCGACGAACCGCTCCAACTCGGCATGATCCTCTCGAACGAGCCAGGTTATTACAAAACCGGCGAATACGGCATTCGCATCGAGAATCTGGTGCTGGTGGTGCCGCGCGAGATCGAAGGCGCGGAGAAGGAGATGTTCGGCTTCGAGACCCTGACCTTCGCGCCGATCGACCGCCGGTTGATCGACGCGGAGATGCTCAATCTGGAGGAGCTGGTCTGGCTCAATTGCTATCACGCTCACGTGCTGGCGCGAATCGGGCCCAACCTTTCGGGCGCGGATCTCACCTGGCTGCAGCAGGCCTGCGCACCGATCGGAGATTGATCGACGCGCTCTGTTCACTTA
>JBKPQH010000005.1:0-44456 GCA_046733935.1 Pseudomonadota bacterium
AGCAGGGGCGACGCACAGGGGAGACGCATGGCAGAGGACGAAACCGGCGAGGTTCCGAAGCTTCCACCAGACGCACGGCTCGAATCGCTCGATGAGCGGCTCGAGCGTTTGCAGCAGGCGGAAGCCAAGCGGACCGCGCGAACGGAGCCCGATGCGAACTATCGGACCGGCCAGCTGGTTCTCAGCCATCTGGTAGGTGCACCCGCTGGCGGATTTTTGATCGGCTTCGTGCTCGACAAGTGGCTCGGCACAAAGCCCTGGTTGATGTTGCTGATGCTCTTTGTCGGTTTCGCCGTGGGGATCTGGAACGTCATTCGGATTTCAAGCAACCCGTCCGGCAAGCCGCCGAGCGGGCGAGGATAAGGGAACACAAGTGGCTGCCGGCGGCAAAATCGACCCGATGCACCAGTTCGTGATCGAGCCGATCGCGGGGTCGTTCCAGCAAAACAATCCGTTCGTCTTCACCAATAGCGCCCTGTGGATGCTGATCGTGCTGGGGACAATCACCGTGTTCATGCTCGGCGGGATGAAGCGCGAGCTCATTCCCGGCCGCTGGCAGGTCGCGGTCGAGGGGCTGATCGGCTTCGTCGATGACATGGTTCACGCAAGCATCGGGCCCGAAGGACGCAAGTATTTGCCGTGGGTCTTCACGGCGTTCATTTTCCTGCTGTTCGCGAACCTGATGGGCAACATGCCGTTCGGCATCGTCAAGGCTGCGCATCCGTTTACCGTAACGAGCCAGTTCACGATCACCGGAATGATGTCGCTGATCAGCTTCGCGATCGTTCTGGGCGTCGGCTTCTGGAAACACGGTCTGCACTTCTTTTCGCTGTTCGCGCCGTCCGGCGTGCCGTTGATCGGCAAGATCCTGCTGTTCCCGATCGAGTTCATCTCCTTCATGGTCCGGCCGTTCAGCCTCGGCCTGCGGCCGTTCATCGCCATGTTCGCCGGGCACATCCTGCTCGACATCTTCGGCAATTTCGTCGTCCAGGGCTTCAACGCCGGCGGCGGAGGGATCGGAATATCGATCCTGTGCTTCCTGTTCGTGGCCTTCATCAGCGCCCTCGAGCTGCTGGTCGCCGCGATCCAGGCCTACGTCTTCGCAATCCTCACGTCGCTGTACATCAACGACGCGGTCAACCTTCACTAGTCGTTTTCTTACAAGGAGTTGTTCAAATGGATCTCGCTTCCGCCAAGGTCATCGGTGCCGGCCTCGCAGCCATCGGCGTCGGCGCTGCCGCCGCCGGCGTCGGCTACGTCTTCGGGTCGTTCCTCCAGAGCTCGCTCCGGAACCCCGCTGCTGCCGACAGCCAGCAGGGCCGCCTGTTCATCGGCTTCGCCGCGGCCGAGCTTCTCGGCCTGATGGCGTTCGCCATCGCGATGATCATCCTCTACGCGATCTAAGGAAGCGGCATCTCCGCTAGAGAGCGCCCAATGCCTCAACTTTCACAGCTCCCCGACGTCCTCCTTTCGCAGCTGTTCTGGCTCGCGATCGGGCTTGGCTTCATTTTCTTCGTGATCGCGCGCGGCATGGTCCCGAAGATCCAGGCCACCGTCGACGCCCGCGAACAGCAGATCGCCGGGGACCTTGAGCAGGCGCAGGCGGCGCGCGCCGCGGCCGAGCAGACGGAGGCCGAGTGGCGATCGCGCATGGACGCCGCCCGCTCCGAGGCGGCGCGCATCGCGCAGGAAGCCAAGCAGTCGAGCGCGATGGACACGGAGGCGAAGGTCAAGGCTGCTGCCGACAAGATCAACGCCAGGGTCGAGCGTGCCGAGGCGCGGATCCGCGATGCGCTCACCGCGGCGCGGACGGAGATCGAATCCGTCGCTGCCGACGCGACTCAGGACATGGTTTCGCGGCTCACCGGGATCAAAGTCCCGGCCAACGAAGCTGCCGCTGCGGTGAAGGCGGAACTCCATGTCTGAGCTGCAGACTACCGAGACCGTCGGCCACGCGGCTGCGCCGGAGCATGGTGAGCCCACCTTTCTCGGACTTGATCCGGGCGGATGGGTCGCGCTGGCCATGATCGCCGTATTCGCGCTGCTTATCTGGAAGAAGGTGCCGGGCGCGATCGGCAAGGCGCTCGACGACAAGATCGCCGTGATCCGCGATCAGCTCGCCGAAGCCGAGGCGCTGCGCAAGGAAGCCGAGGCGCTAAAAGCTGAGTATGAGTCCAAGGCGAAGTCGGCCGACAAGGATCGGGAGGCATTGCTCGAGCGCGCGCGCCACGAGGCCGACGAGATCGTCGCCAAGGCGAAGACCGACACGGAGGCGCTGGTCGAACGCCGCACGCGCATGGCCGAGGACAAGATCGCTGCGGAGGAGCGCGCTGCCGTCGAACAGCTGCGCGCCGCCGCTGCCGATGCGGCCGCGAAAGCCGCCGCCAAGCTGATCGCCGAGCGCCACGACGCCGCGACCGACGCCCAGCTCGTCGATCGCGCCATCAAGGAAATCGCGGGCCGCTGAGCCGTCCCCCTGCGGAGGCAGGGGACCAGCCAGAGAAAACAGATCTGGGCCCCTCCCTCTGCAGGGGCACCGCCGCTACTGCTGGTGCTGCCCGCCGGGCTGGCTGACACCTTCGAGCGCTTCGGCCGCACAGTCGGTATCGCTCTCGCGGCTGAGGTCGCCGAGGCTGACGATTCCGCACAGCTTTTCCTGGTCGTCGATCACCGGGAGCCGCCGCACCTGGGCATCGCTCATCTTGCTCGCCGCATCCTCGACGTCGTCGTCGACGCGCGCGCAAACCATGTCGTTGGTCATGAGCTCGCGCACCGGGGTTTCGGGACCATATCCTTCCGCAACCCCGCGAACGGCGATGTCGCGATCGGTGATCATCCCGATCAACCGGTCCCCTTCGGTCACCGGAATTGAGCCTGCATCGGCGCGCAGCATGAAGCTGGCCGCCTCACGCGCGGACTGATCCGGACGCACGGTCTGGACGTCGCGAGTCATCACTTCGCTGACTTTCATGAGCTTTCTCCCTCTTTCGGAATTCGCCGCGTAAAACGAACGGCCGCAGACGGACGTTCCTGTCGTTATGGCACGTTCTCGGTCAGAAGGTCATAGGTGGCGACCAGTTCGTCGCGCTGGTTGAAGATCTCGACCGCCCAGCGGACCACGCCCGTGTCCTCGCACTTCAGCGACTTGGACCGGACGCTGAGCTCCACGCGCATCGAATCCCCCGGATAGAGCGGCGTCAGGAACCGCAAATTCTCGAGACCGGTGTTCGCCAGCACCGGGCCTGGATCAGGATCGACGAAGAGCCCCGCGGCGAAGCTCAGGATCAGATAGCCGTGGGCGACACGGCCCTCGAAGATCGGAGATGCCCTGGCGGCCTCCTCGTCCATGTGCGCGTAGAATTTGTCGCCGGTGAAGTCCGCGAAATGCTCGATGTCCTGGAGCGTCACCGTCCGGCTTTCGGTCTTCCACGTGTCGCCGATGTGGAGCTCGCTCATCCTGAGGCGGAAAGGATGGACGTCGATGATCCGCTTGGGTGCGCCGGGGATATATTGCTCGGTGATTGCAGCAATCATGGTCGGTGACGACTGGATCGCGGTGCGCTGCATGTAATGCTTCACGCCGCGAATGCCGCCCATCTCCTCGCTTCCGCCCGCGCGGCCGGGGCCGCCGTGGACGAGCACCGGCAGAGGAGACCCGTGGCCGGTGGACTCTGCGGCGTTCGTGCGATCGATGATGAGCATTCGGCCGTGATAGGCCGCCGCGCCCTGGACGAACTCGCGAGCGGCCTCCCGCGAGTGCGTGAATAGGGACAAAACGAGGCTGCCCTTGCCACGGTTCGCCAGCGCGATCGCGTCGGCCATGTCCCTGTAGGGCATGATCGTCGAGACAGGCCCGAACGGCTCGCAGTCGTGAACGGCCGCAGTGCCCCACGGATCGTCGGTGCGAAGGAGCACGGGCGGAAGGAAGGCGCCTCCTCGCACCGGCGGTTCGGCGTTGGGATCGCCCGCCACGACGCGAGCTCCCGCCGCTTCCAATTCCGCTATGCGGGCGCGGACGTCGTCGCGCTGGCTGATGCTCACTAGCGCTCCCATTCGCGTGTCCTCGGCGCGGGGATCGCCGACCTTCGTCGCGGCGAGCCGCTCGCTCAGAGCCTGTTGTACGGCGTCGAGATATTGGGCCGGAGCCATGGCGCGGCGGATTGCGGTGCACTTCTGGCCCGCCTTCACCGTCATCTCGGTCGCGACTTCCTTGATGAACAGGTCGAACTCGGGCGTGCCGGGCGCCGCATCGGGCCCGAGTAGCGAGGCGTTGAGGCTGTCCTGCTCGGCGACGAAGCGCACGGACTCGCGAATGACGCTCGGGTGCGTGCGCAGCTTGAGCGCCGTATGTGCCGAGCCGGTGAAGCTCACGATGTCCTGACCGGTGAGGTGGTCGAACAGGTCGCCGACTCCGCCAACGATCAGCTGGATCGCGCCGGCGGGCAGGATGTTCGCCTCGACCATGACCTTGAACGCCGCTTCCGCTAGATAGGCCGTCGCCGACGCCGGCTTCACGATGGCGGGAACCCCCGCCAGCAGGGTCGGAGCGAGCTTTTCCAGCATCCCCCACACTGGGAAGTTGAAGGCGTTGATGTGCACTGCCGCGCCCTGCAGCGGCGTGTAGATGTGCTGGCCGACGAACGTGCCGTTCTTCGAGAGTCCCTCGAGCTGACCGTCGAGCAGGACGTGCGCGTCGGGAAGCTCGCGGCGGCCCTTCGACGAGAAGGAAAACAGCGTGCCGGCGCCGCCTTCGATGTCGATCCAGCCGTCCTTGCGCGTGGCGCCGGTCTGATAGTTGAGCTCGTACAGCTCTTCCTTGCGCGCCATGATCGCCAGACCGAGCGCTTTGATCATCCGGGCGCGATCGTGGAACGTGAGCTTTCGAAGCGCCGGTCCGCCGACTTCGCGCGCGTGACGGAGCATGCCGTCGAAATCGAGGCCGCCGGAACCGGTGGTCGCCACCGGCGCGCCGTCGATCGCGCTCGGAATTTCAACGATTCCGTCGCCTGCGACCCAGCGGTCGCGCTCATAATTGAGAAGTTGGGGGGTCTTCATCGCCTGATTCCGAGAGAGAGGTCACTTATCGTCACTAAAGTCACGGAGAACGGCGCCTTTGTCGTGACTTTAGGGGACATGCGCGGCTGATAGAATTTCACTTGCGCCGACGCCACCGCCATCGGCGCCGAGCGTTGCAGATCAATTCCTACATTGGAAGGAGCGGCGCTCCTGCCTAGAGATGCTCGGCAAGAGTGAGTGAGGGGCAGACGATGATTCCACCGGTACGGCCGATTGCCATCAAGGATATCGAGCAGGCGTGCGGGCGGATTGCGGGGACCGTGCTCAGGACGCCGCTCGTGAAGCTGGACGTGGGCGACAGTCGCGAGATCTACCTCAAGCTCGAGAACCTGCAGCCGACCAATGCCTACAAGATCCGCGGCGCTACCAACGCGGTGGCGAGCCTCTCCGCCGAAGAGCGCGCGAAAGGCGTCTGGACGATCAGCGCGGGCAATGCGGGACAAGGCGTTGCTTATGCCGCGCGGCAGTTTGGCATTCCCTCGGCAGTAGTTGCGATCGAGACCGCGCCGCAGACCAAGCTCGACCGGATGCGGGCGCTCGGCGCGGAAATCGTGCCGGTCTCATACGAGCGGGCATGGGTGGCGGCTGAAGAGCATGAATTCCCGGGTCTCGATGGAACGTTCGTGCATCCGTTCGACAATCACGACTTCATCGCCGGTCATGGCACCATGGGACTCGAGATCCTGGAAGACTTGCCCGAGGTGCGCACCGTCATCTGCGCGATCGGCGGCGGGGGGCTCATCACCGGCGTCGGGAGCGCGATCAAGGCCAAGCGGCCCGATGTGAAGGTGCTCGGCGCGGAGCCGGAGACGGCTGCGCCCTACGCCCTATCCTTGCGCGAAGGTGGGCCGCGCAAATTCGAGAATTGGCAGGCCTCGTTTGTGGACGGGGCCGGAGGCAAGAGCGTCATCGAGCGCATGTGGCAGCGGATGCGGCCGGTTACGGATGGTGCCATTACGGTCACGCTGGAGCAGACGCGGGATGCGATGCGGTTGATCGCCGAAAAGTCGCGGACAGTTGCAGAAGGCGCGGGCGCGCTTTCGCTTGCCGCTGCTCTCAGCGATCGATCGCTGGAAGGGCCGATAGTCTGCGTCGTGTCGGGCGGAAATATCGATCTCGAGAAGTTCGCGGAGCTCGTCACGGCCTAAAGCATCCGCAGCTCGAATTTTCGCGTGGTCGGATGGCTGCTCGCAAGCCCCCCGTCGACCACCAGCGCGGAACCATTGACGTAGCTTGACTCCTCGGACGCGAGGAAGAGCGCTGCATTGGCGATCTCGATCGGCTCGCCGCCGCGGCGCTGCGGATTGAGCTCGCCGATGCGCTCTTCTTGGCCGGTCGAGCGCGCGAGGTCGTAGATCATCTTGGTCATGCCGGTCTCGATCAGCCCCGGGCAGATGGCGTTGACGCGGATCCCGCTCCCCGCGAGCTGGTTCGCGGCGGTCTGGACGAGGTTGATGACGCCTGCCTTGGACGCCGAATAGGCCGCTCCGCCCGCGCCAGATCGTAGTCCGGCGACGCTGGCCGTGCAGACGATCGAGCCGCCGCCGCGCTGGGCCATCGCCGGTGCGGCATATTTGATCGCCAGGAACGGGCCGATGAGGTTGATGCGCAGGATCTCTGCCCAATCCTCGGCGGTTTGCTCGCGGATCGAGCTCAGGCCGCCCGAGATGCCTGCGTTGGCGAAGAAGATGTCGAGCCCGCCATGTTCCGCAGTGACGTGCTCGACGAGCGCCTTTACCTGGGCCTCGTCGCCTGCGTCGACGCTGACATCCGAACCATCGCTGACGTCGGCCCCGATCACCGTCGCGCCTTCGCTTCGAAACAGTTCGACGGTGGCCTTGCCGATGCCCGAAGCGGCGCCCGTCACCACCGCAACCTTGCCCGAAAGTCTCGCCATCAAGCCGCTCATAGCCACGGCTTTGAACAACTGATAGGCGGCGGTCATGGATTTCAGCCTTGGGCCCGCCGAAACCCAGTGGCGCGACCGGGTCCGCGCCTTCATGGACGAGCATGTCCGGCCGCGCACCGGGGACTATGACGCCCAGCAGCGCGAAGGCGAGCGCTGGAAGGTGCTGCCGGTCGTCGAGGAACTGAAGGAGAAGGCCCGGGCCGAGGGTCTGTGGAACCTTTTCATGCCGCCGTCGCACGGCGCGACGCCGGTGGACGCCAGCTTCAAGTTCGAAGGACCGGGACTCTCCAACCTCGAATACGCCTTCTGCGCCGAAGAGATGGGCCGCATCATGTGGTCGTCCGAGGTGTTCAACTGCTCCGCGCCCGACACCGGCAACATGGAGGTGATCAACCGCTACGGCACGCGCGACCAGAAGGACGAGTGGCTCAGGCCGCTGATGGACGGCGAGATCCGTTCCGCCTTCCTGATGACCGAGCCGGACGTTGCCTCCTCCGATGCTACCAACATCCGGTGCAGCATCGAAATGCGCGGCAACGAATATGTGATCAACGGGCGCAAATGGTGGTCGAGCGGGGCCGGCGACCCGCGCTGCAAGGTCGCGATCCTGATGGGCAAGACCGATCCTTCGGCCGACACCCACAAGCAGCAGTCGATGATCCTGATGCCGCTCGAAGCTCCGGGCGTGACCATCAAGCGGCACCTGCCGGTGTTCGGCTATGACGATGCGCCGCACGGGCACATGGAGATCGTGCTGAAGGATGTGCGCGTCCCTCCGTCGAACATGCTGCTCGGCGAGGGCCGGGGCTTCGAGATCGCCCAGGGGCGGCTGGGGCCCGGCCGCATTCACCATTGCATGCGAACCATCGGTGCGGCCGAGGAAGCGCTCGACGCGATGGTCAAGCGGCTGATGTCGCGCACGGCTTTTGGCAAGACGATCGCCGAGCAGGGCGTGTGGGAAGAGCGGGTCGCCAACGCCCGCATCGACATCGAGATGACTCGGCTGCTGTGCCTCAAGGCCGCCGACATGATGGACAGGGCCGGGAACAAGGCGGCCCAGGGCGAGATCGCGATGATCAAGGTCGCTGCGCCGATCATGGCGCTGAGGATCATCGACGACGCAATCCAGGCATTCGGGGCGGCGGGCGTGTCGGAGGATGCGGGGCTGGCCCGCGCCTATGCGTCGATCCGGACGTTGCGCCTTGCCGACGGCCCCGACGAAGTCCATCGGCGCGCCATCGCGCGGCTGGAGTACAAGAAGCATCGATGAGCGAGGCGCAGCTCGACGATAAGGCGCTCGGGAGCTGGCTCGAGGCGAATATCGAGGGCTTCCAGGGTCCGTTCGAGCTGACCAAATTTCCGTCCGGGCAGTCCAATCCGACGTATCGCATTCGTGCCGCGTCCGGCGATTACGTGATGCGGCGGAAGCCGTTCGGGAAGCTGCTGCCGTCGGCACATGCGGTCGATCGCGAATATCGGCTCCTGTCGGCGTTGCAGCCCCTCGGTTTTCCCGTTCCGCAGCCGCTCGCGATCTGCGACGATCCCGAGGTCATCGGCGCGATCTTCTACGTGATGGAAATGGCCCGGGGACGCCCGTATGCGAATGGCGCCCTGCCGGACTTCGACCCGCCCACTCGACGGCAGATGTACGAGCAGCTGATCGACACCCTTGCCGACCTTCACGTCATCGATCCCGAAGCGGCGGGGCTCGCCGATTTCGGAAAGCCCGGGAATTATTTCGAGCGACAGGTGATGCGCTGGACGCGGCAGTATCGAGATTCGCAGACGGACTATCTGCCGGAGATGGAGCGGTTGATCGCCTTCCTGCCGGAATCGCTTCCCGAACAGTCGCGGACCTCGATCGTCCACGGCGACTACCGGATCGATAATGTGGTGTTCGACGGCGATGGAACGCTGACTGCGGTGCTCGACTGGGAGCTTGCGACGCTCGGCGATCCGGTCGCCGATTTCTCGTATCTCGCGATGCAATGGATGATGCCGGCCGACGGCGCCGCAGGCTTGGCGGGGTTGGACCTCGGCGAGCTTGGCATTCCCTCATTGCACGAAGCGGTCGATCGCTACTCCGACCGTTCGGGTGTGCCCGTCGGAGACAAGCTCGACTGGTATTTCGCCTACAACCTCTTCCGACTCGCCGGCATCGTCCAGGGCATCAAGAAACGGGTGATCGACGGCACCGCCAGTCACTCGCAAGCCGAAGAGATGGCAAAACGAGTCCCCATGCTCGCTCAGGCGGCATGGGGATTCGCCCAGAAAGCCGGGGCCTAGAGGCGACCGAGCAGGAGCAGGATGACTACGACGACGAGGATCAGCCCAAGAATTCCGGACGGGCCATATCCCCAATTTGCGCTGTGACCCCAGCGGGGCAGAGCGCCGACGAGCAGCAGAACGAGCAAAATGATCAGGATGGTGCCAAGCACACGCGCCTCCTCGAATGTTGTTCAGCAGGCGAAACGAGCAGACCGCGGGAGAGTTGCAGGCCTCAGCGCGCCGCGGACTGGAGCTGGGCGAGCCATTCCGGCTCCGCCTGGTCGAGGTCGTAATATTCGAAAATCAGGTGAATCCGGTCCGTCGAGCCGCGGTTCTCGACGCCGTGGATGCCCATGTTGTTGACCTCGAAAGCTTCGCCTTCGGGAAGGCGATAGCCGATTCCATCGACGTAGAAGGTGACCTCATCGTTGGTCAGCAGCGGCACGTGGATCTTGTGCGGCCATTTCGCGGCCGGATTCTCGTCGCGGTGCGGATGGATGATTCCGCCCGGCGCCATGCGTGCGAGCATGACGCGCGGATAAGCTCCGCGCGCATAGCGATAGGGCGCGGTCGCGGCCGCCAGCACCGGCTCGAGCAAGGGCTTCCACTCCGGCCAGAGCGGCCGATCGTGCGAGTCCCGCCAGTCCCGGAAGTTCGTCACGAAGCGGAAGACGATGTGCCGGGTCGCATCGAGCGCTCCAAAACGGTTGGGCTTGGTCGCGTTCTCGGCGTCCCACAAGGAATCGGGGATCGCCAGCACGGCTTTGCGCAGGCGCGTGATATCCACGGGCCCAAGCGGCCGGATGGTGCTCGTCTTGCGCGGATTTGCGTACATCGTCCTCAGAACTCGTAGCCGAAATATTCTAGGTCGCGGGCGTAGAGCTTGGCTACCCCGTCGATCAGCGGCTGATCGTAATAGTCGCGATAACCGCGTCGGCTGGACGCATTGACCCGCTCGAGCGGGCGGCTCGGGATCCCGATGCGCTGCGCGGCTTCGTCATAGGATTGCTGCATCTCCTCGACCCGGCCGAGATAGTCGGTCAGCAGCTTTCCGTCCCTATCCGTGACCAGCGCGTGCTGCGGTTGGAACAGGATGTGCTGCCACGGCGGGTTGTCGATGAAATGACGCATGACGCCGTGCGGGTTCTGCTCGAACTGCCCGCCTTCGCGGGTCATGAAGGCGCAATAGGATATGAAACGGTCGAAGGGATTTCGGACGAATGCGAACTTGAAGAAGCCGTCGAAATCCTCGGGTTTGAAATAAGGCCGCACCTGCTGGAGGCTGAGGTGGCCGTGCCCGATTTTGGCGAGGTCAGGGATCGGCAGCTTTCGGTTCACGAACAGCCCGACCTGTTCGAGGTCCTGCGGCCCCATATGCTCGCGCAGCGCCTGCCGGACGGCATGCGTGCCGGTCTTCGGAATCGCGACGAAAATGAAGCGGTGCTGCGGTGAAATGATCATCGGCCGGTGAAATTCGGCGTTCGCTTTTCCAGGAAGGCGGCGACGCCTTCGCGATAGTCTTCGGTGAAGCCCAGGCGGCGCATCGTGCCCGCTTGCCGCTCGAGCTCTTCGTCGAGGCTGTACTGCCAGCTCGACCGGATCTTTTCCTTGGTCGCCGCGAGGCCGAGCGGCGGGAGCGAGGCGAGCTTGTTTGCGATGACGTCCACTTCCGCGTCGAGCGCGTCATCCTCGACGGCCTTCCAGATCAGGCCCCATTCGGCGGCCTTTTCGGCGGGCAGCGGCTCTCCGGTCAGCGCTAGGGCCAAGGCGCGAGCCTGCCCGGCGAGGCGTGGCAGGTGCCAGGTTCCGCCGCTGTCAGGGATAAGGCCAATCGCCGAGAAGCTCTCGATGAATTTTGCGGATTTCGCCGCGACGACGATGTCGCAGGCGAAGGCGACGTTCGCGCCGGCTCCCGCTGCAACGCCGTTCACGCGGGCGATGACCGGCTGCGGCATGGACGTCAGCTTCCGGATGAGCGGGTTCCAATAACCTTCGACCGTCTCGCCGAGATCTACCGTTTCGCCTGGCGCGACAGCCCGATCGTTGAGGTCTTGCCCAGCGCAAAAGCCACGGCCTGCTCCGGTGAGCACCACGACACGAGCATCGCCAAGGTTGGCCAACGCATCGCGAAGCTCTTTGTGCATCTGCACGGTGAAGCTGTTGAGCCGGTCCGGGCGATTGAGCGTGATCCGGGCGATGGCCCCGTCCGCCTTGAAGTCGATGGTCTCGTAAGCCATGCCCGCCGAGTAGCGAAGGAGAGGGCGTGGACGCAAACGAACTCGCGAAACGCGTCGCTCATGCGATGCTCGCGGCAGAGGGCACGGGGCCAGCCTGGGGCCTGAAGATCGAGGAGGTGCGCGAGGATTATGCCCGCGTGTCGATGGTGGTTCGGGCCGACATGCTCAACGGCCACGGCTTCGCACATGGCGGCATGATCTTTGCGCTCGCCGACAGCGCGTTTGCGTACGTATGCAACGGCGCGAACCACGCCAGCATGGCCGCGCAGGCCTCGATCGTCTTCCTCGACAAGGTCCGCGAGGGCGAAACATTGGTCGCGGAAGCCAAGGAAGTTGCTCGCGAGGGGCGCGCCGGAGTCACTCGTGTCGCGGTTCGGGCCGGCGACGGGCGGACAATCGCCGAGTTCACCGGATATTCCCGCACCCTGGGCGGACCGGTCGTCGATATTTGAACGTTTACCGCTGACGGACTAAATCGCACCCATGTACACCACCGAGCTTCAGAAAACGGGGAAGATCGAGAGTCTCGAGGACCCCAAGCTCCTCGAAGCGTTCGAGGCGCGTGTTGCCGCCGACGAGTTCATTGAGCCCAAGGACTGGATGCCCGAGGCCTATCGGCGGACGCTGACCCGGCAGATCAGCCAGCATGCGCATAGCGAAATCGTGGGCATGCTCCCCGAGGGCAATTGGATCACGCGCGCGCCGTCGCTTCGGCGCAAGGCGATCCTGCTCGCCAAGGTGCAGGACGAGGCTGGGCACGGGCTCTACCTCTATTGCGCGGCAGAGACGCTCGGTACGAGCCGCGAGCAGATGATCGAGGCGCTGCACTCGGGGAAGGCGAAATACTCGACCATCTTCAACTATCCGACGCTCACCTGGGCGGACATCGGCGCGATCGGCTGGCTGGTCGACGGCGCTGCGATCATGAACCAGGTTCCACTGCAGCGGACGTCCTACGGGCCGTACGCTCGCGCGATGGTCCGCGTTTGCAAGGAAGAGAGCTTCCACCAGCGCCAGGGCTACGAAATCATGATCGCGTTGGCGAACGGCACACCGGAGCAAAGGCGGATGGCGCAGGACGCGTTCAACCGCTGGTGGTGGCCGTCGCTGATGATGTTCGGCCCGCCCGACGCGGACAGCCCGAACACCGCGCAGTCGATGCGCTGGCGGATCAAGCGCGAGACCAATGACGAGCTTCGGCAGAAGTTCGTCGACATCACGGTTCCGCAGGCGGACTTCCTTGGCCTGACCGTTCCCGACCCGGACCTGAAATGGAACGAGGACAAGGGCGGCTATGATTTCGGCGAGGTCGACTGGGAGGAATTCTACGCGGTGGTCCGCGGCGAAGGTCCGGTTGCCAAGGAGCGTATGAAAGCCCGCCGCGAAGCCTGGGACAATGGCGCCTGGGTGCGCGAAGCCGCGGCGGCGCACGAAGCGAAGCGCCGCGCGAGGAAGGCGGCGTGAGCAGTGACTGGCCGCTCTGGGAAGTCTTCGTCCGTGCCAAGGGCGGTCTTTCGCATCGCCACGTTGGCAGCGTTCATGCTCCTGACGCGGAGCTCGCGCTCCGGCACGCGCGCGACACCTACACGCGGCGCCTCGAAGGGGTGAGCCTATGGGTCGTGCCGTCGGCCGAGATCGTCGCGAGCGATCCGGACGAAGCCGGCGAGCTGTTCGAGCCAGCGGAGAGCAAGATCTATCGCCACCCGACCTTCTACGACATCCCGGACGAGGTGAAGCACATCTGATGGCGTCCTTGCCGCCGATCGACGTGCCGACGGGAGCGACCGGCGCGGGCGCTTTCGATGCGCCTGCTGCGGGCAAGCATGGTCCCGCGCACTATGAGTTTCTGCTGCGCTTCGGGGATGACGCTCTGGTGCTTGGGCAGCGTCTGAGCGAATGGTGCGGGCACGGACCCGTGCTCGAGGTCGACATCAGTCTCGCCAACCTCGCGCTGGACCTCGTCGGACAGGCGACGTTGCTCCTGAATGAAGCGGGTGATGGCGACCGGCTCGCTTTCCACCGCGACGTGCTCGACTTCCGCAACTGCCTGCTGGTCGAGCAGCCCAACGGTGACTTCGCGCAGACCATTGCCCGGCATCTGCTCTACACCACGTGGCAGCACATGCTGCTGCAGCGGCTGACGCAGTCGAGCGATCAGTTCCTGCGTGAATTTGCGCACAAGGCGGTGAAGGAAGTCGCCTACCACCGCGAGCTTGCGTCGGAATGGACGATCCGCCTCGGCGACGGCACCGAGGAAAGCGCGCGTCGCATGGCCGAGGGTCTCGACTGGTGCTGGCGCTTCGTGCCGGAGCTGTTCGAGGTGGACGAGGCGATGCAAGCGGCGATCGATGCGGGCATTGCCCCGGATCCGCGCGGGTTCGAGGACGAATATCGAGCGGCGATCGCGGCTGTTCTTGCCGAAGCGCAGCTGCAGGCACCTGCCGACCAGCGCCCGATTCTCGGCGGCCGCCGCGGCCATCACAGCGAGCATTTGGGGCACCTGCTGGCCGTCATGCAGTTCCTGCCGCGCACCTATCCCGACGCGACCTGGTAGGATGAGCGTCCACTTCCATCCGCTCAAAGTGGCGGAGATCGTTCCCGAAACCGCGGAAGCCAACTCGATCCGCTTCGAGATCCCGCCCGAGCTTCGCGAGCAGTTCGCGTTCAAGGCCGGCCAGCATCTGACCCTTCGCGCGATGATCAACGGCGAGGAAGTGCGGCGCAACTATTCTCTGTGCACGGCCCCCGCGGAGAGCGACTGGATGGTCACGGTCAAGCGCATCGGCGGGGGACTTTTTTCAAACTGGGTGGGCGATCAATTGAAGGCCGGCGACACGGTGGAGGTGATGGTGCCGCACGGCAGCTTCACAACCGACTTCACCGCCGCAAGCAACCGGCATCTGGTCGGCATCGCCGGCGGCTCGGGCATCACGCCGGTCATGTCCCTCATCAAGACCTTGCTGCGCGAAGAACCGAATAGCCGCTTCACCTTGCTGTACGGAAATCGCGACAGCAGCTCGGTGATTTTCCTCGAAGCGCTCGCCGCGCTCAAGGACAAGCATTTGGGGCGCCTGGAAATCTACCACTTCCTCGACCAGGAAGAGCAGGACATCGACCTGTTCAACGGCATGCTCGACCGCTCGCGCTGCGAGGAAGCCATCGAGCATCTCGTGCCTGATGCGGCGGAGGTCGATGGCTGGTTCATCTGCGGACCCGGCCCGATGATGGATGCTGCGGAGGGTGCGCTGCTCGATCGCAACATCCCCAAGGACCGAATCCATATCGAGCGGTTCACTGCGGACCGTCCGCCCGAAGCCGTGTCGCGCGAAATGGCGCAGCTTCAGACGCAGGCGGAAGGTGTGAGCGTCTCCGTCACGCTCGACGGGCGTACGCGGCGCGTGCCGTTCACTGCAGGCAACATCCTGGATAGCGCGCGAGCCTCCGGCCTTCCCGCCCCGTTCGCCTGCAAGGCGGGCGTCTGCGCAACCTGCCGGGCGAAGGTGACGAAAGGCAAGGTCGAGATGGCCGCGCGCTATGGTCTGACGGACGAGGAAGTGGCCGCGGGCTACGTGCTGACGTGCCAGTCGGTTCCGCTCGGTGACGGCGTCGCTGTGGATTACGACGCCTAACTTGGCTAATCGCATTTCATGCTGGACCGAACCGACGTGAAGGCGAGAGGCCTCGCCGACCTTCCCGCCGTCGAGAGCGATTCGCTTCTTGCGCTGATCGCTCTGGCCGAAGCCGATCCCCGTCCCGAAAAGATCGACGTCGGTGTCGGCGTCTTCCGCGACGGAGCCGGGCGCACGCCGATCCTGCAGGTGATCAAGGCGGCGGAGCGGCGCCTCGTCGAGACGCAGCCCAGCAAGTCGTATCTGGGAAGCGCCGGCGACAAGCGTTTCGTCGAGTTGCTGCGCCCGGTCCTGCTGGGCGAGCATGCCTATGACGAGCGCATCGTCGGCGTTCAAACGCCGGGAGGCACCGGCGCGGTCCGGCTCGGCATGGAGCTGATCGCGACGGCCAATCCGGGCGCTCGCGTGATCGTCGGAACGCCGACGTGGCCCAATCACCCGCCAATGATCCACGCCTCCGGGCTGGAGATGGTGGGATACCCCTATTACGAGCGCGCCCAGTCGATCGTCCGCTTCGATGCAATGGTCGAGGCGCTGTCCAGCGGCCGCCACGGCGACGTCGCTTTGCTCCACGGCTGCTGTCACAATCCCACGGGCGCCGACCTCGACCACGACCAATGGGCGAAGATCACCCGGTTGATCGTCGAGCGCGGGCTGATCCCGTTCGTCGACATCGCCTATCAGGGCTTTGGCCGCGGGCTAAACGAGGATGCGCACGGACTTCGCGGCATTCTCTCCGCTTGCGACGAGGTCGTGATCGCCCAGAGCTGCGACAAGAATTTCAGCGTCTATCGCGATCGCGTCGGTTCGCTGTTCCTGAAGACGGGATCGCGTGAGGCCAGCGAGACGGCCATGGCGCACGTCTATCAGCGCGCTCGAGAAATGTGGTCGATGCCGCCCGACCATGGCGCCGCGGCGGTACATATCGTCCTGGAAGACGAGCAGCTGCGCGCGCAGTGGCACGTCGAGCTTGCCGCCATGCGTGACCGCATCAATTCGGTTCGCCAGCGAATCGCGGCAGCGCACCCCCGGTTGGCCTTCATCGGCGGCCAGTTCGGAATGTTCTCGATGCTTCCAATCTCTAAGGAGCAGGTACTCGGCCTGCGCGAGAATTACGGGATCTACATGGCGGACAGCGGACGCTTCAACGTCGTCGGTATGAGCGACGGGCAGATCGATCCGTTTATCGAAGCCATCACCGAGTGCATCGATGGCTGATCGAGACCCCGGCCGGGTGTCCGCTGAAGTCGATTGGCGGGAGGTCGCACGGCTCGTTCTGACCAGCCGGGAGATGGACCGGATCGAGGAGCAGGAGCTCGTTCCGGCCAAGAAGGTGCTCTATCAGTTCAGCGCGCGCGGCCACGACATGGCGCAGGTGCTGCTCGGGCTTCGGCTCAAGGATGGCGACGGTGCGTTCGGCTATTACCGGTCGCGGCCGCTCCTGCTGGCGCTCGGCGTCCCCCTGGCGGACGCGCTGGGCTCGGGCATGGGCTTGGCGGGCGGCTATTCCGATGGGCGCGATATCGGCGTCGTGTTCAATTATCCCAATCCGGGCGGAGCCCATGCGCTTCCGATGTGCGGCGGGGTAGGGGCCCAATACACGCCTGCTGCCGGGTGGGCACAGGCGATCGACTATAAGCAGAAGGTTCTGAAAGAAGGGCCGCCCGACGCCCTCGCATTGGTTCTGGGCGGGGATGCGAGCTGCGCTACGGGCGGATTTTGGTCCGCGTTAAGCATTGCCACTACGCAACAGTTGCCGTTGCTAATCTACGTCGAGGACAACGGCTACGGCATCTCTGTTCCCTCGGAATATCAGACGCCGGGCAAGGACATCGCGGCGAACCTTGCAAGCTTCTGCGGGCTGACGATCTTCGGCGGGGACGGAACGGATCCTGTCGAAGCATCGAAGCTCGTTCATGACGCCGTTCAGCACGTTCGTACGCAGCGCGCGCCGGCGCTGTTGCGGCTGACGGTTCCGCGGCTCGAGGGCCACAGCTTCCAGGATACGCAAACCTACAAGTCCGAAGCCGAGGTGGAGGCCGAATGGGTGCGCGACCCGCTGCCCAAGCTCAAGGCGTACGTCGCTCGGCACCGGGTCGGCGAAGAGCAATGGGCCGACATGGAGCGGGAGACGGCGTGGCAGGTACAAGCCGCCGTCGCCGAAGCCGAAGCACGCGGCGTCTCATCCCCGGATAAGGTTACGACCAACATCTTCTATGAAGGCGAGTTGCAACAGATCGGCGGGCTCTGGAACAGCGGCTACGAGCCGCCGCTCGCGACCGACGAGCCCGCCGGTTCTGGCCAGCGCATCAACATGGTCACGGCGATCCGCCGAGTGCTCGAGCAGGAGCTCGAATCCAACCCGCGCGTTTTGGTTTTCGGCGAGGACGTCGGACCCAAGGGCGGAGTCCACGCGGTGACGCTCGGCCTCCAGGAGAAGTTCGGACGCGAGCGCGTCTTCGACACGTCGCTCAACGAAGAGGGCATCGTCGGTCGCGCCGTGGGCATGGCCTTGGCCGGTCTGATGCCGGTCCCCGAGATCCAGTTCCGCAAATATGCCGAGCCCGCGACCGAGCAGATCCATGACGCGGGCACGATGCGCTGGCGCACGCACAACCACTTCGCCGCGCCGATGGTGCTTCGCGTGCCCGGCGGTTTCTTCAAGTGCGGCGACCCCTGGCATTCGATGACCAATGAGGTCGAGTTCGTGCACAATCCTGGCTGGAAGGTCGCGGTCCCGTCCAATGCCGAGGACGCGGTCGGATTGCTCCGCGGAAGCTTGCGCGGCAATGATCCGGTGCTGTTCTTCGAACATCGCGCGATGCTCGACGACAGCTGGGCACGGCGGCCCTGGCCGGGCGACGAATATGTCCTGCCGTTCGGACGAGCGAAGAAGACGCGCGAAGGCGACCAGATCACCATTGTCACATGGGGCGCGATGGTCCCGCGCTGCGAGGTGGCGGCAGAAGGTTGCAGCGCCGACGTGATCGACCTGCGCACGCTGCAGCCCTGGGACAAGGAGATGGTGCTCGACAGCGTCCGCCGCACGCGGCGCTGCCTGATTGTCCACGAGGACCTGCGTACGGGCGGCTTCGGCGCGGAGATCGCAGCGGTCGTCGCCGACGAGGCTTTCCTCGACCTCGACGCGCCGGTCGCTCGCGTCACCATGCCGGACATCCCCAGCCCGCATCACCCGAAGCTGATGGAATGGGCGCTCCCGAGCCCGGCGGGCATTCGTGCCGAGATCGACCGGCTGATCGGGTTCTGAAATGATCGAGGTCCGCGTTCCCGACGAGCAGGAAGGCACCAAGGCGGTCGTCCGCGCCTGGCTCAAGCAGATTGGCGACGCGGTTGCCGAGAACGATCCGCTGGTCGAACTCGAGACGGATAAGGTCACGCAGGAAGTCCCTGCACCGGCTGCGGGAGTGCTCGCCGAGATCGTGCTCGACACGGACGCCGAGGCGGTGCCCGGTGCGCTGCTGGCAAGGATCGAGACGGATGGCGCGGTTGCGGCCGCACCGAGTGCTCCCGCGAAGGCAGGAGCCCAGTCATTAAAGAGAGAAGATCCTGGGCTCCGGCCTTCGCAGGAGCACGGTGGCGCTGCCGAAACGCGTCTCTCGCCCTCCGTCCGCCGCGCGCTGCAGCAGCACGGCATCGATCCTTCGCGAATCCAGGGCACGGGCCGCGATGGTCGTATCACTCGTGAAGACGTGGATCGCTGCGTTGCGGAGGCTACCGTCGTCAGCGTCGGCGAACGCGCGACCGCTCAGCCGCGGCAATTCTCGGCCCAGGACATCCCCCACGACCGCATGCGGCTCTCCATCGCCGAGAACATGGTCCGTGCTGTGAGCGAAGCGCCGCACGTCACGGCGTTGTTTGAAGCCGATTTTTCCGCGGTCGCCGCTCACAAGGCGGCGATGGCCGCTCGCGGTGTGAAGCTCAGCTACACTGCCTACATCCTGAAGGCGGCTGCCGAAGCGATGGCGGTCGCGCCCGCAATCAACGGCCGGTGGGAGAAAGACCGGATCGCCATCTCCCCGACGATTGAAATTGGCGTCGGCACCGCCCTTGGCGGAAAAGGGCTGGTCGTTCCCGTCGTGAAGGACGCCGGTTCACTCTCTCTCGAGCAGATCGGCTCCAAGCTCGACGATCTCACGCGGCGCGCCCGCGATGGGAAGCTTGAGCGGGCCGAGGTATCCGGCGGCAGCTTCACCATTTCTAACCATGGCGTTTCCGGGTCGCTGCTCGCTGCCCCGATCATCCTCCATCAGGGACAGGCCGCAATCCTCGGCGTCGGCAAGCTCGAAAAGCGCGTCGTCGTCCGGGAAATCGCCGGGCAGGACGCGATCCTGGTGCGGCCGATGGCTTACGTCACCCTCACGATCGATCACCGCGTCGTCGACGGCCACCAGACCAACGCCTGGCTCACCCGCTTCGTCGAAATCCTGGAAAATTGGCCACAGCCGTAGGGACTTAAGACCTGCTGTTCCGCTGAGTCCCCTCTGATGCAACGGAGGCTTTCGGAGAGCGCGCCCAGGCAGCGGCCGCAAGTGGTTCGGTATGGTCAGACCTCCAGCACCACGTAGGGCTTGCCGAACAAAGGCATCAGCACGAACTGGGCGACATTGAAGACGGGCGTTCCACCGGGCGTCCGTCCTTCGTAGGTGCCATGATGTGCATGGCCATGGACGACCGCCTTCACATGGTCGAAGCGGTCGATCGCGTCGGCGAGGCGCTGCGAACCCAAATACTGGAAAATCGCCGTTGGTTCGCCTTCCAACGTTTCGACGGTCGGCGAATAGTGCAGGACGGCCACGCTGCGCTCGGTGCGGAGCGATCGCAGTCCGTTTTCGAGCTTGCGCGCTTCGTTCATGGCTTCGTCGACGAAGGCCTTGGCGATGGGCTCCCCGAACGGAGCAAGCTCGCCACGGCCATAACCGCCCATGAAGCCCTTCACCCCGGCAAAGCCGACGCCATCGATCTCGACCGCCTGCTCGTCGAGAACGGTCATGCCGGCTTCGTGAAGAATCGTGCACAGCTTCTCCGGGACCCCGCACTCGTAGTCGTGATTGCCCAGCACGCCGAGCACTGGAATCGAGCAGGACTTGATGTCGTCTGCGAGGATCCTCGCCTCGCTCTCCTTGCCGAAGTTGGTCAGGTCTCCGCACAGCACCAGGACGTCCGCGATGGTGCCGATCTCGGCAAACATCTCGCGGTAGGGGGCGGTGTCATTCTCCTGGACGTGGAGGTCCCCGATCGCTGCGACGCGCAGCTTGCCGTCATTCGCTGGCATATTGTTCTTCGAGATTTCCGACCGCTTCGGAGAAGCCCCACTGATCGACGTCGATCGCATAGTCGCGGGGCGAAAAGATTCGGCCGCGGCAGACCTTCTTGCCGGGCCCCTTCACGTCATACTGATCGCGCAGCCGCTCGAGTAGCTCGTCCATGATCCAGCGGGGAATGACGTGCCGCTCGCTCGGATAGACGAAGCGGAAGTTCAGAAGCGCCATCAGCAGAACTTCCCAATAAAGCTCCATGTGGCTCAGGAGCTGCTTCCAGTCGATCTCGTCGTGCTTTTTGAGGATCATGTGCGCGACGTCCGCGCCGTCGTAACGGTGGTGATCCTGGACGAAGATCTTGGACCAGATGAACTGGGTCGGAGGAACCAGGCGCACCCGCGCTCCGAACAGCTCGGCCTCTGGCGCGCCGGTGAACCATTCGTCGGTCACGTGGGTCGTCACGGTCGGCATGTTCGTGATGATGTCGACGAACAGTTCGCCGCGCGTGACCCGCGACAGCCAGCGCTCGTCCACGATCTCCACGTCGAAGCCATGCTCCTTGAAGAAGTGCAGCATCTTCAGCGCGTCGCCGGCCTTCGCAAAGACATCGACATCCTTGGTCGGCCGGTCGATGCCCGTGTAGCTCGCAAGCGCGTAGGTTCCGGACACGAGAAACGGGATTTCCGACCGCGCCATCAGCTGCAGCACCTCGGAGTAAAAGGCTTCCGCCGCGGGCGGCGGCTGGAGGAAGCTGCGCTCCGGACGGGCAAGGGTCTGCTGGTCCATGCGCGCGCTCAACGGGAGGAAGGACGCGAGGGTTCCGTTTCCTGCGCAATGCGAGGAATGCCGAAGGACGAATTCGGCTGTTAACTTCATGTTTAACGGGATATAACATCGCTTGCTGACGGGCTTGCCCCGCCTGACACTTCGAGGGGGGCGCATGAGCATCCAGCAAGCCGACTTGGAAGTCCTCGAAGCCGCCATACAGGGCATCCACCGCGCCCGGGTCAACCACCCGATCCTGTCCATCGTGGCGACGCGAACGGACTCCGTCGTCCTGGCACAGGCCGCGCTAGCCGCAATTCGTGCCGGGGGGTTCAAATTCGTGCGGGAAGCGGACGCCGAAAATTCTCTGTTCAACGACAGCTAGGCCGCCGCGCTAGCTTTCCGAAACGGCGGCGAGCGCCGGCGCGGCCGGCGGTTCGCCGATAACGCGCGACCGGAGCTTCATCAGCCCCTCGGCCCACCACGCCCCATAATGGAAGACAACCCACCAGGTGAGCGCGCCGGCGATGAGGTCCACCAGATAATGTCCGCCAACAGGCACCGTCGAGATGACGACGAGCCCGTTCCACACGAACATCGGCCAACGCAGGTAGCGATCGTCGCGCCACGCGGCCGCGGTCATCAACGCCATGGCCGTGTGGAAGGAAGGAAAGGTGACGAGCCCGTGAAGCGCGAATGGGTTGATCGTCAGATGCGTCGTGTTGCGTAGCGCATGGAGAACTTCGAGGTGATAAACGCCGGACCCGGGCGGCAATTCCGATCCGAATAGGGGCTCGAGGCCCAGGTAGTCGAACGCTCCGGAGGCGGGCAGGAGAACCGAGCAAATGGTCGCCACGGCGAGGCAAAAGCCATAGGCCGAACAAAGCTCCCACAGGCGCTCTGCGCGGCCGAGACAGGCGATCACGAACGCCGTGCCGTAGAGAAGGATCACCGACGGAAAGTACATTGCGTAGAGCAGCTTCGGTGCAAACGGAATGGCAATGATCCCGCGGATCACGTCTGCCGATGTGATGCCCAGCCAAGTGTCCGAGGCCGCAAGCCACGGGTCGATCATCGGGAAATTGAACATCGGTGCGATCATGCAGAGCAGGCCGCCCGCAAGGCTGCCGCCCCACAGCGCGAGATAGCCTGCGGCGACGAGCGAAACGCGCGGAGCCAAAATTCTCGAACGCCAGGCGAGCAGCGCGAAGACAGCGAGAAGGCCGAGCGCCTGCGCGGTCGCCACGAGCTCGAAGCCGATGCTCAGGCCCGCAAGCGGAGCAGCTGCGAGGAAGGTGAGAAGAGCGGCGACGAGCACCAGCATCCATAGTGCGGCCGAGACCCGCTGAAGGCGGATTTTCGAAGACAAGCGCGGGCGCTCCTGCAGCACGGACGAGCGGCAGCAGTGCTAGCCAGCTATGGTAAAAATCCGATTACGCGGCGCAAGTGAAGCTGGCGCACCCGACAGGATTCGAACCTGTGGCCTTTGCCTTCGGAGGGCAACGCTCTATCCAGCTGAGCTACGGGTGCTTGGCCGCCGACTTAGCGACGGCTTTACGCAGCGGCAAGGCTAGTCGCCCCGCTTGACCTGCCCATGGCGGAAGCAGTCGACCAGGTGGTCGTTGACCATCCCGACCGCCTGCATGTGCGCGTAGATCACAGTCGATCCGACGAAGCTGAAGCCGCGGCTCTTCAGGTCCTTGCTGAAGGCGTCCGACTGAGGCGAGGTCGCGGGAATGTCGCTCGTCTCCTTCCGCCGGTTGTCGATCGGGCGGCCATCGACGAAGCGCCAGGCATAAGCGTCGAAGCTTCCAAACTCTTCCCGGACGGACAGGAAGTGCCGCGCGTTGCGGACCGCAGCCGCGATCTTCATCCGGTTGCGGATGATCGAGGGATCCTGCGTCAGGTTGTCGATCCGCTTCTCCGTGTAGCGCGCGACCTTCTCCGCATCGAAGTTGCTGAACGCGCGGCGGTAGCCCTCGCGTTTCCGCAGCACCGTCGACCAACTGAGCCCCGCTTGCGCCGCTTCCAGCACGAGGAATTCGAAATGCTTGCGGTCGTCGTGCACCGGGACGCCCCACTCCCGGTCATGATAGTCGACCATCAGCGGATCGGCCTCGTTCACCCACTGGCAGCGCTTCATCGCGCCTCTCCGAACACGGCTCGAAGGGCCTCGTGCAGCCTCTCGCGCGCCGAGCCGACGATCATTCCGACATGGCCCGCGTTTATGCCGATGCTTTCGCCGGCCGCGGCGGTCGCGGCGGGCGCAATCTGGTCGCGGTCGGCAGTCAGGTTCACGAGCTGGACAGCGAGCTCATCGCGGATCTCGCAGCCGCCGACCTTCCATGCGCCGGAACCTGGAAGGTCGCGCGCGAAGCAATCTTCGATCAATTCACGCGCGGCCGGGTAGGGCAGGGCCTCGCCCTCATTGGCCCAATCCTCGAGCTCCACGAAGCGGTGAGCGTCGGCGCTCGCCGGATCGAGGCGCCCGAACTCCGCGAACTTGCGGACCGTGCGTTCCGGATCGAGCGACCAGAAGCTCGCCTGCAGCACTTCCATGGGCAGCGCGCCAAGCTCGCGGCTCGCGGCTTGCGAATGGCGCCACATGTCCTGAAGCGCGGCTCGCGACTCCTCCGGATAGAGAGAGAAGTGCCACGGCGCGGCGAGCGTAATGACGCGCTCGCACTCGACGAGGTTGGCCGCGGCGATGGCCATCGTGCCGCCGAGGCAATAGCCGACGAGCGCGGCCGGCTCCCCGATGCTGCGCAGCAAAGGCAGCAGCAAATGCTCGACATGGCCGCCGACGTCGAGCTGTGAACGCTGCTTTGGCTCGCCCCAGTCGAGCAGCAATGCGCGTCGGCCCATCGCCGCTATCGCCGCCGTCAGCGACACTTCTTCGTCGAGGTCCAGAATCCGCGGCGGATTGATGAGCGACGGGATCAGAATCGCGGGCGCACCTTCGCCGCCATGGTCACGCAGGCACGCGCCTCCGACGCCCGCAACCTCCGGTTTCGGAGCTGGCCGCGGCCGGCGCTCCGCTTTTTCATATGCGCGCAATCCGGCGAGGGCTTCATGCGCAAGGTCGCGATCCTGCTCCGACGCGCGCCGTACCAATTCGAGAAACAGCGGAAGCGGGCGTGGCGCACGCTCGTTTGTGGGTTCATGTTGCAGCGCACTATGCTGCGGTAGTAGAGCGTCGCGCGAAGTTTCGGAGCGGTTCATGGCCAAATCTACGGGCAAGGTGACCATCAAGAAGTACGCCAACCGGCGTCTCTATGACACCGAAAGCTCAACATACATCACGCTTGACCGCCTCGCGCAAATGGTCCGCGAAGGCCGCGAGTTCGAAGTGGTCGACGCCAAGAGCGGCGAGGACATCACCCGCCAGGTGCTCACTCAGATCATCGTGGATGAAGAAGCACGCGGCGCAACCATGCTTCCGATCAACTTCCTGAAGCAGCTGATCGGGCTCTATGGCAATTCGATGCAGAATTTCGTCCCATCCTATCTCGAAGCCGCGATGGACGCGTTCCAGCGCAACCAGAGCGCGGTGAAAGATGCGTTCAGCGGCAACGTGTTCGCCGATCTCGCCAAGCGCAACCTGGCGATATTCGAGGATGCCAGCCGCGCCTTCACCGGGAAGAAGCCGGAAGCGCACAAGCCGAGCAGCAGCGAGGTCGATCAGCTCAAGGCAGAGCTTGCCGAGCTGCAGGCCAAAGTCGACCGCCTGAGCCGCTAACCACCATATGAGAGCGATCATTGCCGCAGCGCTCGCGCTGACCGCTACATCCTCACTTCACGCGCAGACGAGTACAAATGCGCCCGCAGTCGATTACTCGACCGCAACACCGCTCGAAGGAAGTTGGACCTATTCGCCCGTGGTGGGCGGCAGCGAAGCGACCTTCGTAAACGCCGCCTCGCAACCGCAGCTTACCATCAGCTGCGCACGACCCACCCGCCAGGTGACGATCTCGAAACCGGCGACCGGAGCCGCGCCGTTCATCAGCATCTGGACGACGGCACAGACGCGCAACCTGCCTGCGAGCTACAACCCGGCGACAGGACGGTTGAGCGCGACGCTCGCCGCGTTCGATCCATTCCTCGACGCGATCGCGTTCAGCCGCGGACGCGCCGAATTCAGCGTTTCGGGACAACCTGCGCTTGTGATTCCCACTTGGCAGGAAGTCGCGCGCGTCATTGAGGATTGCCGCGTTTGAACGGCACGAAGCAGTAACGATTGCCGAATGTTCACCTCATTACAAGTCTTGCTTTGATGCGCGACAAGACTCATCATCACCCTCGGCTTCAACGCAGCGAAAGGAGGTGATCCGATGTCTCATGGTTCAGCAGGGAGGTCGGAAAGGGGTGTTCGTAGGCCCTAAGAGCTGACGGACGGCCACATCTCCGGCCGCTGACCATGTCGAAGGGCATCGCTGCATCGCGCGGCGGTGCCCTTTAACATATCTGCATGTCCTCAATTGGCCCGCTAGCAACTTCGCGGTTGTTTCATTAGGGAACCGCGACGGCATTCATGTGTCTTTCCGCCAAACGGAGGGAGATTAAGCGATGGCCAAATCCTCAAAGAAAAGTTCTTCGGGTTCTTCGTCGAGAGATACTGTCGACAAGCTCGCCAAGGCGGCGATGAGCAAGGAAATGCTCGCGGCCGGTCTCGCGGCGGCGGCTGCGGCGATCAGCGCGAGCCCGGCTGCGCGTCGCAAGATTCGCGACGCCGGGCTCGACGCCGCGGATACCGCTTCGGCGGCCGCCACCAACGTCATGTCGAGCGCTACCAAGCTCGGATCGATCATCGCCGAAGCCGTCGCCGAAGCCGCGCAGCGCGTGATGTCGGGCAAGTGGACGATGGAAGGCGAGATGAGCAGCGGCTCGTCTTCATCGGGCGCCTCACGCAGCAGCGGGCGCGCGAGCGCGTCACGCTCGGGCGGAACGCGCAAGAGCTCGACGCGCAAGTCGGCTGCTCGGAAGAGTTCGGGTGCACGCAAGACCCCGACCCGCGCGAAATCGACCGGCGCGGCTTCGACTCGGTCTTCGAGCGCGAAGAAGCCGGCCGCGAAGCGTTCGACGAGTACTTCGAAGTCCTCGCGCAGCACAGGCACGCGCTCGGGCGCGAAGCGCAGCACGAGCTCGCGTTCGCGCAGCGGCGGATCTCGCGGGCGCAACGCAGGCGGTCGCGGCGGCACGACCGGTGGCGGCAGCTCCGGCGGCGGCTCCAAGAGCTAGGCGGCGCGGTCCTCGAACTGCAGGCGAGCGAGACGCGCGTAGAGGCCACCGCGCGCGTTGAGCGTCGCGTGCGTGCCTTCCTCGACGATCTGGCCCTGGTCCATCACCACGATTCGGTCGGCGGCGCGTACGGTCGCGAGGCGGTGCGCGATGACGATGGTCGTGCGGTGCTCCATCAAGCGGTCGAGCGCGTCCTGTACGAGCCGCTCGCTTTCAGCGTCGAGCGCCGAGGTCGCTTCGTCGAGCAGCAGCAGAGGCGCATCGCGCAGAAGCGCGCGGGCGATCGCGATGCGCTGCCGCTGGCCTCCTGAAAGGCGCGCGCCGCCCTCGCCCATGAAGGTGTCGAGGCCTTGGGGAAGGGCGCGCAGGAACTCCTCGGCGTTCGCGTCGCGGGCGGCTCGCCACAGCTCATCTTCGGTCGCGTTCCAGTTGCCGTAGCGCAAATTGTCGCGCGCGGATGCGGCGAACATTACCGTCTCCTGCGGCACCATCGCGATGCGCTGGCGAACGTCGGCCGGGTCGGCATCGCGGAGATCGACGCCATCGAGCAGCACGCGTCCGCCCTGCGGGTCGTAGAAGCGCTCGGCGAGCTGGAAGATCGTCGTCTTGCCCGCACCCGACGGACCGACAACGGCAAGCCGCTCGCGAGGCTTCACCACGAGGTTGAAATCGTTGAGCGCCGACGTTTCGGGGCGCGTCGGATAATGGAAGGTGACATGCTCGAACGCGAGCTCGCCCTGCGCGGGTTCGGGGAGCTTCACCGGCTCAGCGGGTGCACGAATGTCGGGCTGCGCATCGAGCAGCTCACCGAGCCGCTCCGATGCGCCCGCTGCGCGCAGCAGGTCGCCGTAGACCTCCGACAGATTGCCGAAGGCTCCCGCGAGAAGCCCGCCGTAGAGCACGAACGCAGCGATCGTGCCGCCGCTCATGTGGCCGCTGGCGACTGCTGTCGCGCCTTGCCAGATCACCAGGGTGATAGAACCGAAGATCAGGAAGATGACGATCGCCGTCATGAGCGCCCGCACCAGGATCCGCCGCTTTGCGGTCGCGAACACGCGCGCGACCGCGTCCGCGAAGCGGCTGGCCTCGCGATCCTGCTGATTGAAGGCCTGGACGATCTTCATTGCGCCGAGCACTTCGCTAGTGACGGTGCCGACGTCCGCGATCCGGTCCTGGCTGCGGGTCGAGATCGCACGAACGCGCCGCCCGAGCACGGCGATCGGAAGCACGACCACCACCGCGCCGAGCAAAATCTGGAGTGCCAGGGTTGGAGCCAGCGCGAACAAAATGACGACGCAGGCGATTCCGAGGATCGTGTTGCGCAGAGCGACCGAGACGGTGGTGCCGACGACCTGCTCGATGATGGTCGTGTCGACGGTCAGGCGCGAGGTGATCTCGGCCGGGCGGTTCTCCTCGAAGAAGCCGGGCGACAGGCGCAGGAGGTTGCGGTGCACCGCCAGGCGGATGTCGGCGACTGTCCGCTCGCCAAGCCACGAGACGAAGTAGAAGCGGACCGCCGTCGCGAGCGCCATCACTCCGACGAGCAGCAACAGATATTCGAACCAGCGCGCGATATCGCGCGTACCGGACCCGGCGGCGAAGCCTTTGTCGATGATCAGCTTGAACGCGTAAGGCACGCCCGACGTCGCTGCCGCCGCGACCAGCAGCGCAAGCGCCGCGATCGCGATGTGGCCCGGGTAGCGGCTGGTGAAGCTCCAAACCATCCGCAAATTCTTGATCGATCGTCCCTTGGGACGGTTGGGTCGGGCGGCCATTCCGGCTCCCTAACAGTCGGAGAGCAGTGCCTCAAATGGTTGTACGATGACCCACTTATCCACATCTCATGCTGCATTGCGGCTTTTGCGGCGCAACAATGGCTTGTCAGCGGAGCAAAGGACCGCCACATCTGTTTGTTGCAGGACCGAATAGTGAGGTTTGATGCTCTACGATGCCTATGAGGTCCAGCGCTCCTTTCTCGCAGGTGCGAGCAGGCTAGCCGGGCTTGGAGCCGGCTGGCTCAACAATCCGGCCAATCCCTGGGGTTACAGCTCGATGAGCCCGCTGGTTGCCGCGAGCCTCGAGGTGTTCGCTCATGCCGCTGCGCCGCGCGGCAAGCCGGAGTTCGGGATCGAGACGGCTCACGTCGGGCGCAAGGACGTGCCGGTCCATGAGGAGATCCTGCTCCGCAAGCCATTCGGTCAGCTCAAGCATTTCTACCGCGAGGGCATCGACTCGGGCCCCCGGCTCCTCATCGTGGCTCCCATGTCGGGCCACTATGCCACGCTTCTGCGCGGAACGGTGCAGCGGCTCCTGCCAAGCTTCGACGTCTACATCACCGATTGGCGCGACGCGAAATGCGTGCCGCTGTCGGAGGGCGGCTTCGATCTCGACGATTATATCGATTATTTGGTCGAGTTCCTCGAGCTGATCGGCGAGAAGACCGGCGAGCGGCCTCACATGCTCGCGGTTTGCCAGCCGGCGGTGCCCGCCTTCGCGGCGACGGCGCTGATGAACGAGGACAAGAACAAGTGGCGGCCGAAGACGCTGACCATGATGGGCGGGCCGATCGACACTCGCAAAGCGCCGACCGCGGTCAACACCCTGGCGACCGACCGGCCGTTCGGCTGGTTCGAGAACAACGTCATCGCGACCGTGCCGATGATCTATCCAGGTGCGGGGCGGAAGGTTTACCCGGGCTTTCTCCAGCTCGCCGGCTTCATGACCATGAACCTGGGCTCGCACCTCATCAGCCACTGGGAGATGTTCAAGCATCTCGTCGTCGGCGACGAGGAGAGCGCCGCGGCGACGCAAAGCTTTTACGACGAATATCGCTCGGTCTGCGACATGGCCGCCGAATTCTACCTGCAGACGGTCGACGTCGTGTTCCAGCAGCATTTGCTGCCGAAGGGCGAGATGGAACATCGCGGCCGCCTCGTTCGGCCCGGCGCGATCCGTGACACCGCGCTGCTCGCGATCGAGGGCGAGCGGGACGACATTTCAGGGCTCGGCCAGACCAAGGCCGCGCTCGACATCGCGACCAGGCTGCCGAAGGGCGACAAGCAATATTTCATGGCCAGGGACGTAGGACACTACGGCATCTTCAATGGCCGCAAGTGGCGCGAGAACATCGCTCCGGTCGTCGAGAAGTTCATCCACGCGCACTCGCGCTAAGTGCTTGAAATCACGCGGCAACGTACCATCTCTCAGCGAGTGTTCCAACTAGCGAAAGGAGGTGGTCTGATGTCTCATTGTCATATGCCGAACGCGGCTCTGGTGAGCGCAGCCTCCGCGGAGGTCTCGGGCTAACGTCAGGCCGCTTCAGGCTGGACAATGGAAAGGTCGTTCGGGTTCCCCGGCCGGCCTTTCGTCCGTTAGAGCCGCTCCATCCGCAGCCAGCCCGGGTCGCCGATCCAGGCCTTCTTCAGCGCAGCATCGGCGGCCGCGGCCTCAGCTTTCAACCCCGTCGCGCGATTGGTCGCTGCGAGCCCGTAGAGTGCCCAGCCATTGTTCGGCGATTGGGTGAGCGCCATCGTGAACGCTTCCCTCGCCTCGGCATATTTGCCCGCCTTGTAAAGTGCGGCGCCGAGCGACTGATGCACCGGATAATACCAGAAGGGCGGCTCCATGTAGGGGATCTTCGCCTCCTGCGCCGCAGCCTCGCGATACAATCGAACGGCTTCGTCGTAGCGGCCGCCGATCATTGCAAAGCGTCCACGGGCGACGGTCTCCGCCAGTTGCAATAGCGCCGGAGCAGGGACGCCCTGGTCGGTCATGGGCTTGAAGTCTCCATGCTCGCGAAGCCGCGCAAGCTGGCCGATCTCGCGGTCGAACCCGGCGCGGTTCTTTTGCAACGCATAGGCGGTGGCGCGCGCGTAATGCCGGACACCCTCGATGTAGGGCAGCCGCGCGTCGGCCTTCGGCAGCGCCAGGATTCGCGCCGGACTCTCGAACTGCGCTGCGGCGAAATAGGGCGCCGCGTTGATTGCCTGGATCCAAGCGATCTTCGCGCTCGTCGCCGGATCGAGGATCGTGTTGAGCCGCCGCGCCTCGCGGATCGCGGTCGGCATGTCGCCGGCCATCTGCGCCGACGTCACGATGAAGTGCACGTTGTGCGGGTAATAGCCGTAGCGATAGAGGCCGTTGTCACCGCTCGCCTTCACATAGGCTTCGTCCTTGCGCGCGGCGTCCACGTTCACGCGGATCGAATCCTTCCAGCGGCCGAGCCGATAATAGATGTGCGCCGGCATATGGACGAGGTGGCCGGCAGTGGGAGCGAGCGGTGTTGCGAGCTTGTCTGCTGCCGCCTCGCCTTGCTTCGGGTCGGGACCGTTCTCCATCAGATGGATGTAGAGATGCGAAGCCTGCGGATGCTCGGGATTGCGGGCGAGCACGGTTTCCACCAGCTGAACGGCCTCGCCAATCCGAGGGTTGGGCTTCTTGTCCACGGTCCAATAATCCCACGGCCGCGTATCCATCGCCGATTCCGCGGCGATCAGAGCGATCGTGTCGTTTGCCGGATAGGCACGCGCGGCGGTGAGCATCGCATCCGCATAAGCGGCGTCGAGCGCAGCGCGATCCGCGCTCGCGTCAGGCGAATAGCGCTTCATCATCGCGCTGGTGAGCGCGCGTTCTTCCGGCGTCGCCTTGCGCGCGAGCCAGTCGGCATATCGCGTAAGGCCCACGGCGCGTGCATTCGCGGCCGGATCCATCGGCGCGTTGATGTTCGGACCGTACGCGAAGGCCTCGCCCCAGAAGCAGAGCGCGCATGCCGGATCGAGCCGCTGCGCCTCGCGGAAGGCGGCGATGGCGGCGGCATGATTGAACCCGTAGGCGAAGCCCAGCCCCTGATCGAAGTAGAGCTGCGCGCGCGGGTTGGTCGTGCTGATCGAGAAGTGAACACTGCCAAGCCCGTCGTAGAGCGGCACCGCTGCGACCTCATCATTCTGCCCGACGACGGCAGCCGACATCATGATCATCGCTCGCATCGAGTGGGCGCCCTGATGAGCGGCTGCCCCCTCGTGGATCATTGGCTTTTCGGGAACAGGGCCGAAGCCCATCAGCGCTCCGGCCGCGATCGCAAAGGCAAGGGGACGCGCGAAACCGCTCATGACCGCCTCCGTCGAATTGAGGCGCGCTCAATATCAGAAACGGCTGTTAGGCGGCAGCCTTTCTCATCTTCACGCCGCCGAGCGTGGTGAGCGCAACCACGCTGCTGAGCGCGGCCACCACCGCCGATACGACCATCGCTCCGTGGAAGCCGGCGAAAAGCTGCTCGCCTTCGCTCGACAGCACCGCGCCCAGGAGAGCGGTGGCGATCAGCCCGCCGGTACGTGCGACGGCGCTGTTGAAGCCCGAAGCCATTGCGACATGCTGCTCCTCGACCGATCCGAGCACCGAAGAGGTGAGAGGCGCCACCGCGATGGTCATCCCGACGGCCATGACCGTGATCATCGGGAATGCGCCGGTCCAGTAGCTTCGGCCTGGAGTGACGAGCCAGGCGAGCAACATGCCGAGCGCGACCACGGCCGGACCGACGGTAAGAGGCACACGCGGCCCGATGCGGGCGGCAAGGCTTCCCATCGTCGGCGAGAGCGAAGTCATCAGCACGGGTAGCGGTAACATCGCCAGGCCCGCTTGCACCGGCGAATAGCCGCCGCTCGTGATCAGAACGTAGGGGATGAGCAGCATCGCGGCGCTGAAGGCGCCGTAAAGCAGGAAGGTGAGCAGGTTGAGGCCGGAGAAGCAGCGTCCGGCGAACAGGTCGAGTGGCATCATCGCGCGGTGGCCGCGGTGCTGTTCGTTCCACAGGAAGGCGACGAGCGTGACGGCGCCAGTCGCCAGGGCGATAGCCGCCTCCGCGTTGAAATGCCGCGTGGCCGACCACAAAGTCAGCGCATAGGTCAGGCCGCCAAGGCCGACGGTGGCGAGAATTGCGCCGGCGTAATCGGTGCGCCCGGCGCCTGCTTCGCGGCTCTCTTCCACGAATCGAACCGCGATCAAGATAGCGCCGAGCGCTAGCGGCAGGTTGATGTAGAAGATTGCCGGCCACCCCACCGTGCCGACCAGCCATCCGCCGATCAGCGGCGCGATCGCCGCGGCGGCCGCGCCCGCCGCCGCCCAGATGCCGACGGCCCGCCCCCGCTTCTCGCCCTGGAAGGCAGCGTTGAGCAAGGCGAGGCTATTCGGGAGTAGAAGCGCGGCGCCGATACCCTGTGCCGCACGCGCTGCTAACAGGACCGGAAGGCTCGGCGCCAGAGCGCAGATCAGCGACGTGATCGCGAAGACGCTCGTGCCGACCAGCAGCAGCAGCTTGCGCCCGAAATGATCGCCGAGCGCTCCACCGAGCAGGAGCAAGGCCGAGAGCGGCAGCAGATAGGCGTTGACGACCCACTGCACCTCCTGTGCGCCTGCGCCATAGCTCTGACGGATCGCGGGGAGCGCGACGCTAAGGACCGAGCCTTCGACGAAGGACAGGCTCGACGCCAGAACGCAGGCGACGAGCGTCCAGCGCGGGTCCGCCCGCGTCCCTACTCCCCCGCTCGAGTCGCGCGGGCTCAATCGACGCGTTCGCCGATCGCGGCTTCGACCATTTTACGCCACACGTCGGCATCGCCCACGGCTGCCATGTCTTCATCGGCCTCCCGCATCGTGTGAAGGACCGCGAGCGCCTGGTTCAGATGTTCGCGCCACACCAGGTCGATCTTGTCGCCAGCGGACGGATCGCTGCCTTCCGCATTGCTGCTGTGGGCGGCTCCGGCGAGCACCCGGGCGATCCGTTCGACGAGCGGCTTTTCGGAAACGGCCATGTACGTTCCTCCCTTTTGCCGCACTCAACCCGCCTGCGGCCGTTTGGGTTCAAGGAGGCGCTTCAACATTCGGCGCGCAGAGAGAACGAGCCATAGCGACAGAATGACCAGGAGAAGCGCGATCAGCGCTGCGGCGATCGGGTTGGCGATGGCGAGCCCGAGCAAGCCGGCGGTTGCAACATCCTCGCCGCTGGAGACCGCGATGTTCGAGAATGGCTCGGGGCTCGCATTGACGAGGGCCCGTGCGCCCGCCTTGCCGGCATGGGCGAGCAGCGCCGCGCCGCCTCCGAGGAGGAAACTCCCGACCTGCCACGTCGGATCGCCGCCATCGATGATCGCCATCGAGAGGAGCGCACCGCCAACGGGCCGGACGACGGAGTGGATCGCATCCCACAGGCTGTCGACCCAGGCGATCTTGTCGGCGAAGAATTCGGCGATGGTGCCCAGCGCGGCAATCCCGATGATCCAGTTGTTGGCGAGCACGTCGAGCGCGTGGAGCTGCTGCGGGAGAGCGACCCAGCCGAACTTCATCGCAAGGCCGACGGCGAAGGTGACGAGATAGAGCCTCCAACCGGCCAGCAGGCTGACCGTGGAGGCGAGGGCGATCAGCTCAACGGCGGACACGCGCTTATTCGTCCGTCCCCGTCGCTTCGGGCATTCCAGCGATCTTGCGAGCCGCGTGGATCAGCTCGACCGGAAGCATCGCCACGATGGTCGAATTATGCTCGACTCCGATCTCGGCCAGCGTCTGCAGCCGCCTCAGCTCGAGCGCGCCGGTCGCCGTGCTGATGACGTTCGCCGCCTGGGAGAGCTTGTCCGCCGCCTCCCGCTCGCCTTCGGCGCGGACGATCCGGGCGCGTTTCTCGCGGATCGCCTCGGCCTCCTTGGCGATCGCGCGCTGCATCTGCTCGGGAATGTCGACGTCCTTGATCTCGACCGAATCGATCTCGACGCCCCATTTCAGCGAGGCATCGCGGAGCAGCTGCTGCAGCCGGTGATTGATGGATGCACGGTCCTTGAGCATCAGGTCGAGGTCGCTCTGGCCGATCGCATCGCGCAGCGCGGTCTCCGCCGCCTGCACCGTCGCCGCCTTCCAGTCTTCGACCGAAGTCACGACCTGCACGGGCGATTCCGCGCGGAACCAGAGGACGGCGTTGACCCGCACCGCAACGCCGTCGCGAGTGATCGTTTCCTGCGTTTCCAGCTGATAGGTGATGATGCGCTGGTCGACCCTGACGACGCGGTCGACGAACGGGATCATCCCGTACCAGCCTGGCCCCTTGGTCGGCCCGAGCCGCCCGAGGCGGAACAGCACGCCGCGCTGATATTCCTGGTTGATGCCGAAGCTCTTCAGCGAGAGCACCAGCAGCAGAACCAGGACGAAGACCAGAAGCCCGGACAAGAACACCATCGATTCGCCTCCCGAGGGGACGGCAACGATTATAGCACTTCGAACAGCCCCGCCGCGCCCATGCCGCCGCCGACGCACATCGTCACCACGACATACTTCGCGCCGCGGCGTTTGCCTTCGATCAGGGCGTGGCCGGTCAGGCGCGCTCCGGACATTCCGTACGGGTGCCCGATCGAGATCGCGCCGCCGTTGACGTTGAGCAGATCGTCGGGGATTCCGAGCTTGTCCTGGCAGTAGAGCACCTGCACCGCGAAGGCCTCGTTGAGCTCCCACAGGCCGATGTCGTCCATCGTCAGGCCGAAGCGCTTCAGGAGCTTCGGAACGGCGAAGACGGGGCCGATTCCCATTTCGTCGGGCTCGGTGCCCGCAACCGCCATGCCCATATAGCGGCCGAGCGGCTGCAGGCCGCGCTGCTGGGCGAGGTCGCTGCTCATCACGACACAGACCGAAGCGCCGTCGCTCAGCTGGCTGGAGTTGCCGGCCGTGATCATCTTCTCGGGGCCGCGTACCGGCTCGAGCTTGGCGAGCCCTTCCAGCGTCGTCTCGGGACGATTGCCCTCGTCCTTGGTGAGCGTGATCTCCTGCATCGAGACCTCGTTGGTCTCCTTGTTCTTGACGCCCATCTTCGCGGTGACGGGAATGATCTCATCGTCGAACTTGCCGTCAGCCTGCGCCTTTGCCGTCCGCTGCTGAGAGCGTAGCGCATATTCGTCGCAGCGTTCGCGGCTGATGTCGTAGCGCGCGCCGACCACCTCGGCGGTGTCGATCATCGGCATGTAGACGCCGTTGTGCATGCTCAGCAGCTCGGGGTCGGGACCGAGGCGCATCTCGCCGGTCTGGACCAGGCTGATGCTCTCGACGCCTCCCGCGACGACGACGTCCATGCGATCAACGATCACCTGCTTGGCGGCGGTCGCGATTGCCATCAGGCCCGATGCGCATTGGCGGTCGATCGACATTCCGGCGACGGTCACCGGCAATCCCGCCCGAAGCGCGGCGGTGCGGCCGATCGTGGTCTGAACGCCCTGCTGGAGCGCGGCGCCCATGATGACGTCATCCACCTCCGCCGGATCGACCTTGGCGCGCTCGACCGCTGCGCGGATCGGATGCGCCGCCAACGTCGGGGAGGGCGTTGCGTTGAAGGCGCCGCGATAGGCTTTGCCGATGCCCGTGCGGGCGGTGGAAACGATCACGGCATCGCGGGCCATCAGATTCTCCTCAGGTGAATACCAGTCCGAGCCACGTTGCGGTAAGCGCAGGCTTGTCCTCGCCCTCGATCTCGACCGTGACATTGTGGCGCATCAGCCATTGCCCCGCCGCTTTCTCTTCGAGTGAGTCAAGCGAGAAGCGGCCGCGGACGCGTTTGCCCGAGCGAACAGGCGCGAGAAAGCGCACACGGTCGAGGCCGTAGTTGACGGCTAATTTGACACCGTCGGGAATGAGCATCGCATCCGCCGCCATGCGCGACAGGAGCGACAGGGTCAGGAATCCGTGTGCGATCGTACCGCCGAATGGCGCCCGGGACGCGGCGTCGGGATCGACGTGGATGAACTGCCGGTCCTCGGTCGCATCGGCGAACGCGTCGATCCGCGCCTGATCGACGAGAAGCCAGCATGATACGCCGATCTCCTGCCCGATCTTTGCGCGGATCTCTTCGAGGGTAGCGAGCGGCATCGATCAGCGATCCTTCCCGCGAACCTGCCTGGCCGGGGCGTCCGCCGCGACCTGCATGACAGGCTGAACCTGCGGGTAGGGAAAGATCATCGTGCCGTCCGGCGCCGCGGTGAACGTGGTCTGCGTGGGATAGGCAAACTCCAGGCCATGCTCCTGGAAAGAGCGCAATATCGCTAGGGCAACCGCGGACCGGTCGCCGGCGATCTTGTTCAGATCGGTGCCTCGGCAATCGAAGATCAGCTCGAAGTCGATGCTCGACGAACCGAAGCCCAAAATCGCACAACGAACGAAGCTGCAGCCCTTTCGCGATTCCACGGCCGCTTTCGCGAGCGGCATGACCTTCTCGAGCTGGTCGGGCGGAGTTTGGTAGATCAGCCCGAACGGCAATTGTGCGCGGCGGCTTCGTCCACCCGCATAATTGTGGATCTCCCGTTCCAGCAGCTTGGTATTCGCCATCACCACCTGCTCGCCATTGATCGATCGCAAGCGGGTCGTCTTGAGTCCGATTCGTTCGATCGTCCCCGTCGTCTGGTCGAACTGAATGACGTCACCGCGGCGGAACGGCTTGTCGAACAGGATGGAAAGCGCCGCGAAGAGATCGGAGAAGATCCCCTGAGCGGCGAGGCCGATGGCGATGCCGCCGATCCCGAGGCCCGCGACGAGCGCGGTGACGTTCACCCCGAGATTGTCGAGGATCACGATGATCGCGAGCGCGAACAGAGCGACGCTGACCAGTACGCGGATCACCGCCAATGCATTTCCAACCGCGGTCTCGGTCGGGTCTTCGCCGGCCCTCCGGCTGATCACGCCAAGGACCAGCTCGCGCGCCCAGATCGCCCCCTGGAGCGCGAAGGCGATCGTGAAGACAATGTCGAACAGCCGCTCGATCCGCCGCGGAACCGAGGCATAGGTGGCGACGATGTCCAGCGCGGCCGCAACCATGAAGAGGATGGTCGTCTTTTCGAGAACTCGGCCGATCACGCCGCGCCAGTGGTGGCAATCCGGGTCGCCGCTGATCAGCCACGAGCCGAACCACCGCAGTCCGAGCATGAAGACGACGATGAGGCCGGCAACGCCGAGCGCGGTGGGCAACTCGGCCGCATTGGCGACGAGCCAATCAATCAGGGACTCGATGCCCTCGCGCCCCGTGCTGAGCGCGTCGACCGCATTGTCGGGGATTTGCATGCAAGCCTATTTGCCGCTGCGAGGCGGACGATCAAGCCGCGGCTTGATTCTCCCTCTGACCAGCTCGGCCGTTCGCTGGGGCGCTTTTCCGCCGCCGCTTGCCGCCGCGAGCGAGGAACTCGAGCAGCGCGACTTCTCCGCTCGACAGGCGCTTGCGCCCGCGCGGCCGTTCCATGCCGTCGAGTGGATCACGCGGACTCTCCTTGACCGCCTCGAGCAGCTTCGGATGCACGTAGGACTTGCGGCTGATCGCCGGGGTGTTGCCGAGCGCTTCCGCCACCGGCTCAACCACCGTTTTTACGGTGATGCGTGCGTCCTCCGCTTTCTTCAGCATCTGATCGAGCGCGATGACGCTGGCGCTCCAGGTGCGGAAATGCTTGGCCGTGAAGTCGCCGCCGGTCGCGTTCTTGATGTATTCGTTGACGTCGCCCGAGGTGACGGGCTTCGGCTCGCCGTCGCCGTTGACGTACTGAAACAGCATCTGGCCGGGCAATTCCTGGCAGCGCCTGCAGATGCGCTTGAGGTTGGTGTCGGTGATCTTCACCTCGTGAACGATCCCGTGCTTGCCGGTAAAGCGCATCAACAGTCCGTGGCCGGTTCGGCGAAGATGGCGGCGCCTCAGCGTCGTCGCCCCGAAGCTCTTGTTCGACCTGGCATATTCCTCGTTGCCGACCCGGATGTGCTCGGTGTCGAGCAAGCGAACCACCGCGGCAAGCACGGCTTCGCGTGACAGCTCACGTTTCCTTAGATCCTGGTCGACCCGCCGCCGGAGCCGCGGAAGCGCCTTTCCGAATTCCAGGAGACCTTCGTATTTGGCGCTCTCGCGCTTGGCGCGGAAGTCGGCGTGGTAGCGATATTGCTTGCGGCCGCGCGCATCGATTCCGGTGGCCTGCAGATGGCCGTCCGGATCTGCGCAGAACCACGCTTTCTCGTAGGCGGGCGGAAGGCCGAGGGCGTTCAGCCGGTCGATCTCGTCGCGATCGGTGATGCGATTGCCCTCGGGATCGTAATAGGCCCAATAGCGACCCATGCGCTTGCGGGTGATGCCCGGCTCGGCATCGCTGCTATGCCGAAGCATTTTCAAGGCCAGCTGGTTTTACTCGACTCATCGAGAGGCATAAGCGCAGCCGCAGCGGGCGGGTTCCTGAAGCCGCCAAAAGGAGGTGCCATGCCGACCATCCCCGAATCCAGGATCCTGATCGTCGCGACCGACGGCTTCGAGGAATGGGAGCTGTTCGGTCCGCGAGAGATCCTCCAGAAGCGCGGCGCGGAAGTCGTGCTCGCTTCTCCAAAGCGCGACCCGATCCAGGCGACGGTGCACGACGATCCCGGCAAGACGATCCGCCCCGACCTGACGGTCGATGAGGCGCTCGCCGACGATTTCGACGCCCTGATCCTCCCCGGCGGAGTGCGCAATCCGGATCATCTGCGAACGAACGTCAGGGTCATCCAACTGATCAAGGACTTCGCGGCGCAGGGCAAACCGGTTGGCGCGATTTGCCACGGACCCTGGCTGCTGGTCGAAGCGGACCTGCTGCGCGGGCGCACGGCGACGAGTTGGCCGTCCATCCGCACCGACCTGCGCAATGCAGGTGCGAACGTGATCGATGAAGCTGCGGTGACCGACGGGAATATCGTCACCAGCCGCAATCCGCAGGACGTCGAGGAGTTCACGAAGGCGCTCATCGACCTGATCGAAGACGCGCCGGCAGTCAGCGAAATCCGTGAGCCGAAAGAGGTGCCTGTCTAACCGACTGGCAAGGATTGACTGTTATTCGCTCCGTTCATGCGGGGCGGAAAGCGCGAACGGATCGAAAAAACGGTCGATTTCGGGGCGGCAGCTGTCCTTGCGGGCGCCGTCGGCTTCAGCCTGTTCGAACTTCTCCGGGACGCTGTTGCGCAACCGGCCGCGGGTATCGCCGCCGCGTGCTCGGCCATTGCCGCCTTTTTGCTCTCTGTCGCGGTGTTGCGCCGGGTTGCCGCCAAGTCCCCGGACTTCGTCATGCGAACATTCGAGCTTCCGGAGCTCAGTTTCGACGAACTCGACGAGCTCCTTCTAACCGAACAGGTCGTCCTCCTCCTCACCGACGCCGATCGGCTGAAGCCGCAACGTTCGACCGAGGAGGAGCTGGTACTCAACGACATTCTCGCGAAGCTTGGGCCGCAATCGCGCGTCGTGCGGTTGTTCGACCCTACCGCCATGCCGACGCCCGCTGAACTCAACGATCGCATTGAACGGCACTTGCGCGCGTCCACGCCGCAAGCCGAAGGGGCGGATGCCTCCGAAGCACTCTATCACGCGCTCAACGAGCTTCGCCGTTCGCTTCGCTAGCTCACTCGCCGACCGTCAAAGCCTCGATGACGATGCTGGTGGATCTATCGCAGCCGCTCACGGGCGGCCCGAGAATCGCGATATCCGCGACGATCTGGCCGGGGATGCTGAACTCCGCATCCTCGATTCCCGAGCACATGCGTTCCACGATCGACAGCGAATCCGGCCCGGGCACCCGTAGCTGGAAGTTGTGACGCTCTCCGACAAAGGTGAGTGATTGCCAATCGGTTGACTCCACTTCCGTAAGCAAAATCCTATCGCGTGAGACACCTGCGCGGGCGATGAGCGCCCGTAGCAGCGCCGATGCGGCCGCCGACATCGCAAGCCGGTTCATTGAGCCGTCTCCAGATAGGCGCGGACTCGGGCGATCGTGGAGGGGCGCGGGTCGCGGCCGTTCCGAAGATCGAAGACAAACCGCGGATCTCCCACGGCGTCACGGCCGAATCTCGTCGGGGCAACGTCGCTGTGGCGCAGGAACTTTTCTACCTCTCTCAGCAAATGCACAGATCCATCCTTATCCGTCGAAAACGACTCGGCGATTTGTCCATTCCCAACGCAATTCCTACTTGTCTAGGCAGTTACCTATCGTTTATGGGGCATTAATGAACCCGGACCCGCGCGCCGTCCTCGAGCGTCTCTGTTCCGAGCGCGGCGAGGATTTCGCCGGCCTCTCGCGCATGCTCGGCCGCAACCCCGCCTACATCCAGCAATACGTGAGACGTGGCGTGCCCAAGCGGCTGAAGGAAGAAGAGCGGCGCAAGCTGGCGCGCTATTTCGCCATTTCGGAGGCCCTGCTCGGAGGGCCCGCCGAGGAGCCGCGCGACCCCGACGATCTCGTCAGCATCAAGAGGCACCCGGTGCGCGCATCGGCCGGACCCGGCGCGATCGTCAGCGAGGGGTTGGGCAAGCCTTATTTCGGCTTCGACGAGCGCTGGCTCAAAGCGCTGACGGGCACGCCGGCAGCGAATCTCTCGATCGTTCGAGTGGAGGGCGATTCCATGTCGCCGACGCTCAACGACGGCGACGACATCCTGGTCGATCTCGGCGACTGCGCTGATCGCCTCCGCGACGGCATCTACGTGCTTCGGGCGGATGACGCGCTGGTGGTGAAGCGCCTCGCCTTGAACCCGATGGGACGGCGGGTGACGGTGCAGTCGGACAATCCGGCCTATCCCGACTGGCCCGATTGCGGGCTCGACGAGATCAATTGCATCGGCCGGGTGATCTGGTCCGGACGGAAGGTCGTCTAGCGCAACTTCCGGCTGTCGATCAGCCACAAGGCGAGTGCGATCGCGATGCCGAGGCCGAGCCCGATGAGGATGCCCTTCATGGGATTGCCGAGGGCGAGCCCGACCGGAAATCCGGCGAGAATGCAGAGCGTGAGAAAGCAGCCGCCGGCGCGGGACGAGTTGCGCATGCGGCGCCATGCCCATGCCGAGCGAACATGGTCAACGGCTCGTTGACGACATTTGTCGGGACTACCTCAACCGCCGGTCGGTTACTGGCGCTAAATGGATACGCCCTTCATTCACGGGAGGCTCGCGCTTGCAGATGCAGCCGAGCTGATGGAGCGCTTCGGGGACGATGCCGGCTTTGAAGCCGCCGCGCGCGCCGAGCGCAGCCGTGACGAGGGCAATGTCGCCCGCTTCTGCCATTGGCGTCAGATCGAGCGGGTGATCGCAACTCTGAGCACCGACGAAGTCCTGGGCCTGATCCACTAAGTCCTTGAAATCAAACGCGCCGGTTGGCGCTTTCCGCACGGCTGGGTGAAAGGTTCATACTGGCGCGGTTCAGGACCGCTGGCTAAGGCTGTCCGTGGATGACCGGGCGGGGTTCACTGGGGAGGGCCGCACGGCTGCTTTGCGCGGCCGCGTTGCTACCGTCCATCGCCGTTCCCTCCTTTGCCCAGACAAATGTTCAACCGCCTCCGCCGGCTCCAAACCCGCCACCGGACGCGGCCGAGCTGGATCCGTCGGCGCCGCTCGCTCCGATGCCCGACCTCGGCGTCGATTGGCCCGACCTCAATGCCAGGGACTCGACCGAGCCCGAAGCGATCAACGCCAAGGATAGCTCGCAGGCCGCACAATCGCTCGACGAAGGCGGGGGTGAGGCCCGCTACGTCTGGGCGATCGAGGGCATTGCTGGCGTCGGCAATGCGCAGGAACTTCTCAAGACGTTCCGTCAGCAATCCGCGCTGGAAGCAGACCGGAAGGATCCGGCAAATGCGGCGCAGATCGGCCGCCGCTCGCGCGCCGATGCCGATCTTCTCGCGGAGCTTCTCCGCAGCCAGGGTTATTACGACGCCGCCGTTGAACCGCGCACGGAGCGTGTCGATGGCGGATTGAGAGTGGTTCTCGCCGCTGACCCGGGACAGCAATATCGTTTCGTGACCGTCGACCTGCCGGGCCTCGCTGCTGCCGGTTCGGAAGCGGCGAAGCTGCGCGACGCTTTCGCCGTAAAGGCGGGCGATCCGGTGATTGCCGCGGATGTCATCGCGGCCGGGACGGCCCTGACCCGCGCTCTCGGCCAGAACGGTTTCGCCCAAGCGAAAGTCGGTGAGCAGCAGATCGAGATCAATCACCAGACCAGACTCGCCAGCCTCGTGCTTCCCGTAGATCCGGGGCCCGTTGCGCGTTTCGGTGCCATCCGGGTGACCGGGCAGCCGCCATTCAGTGCTCGGCACGTGGCGACGATCGCACGGTTCAAGCGCGGCGACCTGTTCAAGCAATCCAAGGTCGACGATCTTCGCCGGGCGCTGATCGCCACGACTCTGGTATCGAGCGCCGAGGTGCAGCTCGTTCCCGTGGAGGACGGGCGCGTCGTCGATCTTGCAGTGCGATTGGAGCCCGCGCCATCGCACACGATCGCCGGCGAGCTTGGCTATGGGACCGGGCAGGGCGCGCGGGTCGAAGCCAGCTGGACGGACCGGAATTTCTTCAACCCGGAGGGGGCGCTGACGCTGCGCGCGGTGGGGGGCACGAAGGAGCAGCTTGCCGCGGTGCAGTTCCGCCGAAGCAACTTTCTCCGCCGGGACCAGACCCTCACCCTGTTGTCGTCCGCAGGTCACCAGAAGTACGACGCCTATGAGGCGCGGACGGTCCTTCTATCCGGGAACGTCGAACGGCAGAGCAACTTCATCTGGCAGAAGAAATGGACCTGGACCTACGGTGCGGAGGTGCTCGGCACCGACGAGCAGGGCGCGTTCGATCTCTCGGGAATCAAGGAAACGCGCAGGTTCTTCATCGCGGCGCTTCCGCTGAGCCTCGGTTATGACGGGAGCGACAATCTGCTCGATCCGACGCACGGCTTCCGGCTGAGCGGGCGCCTGAGCCCCGAACTGTCGATGCACGGCGGCAGGTTGACCTATGCGCGCGCCCAAATCGACGCGAGCGCTTATCATCCGGTATCCGACACCGTTGTTGCAGCCGGAAGGATCCGCCTCGGCACGATCTTCGGCACCTCGGCGTTCGACGTAGCGCCGTCGCGCCGCTTCTATTCCGGAGGCGGCGGATCGGTGCGCGGATACGGCTACCAGCAGCTTGGGCCGAAGGACGTGGACGGCGATCCCATCGGCGGGCGCGGTTTGGCCGAGTTCGGGCTCGAGGCGCGTATCCGCCTCAAGCAGTTCGGCGGCAACTTCGGGATCGTTCCCTTCCTCGACGGCGGCTCCTTGACAACCAAATCGCTGCCTGACTTCAACAACTGGCGTCTCGCTGCGGGCCTCGGCGTCCGATATTATTCGAGCTTCGGCCCGATCCGCATCGACGTCGGAGTGCCGCTCAAGCGCCAGAAGGGGGATGGGCCCGTCGCCGTCACCGTGTCGCTCGGCCAGGCATTCTAGCAGGTGACCGAGGCCGTCCTCACGACCGAAGGCGCGCCTCCGCCGCCACGCAGGCTTCGCCCGGACTGGAAGCGGAGGCTGCTCAACGAGCTGTTTGCGGCATTCATCGCCTTGCTGTTCCTCCTCGCCGGAGCGCTCGTCCTGCTCGACACCGCGCCTGGCCACCGCTTCATCATCGACCGCATCCAGGGGCTCGAAACCGCATCCGGCCTCAGGATCCGCATCGGCCGAATCGACGGTTCCATCTTCGGCAAGTCGCAGCTGCGCAACGTGGCGGTGTCCGACCAGCGCGGCGTCTTCCTGACATCGCCCAACATCAAGCTCGATTGGGCGCCGGGGGCGTGGCTCTACAACAAGCTTTCGATCGACAGTCTCACCGCGGCGCGCGTCACCCTCATCCGCCGTCCCGAGCTGAAGCCGAGCTTGAAGAAAGGGCCGATTCTCCCAGGCTTCGACATCCACCTCGGCGAGTTCAGGATCGACCGATTGGACATCGGTCCTCAAGTGAGCGGTAAGCCGCGGAGCGGGCGCCTTCAGGGCAAGGCCGACATTCACAGCGGACGCGCGCTCGTCGAGCTCGTCGCCCTGATGAACAACGGCGGCGACCGGATCGCGTTCAAGCTGGACACCGAGCCCGACCGCGACAGGTTCGTGCTCGCCGCTCACGTCGCGTCGCCGGCCGACGGACTCGTTCCCGCGCTGATCGGCACAAAACGCCCGATCAATCTCGACATCGTCGGGAACGGCGGCTGGACGCACTGGCGCGGGCGCGCCGCGCTGGACCTTTCCGGCCGTCCGACAGCGCG
>JBKPQH010000006.1:0-107264 GCA_046733935.1 Pseudomonadota bacterium
CCCGAGGTAAATGGAGACGATCTGCTAGACATACCAGAGATGCCAGCGCATTGACCACGCTCAATGCTGTCTCGAGTGGGAGAAGGCCGGTGGAGCACCCCGCTGTCAGAATCTTGAATTCTCACCGCATGATGTCGATCTCGACGGTTCGCCCGGACGGCTGGCCGCAGACGACGATCGTAGGCTACGCGAACAAAGGGTTCGACATTTTCTTCCTGATCTTCCGGGCAAGTCAGAAGTACGCGAACATTCAGCGCGACGACCGCATCTCGATTGCGGTTGCGGCCGAACCTGCGGAGCTAAGCCAGCTGACAGCGGTCTATGCCGGGGCGCACGCCGAGGAAATCACGGAGCAGCGCGAGCGCGATGATGCCTGGCGCCTGCTCATGATGCGCAATTCCAACCTCGCCGGCTTCAATATTCCCGATCCCCGCGACGCTACTTTCATGCATGCACGGTGCAAATATGTTTCCGTGCTGGATTACACGCAGGGTCTAGGACACCGCGAACAATTCGTCGTCGGTGATCAAGGGGTGCCAACCGAGGCTGACGTCGTCCAGGATGGCTGGGGCGCGCGTTCGCCCGCTGACCAAGGGTCCGCTGCGCCGGGCCAATGACTGCCTCTCGCCGAAGGAAGTAGGCCATGAAGGACAAAGCCATCAAAATCCTCGACCATCACCGGTTGATGGGCTTGGCGACTGTACGGCCTGATGGGTGGCCGCAGGCAACGATGGTCAGCTTCGCGAACGAAGACATCCTGATCTACTTCACCATCTCGCGGCAGAGCCAGAAGTTCGCAAATATCGAACGCGATGACCGCGTGTCACTCGTCGTCGGACGTGATTTCGACGATCCCAGCGAGATCATGGCGTTGTCGATTGCGGCCCGTGCTTCGGAAGTCCGGGAACCGAAGCAGCGAGATCGCGCCGTAGGCTTGCTGCTCGATCGTCACCCCGCGCTACGAAAGCTTGAACGGCCGCAACCGGATCATTCGGCGGTGATGCGCGCGAACCCCGAGATCATCACCATCCTCGATTATTCGAAGGGCTTCGGACACGCCGACCTGCTGACGGTCGGGCCTGGCGGGCTGACCGACATGACCCCTGCTCGCGACGATGATTGGGGCTTCGGGACCTCGTAACGTCAGCTTTGGGTCGAAAACGGACTCTAACGCGCGTCACTTTTTGGGTTCCCAGCGGGCGCCCTATTGGGGGAGCCTTTATGGAAACCTGCCAAACTCGGGTAAATATCTAGCAATTTCAATCTCACTTGGCGGAGCGGGAGGGATTCGAACCCTCGATACGGTTTTGCCGTATACTCACTTTCCAGGCGAGCGCCTTCGACCACTCGGCCACCGCTCCGCACGATCCTGGAAAGGCGCCCATCTAAGGAAGGAAGGAAACGGGGGCAAGGTTGCGGCCGAAGCCCGTGATCTCCTACTGCTGCGCGCATGACACCCGAGGAGCGCCTGGCCGGCCGAATGCCGTCCGCCGACGACATCGACGCGATAGCGCGCCGGACGCTCAGCCGCCTTCCTTCGCCATTCGCCGAGACCCTCCGCGATATCGTGCTGATGGTCGAACCGATCGCCACCCCGGAGGCGACGCGGCGGCTTGGGCTCGATCACCCGATGCAGCTGAGTGGCCTCTATGAAGGCGTGTCGCTCAACCACCAGAGCGTCGAGCAGTCGGGCACGCTTCCGGAGCGGATTACATTGTTCACGCGGCCCATCCTGGCGGAGTGGCGCTCCACGGCCGTGAGCCTCGATCAGCTCGTTGCGCACATCGTGATCCACGAGGTCGGCCATCATTTCGGCTTCTCCGACGACGACATGCACGCCCTGGAGACCGAAGCCGAGTGAGCTCGCTGCTTCGCTTCGAAAGCGTGGCGCTGAGGCGCGGCGGACGGCTGCTGTTCAAGGACATGGATCTCGAGCTCGGCGCGGGCGAGGCGCTTCAGGTGACGGGACCCAACGGCAGCGGCAAGTCCAGCCTGATCCGGCTTGCTGCGGGACTCCTTCGGGCGGAGCGCGGCCATATCGAACGCCCACTGCTGGCGCTGGCCGACGATGGTCTCGCTCTCGATCGAGAATTGCCACTGAAACGTGCTTTGACATTCTGGGGCCGGCCTGTGGAAGAGGCGATGGAGGCGCTGGGGGTCGCGCACCTGGCTGACGTTCCCGTACGGCTGCTTTCGTCGGGCCAGGCAAAACGGGCGACGCTCGTCCGCGTAGCGCAGTCCGGAGCACCCCTGTGGCTGCTCGACGAGCCGCTCAATGCTCTCGACGCCGACGGCGCCCGCCGGCTTTCGCGGCTCGTGGACAGTCATCGGGCCGGAGGAGGCGCGATCCTTGCAGCCTCGCACCAAGCACTCGAGGGCGACTGGCGCCGCCTGGAGCTTGGCCGATGATCGGATCGCTCATCGCTCGTGACGTGCGGCGCGGGTCGACCGGCACGAGTTGGCTGCCGGTCGCTTTCTTTCTGCTTGTCGTGGCTCTGATGCCCTTCGCGGTGGGGCCCGACGCGCGCCTCCTTGGCCGTATCGGTGGCGGAGTCCTGTGGATTGCCGCTCTCACGGCCGCGCTTCAGCCGATCGAGCGTCTCGTCGAGCCAGATCGCGCCGACGGCGTGCTCGATCAGCTCGTGCTCCACGGGGTCGCAGACGAGATGGTCGCGGCAGCGAAGGTCCTCGCGCACTGGCTGACGTTCGGCCCGCTGCTGCTGATCGCCGCTGTTCCAGGTGCCGCGCTTCTGGCGATGGGCGGCTCATCGCTCATTCGAGCCGAGATCGCGCTGGCGATCGGCACTCCCGGACTCGCCGCGCTCGCCGTCGCCATCGCTGCGGTCACCGCAGGCCTTCCACGCGCCGGCTCGCTCGCGGGTCTAATGCTCCTGCCGCTAGCCGTGCCCTTGCTGATCTTCGGAGCGGCCGCAGGCTCGCGCGGAAACTCCTCTGCACTCCTGCTCGAGAGCGCGGTGTCGCTGCTATTGACCGCGGGGGCCCCGTTCGTTGCGGCTGCAGCATTTCGAGCGGCAAGGACCTAGTCCCTGGACCACCTCGCGAAGATCGCCGTCGGGAGCAGAAGCCCGCGCGCTTCCTCACGCACCGCCATCTCGCCGATCTCGACCGCGCCGCCGAGGTCGCCGAGCGTCTGCTTCACCAACTCGCCGATCGCCAGGGCGGACATGCGGACTGCATAAACGGTAAGAACGAGGAATCGGCTGTTGGCGTCGAGGAGCTTGCGGCAGTCGATGAGGAGCGGCGCGAGATTTTCCTCGAGCCGCCAGACCTCGCCTGTCGGGCCGCGGCCGAACTTTGGCGGGTCGAGCAGGATTCCGTCATAGCGGCGGCCGCGCCGCACTTCGCGCGCAGTGAACTTGCTGGCGTCGTCGACAATCCAGCGAATGGGCCGACCATCCATGCCCGAGAGACGGGCATTGTTCTTGCCCTGGTCGACCGACTTCTTGGAGGCATCGACATGCACGAGCCGTCCGCCCGCATCGCTCAGCAAGAGCGTGCCGACGCCCGTGTATCCGAAAAGATTCAGCACATCGGCGTCGGCAGACCGGCCCCTCATCCAGTCCCATTGTGGGCCCATGTCGGGAAAGAAGCCGAGGTGCCGGAAAGGCGTAAGGGAAGCACGGAAGCGGACGTCGCCGCGCGACAGCTCCCACTGCCGCGGGACCGGCCGGTGCTGGATCCATCTCCCGCCACCCTCCTCGTCGGAGCCGGGCACGAACGTCGCGTCAGGGTCCCAGTCTTTCTGCGCGGGTTCCCACATCGCCTGCGGATCGGGCCTGACCACGCGATGGGAACCGTAGCGTTCGAATTTTTGGCCATTGCCGCAGTCGATCAGTCCCCAGTCCGCCCAGGGCTCGGCAACGATCGTCTGAAGATCGGTCACGCGGCGAGAGCGAGCGGCGCACCGACCGAGGCGACGGCGACAGGACCCTCGAGCAGCGCACGGCCCACGGCGCGCGCGTGTTCTACGGTGACGGCCCGGATATGATCGAGCAGCTCCTCGAGGGTCAAAATGCGACCGAATACCTCGATCGAGCGCGCCATTTGGTCGGCGCGTCCCTGAGGTGTCTCGAGCGTCATCAGCAGCCCTGCCTCGATCTGCGCCCGCGCCCGCTCGAGCTCCGCCTGCGTCAGATTCTGGGCGGTTTCGCCGACGAGATCGCGTGCCAGCTGCACGGATTCGGCGGCGCGGACCCGATCTGCGGCGCAGCCGATACCGACTAGCCCCACATCCTCGAACGCGTGGTTCCAGGCGTAGACTGAGTAAGCGAGGCCGCGCTCCTCGCGCATCTCCTGGAACAGGCGCGAGGAGGTCCCGCCACCCAGCGCCTGCACGAACAGTGAAAGCGCGGGGATGCGCTGATCGCCCGCCGAAACGCCGGGAAAGGCGAGACACCAATGCGCCTGCTCGAAGCTTCTGCGGTCGTTGCGCACGCCGCCGGTAAAGGTCGCACGTTCGATCGGTGAAAGCTCAGCAGACCGCAGGTCGCCGAAGAGCCGTTCGGCCAGAACGAGCAGGGCCTCGGGATCTATCTTGCCGCTCGCCGACAACACGAGCCGTGAAGGAACGAGCTGTTGATGCAGCCAGTCGAGGCAGTCCTGCCTGATGATGGAGCACACGCTCCGCTCCGTACCAATCACCGGCCGTCCAAGCGAATGTCCGTCGAATGCCGCTTCGAACAGATGATCGTGGACCAGGTCATCGGGGGAATCGGTGACTTCGCCGAGCTCGGACAGGATCACCTGCTTCTCGCGTTCGAGATGGTCCTCGTCGAAGTGCGGCGCGCGGATGAGATCGGCGAGGAGTTCGGTCACGAGAGACAGGTCTCGACCGAGCGCGCGGCCGTGGAAGACCGTCTGGTCGCGCGCCGTCCACGCGTTGAGGCTGCCGCCGACATCTTCGATCGCCTCGGCGAGCGTGCGCGTGTCGCGGCCGCCCGCGCCCTTGAACACCATATGCTCGACGAGATGCGCTAGGCCGCCGAGATGCTCCGGTTCGGAGCGAGAGCCGACCTTGGCGTAGAGCCCCACGGCCACCGATTCCGCGCCGGCGATCGGATCGGCGGCTACAGTCAGCCCGTTCGCCAGGACATGCATGGACGCGCTCACGCCTTCGGCTCCTCTTTCCAACGCTTCCTTACGGCAAGCGCATAGATGATGAGCGCGATTGCGGCGAAGCTGAAGAACTGGAGCGCGTAACCACGATTCTGCGCTGGCGGGACGCTGACAGCCGGCTTCACGGGGCCGTTCGGTTCGAGCCCTGGGGCTGGAGTGGCAGCGACCAACCTCAGCCGGGTGGCCTTGTCCGGCACGATCACGCCACTGACCACTCCGCCTTTCCAGGGCGTTGTAGCATTCGGATTTTTCGACCACCCAACCTGAACGCTCATTCCAGGGCCTTCAGCGCCAGTGGCGCAATCGATGATGATTGCGAAGCCTGGATCGCCCGCCTTGTTTTCACCGACGGTCGTGCGTCGACCGACCGGGTGCAAACAATTGCCGGTGGCGTAGCGGTAGAAGGGCAGCTGCTCGTCTCGTTTCGGCGCTGTTGGAAACGAGACTGGAGGCAATCGAGTTGCCAAGGCGAAACTGCGGATTTGAGCCTCATGCACCTTCGCGCGACGAAGATTCCAGACCCCCGCCGCAACACATGCAGAAACCACGGCGAGCACGATGATCGTCGGAATGATCGGAAGGCGGCGCGTCATTCGGCGATCCGCCCTTCGCGCGCGCGGTGCCTGTATTCCTGAGCGAGAAGCCACGCCTTCGACGCGCGAAGGCCGCCGATCGTCAGGGCAGCAGTGACCGGTATCCAGATGAGGTGAACCCACCAGGGCGGCGAGAACGCGCCGTCGACGACGAGCGCCGCGACCACGACGATCGTGCCCACGATGAAGATTAGGAACGCCGCCGGCCCGTCACCCACATTGAAGCTGTCGAAGTCGAGCCCGCAGCTGTGGCAGCGATCGGCGAAGCGGACCCAGCCGGCGAAGAGCGTATGCGCTCCGCAACGCGGGCAATCTCCGGCGACAGCTGCCTTCAGCGATGAAGGCCCCGCCGCCGGCGTCTCGGGCCTCACCCCGCGTGCGGCGCGCCCCAGCCGCCCCAGACGTAAATCGACGTGAACAGGAAAAGCCACACGACGTCGACGAAGTGCCAGTACCAGGCAGCCGCTTCAAAGCCGAAATGCTGCCGCGGCGTGAAGTCTCCCTTGTACGCTCGGATCAGACACACCGTCAGGAAGATCGTGCCGACGATCACGTGGAAGCCGTGGAAACCGGTCGCCATGAAGAAGGTCGAGCCGTAGATGCTGCCTTTGAAAGCGAACGGCGCGTGGGCGTATTCATAGGCCTGCACGCTGGTGAACAGCAGGCCGAGCAGGATCGTGCACCAGAGGCCCGTCTTGAGGCCCTGCCGATCGCCGTGAATCAGCGCGTGGTGCGCCCAGGTGACGGTCGTGCCCGAGCACAGCAGGATCATTGTGTTGAGAAGCGGGAACCCCCACGGGTCGAGCACCTCGGTGCCCTTGGGAGGCCATTGGCCTCCGACCGCATCCACCGCGGATGGGAAGAGAGCGCTGTCGAAGAAGGCCCAAAACCAAGCGAGGAAGAACATCACCTCGGAGGCAATGAACAGGATCATTCCGTAACGCAGGTGGAGTTGCACAACGGGCGTGTGATCGCCCTGATGCGCCTCCTTGATGGTGGTCGTCCACCACTCGAACATCGTCAGGATGACGCCGGCGACGCCAAGACCCATCACGAACTTTCCATACGGATTTTCGTGCAGGTACATGACGAACCCGCCGAACAGCGCGAATGCCGCGATTGAGCCGATCAGCGGCCAAACGCTCGGTTCGACCAGATGGTAATCATGGTTCTTCGTCGCGGCCATATTCTGTCGGCTTCCCTCTTTGACTTTATCGCGGCTCTAGCGAGACGCGGTGACCGTTTCCACAGGATAAAATGTGTAGCTCAACGTGATCTCGTGGACGTCCTTCGTGTCCTCGTCCTTGGTGAAGGCGGGATCGACGAAGAAGATCACGGGCATGTCGACCGTCTGGCCGGGCTTCAGCGTCTGCTCGGTGAAACAGAAGCACTGGATCTTCTTGAAATATTTGCCGACCTGGTCGGGCGTAACGTTGTAGGCCGCTTGGGCGCGTATCGTGCGGGCGGAGAGATTTGTGGCCCGGTAGAAGATCTTCGTCTGGGCACCGGGCTTCACCGTGACGGTGTTCTGCTCCGGCTCAAAACGCCAGGGTAGGCCGGGATGAACGTTTGCGTCGAAACGGACGCTCACTTGGCCGGCGACCGCACCCGGTGCCACCTCGGCCCGGAGCGGCGTTCCGCCGAAACCCGTCAGTGAGCAAAAGGTCCGGTAGAGCTCCGGCGAAATGGCTGCGACGCCGATCATGAAAGCCACCACACCGGACATGATCAAAGCCGTCCGACCGTTTTTCGTCACCAATTCAATCCCGTCTTTGCCAATGTGATGAAGAACAAGAGCACTACGAAGGCGCCGAGCAGAAGCGCCATGACGCGCGCGCGGTCGTGCTGCCGCTTGCGAATGATCTCGTCCTCGTGCCTCACCACGGAAGCCACCGGTCGGCGACGAGCACGGTGAAAAGCGCGAACAGGTAGAAGACCGAATAGCCGAACAAATGCTTTTCCGCTGCCATGCCTGCCGGATGGGTCGCGCGGTTCGCGAGGACGCGGGCCGCGAGCATCACAAAGACGAAGCTGAGAATAGCCGCGCAGGCGCCGTAGATCGGACCCGCCAGGCCGAACGGCCACGGCGCGATCGCCGCCCCCGCCATCGGCAGGGTGTAGAGGAAGATCTGCCTGCGGGTGTTGTCGAAGCCCGCGACCACCGGCAGCATCGGAATCCCGGCAGCGGCATAGTCCGAGCGAACGAACAACGACAGCGCCCAGAAATGCGGCGGTGTCCACAGGAAGATGATCGCGAAGAGCAGCAGCGGAAGCGATGCAAAATGTCCGGTCGCCGCTACCCAGCCGATCAGCGGAGGGAAGGCGCCCGCGGCTCCGCCGATGACGATATTCTGCGGCGTGCGGGGCTTGAGCCAAATTGTGTAAACAACAACGTAGAACAAGATCGATGCGGCGAGCAGGATCGCGGCGAGCCAGTTCGTCGCAAGTCCCATCAGCAGCACCGAGAAGAAGCCGAGGCCGACGCCGAAGTGCAGCGCCGACTGCCGGTCCATGCGGCCATCGGGCAGCGGACGCTTCGCCGTCCGCCGCATCTTCGAGTCCAGGTCAGCTTCGTACCACTGGTTGAGCGCACCGCATGCGCCGGCGCCGAGTGCAATGCACAGGATCGCGGTGAAGCCGAGGGCTAGCGGCGGCAGCTGCGGTGCGGCGAGCATTCCGGCGAGGCCGCTGAACACGACCAGGCTCATGACGCGCGGCTTGGTGAGCGCGAGGAAATCGCGCCAGTCGGCCGGAAGCGCGGCTGGATTGGTCATGTCCATGGCGGGCATGGCCGCGCCTATAGAAGCTCGTCCGCGAAGGGAAAACCCCTCTCCCGGAGCGCGCCACGCATGATTAGGTTAGGACCATGAAATACCGAATCGCTCTGCTTCTCGCCTGCTTCTCCGGACCGGTCGTCGCCCAGGCTGCCGCGCCCGCTCCGCCAGAAGCGTCAGCGCCCCGGGAAGACCTGGTCCCGGTGGCGATCGACACCAGCCTCGGACGCATCGTCGTCGGGGTGGACCGCGGACGGGCGCCGATCACGGCCGCCAACTTCCTCCATTATGTCGACGCTCATCGCTTTGACGGCGAGACTTTCTACCGCGCGATGCAAAGCGCTGGCGGCGGGCTGGTCCAGGCGGGAATCCGAAGCGATTCGCGCAAGCTCTACCCACCAATCGCCCATGAGCCGACCACGAAGACCGGCATCCACAACGTGGCCGGCGCGATCTCCATGGCGCGGCTTGCGCCTGGATCGGAGCAGGCCGACTTCTTCATCCTGGTGAGCGACATTCCGGCATTCGACGCCGGCGGCCCCGGCGGCGACCCGGACGGCTTCGCCGCCTTCGGCCATGTGATCGAGGGAATGGATGTCGTGAAGAAAATCTACAACGCGCCGGTCTCCGCGACCAAGGGCGAAGGACCGATGAAGGGGCAAATGCTCGAGCCGCCGGTCAAGATCATCAAGGCCGAGCGACTGACCCAGACCTCAGTGCCCCGCTAGCGCTCCACTCACGCAGCCTGAGCTCGCGCTGTCCGCGCCTTGGCCCGCCGCAGCGCGAAACCTGCTGCGCCAAAGCCGAGAATCATCATCGCCCAAGTCGCCGGTTCGGGGACGCCGGTCGCGGCACCGACGTTGAACTGGAAAGCGTTGATCCCTGCGATGTCCGGAGGCTGGTTCAGGAGCTGTTGCGGAGAAGCAGGATTGCCGAGCGAGTAGCCGAGCTGCGTCCCTGTGGTGTCCGGCAATTCGATTTGAAGGATGCCGTTCGAGAGGAAGCTCTGGCCGTGGATGAACTCGAAGCGAAGCTGGGTGGCCGAAGCGTCGAGGATGACGTGGATGTACGGCGTCAGAAAAGTGTTCGGATCGTCAGCGGTCGGGTCGAGGAAAGTGATGATGAACAGGTCCGTCCCGAAGTTCGGCAGGGTGGTCTGGAATGCATTCGTTGGGTCCGGAGTCATCGTTCCGGTGAACGCCTGATAGGGCCCCGCGACCCCGGTGACGCCCGGCACGTACAAAGGTGCGATGACTGGAACCCCGAAGGACGTGAAGCTGGCATAGTCGGGCACGTTGAGCGGTATCGGTGCGCCGAAAGAAATCACGCCGCTGTTATATACGAAGGCCTGATTGGTGATCCCCGTGCCGAAATCGAAAGAGAATGGCAAAGTGATCGCCGAGCAGCCTGCGATCCCGATGGTGCAGGCGATGATCGGATTTGTCACGGGAATGGTCTCGCCCTGATCGATGACCGTTCGCCGGGCGGAAGTCTCGGTCGAGAAGCAGAGCGCGGCGATAGCCAGGCTGGCGAGAAGAGCTTTGCGAATGACGGTCATCACGGACTCCTGCGTTAGGTGCCGGGAAACCTGCGCGCGCGGCTACATTACGAGTCGCGAATGCGCTGCGTCATTAACCGAAATTTAACTAAAGGGGGAGGGCCGAAAGGCTTCGTTGGGCAAGAAAAAGCCCCGCCTTGCCGCTGCAAAGACGGAGCTTTTTCGCCTTGGCGGTGAGTCCTAATCGATCCGCGGCAGCGTTGAGTATTGGTGGAATGGCGGCGGGCTCGAGAGAGTCCATTCGAGCGTCGTCGCGCCTTCGCCCCACGGATTGTCCGGCGCCTTCTTGCCCGCGGCGAGCGACCACAGGATGTTCACGAAGAACACCGCAACGCCGGCGATCGTGATCATGTAGCCGTAGGTCGCAACCTGGTTCCATTCGGTGAAGGCGGGCGTGTAGTCCGGGATACGCCGCGGCATGCCGTCCAGCCCGAGGAAGTGCATCGGGAAGAAGATCACGTTCACTCCGATGAACATCAGGAAGAAGTGAACCTTGCCGAGCAGCTCGTTGTACATGCGGCCGCTCATCTTCGGGAACCAGTAGTAGAAGCCACCAAAGATCGCGAACACCGCGCCGAGGCTGAGCACGTAGTGGAAGTGCGCGACCACGTAATAGGTATCGTGCATGTAATTATCGACACCGCCGTTCGCGAGCACGACGCCGGTGACCCCGCCGACGGTGAACAGGAAGATGAAGCCGATCGCCCACAGCATCGGCGTCTCGAAGGTGATCGATCCGCCCCACATGGTGGCGATCCAGCTGAAGATCTTCACTCCGGTCGGAACCGCGATGATCATCGTCGCGGCGGTGAAGTACATCTTCTCGTCGACGTTCATGCCCGTCGTGAACATGTGGTGCGCCCAGACGACGAAGCCGATGACGCCGATCGCGACCATCGCATAGGCCATGCCGAGATAGCCGAACACCGGCTTGCGGCTGAAGGTCGCCACGATCTGGCTGACCATGCCGAAGCCCGGCAGGATCATGATGTAGACCTCGGGGTGGCCGAAGAACCAGAAGAGGTGCTGGTATAGCACGACGTTGCCCCCGCCAGACGCGTCGAAGAAGGTCGTGCCGAAATTGCGGTCGGTCAGAAGCATGGTGATCGCTCCGGCAAGCACCGGAAGCGCGAGCAGAAGCAGGAAGGCGGTGACCAGCACCGACCAGACGAACAAAGGCATCTTGTGCAGGGTCATGCCCGGCGCGCGCATGTTGAAGATGGTCGTGATGAAGTTGATCGCGCCAAGGATCGAACTCGCGCCCGCGAGGTGGAGCGAGAAGATCACCATGTCCACCGATGGGCCCGACGAGCCCGACGTGGAAAGCGGCGCATAGACCGTCCAGCCGGTCCCGGCGCCGAGCCCGGTGCCGCCGCTCACGAACGTCGACCCTAACAGCAGGCAGAAGGACGGGATCAACAGCCAGAAGCTGATGTTGTTCATGCGCGGGAAGGCCATGTCCGGGGCGCCGATCATGAGCGGCACGAACCAGTTGCCGAAGCCGCCGATCATGGCCGGCATGACCATGAAGAAGACCATGATCAGGCCATGCGCGGTGATGAGCACGTTCCAGTGGTGCGCCCATTCGTCGAAGTTCGCCGTGCCGGCCCCGATCGGCCAGGCGCGGTTGAGCACCTGGATGCCCGGCTCCATCAGCTCCCAGCGCATGATGCCGGAGATCGCGCCGCCGATGATTCCCGCGACGATCGCGAAGAGCAGGTAGAGCGTGCCGATGTCCTTGTGGTTGGTGGACATGAACCAGCGGACGAAGAAGCCCGGCTTGTGGTCCTCGCCGTGATGCGCGTCATGCGCTTCGTGCGGCCTCAGATGCAGTGAGTCGGCGGTGGTGCTCATGTACGAACTCTCTTCGCTTTAATTCTGCGCGGTCGCGGCCTGGTTGGTCGCGGGCTGTGTGGCGCTGGGCTGTGCGGCTGAAGGCACTGCACCGGCGGCCGGCTGGGCGGCAGCCGGAGCGGGAGTAGCGGCAGGGGTTACGGGCGAGACGCCCGTGCTGTCCGGCGCGGGCTTGGCGGCGCTCGGCATATGCCCGCCCTTGGAGCCCACCCACTGTGCGAACTGCGCCGGCGGGACGACCTCGATGGCGATGGGCATGAAGCCGTGGCGGGCTCCGCAGAGCTCCGAGCACTGGCCGAAATATACCCCAGGTCGGTCGACCTTGGCCCAGGTCTCGTGGAGCTGGCCGGGGTTGGCGTCCTGCTTGATCCAGAAGGCCGGCATCGCGAAGCTGTGGATCACGTCGTCGGCAGTGACGATGAACTTCACGACCTTGCCCTGGGGAATGACAAGCCGGTTGTCGACGGCGAGAAGCGGCGGTCCGTCGGCGTCGGTGCGGGCGCGCTGGTTCGCCTGCCGGGTCGGATCGTTCTTCTCCTTGAGCATGTAGCTGTCGAACGATACGCCATAGTCGGGTAGCTCGTACGACCAATACCATTGGTGACCGGTCACCTTCACTGTCAGGTCGGCGGGGGGCGGAGTGTACTGGTGCCGCAGCAGCCGGATCGATGGGATCGCGATCCCGACCAGGATCAGCACCGGGAGAAGCGTCCAGATCACCTCGATCAGAGTGTTATGCGAATTGCGCGACGGCGTCGGATTGGCGCCGCGGCGGAAGCGGACGATCGCATAGAGCAGAAGCCCGAGAACGAAGATGCTGATGATCGCGCAGAGCGGGAGCAGCCAATTGTTGTGGAATAGCGACGCTTCCACGCCGATCGGGGTGACCTGCATCTGGATGCCCTTGCGGCCGTCGGGCTCGCCAACTCCCGGTGTCGGCATCATGTGGCCCGGCCCATGATCCATCACGGCGGGCTGGGCGGCATCGGGCGTACCCGGGTTCTGGGCGGTGCCTGCAGGCGGTGCTGCGGTGATCGTTTGCGCGGACGTAGGCGAGGTTGCGGGCGCTTGAGCCGCTGCAGGTGTAAGCCCGGCTGCGGCAAGGGCGATCGCCCATCCAATCAATTTCATCTTCACCCCGGTTACCGTGCGGTTGGGACCGAGGACGCGGAACTGCGCCTCGATTGCGCCGCTCTATAGGCGCGGGTTTCTGGAGCCTCAAGCACCTCCTCTCGGATGCTATTCGGCAAGTGTTGAAGCACCGGTCGGCGTGGCCTAATCGGCACTCCGGCACCATGACCGACGATGAGATCCTCTCCGAATTCCGCGCGGCGGATGCCTTGCTCGAAGGCCATTTCATCCTGTCCTCGGGCTTGAGGAGCCCTCGCTACCTGCAGTGCGCGCGGGTCCTGATGGATCCGGGAAGAGCCGAGCGGCTCGCCCGAGCTCTGGCGGCGAAGCTCCCCGCCGGGGTTCGCGATGCGGTAGATTCGGTCGTGTCCCCAGCCATGGGCGGCGTGATCATCGGCCACGAGATGGGCCGGGCGCTCGGAAAGCCGGCGATGTTCGTCGAACGGCCGCAAGGCGTGTTCGAGCTGCGCCGCGGCTTTCGGCTCGAACCGGGAGAGCGCGTGTTGCTGGTCGAAGACGTTGTGACCACCGGCCTGTCTTCGCGGGAAGCGATTGCGGCCATCGAGGCGGCAGGCGGGAGCGTCGTCGGAGCAGCCTCCCTGGTCGATCGTTCCGGCGGCAAGGCCAACCTTGGCGTGCCCTACACGCCGCTCATTCGGATCGACGTACCGACCTACGAGGCTGATGCGGTCCCGCCGGAGCTTGCCGCAATTCCGCCCATCAAGCCGGGTAGCCGCGCCGCAGCGTGAGCAATCGACTGCGTCTCGGCGTCAATATCGACCATGTCGCGACCATCAGGAACGCGCGCGGCGGCGATCATCCCGATCCCGTGCGCGCCGCCCATATCGCCGCCGATGCCGGGGCTGACGGAATCACTGCGCACCTGCGCGAGGACCGGCGTCACATCACCGACGAGGATATCGATCGGCTGATGGCGGAGATCGCGCTGCCGCTGAACCTGGAAATGGCCGCGACCGAAGAGATGCTCGAGATCGCGCTTCGGCATAAACCGCATGCGGCGTGCATCGTCCCCGAGCGGCGCGAGGAGCGCACGACCGAAGGTGGCCTCGATGCCGCGGGCCAGCACAACCAACTCGCTTATTATGTCGATAGGCTCGGTGCCGCGGGCATACGCGTGAGCCTGTTCATCGAGCCTTCCGAGCGTCAGGTCGAAGCTGCATTGCGCCTCGGCGCTCCGGTCGTTGAATTCCACACCGGCCGCTATGCCCACGCCCAAGGTGACGGACGATCGACCGAACTGAAGCGCATCAACGACTGCGCCGCTCTGGCGGTGAAGAACGGCATCGAGCCACACGCGGGCCACGGGCTGACCTTCGACAATGTCATTGCCGTCGCCGCGATCCCGCAGATCGCCGAGCTCAACATTGGCCATTTCCTGGTAGGCGAGGCGATCTTCACGGGGCTCGACGCGAGCGTTCGGCGCATGCGCGCGCTGATGGAGAGCGCGCGGTGATCGTCGGTATCGGCTCGGACCTGTGCAATATCGAGCGGATCGCGAAGTCGCTCGACCGATGGGGCGACAAATTCTTGAATCGGGTCTTCACGGACCTCGAACGCAAGAAGGCCGCATCGCGCCCGCGCACCACCGCCGGCACGCTGGCCAAACGGTTTGCGGCGAAAGAGGCTTTCTCCAAGGCCGTCGGCACCGGCTTCAGGCGAGGCGTATTCATGAAGGACATCGGCGTCGTTAATCTTCCGTCCGGCGCTCCGACGCTACAAGTCACCGGTGGCGCCAAGGCGCGGCTTGACGCCCTTGCGCCGGAAGGCCACGCCATCGACATTCATTTGACGATGACGGACGATCATCCCTGGGCGCAGGCCTTCGTGATCCTGACCGCCCGCAAGCTGGAGCCCTGATTGTTGACCGAAACCACCCCTGAGGCGAGCACGGAAGATCGGGTCGCGCCTCCCGCCGAGAAGAAGGAAGACAAGGGCTCCGCGCTGTGGCGCGAGATCCGGGGCCTCCTGTGGGTCTTGCTGGCGGTCCTGGCCTTCCACAGCTTCGTCGCCAAGCCTTTCTACATTCCGTCCGAATCAATGATGCCGGGTTTGTTGACGGGCGACCGTTTGGTGGTGACCAAATATCCCTATGGCTGGTCGTGGGTTTCCCCGAGCTTTCATATCCTGCCGCCGATGCCGGGCCGGGTTTTCGGACGCATACCGGAGCGCGGCGACATCGTGGTCGTGACTCCGCCGGGCACCCGCACCGATTATATCAAGCGCGTGATCGGCATTCCGGGCGACGTCATCCGCATGGTCGATGGCCAGCTGTTCATCAACGGCCAGGCGGTGAAGCGGCAGCCGCTGGCGCCTGACATGGTCCCGGTCGACGTCAATTCGCCGTGCGGGTCGGAGCACGACCCGGCGCTCTACGACTTCCGCGTGAAGGGCGCCGACGGCAAGACCTATTGCCGCGTACCCGTTGTGCGCGAGACTCTGCCGAACGGCCGCAGCTACGAGACCGTCGAGCTCGGCCGCTCGACCGAGGACAATTTTGGACCGGTGACCGTCCCAGCCGGCCACGTCTGGTTGATGGGCGATAACCGCGACGACAGCGCCGACAGCCGCGTGCCCGAATGGCAGGGCGGCCTCGGCGGGCCTGTGCCGTGGGAGAATATCGGCGGCCGTGCCGAGTTCATCACCTTCTCGCTCGACGGCTCGACGGTCTGGTGGAACCCGCTGACCTGGTTCGAGGCGCTGCGCCCGGGGCGCGCGGGGACGTCGCTCCGGAACAGCTGATGGGTAGCCGTCCGCCGACCACCGAGCCGCATGTGGAGCGGCCAGGTCCGGCGGAGTTCCGCGATCCTCTCGTCCGCCGGGAGATGCAAAAAGCGGCGGTGTGGTTCGGCCTTGCGCTGCTGATCGTGGGCATCATCGTGCTCGGCGAGCCGCTGCTGCTGATCGTCGGCGGCGCGATCTTCGCGGTATTCCTCGACGGCGGCGTCCGCCTGCTGGGGCGTTTCCTGCCGGTCCCGCGCGGCTGGCGGCTTCTGCTGGTGCTGATCCTCGGCTTCGGATTTCTGGGATGGGTCTTCTGGTTCGCAGGGACGACCATCGCAGCCCAGTTCGGCGCTCTTCGTGAGGTCGTGACAGCCCAATTCCACCGGCTGCTCGAATTCGCCGCCTCGCTCGGGCTCGTCCCACAAGGCCAGGTCGAGAGCGTCAGCAGCAATCTTCTCGGCGGCATCGGCAAGCTGACCAGCGCGGTCGGCAGCGTGATCGGCGCCGTCGCGAGCATCGTGGCAATGATCGTGATCGGCATCTTCATGGCATCCGAGCCGCACCTCTATGACCGGGGCATCGCCTGGATGCTGCCGCTGCGCGCTCGCTCAAGTTTTTACCGAATCGCCGAACATGCCGGCTTCACGCTTCGGCGGCTGCTGTTCGGGCGCCTCATCGCCATGCTGTTCGAGGGCGTGTTCACCTGGTTCATGCTGATGATCGCGGGGGTACCCATGGCCGGCTTGCTCGGCCTCGTAACAGGCGTCCTGGCCTTCATCCCGAACATCGGCGCGATCACGTCGGGAGTCCTGATGATCGCCGTTGGCTTCAGCGCGAGCACCAATCAGGGCATCTGGTGCATCATCGTCTATTTCCTGGTGCACAACATCGATGCCTACGTGGTCGTGCCGTACGTCGCTCGCCGCACCGTGGATCTGGCGCCGGCGGTCCTGCTCGCGATGCAATTGTTGATGGGCGCCCTGTTCGGAATTCTGGGCGTGCTCTTCGCCGATCCGATTCTTGCAACCTTGAAGGTGGTGCTGATCGACCTCAGCCGTCAGCACGCGGCCGAAGAAGGAGAGCCGCCGCAGGTGGTCGGCACCTGATCCTTACTGCTGCGGGCCAGGCAGGATGCCCTGCTGTTGCATCATCTGCCGCATGCGCTCTTGCTGCATCTGCTGTTCGAGGATTTGTGCGCCTCCGGGCACGACTTTCCTCACTCGCACGTCGAACGTGAGCGGACTGTCTTTCGGCCAGCCCTGCGGCGGCTGGCCCTGCGAACCCCAGGCGATCGCCTGGGGAATCGTGAAGCGGTAAACGCCGCCTTCCTGCATTCGTGACATCGCCTCGGAGAACCCCGGATAAACCGTACCCGCGGTGAAAGGCTGCGGTCCGCCGTGGCTTTCGCTGCTGTCATAGGTCTGGCCGTCATTGGCGCTCAGCGCATAATCGAGCAGGGCCGCATCGGCTCCGGTGATCGCCTTGCCCTTACCAGCGGTGATCGTGCGGAACTGCAATCCGCTGGATGTGACTTCCGGACGAAGCGCTCCTGCGCCGTTCCATGCCAGAGCGACCGCGAAACCGATGATCAGGATGAACGCAAGCCACAGCGCGACCGCCCGGCCTTTATTGGCGGGACGGTGGGCGGCTTCGGCGACTGACACTGGGTCTTCAGCTAGGCTTAGCGGGCGCCTTCGCGCTCGGCGCGCTTGCGCTCGAGCTTGCGGGCGCGGCGGATGGCGGCGGCGCGCTCGCGGGCCCGCTTCTCCGACGGCTTCTCGTAGTGACGGCGCAACTTCATCTCGCGGTAGACGCCCTCGCGCTGCAGCTTCTTCTTGAGCGCGCGCAGCGCCTGCTCGACATTATTGTCGCGAACGATGATTTGCATACGGTCCGGTCACACTCCTTGTAATTGGCTCGCGCCACCCTAAATCATTGAAACACTAGGGTTTTTTAAGCGGCACGACGTCGGCCTCCGGAGGCAAGCCTGCGGCGGCGAGGGGCCCCTTAGCAGTGGTTCGCACTCCGTTCAACCCGTTGCAAAGTCATGAACGGTGCGATGAAACGTGAGGGGGATACGATGGGCCGCGAAACATGAAGAGATGGGTTATCCACCATTAACCCATTGAATGTTACACCGGTCATTCGTTTCGGGAGGGCATTAGTGACGTTGAATCGGCGTGAAATGTTGCGTCTGGGGGCTATGGGGGCAGCCGGGGCAATCCTTTCATCGGCAGCGAGCTCGAGCTCCTTGCAGCTGGTTCCCGGGCCGCAGGGCCTGGACCCGCTCGCGCCGCGCGCTCCTGTGCCGCAGCCGACGATCGCCCCAACCGCTCCCGGCGGGATCGACCCGCAGCTTTTCGCCCGCGCCAAGGCCGCGCTCAATCAACACAAGATTTATGCGCGTGACAGCATGGCGATCGTCGACTTCTCCAAGCCGTCGAGCGAGCCGCGCTTCTATGTCGTCGATTTGATGACCGGCAACGTCGAGGCGCACCGCGTCGCTCACGGCCGCGGTTCGGACCCCGATCACAGCGGCTTCGTCGAGCGCTTCTCGAACGATTTCGGCTCCTATGCGAGCTCGAACGGCACCTACACGACCGGCGATTATTACGACGGCAAGTACGGCCTTTCGATGAAGGTTCGCGGCCTCGACTGGTCGAACTACAATGCGGAGCCGCGCGCGATTGTCATCCACAACGCCTGGTACGCCGAGGACGACATGATCCCGATCCACGGCAAGCTCGGCCGTTCCGAAGGCTGCTTCGCCATGTCGCGCGCGAGCCAGTACGCCGTCATGCGCAAGCTCGCGGGCGGTCGCATGATCTACGCCGACAAGCTCGCGTAGCACTCTCAATCGTCGTCGCTTCGCTTCGTCCGCAATGGCGGCTAAGAAGCGGCGCAAATGAGCGACGAGCCGTCAAAATCCGAATGGGAAAAGCTCGCGGAGAAGGAATCTCGCGGCAGGGATCTTTCGCGTGAGACCTTCGAAGGAATCCGCCTAAACACGGTCTACGGGCCCGACGATGCCGCGGACATCGACAGCGGCTATCCGGGTGTCGCGCCGTTCACCCGCGGTCCGTATGCGACGATGTACGCCGGCCGCCCCTGGACGATCCGCCAGTACGCCGGCTTCTCGACCGCCGAAGAATCCAACGCCTTCTACCGCCGCAACCTCGCAGCGGGCCAGAAAGGCCTCAGCGTCGCCTTCGATCTCGCGACGCACCGCGGCTACGACAGCGACAATCCGCGCGTCGCGGGCGACGTCGGCATGGCCGGTGTCGCGATCGACACAGTCGAGGACATGAAATTGCTGTTTGACGGAATCCCGCTCGGCGAGATGTCGGTCAGCATGACCATGAACGGCGCCGTCCTCCCCGTCATGGCCTTCTTCATCGTCGCCGGCGAGGAGCAGGGCGTTCCGCACGACGAGCTCACCGGAACGATCCAGAACGACATCCTGAAAGAGTTCGCGGTCCGGAACACCTACATCTACCCGCCCGAACCCTCGATGCGGATCGTCTCCGACATCATAGCCTACTGCGCGGCCGACATGCCGAAGTTCAACAGTATCTCGATCAGCGGCTATCACATGCACGAGGCCGGAGCGACCGCGGTGCAGGAGCTCGCCTACACGCTCGCCGACGGCATGGAATATGTCCGCTGCGCCAAGGCGGACGGGCTCGACATCGACGACTTCGCCCCGCGGCTTTCGTTCTTCTTCGGCATCGGAATGAACCTGTTTATGGAGATAGCGAAGCTGCGTGCCGCGCGCACTTTGTGGCACCGGATCATGACCGATCTGGGGGCGCAGAACGACCGGTCGAAGGTGCTCCGCACCCACTGCCAGACGAGCGGCGTCAGCCTGACCGAGCAGGACCCGTATAACAACATCGTCCGAACCACGATCGAGGCGCTTGCTGCGGTGCTCGGCGGCACGCAGTCGCTGCACACCAACAGCTTCGACGAGGCGATCGCTCTGCCGACCGATTTTTCCGCGCGCATCGCCCGAAACACCCAACTGATCCTCGCCGAGGAAAGCGGCGTGACCGCGGTCGCTGACCCGCTTGGCGGGAGCTTCTATGTCGAAAAGCTGACGCGCGAGCTTGAGGAGAAGGCCTGGGCGCTGATCGAGGAGGTCGAGGCGCATGGCGGGATGACCAAGGCGGTCGCCGAAGGCCTGCCCAAGCACCGGATTGAGGAAGCCGCCGCGGCCCGCGCTGCGAAGGTCGATACGGGTGAGACCACCATCGTCGGCGTCAACCGGTATCGGCTGGCCGAGGAAGAGGAGCATGAGATCCTGGAGGTCGATAATGCCAAGGTCCGTGCGTCGCAGATCGGGAAGATCGAGAAGGTGCGCGCAGAGCGCGATGAGGCAAAGGTTCGTGCGGCGCTGGATGCGCTGGAGAAAGGCGCGCGGGGCGATGAAAACCTGCTGCGCTTGAGCGTTGAGGCGGCTCGCGTCCGTTGCACGCTCGGCGAGATTTCGGACGCACTCGAAAGCGCGTTCGGCCGCTACGGAACCAAGCCCGAGCCGGTGCGGGGGATCTACGGCACCGCGCGCAAGGACGGTCGCTGGAAGATGGCGGTGGAGGGCACGAAGTCCGTCGCCGACCGCCTCGGCCGCAAGCCGCGGATCATGGTCGCGAAGATGGGCCAGGACGGGCACGACCGCGGCGCGAACCTGGTCTCGTCGGCCTTCACCGACCTGGGCTTCGAGGTGATTCCCGGGCCCCTGTTCCAGACCCCGCGCGAGACCGCGCAGATGGCGATCGACAATGACGTCGACGTGGTCGGCGCGAGCTCGCTCGCCGCGGGACACCGCACGCTCATCCCGGAGATGATCGAGGCGCTGAAGGACATGGGACGCGCCGATATCAAGGTGGTCGCGGGCGGGGTCATCCCGCCGCAGGACTATGCGATGCTCCGCGCCGCCGGCGTGCAGGCGATCTTCGGCCCCGGCACCAACCTCGCGGACGCCGCCGACGAAGTGCTGCGCCTCCTCGGCCACAACCGCCCGCCGCTCGACGAGGCGGCGGAGTGATGCGCGAACGTCTGGTGCGCGGAGCGCTCTGGACAATCATTTGCTTCGGTCTCGCGTTCTTTTGGACTCTGAGCCAAGTCGGTGACTGCGGACCCGGGAACGACGTTTGTACCGCCGTTCAAGAGCATCGTCGCCACGTGTTCCTTGTCGCCGCGCCCCTGATCTGGCTATCGGGTCTGGTGTTCTTTCTGTTGCGGCGACAAAACGCCTGATGTTCAAGAAAATCCTGATCGCCAATCGCGGGGAGATTGCGTGCCGGGTGATCCGCACCGCACGGCGCATGGGCATCAAGACCGTCGCGGTCTATTCCGATGCGGACGAGCGAGCACCGCATGTGAAAATGGCGGACGAAGCCGTCCGCCTCGGCCCGCCGCCTGCGAGTGAGTCCTACCTCAAGGCCGAGTTGATCATCGACGCCTGCAAGGCGACCGGCGCCGAGGCCGTGCATCCGGGCTACGGCTTCCTGTCGGAGCGCGAGAGCTTCGCTAAGGCCCTCGCCAAGGAAAAGATCACCTTCATCGGCCCGCCGCCCAAAGCGATCGCCGCGATGGGCGACAAGATCGAGTCCAAGAAGCTCGCGCAGAAGGCCGGAGTCAACGTCGTCCCCGGCTATCTCGGCGACATCGCGACGACCGACGAGGCGGTGAAGATCGCCGGCGACATCGGCTATCCGGTGATGATGAAGGCTTCGGCCGGCGGCGGCGGCAAGGGCATGCGCCTCGCCTGGTCGGAAAAGGACGTGCGCGAAGGTTTCGAGAGCGTGAAGCGCGAGGGGCTCAACAGCTTCGGCGACGACCGCGTCTTCATCGAGAAGTTCATCGAGCAGCCGCGCCACATCGAGATCCAGGTGCTGGGCGACCAGCACGGCACTGTCCTCTATTTGGGCGAGCGCGAATGTTCGATCCAGCGCCGCCACCAGAAGGTGGTCGAGGAAGCCCCCTCGCCGTTCGTCACGCCCGAGATGCGCAAGGCGATGGGCGAGCAGGCCGTCGCCCTTGCGCAGGCCGTCGGCTATTATTCGGCGGGCACGGTCGAGCTGATCGTCAACGGCGCCGATACCAGCGGCAAGAGCTTCTACTTCCTCGAGATGAATACCCGGCTGCAGGTCGAGCATCCGGTGACGGAGGAAGTGACCGGCCTCGACCTCGTCGAGCAGATGATCCGTGTCGCAGCGGGCGAGAAGCTTGCATTCACGCAGGAAGACATCGGCATAAACGGCTGGTCGGTCGAAACGCGCGTTTACGCCGAGGACCCGTACCGCCACTTCCTGCCGAGCACGGGGCGCCTGATCCGCTACTGGCCGCCCACTCCCGGTCACCCCGGACTTGATCAGGGGCCTGCCTTCCTTCCAGCCGTTTCAAAGAAAAGGCGGGACCCGGCTCAGGGCCGGGATGACGAAAGCGTGCGCGTCCGCGTCGACGACGGCGTCGCCGACGGCGGCGAAGTCAGCACGTTCTACGACCCGATGATCGCCAAGCTGATCACCTGGGCGCCGAGCCGGCTCGAGGCGCTCGACGCGCAGATCGGAGCGCTCGACCAGTTCGTCATCGACGGCATCAGCGACAATGTCGATTTCCTCTCGGCGCTGATGCAGCACCCGCGCTTCCGCTCCGGCGACATCACGACCGGCTTCATCGCCGACGAATATGCCGAAGGCTTCGAGGGCGCGCCCGCGGACGAGCAGCTGATCGAGGACCTCACCGCCATCGCCGGCATGATCGCAGTCATCACCGACGAGCGTGCCGTGGAAATCAGCGACCAACTCGGCGACCGGCCGCATTTTCCGTGCGAGCGCATCGTGAAGATCGATGGCGGCAAGGCGCACAAGGTGCGGATCAAGCCCTACAAGGGCGGCACGATCGCGGTAACTGATGACGGCGACCTGGTCGACATCGTCGGTCGCTGGGTACCGGGGCAGCGGCTGCTGTCCGTCACGGTCGATGGGCGCCACCGAATCGTTCAGGTGCGCCGCGTCGGCCGCAACTGGGAACTTCAAACACGAGGCGCCAGCCACAAGGTGCAGGTGCTGAGCCCGCACGTCGCCGACTTGTCGAAGCACATGATCGACAAGCCCGCGCCCGATCTGTCGCGGCTGCTGCTCGCTCCGATGCCGGGACTCTTGACCAAGCTCGACGTCGCGATCGGCGACAAGGTCGAGCCGGGCCAGCCCGTCGCGGTCATGGAAGCGATGAAGATGGAAAATATCCTCCGCGCTCCGAAGGCGGCGACTGTCAAGGCGACTCCCGCCCAGGCTGGCGACAGCCTCGCGGTCGACCAGGTCATCGTCGAGTTCGAATAGTCCTCACTGTCCGGATTCGGACAACCTGCCCAGACAGTTCGCGACATGAGATGGGAAAATTTCCCAACCTGCGGTGCTAGACACCAGCAATTCTCGCTGCGCTGCGCACTCTATCAGTGAAAACAAACGACTTTTCCAATTTGGCACGGCCCCTGCATAGAAGATGGCACGAGCCCAATGGTGGGTTCGAGGATACTAAGAAGGGGTTTTCAATGTTCAGCATGTTCGCTTCGGCCCGTGAGAATGCCACCGTTTTCGCCGGCGCCTTCATTTCCGCGCTTCTGCTCGTTTCGGCCGCCACCTCGCTGCCGATTGCCTGAAGTCACTTCAACCAGGGAAACTCAGATGAACCAACGTTTCCTGATCAACCGCGGCGACGCCAAGGTCATGGGCGTCGCCGCCGGTCTCGCCGACTACACCGGCGTCGACCCGACGATCATCCGCCTCGCCTTCATCGCAGCAACTTTGATCACAGGCCCGGTAATGATCCTGTTCTACATCCTGACGGGGCTGCTGGCGCCGCGGCAATAGGCGCCAGCCGCTTCCCTGCCGGCGGCCAGCAGGCCAAGATGCCGGCGTGAGCGATCCCTACAATTTGCAGCGGTTCGTCGAGGCGCAGGAGGGCGTCTTCGAATCCGCTCTTGCCGAGCTCCACTCCGGCCGCAAGCAGAGCCACTGGATGTGGTTCGTCTTTCCGCAGCTCGCCGGTCTCGGCCGAAGCTCCACCGCACGATTCTATGGCGTCAGCGGTCGCGGTGAAGCGATCGCTTATCTCTCTCATCCCGACCTCGGGCTCCGACTAGCCAAATCTGTCGAGGCGCTCCTGCCTTGGGCAGGCAAGCGAAGCCCGGAGCAGATCCTCGGGCCGATCGACTCGATGAAGCTGCGGTCCTGCCTGACCTTGTTCGATGCCATCGAGCCAGCCGGCGTCTTCGCGCAGGCTCTGAATGCGTTCTTCGACAGCCCTGACGAACGGACACTCGCGCTGCTCGCAGACGCGGAGTAAACAGCCGGGCAAAAGGAGACTCAAAGTCATGCGCAAGCTTCTGTTCGGCCTCGCCGCCGCTACTCTCGCCGCCGCCCCCGCCACCGCCGCGCTTCACGTCGGCGATAAGGCTCCGGACTTCACCACGACGGGCGCAGTCGGCGGCAAGGAATTCAGGATCCACCTTGCCGAGCAGCTCAAGAAAGGCCCGGTCGTCCTTTATTTCTTCCCCAAGGCCTTCACCAGCGGCTGCACGGCGGAGGCGCACGCGTTCAGCGAATCCATCGGCGATTTCAAGAAGGCCGGAGCGCAGGTGATCGGCATGTCGGCCGACGACCTCAAGACGCTTCACGACTTCTCCGCGAAGGAATGCCGAAGCGCGTTCCCCGTCGCGACAGCGACGCCGCAGATCCAGAAGGAGTTCGACGTCGCCTGGGCCGCGCATCCCGGCATCACGACCCGCACATCCTACGTAATCGCGCCGAGCGGCAAGATCGTGATGGTCCACGACGACCTCGACTTCAGCCAGCACGTCGCCAAGACGCTCGCCGCGGTCAAGGCGCTGAAATAGGCCTGTGCGGTGGGCGATCATCGCGGGGATCCTGGCGCTGGCCGGCGGAGCGGCCGCGCAGGCCCCGGTGTTCGACTTCTCGCCCAAACCGCGGTGGCCGGAGGACCCTGAAACCGAGGTCGTGTGCGCGGCGGTGCGGGCGGAATGCCCGGCCAGGCTCAAGGACGACTCGATCGACGCCGAGTGGGGCTATGCCGAATATTATGACCCGGACGGGATGTTGGTCGGCCTCCACTCGCTCCAGTCGACCGGCTGCAAGCCGCTCGACGAGCATCTCCTGCTTTCGCATCGCCACTTCCGGACGATGTTTTCGGAAGACGGCAAACCGGATCTCGACGACATCAAGGTCGAGCTCACGCCCGGAACCCCCAAGATCGCGGTGAGGCTGGTCAAGCAGGGCACGACGCAGGTGTCGTTCGGCTGCTGAATTCGACGGCTAGTTAATCTTCGTGACATGTGCCGGACAGATCAGGCGGCTAGATTCGCGGGCCACGCCCGAAACCTAGGGGAAAGCTCATGAAGATCACGACGGCGATGGCGGCTGCTGCGGGCATGATTGCCCTCACCGCCTGCAACAAGAAGAGCCCTGAGCAGAATCAGGCCTCTCAGGTGGAAGCCAATGCCGAGAACCAGGCCGAGAACGTCACTTCTCGCGGCGAAAACGAAGCGGCGAACATCATGAACAGCGCCGAGAACAAGGCGGCCTCGGTGAAGAACGAGGCAAGCAACGAAGCCGCGGCGATCAAGAATGCCGGCGAGAACAAGGCCGACACGATCCGGAACGCCGCCGAAAACGGCAGCAGCAAGAAGACCAAGTAACGGTCAACGCGAGAGCACGCGTCGGAGAGGGCGCCCGGGGGACCGGGCGCCCTTTTCCGCCACGCAAACTAGCTGTTTGCGCTCTCCTTCGCGACGAACTTGCTGAACCGGCTCTCGCTGTCGGAATCGTGGACGAAGGCGATGTCGTTCTGGTCGAAGATACTGAAAAATTCTTCCCAGGTGATTCGATGCAGGCGGTCGTCGTCGTTACCGCCGGGCTCGTCATAATCGATCCGCAGCAATCCGCCGCCGGCGCCGCGGCTGTCTTCCGTAGCGGCCACGACCGCAGGGTGGCCGCCCCTGGTTTCGACCCATTTGCGGATCTGATCATGATCTGTTGTCGTCTTTGCCTTGGACATGGGGCTCTCCTGGCCTGCACAAGCTAGGCAAGAAAAACCGATCGCCATCCGGCGCAGTTCCGCGTCCAAGCCCGCCCATGGATCGATCGGCCTTAGGAACCGATCTCAAGTGCAAACGCTCTCGCGGATGATCAACCGGCCCGTTGAGAGGAAAGCCGATGAAAAGCATCACGAAGGTGGCGGTCGGGTTCACAATTCCGGCTCTCGCTGCGTGCGGAAGCCACAACAACGCGAACAACATGGCCGATGCGAACGCCACCGACGTGACAACCCGCGCGACCGACGTGAACGCCGTGGATGTGAACGCGGGCACCCCCGTGGACGTGAATACGACCGCCATCCCGCCGGGGAACGACGCGGCTACCAACTCTTATTAATCACGGCCAGATGCGCGCCAGATGAATCGACTCTCGAAGAAAAGCGCGTAATCCTAGGAGGATGGCCGAAGGGGGCGGATCCCGAAAAATGAAGCGTGGCGGCAACCCGGCTGCGCAAGACCTGCTGGACCCAGAGCTGCAACCGGCGACCGAGCTGCCGTTGCCGCTGGACCTGCCGGCGCCGATGTTCACCGGGCCCGGGCTCCTCCAGCTCGCCGACCTGCTGCCTGTCATGACCGGCTATGTCGACCGCAGCGAGACCTTCCGCTTCGTCAACAAGCCCTATTCCGAGTGGCTTGGGACGCCACGGCGCGAGATCATCGGCAAGACTCTGCGCGACCTCCTCGGCGAGAAGAATTACGCCGCCCGAAAGCCGATGATCGAGACTGCGATGGCCGGCGACCGGCAGTTATTCGCCGCGACCTATGACCATCCCGACCGCGGCACGCTGGCGCTTCAGATCGATTATGTGCCGTGGATTGCCCCGGGCGGCACGGAAGTCGAGGGCATGGTCATCGTCCTCAACGACGTGACCGAGCAACGCATCGCCGAGCGCTCGATTCGCGAGAGCGAAGAGCGCTTCCGGCGAATCGCCAATTCGGCGCCCGTACTGATGTGGGTGACGCGAATCGACCGGGTGCGCGACTTCGTCAACGACGCCTATGCCGAGTTCGCCTGCGGTCCCGGCTGCGACTTCGAGGAGGCGCGCACGCTCGACTGGCGCGAGCGAATCCATCCCGACGACCTGGACCGCATTGTCGAGGAAAGCATCGCCGGTGAGGCCTCGCTGCAGCGGTTCACGCTCGAGGGGCGCTATCGACGCTGGGACGGGGAGTATCGCTGGCTTAGGACGGTCTCGCAGCCGCGCTTCGGTCCCGATGGCGAGCTGGTCGGCTTCATCGGCGTCGGAACGGACATCACGGTCGCCAAGGAAGCCGAGCTCGAGCTTCGGCGGCAGGTCGATGCCCAGACTGCGCAGCTCGCCGCCTCCGAAGCCCAGTTCCGTGCGGTGTTCGAGGCCGCGCTCGAAGTCATGGTGCTTCTAAAGCCCGACGGCACGGTGATCGCGGTGAACAACCGGCGCGAGATCTGGCGCCATGAAAACCCGGCCGAAGCGATCGGCAAGAAGCTGTGGGATGCGCCGACCATGGCCGCTTACCCGCAGCACATTCCCGTGATGAAGCGGGGCATCGCCATGGCAGCGAAGGGCCGCGTCTTCACGACCGAGGTCAAAATGGACCGCGACGGCTTTTCCACCGCCTTCCTCGACGTATCGGTCCAGCCGGTCCGCGATGCCGCCGGCAAGATCATCTATCTGCTGTTCGAAGCCCGCGACATCACGGACCTGAAGGCCGCTCAGGAGCAGCTTCGCCAGAGCCAGAAGATGGAGGCACTCGGCCAGCTGACCGGCGGCATTGCGCACGACTTCAACAATCTCCTGACCGTCGTTGTTGGCGGGCTCGACATCGTCGCCAAGCGCACGGACGAGGAGAAACTCCGACGCTACGCCGAGAACGCGCTTGCCGCAGCGGAACGCGGAGCGAGGCTTACCGGCCAGCTGCTTGCCTTCAGTCGGGTGCAGCGGCTCGAAGTCACGCCGACCTATGTCGCGCCCCTGATCCAGAACATGCGGCCGCTGCTAAGGAATGTGCTCGGCCCGGGGATCGAGAAGCGATTCGACCTCGACGAAGCTATGATCCCCGTGATGGCAGATCCAACCCAGCTCGAAGTCGCGGTGCTCAACCTCGCGATCAACGCGCGCGATGCGATGCCCGAGGGCGGCGTCCTGAGTTTCGGCACCAAGCGCGTGCACGTTGAGGGCGATCCCGACCTCGAGGATGGCGATTACATTGAGCTCTGCATCAGCGACACTGGCGTCGGGATGCCGCCAGAGGTCGCGGAACGAGCCTTCGAGCCTTTCTTCACGACCAAGGAGGTCGGCAAGGGCACCGGGTTGGGCCTATCGATGGTTTACGGGATGGCCCGTCAGTCGGGAGGTTCCGCCCGGATCGAGAGCACCCCGGGCGAAGGCACGTCCGTGCGGCTCCTGTTCCGCAAAGCCGACGGCTCTCCCGTGGAAACGGCGCCCGCAGGCGATGAGCCGGCGGTACGGCCCTCTGTGCAGGCCAGCCGATCGGTGCTGGTGATCGATGACGATCCCGACGTGCGGAATTTCATCGCCGAGACGCTGGAGGAGCAGGGCTATCGAGTCCGCGAGGCCAGCGACGGACGCCAGGGCCTGGCCGAGCTTCGGCGCGAGAAGCCCGACCTCGTCGTCCTGGACTTCATCATGCCCGGCATGTCGGGCGCGGAAGTCGCGAGCCGGATCCTCGCCGAAACCCCCGAGCAGCCGATCCTGTTCGTCTCCGGCTATAGCGAGACCGACGCGGTAAAGCGCACCGCGCCGGACGCGCCGTTGCTCGCCAAGCCGTTCAGAGCCGACGCCCTCGACAAAGCCGTTCGAGCGGCCCTCGCAAGCCGGGCCTGAACGTACCGCCGTTTCGAACGTTTGGGTGTCATGGCGCGCTGGTTGTTCCTTCTTGCGTTGATGGGCTTCGCCGCTCCCGCACGCGCCCAGGAGCAACCCACGCCAGCTAGCGTTCGCGTGGCGCCGGAAGCACGGGCGCTCTTCGAGCGCGACTGGGTGCTGATGAATTGGGCGCTGAAATTCTTCGACGCCGACCATGACATCATGATCTCGGATGCCGAAGCGCAGACTGCCGCCGGGGAGTTTCGAAAGGTCGCCGATGCAAACGGCGACGGGCGCGTGACTCCCGACGAATATCGCGCGGCTCGCGCCTTCATCCTCGCCCGTTATTGAGACACGGCGGGCCGGTTCAGGGAACCTGCACGGCCAGCGGCTTGTCCTTCTCGACCACATAGGTGGCGAGCTCGGAAGCGGATTCGAGGCCGACATTCTCTGCCGAATGGGGCTTCCCCTTGGGAATGAAGAGTACGTCGCCTGCGCTCAGCGTCGCTCGCGGAAGACCGTCCAGCCGATACTCGAGCTTGCCCTTCAGCACGTAGACGATCTCGTCGCCCGAGTGAACGTGGCGCGGCGCGATGGCGCCGGGCGCAAAGTCCACCCGCGTCTGGACGGTCGCCCAGCCTGCGATGCTCAGGTCGTGCTGCTGGAGATCGGCGCGCGTTATGCCGGGCGTCTGCGGAGAGGCGGGTGGCCCCGCGGGCTGTAGAGCTGGGGCAGGCGCAGGCTGGACTGCTGCCAACATCAACAAGAGTCCGACAAAAGCCATTTACGCCTCCTCGCCATCTCGAGTGGCTTCGAAGGCGCGCGGACGGCGCCATAGCCACCGTCCGCGCTTATGCATTCAACTCCGCAGGGAACGGAAGCCTTCACGCATATCGTCGACGAGCGCCGTCGGCTGCTCCCATGCGGCGAAATGCGCCCCCTCGGGATGTTTCCGGTAAAAGAGCAGCTTCGGATAGGCCTTCTCCGCCCACTTGCGCGGAATCGCGCCCGGGATGTCGTCCGGGAAGACGCTGACGACCGCCGGGACCTTCACGCCCTTGGGAGCAAAGAAGGCGTTCTTGTTTTCCCAGTAGAGCCGGGCCGACGAGACTGCCGTCCGGGTCAGCCAGTAGAGTGTAATGTTATCGACGATGTCGTCGCGCGTCAGGCCGAGCTGCTCGCCATCGAACACACGAGCGATTTGCCTATACGTCCAGATGTCGTGGTCGATGATCCACGCGGCCAGGCCAATCGGTGAATCCTCGAGAGCGTAGAGCGTCTGCGGGCGGTTTCCCATCTCGTTCGCGTAGCCAAGGCCATGCCGGTAGAAGAAGGAGACGTGGTCGAACGCGCTCCGCTCCTCCGGATCAAGATTGTCTGGAGCGGGCGCACCCTTCAGGGCCAGCGCATCGATCTCCGGCGGGATCGCACCCGCCATGTTCGTATCGATGCCGAGCAGACCGGAAGGCGCCTGCACGCCCATGAAGTCGACGATCTGCGCGCCCCAGTCGCCGCCCTGCGCGACGTAGTGGGAGTAGCCGAGGCGCTCCATCAGCTTCGCCCAGGCGCTCGCTATCTTCTCGGGACCCCAACCCGTCGTGATCGGCGCCCCGGAGAAGCCATAGCCGGGCATGGACGGGATCACGACGTCGAACGCGTCCGCTTCGGTCCCGCCATGGGCGGTCGGATCGGTCAGCGGCTCGATGATCTTCAATTGCTCGATGACCGATCCGGGCCAGCCGTGCGTGATGATGATCGGTAGCGCGTTGGCATGCTTCGACTTCACATGAATGAAGTGGATGTCGACTCCATCGATTTTTGTGACGAAGTTCGGATAGGAGTTGATCCTCGCTTCGACCTTCCGCCAGTCGTGCTGGTTCAGCCAATAATCGGCGAGCTTCTGGATCGTCGCCAGCTGGACGCCTTGCGACGCGTCGTCCACCAGCTCCCTGCTAGGCCATCGGGTTGCGCGGATGCGGTTCTTGAGATCCGCGAGATCCTCGTCCTTCGCGTGAAACTGGAACGATCGGATGGACGGATCGTCGACCAGCTCGAACGTCGCCGCTGCGCCGATCACGGGTTGTCCGCTCGATTTCGGTTTCGGCTCTGTCGTGGACGGCGCGAGTGTATCCGCACCGCCGGTCGGCGGCGTCATTGCAGCCATGGTCATTCTCCTAAGCTTTGAGAGGAGTGGGGATGACGCTTACGGCACGCGGAAATCGGCCGTGGAGAATGCCGGTGCGCAACCAACGCGCGGCCTGCAGCCGCTCTGCGCTTTGGCCGCGAGTCGGTCAATCGAGCTGATCGAGTTATGCGGCGTTCGGCTCGACAAGAAGGGGCTCGCCAGACAATGGTGCTGCTGTGCGTGTCTGGGCCGCTTTTCTTTCGCTGTTGCTTATGACGAGCGCTGCTGAGGCCGAACACCGAACACGCGCTCGCGAAGCCGGGATCGTGTTCGGAATCCTTCCGCCCGGGCCATTGAATGCGATCACGGATGTGGAAGGCGTAAGAGTCGGGCAGGTCACGCTGGTTGAGGGAAAGACGGTGCATACCGGCGTCACGGCGGTCCTTCCGCACGGTGGCAACCTCTATCAGGACAAGGTCCCGGCCGGCTTCGCCGTCGGGAATGCCTATGGCAAGTTCATGGGCTCGACCCAGGTCAAGGAGCTCGGCGAGATCGAGACGCCCATCCTGCTCACCAACACGCTTAACGTCCCGGACGCCGCGGCGGGCGCGATCGAATGGACCTTGCGGCAGCCGGGAAACGAGCAGGTGCGGTCGGTGAACGCCGTGGTGGGGGAAACGAACGACGGCTTTCTCAACGACATACGCGGACGGCATGTGACCGCCGCCCAGGCAATCAAGGCGATTGAGACGGCGAAGATCGGTCCGGTCCATGAGGGTGCGGTTGGAGCGGGCACCGGCACGGTGGCGTTTGACTGGAAGGGTGGGATCGGCACCAGCTCACGTCGGCTTCCGAAGCCGCTTGGCGGATGGACGGTCGGCGTCCTGGTGCAGACCAACTTTGGCGGAGACCTGACTGTTGCCGGCGTGCCGGTCGGGCAGGCCCTCGGCCGCTATTATCTGAAGAGCGAGCTCGACACGGCGAATGCCGACGGATCGGTGATCATCGTTATAGCGACGGATGCGCCGCTGTCCGATCGCAATCTCGAGCGACTGGCGCGACGGACATTTCTCGGCATCGCGCGGACGGGCTCCCCGATGACCAATGGGTCGGGCGATTACGCCGTCGCTTTCTCCACCAATGCCGACGTACGGCGCACGCCGATGCGGCGCGCTCAGCCAGCCGCCGTCACGGACCTTCCCAACGAGCAGATGTCACCGCTGTTCGAAGCCGCCGTCGAGGCGACCGAGGAGGCCGTGATCAATTCCCTCTTCGCCGCGACCTCGGTCGACGGCATGCAGGGCCATGTCGATGCGCTACCCGTCGGTCAGGTACTCAAGCTCTATCGGCGCGCGCACCGTTAATACTGGCCGTAGCGGCCTTTCACGCTGTCGAGCAGCTTCGCGCTGTCGAATCCGACGCCGTCCTTGAAGACCATGTCGACCTTCTCGACGTCATTGACGCTGGCCGCGGGGTTGCCCCGAACGACGATGAGGTCAGCATTCTTGCCGGCGGCGATCGAACCGATGCGGTCGGCAAGACCGAGGTAGGTCGCGCCGTTGAGCGTACCGATGCGGATTGCCTCGAGGGGAGTGAAGCCCGCCTCGACCAGCAATTCGAGCTCGCGCTGGTCGCCGAAGCCGGGAATGACACCGCCATTGCCGGTCGGATCGGGACCGGCGAGCAGGAGGCCGCCGGCGGCGACGAATTGCCGCTCGAGGCCCAGGTCGTTGCGATAGGCCTGCGCGAACTGCTGACCGGGAGGTGTCGACCCCCGGGCCGCAGCGCGATTGCGATTGTAGAGATAAGCCTCCTTGGCTTCCGGCGTGAGCACAGCCAGCGCTCGCGGATTTAGCGGAGCATGAAGCGCCAGGCTCTGCTCGAACACCGGCAGCGTGGAGGTGATCGCGACATGCTTTGAAACGAGCAGCTTGATGAGGTCGTTCGCCTGCGGGCTGCCCGGCGTCATCGCCAGCAATGTCGGAGTGCCGGCGGTGGGAGTGCACTTGTCCGGCCGCTTGCCGGGATCGAGCTGCGTGTTGACGAAAAAGCCGTGCTCGAGGTCGTCGATGCCGAGGTTTGCGGCTTCCGGATATGTGACCGAGCAAAGATGGCCCGTGATCTTCAGGCGACGGCGGTGGGCCTCGTCGATCGCGGCTCTGAGCTCGGCTCGCGTGATGTTCATATAAGCCTTGAAGGAGGTGGCGCCTTGATCGGCCCAGAAGGCGACGGTGCGCCGCGCATCCTCCGGGGAAGTGATCTGATGCATCTGGATGAAGGGGCTGTTCGGCCCTTCGAGATAGGGGCCGGTCACGTCCATGTGCGGCCCGATCAGCTTGCCTGCATCGATCTGGCGCTTGAGGTTGATGTCGGCGTACGGCTCGACGCTTCCGGTGGTACGCATCGTCGTGACCCCATTCGCGAGATAGAGGCGCGGCGCGCTGAAGGTCATCTGCGGTACCACGAGCGGATCTTCGGAGTGGCCCGTCGCGTCGAGGTTCGGCCGCGCGATGTAGAACATGTGGTTATGCATTCCGACGATGCCGGGCATGACGCTGGAACCGGTGAGATCGACCGCCGCATACCCCGAAGGAACCGCGGCCGATGAGGGCTGCACCGCAGCGATGCGCGGGCCGTCGATCAGGATCGTCTGATCCTCCGCAGGTGCCGCGCCCGTACCGTCGATCACGCGAACGTGGGTTAGCGCGATGCGGCCGCCCGGTACCCGCACATATGGTTGAAGCTCAGCCGCTAGTGGCTGCGGAGGCGCAATGATCGGAGCCGACTTGGCCGCCGCTCCAACGAACAAACAGGCAGCAAAAAGCACGTGCTTCATGAGGCGGCTCCTTCGCATTCGCGCTAGCACGCACCGCCGAGCGCCGGAAGTTCGCCTAGCGGACACCGATCGGAGCTCCGGCCAGTCCATAACGGCTCATAAGCTGTAATTATGGGCGAAAGCGCTCCTTTCGTTGGCTTGCATCCGATTCGCAGGCGTAGGAGGCCGCCAGTTGCGAGGGTTGGCTAAAGGACAGCTTATGGAACAATTCACCGCTCGGGAGGCGGATCTGGGAGTGCTCGGGACCGGCCGGATGGGCGCTCGTCTGGCGGCGATGTTCGCTCGAGCCGGCAAGCGCGTGATCCTCGGATCGCGCGATTCGGACCGTTCGGCGGAGATCGTGGACAAGCTCCAGATCCCCACGCTTCGCGCCGGCTGCAATTCGGACGCGCTCTCCGCGAAGGCGATTCTGCCGGCCGTGTTCATCCGCGATGGCCTGTTCGACCTCCTGGACCGCAAATGCGCCTGCCTGACCGGCAAGCTGCTGATCGACATCAGCAACCCGTTCAATGCGGATTACAGCGACTTCGTGACCCCCTGGGATACGAGCGGCGCCGAAGAGCTTCAGCGCCGCTTTCCGCAGGCGCGCGTGATCGGCGCGTTCAAGAACGTCTTCTGGGAAGTCTTCGACCACCCCCAATTCGGCGAGACTTTGAGCGACGTGCTCGTCACCGGAGACCGGCAGCGCGACAAGGCCGAGTTCCTTTGTCTCGCGGAGGGCACGCCGTTCCGCTATCTCGATGCCGGCCCGCTCGTGCACAGCCGTACGGTCGAGCGGCTGACCTTCATCACCAGCAGCCTTGGCAAGCAGCTGAATTCGTATCCGCGGATGAACTGGCGGCTGCTGACGCAGCCTGACGCAGTGGCCGCCTAGCCGGCGAGACGCTTTGCGCCCAGACCCAGCACCATCTGGTTGGCGCGGTCGTAGACGAGCGGGCGGCCGAACAGATATCCCTGGATTGTGTCGCAGCCGAGATCGCGCATGCGCTCGAAATCTTCGGCCGTCTCGACTCCCTCTGCAGTCACCGACATGCGGAAGCTCTTGGCGAGCTGCACGATCGACTGGATGATCGCGACGTTCTCCGGGCGCGAACCCGCTTCGCGGACGAAGCTGCCGTCGATCTTCAACTTGTGGAAGATCGCCTTGTTCAGATAACCGATCGACGAATAGCCGGTGCCGAAGTCATCGAGCGCGATGCCGACGCCAAGCGCCCGGAGACGCTTCAGGACATCCAACGTCGAACCGTTGTCGCCAAGGAACACGCCCTCGGTGACTTCGAGCTCGAGCCGGTTGGCCGGGACCTTGTGACGCGCGAGCGCTTCGCTGACGATATTGGGAAGCGCCGGGAGGATCTGCTTCGGGCTGATGTTCAGCGCCACGGTAATCGGCTCGGGCCAGGTGGCAGCGGCGCGGCAAGCCTCGTCGATCACGAATTCGCCGATCGACGACATCAGACCGCTTTCCTCGGCGACGCCGATGAAGACGTTCGGCGGCACGTTGCCGCGCTGCGGATGGTTCCAGCGGATCAATGCTTCGAAGCCGGTGAGCCGCTGCGTCCGCGCGTTGATCAGCGGCTGGAACACCAGGTGGAACTGCTTGGCGCCAATCGCGGAGCGCAGGTCGCCCTCGAGGCGGACGCGGTCCTCCTGCTCGGACTGCAGCTCCGATGAGAAATAGCGGGCAACACCGCGGCCCGCGTCTTTCGCCTGGTAGAGCGCGAGGTCGGCCTTGAGGATGAGATCGTCGACCGTCGCGCCGTCGATCGGGCCGAAAGCGCAGCCAATGGAGACCCCGATCCGGATCTCCGTCTGGTCGATCATATAGGGTTCCTTGATCGACTTGATGATCCGATCGGCGAGGATCTCGACCAGCTTGCGGCTCTGCGCATCGGGGACGACGATCGCGAACTCGTCGCCACCCATGCGGCCGACATGGCCGTCAGCACCGACCTCGTCGACGAGACGCTTGGCAACCGCGCGGAGCACGGCGTCCCCCTTCGGGTGGCCGAAGGTGTCGTTGACCGGCTTGAAGCCGTCGAGGTCGAGGAACATGATCGCACAGGGCACATTGCCCGTCGTCGCCTGGCGCAAAGCCTCGCCCAGCAGCTGACGGACCCGGCCGCGGTTCGGAAGTCCGGAAAGGACGTCGACGTTGGCGAGATGCGTCAGCCGCTCCTGCGTCTGGCGGATCTCGGTGATATCCGACCCGACCCCACGGAAGCCCTCGAACCGGCCGGCGGTATCGATGATCGGGTCGCCTGCGATCGAGATCCAGCGGGTGCCTCGAGGCGTCTTGAGGTCCATTTCAAGCGCGTTGAATGGTTGTCTCTCGAGCAGGACCCTCCCGAGCTCGGCATGGCCGCCAAGTAAAGAGGGAAGCGAATGGCCAAGCAATTGCGCGCCCGGCTTGCCGAGAAGCGCGCTCATCCGTGAGCTGATGTAGGTGACGCGGTTCTCCGCATCCACGGACCACAGCCAGCCAACGCCCCGCTGCTCATATTCCTGCAACAGCAGGCTCGCGCTTTCGCTGCGCCCGCCGATGTCGGCGTTCATCTTGAGCTGGTGGAACGCCCAGCGGGCGACCGTGAGCACGCCGAAGCTTCCAACGCCCAACGTAAAGAGGATCGACACCATATGCTGAAACGGCACGCTGTGCCGGTTCATGAGCAGCGATCCGCCCACGGCCAAAGTGAACGCCACCATCCAGGTCGTCACGCAGGGTGGAACGACGACGAGGCCCAGTGCGGCGATTCCCAAGCCGGCCATGATCGACGCGGAAATCACCTGTCCGCCGGGACTCATGCTCGGGAAGAGATACAGAGGAAGGCTGAGCCAGATGGCGGCGCGGACGCCGGTCTCGGCGACCATCGTCCACATCGGCACCCGTTGCCCCGAGCGGCCGACGCACTTGATCGACTGAATGCGCGCCAGCTGCATGGCGCCGAGGTTCACGACGGCGATGGCGACCAGCCAGGGGACGAGCCAGCTCGCCGGCTCTCCCCAGAGGTTTGGAATCATCATTATCGCGGCGATAATATTTGCGGATGCGAAGAAGCCGGCGAGCTGGGCGCGCGAAATCAGCTGGACGTCGCGGAGCGGCGACGTTTCCTCTTCGGCTCCGTTTGCAGCGAGCCCCGCCGATTCACCGCCCGGGAGGCGAGCCGAAATCAAGCGCTTATAACGATCTGGAGCTTCGTACATCCGCCCGCCGTTCCACGTACTGACAAGCGAGTTAGACAAAGAGAGTTGAAGCGCGGTTAAGGTCTGCAAATAAATGCTTCGCCTTTCGCAGAGGCAATTCGAGCCAAGACGGACGCTCGCAAACCCCGCTCGTCGCCTCTATATCGCGGCTGATGGCGACCGACAGCGCTACTCTTGACCGGCGTCAAACGGTGCGGCGGCGGTCACCACCGCCGGATGCGCCTGCAATTGCGTCGCCAGCGGCACCGATCGCGCGCGGGATGGGCTTCGACCAGCCCTTCTTTGACGACAAGAACCGTGCTTTCTGGGTCCTTCAAACCATTGGCTGGAGCGGATATTTCTTCCTTCGCTCGCTCTCGGGCTTCGCCAATTCCATGGGCTGGATGTGGCTCGTCCACACGCTTCTGCTCACCGCCACCGGCTACTCGCTGACGCTCCTTCTCGCGTCGCTCTTCCGGCGGCTGATCAAGATGAAGCCGGTGTGGACCCTGGCCCTTTCGCTTGCCGCCGTGGCCATTGCCTCGATGACCTTCTCCGTCATCGAGACGTGGAGCGTCTCGACCTTCCTGAAGCCTAATCTGCGGCCGGTGGGCGTGGAATATTTCGGCGCGATCCTACTCAACTTCTCGCTGCTCGCGGCCTGGACGGCGCTCTATTACGGCATCAACTATTTCCTGCTGCTCGAAGAGCAGATCGACCAGCGGGAGCGGCTCGAGAGCGCGGCTTCGAGCGCTCAGCTCGCGATGTTGCGCTACCAGCTCAACCCGCACTTCCTGTTCAACACTTTGAACTCAATCTCCACGCTCGTGCTGCTCAAGCAGACAGAGCGGGCCAATGCGATGCTGGCGCGGCTCTCGTCCTTTCTCCGTTACACCCTCGTTAATGAGCCGACGGCGAAGGTGACGCTCGCGCAGGAAGTCGAGACTCTGAAGCTTTACCTCGAGATCGAGAAGATGCGGTTCGAGGACCGCTTGCGTCCTCATTTCCGCATCGAATCCGAGACGATCGGGGCCCGCCTCCCCTCTTTGCTGCTCCAGCCGCTGATCGAAAACGCGATCAAATACGCGGTCACCCCCAGCGAGGACGGGGCCGACATCTGGATTACCGCTCAGCGTGAAGGCCAGGCGGTGCGCATCGAAGTGGCCGACAACGGCAATGACGACGGCGGCGAGCTGGCGGCCAGCCCCTCGACCGGCGTCGGCCTGGCGAACATTCGCGACCGGTTGTCGCAGGCCTATGGCGCGGGACATCGTTTCGAGACCAAAAAGAACGACCGCGGGGGCTTCAGCGTTATCCTGGAAATTCCTTACGAGACTGGAGAAACTGCCTGATGACCATCCGGACCATCCTGGTCGACGATGAACCCTTGGCGACCCAGGGCCTGCAGCTGAGGCTCCAGGCGCACGAGGACGTCGAGGTGGTCGCGACCGCCGCCAATGGCCGAGAGGCGATCCGCCAGATCAAGACTCACAAGCCCGACCTCGTCTTCCTCGACATCCAGATGCCCGGCTTCGACGGCTTCTCCGTGATTCAGGGCTTGATGGACGTCGAGCCGCCATTGTTCGTGTTCGTGACAGCCTATGGCGAGCACGCCCTGCGCGCGTTCGACGCTCAGGCGGTCGACTATCTCATGAAGCCCGTCGACGAGGACCGCCTCGCCGCAACGCTGGATCGTGTGCGGCAGCGTCTAGCGGAACGCCGCAGCGCCGAGGAATCCGAGCGGCTCAAGGAGGCTCTCGCCGAGCATGCGCCGCAAGCGGCGGAGGAGCTGGCCGATGCCGCGCCCGAGGGACCCGCAGCGAGCCGCTACGAGAAGATGATCAACATCAAGGACCAGGGGCAGATCTTCCGGGTCGATGTCGACACGATCGAGCGCATCGATGCCGCCGGGGACTACATGTGCATCCAGACTGGCGACAACACGCTCATCTTGCGCGAAACGATGAAGGACCTCGAGAAACGCCTGGATCCTCGCCGATTCCAGCGCGTCCACCGTTCGACCATCGTCAACCTGGATCTCGTCCGGCAGGTGAAGCCGCACACCAATGGCGAATGCTTCCTGGTCCTCGATTCAGGCGCTCAGGTGAAAGTGTCGCGCAGCTATCGCGACGTCGTAGCGAGGTTCGTCCACTAAGAGAGCTCAGCTGCCTTTCGCCGCGCGTCCCAGCAGCTCACATCATGTTGTTCGTAGTGGCGCCAGTGCTCTGCGAGCCGCCGCTGGCAGATAGCTGCTGCTGAACATACTGGACGAGTGATGGACTTGTCGTAGTCGCAGTGCAACTGCCCTGGCCGCTCGCAACCGACGCGGACAGCACGTTCACGGAAACGCCACACACGTTCGCGGCGACGTCGATCGGCACCTGCGCATTCACCGGAATGTTCGCCCGATCGATGTTGAGCGCGACGGACAGGTTGTTGAGCACGTTCTGAAGGTTGACGTTCACCAGGCTGGGAATGCTCGTTCCCGTCCCGCCGGTCGCCCCGGTTCCGGTTGTTCCCGTGGCGCCCGTGCCGGCCTGACTGGTACCGCCAGTCGCGCCTTGGGATTCTGCCGCGTTCGGCTGTGCCGTCTGACAGGCAACCAGCGAAGCGGCAAGAGCGGCCGCGGCGGCCAACCTCACGGTGCGCAAAGACATAAATTCCTCCTTCAAACTCAATGATCAATGGGGCGTCGTCGGCTGCGGCGTGGCGGGCTGCTGCTGCGGGGTGGTCGTACCCGGCTGCGTCGGCGCGGGCGTGGTACCCGTCTGCGTTCCCCCGCCCGCCTGGAGCTGTTGCCCAACCACTTGGGTGAGCTGCGGGGAGGTAGTTACGGCCGTGCAGCCCTTGCTCGTCCCGCCTTGAGAGATCGAAAGGACGTTGATCGAAACTCCGCAGATGTTCGCGGCGATCGTGATCGGAATCTGGGCGTTGATCGGAATGTTCGCTTTATCGACGTGCAAGTTCACGGCGAGGTCGTTGAGCACGTTCGAAAGGTTGACGTTGACCAGCGAAGTGGCGGCGCTGCCAACGCTCGAAACCCCTGAGGCTACCGCCGAACCGGCGCTCTTGATGCCGCTTGTCGCTGAATCAGCCGTCTTGCACCCGGTGGCGACGAAAAGGCCGGCAATGAGGGGTGCGCAAATTTTGATTGTACGCATGGAACGAACCTCTGTCGCGCGCCCAACGCGCCGCGACGAGAGTAGTTTCAGCCCGCGATTGGCAGTCTCACGCTGACGCTCGTCCCCACAGCGACCGTGCTCCTGATGTCGAGAGAGCCGCGGTGGCGCTCGACGATATGCTTGACGATGGCGAGCCCCAACCCCGTGCCGCCAGATTCACGGCTTCTTGCCGCGTCCACACGATAGAAGCGCTCAGTCACGCGCGGCAGGTGCTCACGGGGGATTCCGGGCCCATGATCGGTGACGGTGATCATGAGCGATCGTCCGTCGCGCCGCCCCACGACCTCGATCCGGCGATCTGCGCCTTCGCACCCATATCGCACCGCATTGCTCAGGACATTGTCGAACACCTGGATGAGCTGCGTCCGGTCCCCACGGGCCGGGGGAAGGTCCGCCGGAATATCGACGACGAATTTGCAGGGCGGCCCGCTTCGCAAATGCTGGGCATTATCGATCGCCGTTCCGAGCACGTCAGCGAGAGGCACGGCTTCATTTGGCGCGAGGAAGCGATCCGCCTCGATCCGTGACAGGCTCATCAGGTCCTCGATGATCCGCAGCATTCGACGGGCTTCGTCGCCGATCGTTCGACCGAACGTCGAACGGAGCTCGGAGGTCAGATCCTCTTCCTCGGCCAGAGTCTCCGCATAGCCGAGGACCGTCGACAGCGGAGTGCGCAGCTCGTGACTGGCGTTGGCGACGAAATCGACGCGCATCTTCTCGGCGGAAACCGCATCCGAGCGGTCGAGCATGCGAACGAGAACCGAACCCGCGTCCAGATGGCGGATGAGGAGGCGCCACGACCTGCCGATTTCCCCGATCCCGGTGACGTCGACGTCGCCGGGACGGTGGGCGAGGATATGTTCGAGCGCTTGCGGATGCCGGATCGCGAGGCGGACGTCGCGCCCCTCGATGCCGGCCCCAAGCAGCTTCTGAGCAGGCGTATTGGCAATCGCGACAATCCGTCCTTCGACAACGAGCGCCGGTTCGTCGAGCGCATCGACAATGGCGCGTTCGCCCGGATCCCACGTCGGCATGGCACCCTCTGTAGCGAATTGATGGTCAGCAGCCACTTTCGAACCGCCGACCCCAGTTCGCTGCGGTCCGATCAGAAGACAAACTGACCGAAGACGCCGATTTCGTCGTAGGTTCCATTTGTCACGCTGTTGATGCCGCCGATGGTTCCGTTCGACGTCGACAGGAAGCCGTTGTTCGCCCGGTCACGCTTGTAGACCAGCGCAAGATCCAAAGGCGGTAGCGGCTTATAATCGACCCCGACGTTGAAATAATGGTCCTTCAGGGCGGGATTCGTGTCGCGGTTCGGCTTCACCCAGTCGTAACGGCCAAAAACGTTGATCTTCGGGGTGAAGGCGAAGGATCCCCATGCCGACCAGCCGTTCGACTTGTCGGTCGCAAGCGTATTGACGTTGTTCCAGTTCTTGGCGGCAAAATATTCCACGCCCAGCCGGATGCGCTTGTCCGTGTAAGCGGCGAGCGCGTTGAAGCGGGTTGCGCGGTGGGTGTTGAGCCCGTTGTCGGAGCTCTTGCCCAGCTTTCCGGTGTAGCCTCCGACGGCGAGCGTGATGGGCTTGATCGGGTTGACGCTGACCCGGGCTTCGAGGTCGATCGTGTCCGAGTTGCGCGCCAGCGTCTTGTAGCCGGAACCGTTCAGCGCCGAGACCTGGTAGCTGATTAGGTTGTGCGGGCCGGCCGTGCCGAGGATATGGACGCCCCAGTCGGTTGACGTTCCGAACTTCGTCCGGTCGATCAGCACGTTCTCGACGAAGCGATAGCCATTGATTCCCTCGTCGAACGGCACCCACGGCAAGTCCGCCGCGCCAACGCGTATCGTGAAGGCAGGGTCGAGCTTGGCCTGCAGATACGCCTTCTTGACATAGACCAGGACGTCGTTGGTCGTGCCGTTGGTGCCGTAGCGGAAGTCGGTCGTGATGTTCCCGGAGAACACGTCGCTGAACTTGTGGTCGATCCCGACGTAGAACCGCTTGAGTTCCGCCTCGGTGCCGTTGTCCGTCTGATCGATTCCGGCGCGCTCGTGGTGGATGTTGCTGACGTTCAGGAATGCCTTGCCGCTGATCGACGTGTTGGCGAACCAGCCGCCCTTGATGGCTTTCTCAAGCGGCGGAACGGTCTGGGTTGCGACCTTGGTGATTTCCACCTGCGCAGCCTGGGACTGAGTGAGAGCATTTGCTGCCTGGTTCTGGGCCGTCGCGGCGGCCGCTTGCGCCGATTGCGCCTGCTGCGCCGTCGCCTGTTGTGCCGCCTCCTGTGCATCGAGCCGCTGGGTCAGCGCGTCGAGCTTGGCCTCGAGCGCACGGATCTTCGCGTCGCGCGGATCCTCGGCATGCCTGCGAGCAACGGTGAGCTTTTTGGGCTCGGCATCGGCGGGCATCGCGCCAGTCATCGCGATAACGCCCAGGGCGGCTCCGGCGGCGAGCCGATGATAGACTTTCATGGAATTGGCCCCTTCTCGTGTCGCCCCCCCGTGGAGCGCTCTTCAAAGGTGAGTCCTCGAACTCGAATCCGGGGCTAGTCGGCCAATCCAAATGAATCTGTGACTGCTGTTGGTCAGTTTTGTGACAGCCGTTTCGGCGCCGGTTTCTGCTGTCTGCGATGTGCTCTTTTGCGCACACAAAATGCCCGGTTTCACTGCCTGCAACGGAACCGCAACATTCGAGTCACGGGCTCGTCACCGCCAAGGCCTAGCCGAGACGATGATGGCTACGCGCCATCTCCAATGGACTTTGCCTTCGGGGGAACTTCAATGAGCATCTACACCCGCTCGATCACTTTCATGCTGGCATCCGCGTCGCTGGCACTGGCGAGCAGTGCCGGCGCAGGAATCACCGGCGCCGGGTCGACCTTTGTCTATCCAGTGCTCTCGCGATGGGCGTCCGACTTCAAGAAAGGCGGGGGCGACGAGATCAATTATCAGTCGATCGGTTCGGGGGGCGGAATCGCACAGATCAAGGCCGGCACGGTCGACTTCGGAGCGACCGACAAGCCTCTGAGCAGTGAAGAGCTCGCAGCCGCAGGTCTCGCACAATTCCCGGTCGTCGTTGGGGGGGTCGTGCCGGTGATCAACATTCCGGGCGCCCGACCCGGCCAGGTGAAGCTCAACGGGCCGCTGCTCGCCGCGATCTATGCGGGCGAGATCAAGATGTGGAATGACCCGCGAATCTCGAAGATCAATCCGGGCCTGCATTTCCCTGCGAAAGCGATCACGGCGGTTCACCGCGCCGACGATTCCGGCACGACCTTCAACTTCACGCATTATCTCAGCCAGGTGAGCCCGGGCTGGAAGTCGAAATTCGGCGAAGGCAAGACCGTCTCCTGGAACGGCGGCATCGGCGGCAAGGGCAACGAGGGCGTTGCCGGCTATGTAAAGCAAATTCCCTATTCGATCGGCTACGTCGAATATGCCTACGTCGTCCAGAACAAGATGGCGTACACGCTGATGCAGAACGCGGCGGGCAAGTTCGTCGCGCCGAATGCCAGGTCTTTCGCTGCTGCTGCGGCCACCGCCGATTGGGCGCATGCGCGGGATTTCAACCTGGTGATGACCAATGCGCCGGGTCCGAACGCCTATCCGATCACCGCTTCGACCTTCGTGCTGATGTACAAGCAGCCGAAGAATGCAGCGACGAGCGCGTCGGCCCGCAAGTTCTTCAACTGGGCGCTGACCAAGGGTCAGCCGCAGGCGCTCAGCCTCGATTACGTGCCGCTGCCGGCTCCGCTGGTGAAGCGCATTCAGGGATATGTCGGCGCGAACATTCGCTAACCGGATTTAGTTCTCCCCGGACGGCCCGCCCTTTAAACGGCGGGCCGCTTTCGTTGCGAGCCTCAGGCCTCGTTGTCGAGAGAATAGCCGGCCGAGCGAACCGTGCGGATCAGGTCGGACTGGCCGCCATTGTTGAGCGCCTGGCGCAGACGCCTCACGTGCACGTCGACGGTGCGAGCGTCGATGTCGGGGTCGTGCGACCAAACCGCGTCGAGCAGGCGCTCGCGCGAGAAGACGCGTCCAGGATGCTCGAGGAAATGCTTGAGCAGGCGGAATTCAGTTGGGCCCAGCGGCACGTGCTGGCCGCCACGACGGACACGGTGCGCGGCGACATCCATCTCGAGATCCGCATAAGCCAGCTGCTCGCCGGCAAGCGCCGGACGAACGCGGCGGAGGACCGCGCCAACACGAGCAACGAGCTCGCGTGGGCTGAACGGCTTGGTGACATAATCGTCCGCGCCGGTCTCGAAGCCGCGGATGCGATCGCTCTCTTCGCCCCGCGCCGTCAGCATCATGATCGGAACGTTGGCGGTGCTCGAGCGCCGGCGCAGGCGGCGGCATACCTCGATCCCGCTGACTCCCTCGATCATCCAGTCGAGCAGGACGACGTCGGGCTTCACCTCGTCGACCAGGATCAGCGCTTCCTCACCGTCGCCGGTCCGCGTCACATCGTAACCCGACCGTTCGAGATGGAAGGTGACCAGGTCCGCGAGGGCGCGGTCGTCCTCGACCAGCAGGAGGCGTTTGTTAGCCATTGGGAACCCTCTGCGATTTCCCGGGCCGGTCGGTCATGTGGTCGCCCGTCGCGGCATAATAGACCATCTCCGCAATGTTGGTGGCGTGGTCGCCGATCCGCTCCAGGTTCTTGGCGACGAACAGCAGGTGCGCCGACTGCCCGATATTGTGCGGGTTCTCCATCATGTGCGTGAGCAGGGTGCGAAAGATCGAATCGTAGAAATCGTCGACGGCATCGTCCCGCTCGCAAACCCGAACCGCAGCGGCTGCGTCGCGCTCGACGAACGCGTCGAGCACGTCGTGCACCATCCCGGCGGCGATGCGCGCCATTTCCGGCAGGAGCGACAGGGGCTCGATCTTGGCGACATTCTCGAGCAGCGGGACGCGCTTGGCGATATTCTTGGCATAGTCGCCGATACGCTCGACAACGCCCGAGATCTTGAGCGCTGCAACGACATCGCGGAGGTCGCCCGCCATCGGCGCGCGCAGGGCTATGAGCTGCACCGCGCGGCGCTCGGTCTCTATCTCCAGGATGTCGAGCTTCTTGTCATCGGCGACGACGCGTTGGGCACCGTCGATGTCGCGCTGGACCAGGCAGCGCATCGCCTCGCTGATCGCATGCTCCGCAAGTCCACCCATCTCGCTGATGAGCGCACGCAGGCGATCGAGATCCTCGTCGAATGCCTTGAGCGTATGTTCACGGCTCTGCTGCATGTCGTCTCCCGTCAGCCGTACCGGCCGGTGATGTAATCCTTGGTCCGCTGCTCGCGGGGATTGGTGAAAATGTCGCTCGTGCTTCCGAACTCGATCAGTTCGCCGAGATGGAAAAACGCCGTGTTCTGTGAGATGCGCGCGGCCTGCTGCATGTTGTGAGTCACGATCACGATGCTGAAGCGCTCGCGAAGCTCGTGGATCAGCTCCTCGATCTTCGCGGTCGAGATCGGGTCGAGCGCCGATGTCGCTTCGTCGAGCAGCAGGATCTCGGGCCGGACTGCGATCGTGCGCGCGATGCACAGCCGCTGCTGCTGGCCTCCCGAAAGCGACAGAGCGCTCTGGCCGAGCTTGTCCTTGACCTCGTCCCACAGCGCCGCTTGGCGCAGCGCATCCTCGACGCGGTCGTTGAGTTCCGATTTCGATAGCCGCTCATAATAAGACAAAGCGAAGGCAACGTTGGCTTTGATCGACGAGGGGAAGGGCGTCGGCTTCTGGAATACCATCCCGACGAGGCGGCGCAGGTCGGACAGCGGATGGCGCCGATCGAGGATGTTGCGGCCATCGATGACGATCTCGCCGTTCGCATACTGGTCCGGGTACATTTCGTAGATGCGATTGATGGTCCGCAGCAGCGTCGACTTGCCGCACCCCGACGGGCCGATGATCGCAGTCACGGAATTGGCGGGGACTGCCATGTTCACGTTCTTGAGCGCGTGACCCTTGCCATAGAAGAAGTCGAGATCGCGGATGTCGATCGCCGGCGGGCTGATCGTTGTCATGACCCTCCTGCCCGTCCCGATGCTTGCCGGCGCGACCCGGATTGCCGTGGCGGTGTCGTTCATCACTTCTTCCCTTTGCGGGCGAGCAGGCGGACCGTGATGTTCAGGACGAGCACGAACGCCGTCAGAACAAATGCGCCGGCCCAGGCGAGCTCGTGCCATTCATCATAGGGGCTCATCGCGTACTGGAAAATCACGACCGGCACGTTGGCAAGCGGCCCGCCGAGGCTCGAGCTCCAGAACTGGTTGTTGAGCGCCGTGAACAGGAGCGGCGCAGTCTCGCCGGCGATGCGCGCGACACCGAGCAGGATGCCGGTGAGGATGGCGCTGAGCGCAGCCTTGTATAGGATCTGGCGAGTGACGCGCCAACGCGGGAGACCAAGTGCGAACCCGGCTTCGCGCATCTGGTCCGGCACGAGCCGCAACGATTCCTCGGTCGTGCGCACGACGATCGGAAGCAGGATCATCGCGAGCGCAAGCGCCCCCGCATAGCCCGAGAAGTGGCCGGAGGTGCGAACCACGAGCTCATAGACGAACAGCCCCACGACGATCGATGGCGCGCTCAGCAGGATGTCATTCACGAAGCTGACGATCGCTGCGAGGCGGGTATAGCGGCCGTGCTCGGCAAGGTAGGTGCCGGCAGCGACTCCGATCGGCGCACCGATGACGAGGCCCAGGAGAATCATCACCGCGCTTCCGTAGAAGGCATTGAGCAAGCCGCCGCTTGCGCCCGGCGGCGGGGTCATTTCCTTGAACAGCGTCGGCGTCAGGGCCGCGGCTCCCTGGGCGAGCGTCGTCCACAGGATCCAGGTCAGCCACACGAGCCCGAAGACGGTCGCGGCCGTCGCGAATGCGAACGCGACGACGTCGGCGACTCGGCGGCGGGCGGGGATCGCCATCTCAGTGCGTCCTTCCGAGCTGCCGGTTCAGGCGCATCAGCATCAGCTTGGCGATCGTCAGCACGATGAACGTGACTACAAACAGAAGGAATCCGAGCGCGATTAGCGACGACCGGTAGAGGTCCGTGTCCGCCTCCGTGAATTCATTGGCGATGGCCGCGGCAATCGAGTTGCTCGGCATGAGTAGGGAGACGGAGAGATCGTGCGCGTTGCCGAGAACGAAGGTCACGGCCATCGTCTCGCCGAGCGCGCGGCCGAGGCCGAGGAACACCGCCCCCATGATCGCCGAGCGTGTGTAGGGCAAGGTCACGCTCCTCAGCACTTCCCAACGAGTCGACCCGAGCGCCACCGCCGACTCACGCAGCGGCGCCGGAACTGCGCTGAACACTTCGCGCGCGACCGACGAAATGAACGGGATTACCATGATGCCGAGCACGATGCCGGCGGTCAGCATCCCGATGCCGATCGGCGGGCCGGTGAACAACGGCCCGATGATCGCCTTGTTGCCGAGATGATCGTTGAGCCAGGGCTCGACGTTCGCGGCCATGAACGGCGCGAAGACGAAAAGGCCCCACATGCCGTAGATGATGCTCGGGATCGCCGCGAGCAGCTCGATGGCAACGGCGATCGGGCCGCGGCTCCAGCGCGGAGCAATGTCCGTCAGGAACAGCGCGATGCCAATGCTCACCGGCACGGCAATCACGAGCGCGATCGCGGACGTGACCAGCGTTCCGTAGATCGGCACGAATGCGCCGAACTTTGCGCCGACGACGTCCCAATCCTTTCCCGTCACGAAGTGCCAGCCGAAGGTCTGGAACGCGAGGCGCCCGCCCCACGCCATCGACAGGGCAACGCCGCCCAGAAGCAACAACACAAGCCACGCCGCGGCTGCCGTGGTCAGCTGAAACGCGCGATCGGCCCCCGCTCCGCTCTTGCGGATTGGGGGCGCCGTTTCGTCCCGACTCGTGGCGAGGGTGGCGTTCACTTCAGATTGGAGCCGATGTAGCTTTCGATCTGCTGCACGAGCTCAGCCGGAAGCGGGACGTAGTCGAGCTTCTTCGCCTGATCCTGACCCTTCTCCAGCGCGTACTTGAAGAAGGCCACCGCAGCCTGCGATTTGGCTTTGTCCTTCGGCTGCTTGGGTAGAAGGATGAACGTCGTCGCGGTGATCGGGTAGGCATTCTGACCCGGCGCATTGGTCATCACCAGGTTGAAGTCCTTGGCGTTCTTCCAGTCGGCCGAAGCGGCTGCATTGGAGAAGCTTTCCGCGCTCGGGCTGACGAACGCTCCGGCCGCATTCTGCAGCTGCGCGTACGTCATCTTGTTCTGAACGACGTAGGCATATTCGACATAGCCGATCGAGTTCGGGATCTGCTTGACGTAGCCCGCAACCCCTTCGTTGCCTTTGCCACCGACGCCGACCGGCCAGTTGACCGTCTTGCCTTCGCCCGGGCCGCCCCTCCAGGTCGGGCTGACCTGCGCGAGATAATGGGTGAAGTTGAAGGTCGTGCCGGAGCCGTCGGAGCGATGAACGACCGCGATGCTGGTCGACGGCAGGTTCACGCCCGCGTTGAGCTTGGCGATCGCAGGATCGTTCCAGGTCTTGATCTTGCCCGCATAGATGTCGGCAAGGACCGGTCCGCTGAGCTTGAGCTGACCCGCGCTCAACCCCGGGACGTTCACGACGGGCACGATGCCGCCGATCACGATGGGGAATTGCGCGAGGTTGTTCTTGGCAAGCTCGTCGCTGGCGAGCGGCTGATCGGTCGCTCCAAAATCGACCGTACCGGCCTCGACCTGCGAGATTCCGCCGCCGGAACCGATCGACTGATAGTTGATCGCGGTACCGGACTGCTTCTGGTAATCGGCCGCCCAGCCGGCGAGGACCGGATAAACGAAGGTCGAGCCCGCGCCGGTGATTTGTGCGCCCGAAGCGGCGGTGCCGTTCGACGGTTGATTGCCGCTGTTGCACGCCGCGAGGAAGGCAAGGGCAGGCAGCGCGAGAAGAATCTTGTGCATGGAGGTCGGTCCTTTTCGAATGAGGCCTCGACCCGGCCCTAGCGACGGTTCGGGGAATGCTCTGTGACCCTTCCGTTGCACTTTTATGACAGCGGCCTGGAATTGCGCCGGGCAGCGGAGAGTCCTAGGCGGCGGCCATGGCCACGAAGTTCGAAACCTTCGCCGCTCTGCACGTGCCGGGCAATCCCGTCATCCTCTACAACATCTGGGACGTAGCTAGCGCTCTCGCCGTCGTTGCCGCGGGCGCGAAGGCGCTTGCCACGGGCAGCCACCCCGTCGCCGACGCGAACGGCTGGCCCGATGGACAGCAAGTGCCGATCGATTTCGCGCTTTCGAACGCAAAGCGCATCGTCGACGCCGTCGAGCTTCCGCTGACGGTCGATTTCGAAAGCGCTTATTCGATCGATCCCGAACTCGGCGGGGCCAATGTCGCACGCCTTGCAGCGACCGGCGCGGTCGGGTGCAATTTCGAAGACCAGGTGATCGGCGGCGAAGGGCTGCATCCGCTCGACCTGCAGGTCCAGCGAATCGCAGCGATCCGAAAGGCGGTTGGGGATCAGTTCTTCATCAACGCTCGAACGGACCTGTTCCTCAAGACCCAGACCTACGATGACCGCCTGATCGATCAGGTCGTCGAGCGCGGGAAGGCGTTCGCCGACGCCGGAGCGAGCGGGTTTTTCGTGCCGCGCCTGTCCGATCCGCAGCAGATCGAACGCGTCGTGCGCGAGGTGCCTCTGCCGTTGAACGTCATCGCCTTCCCCGGCGCACCGGACAAGCGTGTTTGGGCGGAGGCCGGCGTCGCGCGCATCAGCCACGGGCCTTTCCCGCACCGCGCATTGATGAAGTCGTTCGAGGAGATGGCGCGCGCCGCGATAAACTGACCTTATGTGTTGAGCGCAAGATTCGAGAAGATTCCGTTCGCGCCATGCCTCAATGAGATCGCTCCAATCGCAAGCCGAGGCAGCATGAGCAAATTCGACGATTTCGCGGACCTTCACGTGGCGCGCGATCCGCTGGTCCTGTTCAACGTGTGGGATCCGGGCAGCGCCATCGCGGTGGCGAAGTCCGGCGCGCGCGCGGTCGCGACCGGAAGCGCCTCGGTCTCGATGGCCAACGGTTTCGGCGATGGCCAGGAAGTCCCGATCGAGCTGGCGCTTGCGATCGCGGCGCGGATCGTAGGCGCCGTCGACCTGCCGGTGACCGTGGATTTCGAAGGTGGTTATGCAACGGACTCAGCAAGCCTGACCGCGAACGCGCGAAGGCTCGCGGAGACGGGCGCCGTCGGGTGCAATTTCGAAGATCAGGTGGTTGGGACCGATCGGCTTTACGAGATTGCGGAACAGGTCGGCCGCCTCGACGCGTTGCGCGCGGGCGTCGGAAGCGAATTCTTCATCAACATGCGCACGGACATCTTCCTGAAGGCGAAGGCCGACGCCCATGATACTGCGCTTGCCGACGCGGCCATCGAGCGCGGCAAGGCTTATGCGGATGCTGGCGCGAACGGCTTCTTCATTCCCGGCCTAGGCGACCTGACGCTGGTCGAGCGGATCTGCAGCGCCATTCCACTACCAATCAACGCGATGCACCTTCCGGGTGGACCGAGCTTGTCGCAATGGGCAGGTGCGGGCATCGCGCGGGTCAGCCACGGGCCATTCCCATATATGGCGATGCAGGAATGGCTTACCGAGCAAGCGCGCGAGGCGCTCGCCTAGGCGCGCCTAAGCTTCCACCATCGGGCTCTTGGGCCGGACTTCAGCACCGTCTTGCGGAACAGGCGCGCGCCGAGCCGCAGGATGAACACCACCCACAGGACCTGCCAGGCGAGCGCGGCGGCGTGTGGCCACAACTCGGGTTGCTGGGCGGCGCGGGCGAGCATCACCAAGGGCGAGGACAACGGGAACACGGCCGCGATGAGCGCCTCGGTCGAATTGGGCTGGCCGACCGCTGTCGCGGCAAATCCGAAGACGATCACCTGCGCGAAGGTTGCGGGCATGGATAGCGTCTGCACCTCTCGCACGGTCGACGCCTGCGCGCCGATCATCAGAAAGATCGAACCGAGCAACAGATAGTTCATCGCGAAATAGACCACGCCCAGCGCCAGAAACGCGGGCCAGCCGACCGCCGGGTCAGGCAGGTTCCGCAAGCCGCCCGTATTGAGCAGCTGGATGAGCAAGGCCCCGGCGCTGATCCACACGATGATGCCCGCCACCGAAGCGGCCAGCATTGCGAACAACTTGCCGATGAAGAGCGAGTCGATCGGGACGGCGGCCGCGATCACCTCGATGATCTTGTTCGATTTCTCCTCGATCAGCTGCGACATCACCATGCCCGACAGAAGAAGGGTCAGGAAGAACAGCAGCATCTGTCCGATCTGGCCGGTGAGCGCTCGATCCTTGGCCATCGAGCCGGTCGATGCAGCGGTTGCCGTGACCGGCAACTCGGGAGGTTCGCCGGGCGAGGTCTTTGCATCCGCCAGAATCAGTCGAAGTTGTCCGACAGCCTGGCCATCGCTGCTGACCGCCCCGGTCAGGTGGGGGTCCGCGAGGCCGCCGGTGAGAACGGCGCGGACCGGCGGGCGGCGAGAGGCGAGCAGCCGCTTCTGTTGCGCCGCTAGATCGGCTTCCGGCGGATAGTGCGCGAGCTGCACGACCATTGAATCCGGCATTGTGTCGGCGATTCGTTCCCGCGCGGCGGAGATCCGCTTGTAGTCCGCGGCGGACGAGACGACCGCCACGACCGGTTGTGCGGTCTGGCTGGCCACCCTCGCCCCGATTCCCCCAAAGACACCGCCAAGAAGCAGCGGAAAGATCGGCCCGAGCAGGAAGAAGATGAAGGCCTTCGAGAGCACGGTCGCGGAGAAGTCGCGGCGCGCGATCACAAAGGCTCCGCGCAGAAGACGCATCATTGAGCTTGCTCCTGCGTGCCCATCGCCGCCGCGGCCTTGTTGCCCGCGATCGCGACGAAGGCATCGTGAAGGCCCGGGCGCTCGATGGCCAAAGTTTCGATGCCTGCGCCGCCGTCGAGCAACGCCCTGAGGAGCGGTTCGGGGCCGCCCTCGGGCAGTTCGAACACCCACTCGTCGCCTTCGCGGCGCGCGGCTTCCGGAATGGCGGAGCGCCACGGCCCTTCTCCCGCGCGAGTGCGAAGGCGCACAATCGGGCGGAGTCTGCCGCGTGCTTCAGCGACACTCCCGTCGAACGCGACCTGGCCGGACGCGATGATCGCGATATGCTCACACAGCCGCTCGGCGTGGGCGATCACATGGGTCGAGAAGATGATCGTCACACCGGCGCGCGCCTCGCGGCGGATCAGCTCCTCGAGACGCCCCTGGTTGATGGCATCGAGCCCGGCGAACGGCTCATCGAGGACGATCAGCCGGGGCTTGTGGATGATCGTGCCGAGGAGCTGGACGAGCTGCGCCATTCCCTTCGACAGGCTGCGGATCGATTTGCGCGACCAGTCGCCAAGACCATGCTCCGCTAGCAGCACATCCGCACGGCGACGACCTTCCGCGAGCGTAAGGCCGCGCAGCGCACCCATGAATGCGATCGCGTCGCGCGCGTACATCGAGGGATAGAGCCCACGTTCCTCGGGCAAATAGCCGATCTCCTGAGCAGCCTCGAGTGGCCGATCGCGACCGAGCACGCGCCGCGTTCCGCTGGACGGATCGATGATCCCGAGAAGCATGCGAAGCGTCGTCGTCTTGCCGGCGCCGTTGGGTCCGAGCAGGCCGTAGATCGAGCCGGCCGGAACGGCGAGGCTGACTCCGTCGACCGCTCGGGTTTCGCCGAAATCCTTCACGAGATCGACGGCTTCGACGGCAAGCCCGGGTGTCGCTACACTGTTCGAAGCCTTTTGAAGCACTGAAATTCCTACGGAAATCCGACAAGTGCGTGTAGGGACGCGCCGTGATTAAAGGCGAAAAGCTTGAGGAAGCAATAAGAGCCGAAGCGAAGCGGCTCGGCTTCGTCGCGTGCGGGTTTGCGCGTGCAGACGCCGCCGACGCTGCGGGGCTCGACCTCAAGCGCTGGCTCGAGGCCGGCTATCACGGAACCATGGGCTGGATGGAGAGCCGCGCGCACCATCGCGTCAGCCCGCTTGCGCTCTGGCCCGAAGCGAGGTCGGCGATTGCGCTCGGCATGAGCTATGCGCCGGCCACCAATCCGCTAACGCTTGCAGCGCATCCGGAGCTCGGCCGAATCTCGGCCTATGCGCAGGGCGGCGACTATCACAAGACGGTGAAAAAGGCGCTGAAAGCGCTTGCCCGCTTCATCGTCGAGCAGGTCCCGTCGGAGCTGAAGGTCTTCGTGGACACTGCGCCGGTCATGGAAAAGCCGCTCGCTCAGGCGGCGGGAATCGGTTGGCAGGGCAAACACACCAATCTGGTCAGCCGCGACCACGGCAGCTGGCTGTTCCTCGGCGTGATCCTCACCAGTCTGGAGCTGCAGCCCGACCCGCCCTCAGACCAAGGTGCTCACTGCGGCAGCTGCACGCGCTGTCTCGAAGCGTGTCCGACGCGGGCATTTGTAGGACCGCATCGGATCGATGCGCGGCGCTGCATCTCCTATCTCACGATCGAGCATGAAGGAGCCATCCCGACCGAGCTTCGCCAAGCCATCGGCAACCGCATCTACGGCTGCGACGATTGCCTGGCGGTTTGCCCTTGGAATCGGTTCGCCGAGGCGGGCGCCGCGAACCGCTCTTTCCTGCCGCGCGCTGAGCTTGTTGCGCCGAGGCTCGCCGATCTGCTCGCGCTGGACGGCGCGGAGTTCAGCGAGATGTTCGCCGGCTCGCCCATCAAGCGGATCGGACGCAACCGAATGATCCGCAATTGCCTGATTGCCGCCGGCAACAGCGGCGACGCCGCACTGGTCGCCTCAGTGCGAAAGCATCTCGGCGATCCGGATCCTGTGATCGCCGAGGCTGCTCGATGGGCGCTGGCTCAGCTCGGATTCTCGAGCGCGGAGATGCAGGCGGCCTGATCCGTGCCGAGCCCCGATTTCGTCCGCGTATCGACGTACGTCACGCGCAAGGTGTTGTTCTGGGCCGGGTAGAGATAGGCATCGAGCACGCATGACCGCCCGCGGAACTGTAGCTTGAGGCTGGCGCCCTCGCGCACCTGCAGTGCCGGGCTTCCGAAATGCGCAACGAGGTCGGAGGCGGTGAAACCGATCAGCTGGCCGCTCGCGGGTCGCGTGACCGGCTGCGGTTGCACGACCTGCGGCTCGGCTTCGGGCCGGCGCGCGAGACAGGCGCTGAGGAGCAATGGAAGAACGATGACCAGGCGGCGCATGGCGCGAACGATGCCCGCTCCTGGTTCGCGAGGCAATGTTGCGGTGGCTGCAACCCGCCGCTAGGCGGCGGCCTTTCCACAGAATTTCGGAGAATAGAGTGTCCGAGACCCGCCTCGACGTGCTGTGCATCGGCAATGCCATCGTCGACGTGATCGCCAATGCGACCGACGAGTTCCTGAGTGCCGAGGGGCTGGTGAAGGGGTCGATGCGCCTGATCGACGCCGAGGAAGCCGAGCGGCTTTACGCTCATATGGGGCCTGCTCACCAGGTTAGCGGCGGATCGGCAGGCAACACCGCGGCGGGTGTCGCGGCGCTTGGCGGACGCGCGGGCTTCATCGGGCAGGTTGCTCCCGACCAGCTCGGCGCCTTCTACCGGCATGACCTGACCTCTGCAGGCGTCGAGTTCATCACGCCGGCAACGGATGTCGGAGTTCCCACGGCGCGCTCGATGATCCTCGTGACGCCCGACGGGCACCGGACCATGAACACTTTCCTCGGCGCGGCCCAGCACCTCCCTTCGAGCGCCCTCGACGAAGACCAGATCCGCTCCGCCGCAATCCTCTATCTCGAAGGCTATCTCTGGGATCCCGAAACACCCCGCTATGCGATGGTCCGGGCCATCGAGGTCGCGCGCGAGGCCGCACGGAAGGTGGCCTTCACTTTGTCCGACACCTTCTGCGTCGACCGGCACCGGGACGGGTTCAATCAACTGCTCGATAGTGGACGGATCGACATCCTCTTCGCCAACCAGGCCGAGGTCGAGGCGCTTGCCGGCGTCGCCCATCTCGAAAGCGCGGTGGCGGCCGTGAAGGACAAGGTCGAAATTCTGGTCGTCACGCGGAGCGAGCACGGCGCGCTTGCCACTCGGGGCAGCGAGCGGGCCGACGTTCCCGCCGAGCCGATCCAGAAGCTGGTCGACACCACCGGCGCAGGGGACCTTTTCGCAGCCGGCTTCCTGCTCGGCACCGCGCAGGGAAAGAGCCTGGAGCAGTCGCTGCGCTTGGGCGCAATCGCCGCCGCCGAGGTGATCCAGCATTATGGCGCGCGCCCCGAGGCGGACCTCAGGGCGCTTGCCGGAGAGCTGGTTGCCTAGTCGTCCCGATCCTGTGGCGGAGCGGGAGCCCGCGGCATCGGCGCGACGCCGATCGACGCCGGCGCTTCCGGAGAAAGTTCCGGCACTTCCGTGACGCCGCGAGCCACATGGCTGTGGCGGTATCCGTAGAGGAAGTAGAAGATCAGACCGACCACGGTCCAAGTCACGAACAGCAACTTGGATTCGTTATTGAGGTTGATGAACAGCAGGATGCAGCCGGCGATCGACAGCGGCGCGACAAAGAAGATTGCCGGCGTCCGGAACGGCCGCGGCCGGTTCGGGTCCCTCTTGCGCAGGATCATCACGCCGAGCGACACCGCCGCAAAGGCAAAGAGCGTTCCGGCGTTCGAATAGTCCGCCAAGGTACCGACCGGTAGGAAGGCCGCCGCGATGGAGACGAAGATGCCCGTCACGATGGTCACGACATAAGGCGTGCGGAAGCGCTCATGCACCGCCGACAGCCGCTCCGGCAGAAGGCCGTCCCGGGCCATCACGAAGAAGATGCGCGTCTGGCCGTACATCATCAGCAAGACGACCGACGGAAGCGCAATTGCCGCCGCCAGGCCGACGAGATTGCCGAACATCGGGTTCGACACTTCGCGCAGGATGTGTGCGAGCGCTTCCTTGGAGCAGACGGTCGGCGCGTGGGCTGCCTGGCAGACGGCCGAAGCGTAAAGCTCCGGCGAGCCTTCCTTGAACGGGAAGCCCGTTGCCGGGTCGAGCACCGGCTGCGCACCAAAGGCTCCGACGACGCCCGCCGAAACCAGCAGGTAGAAGACGGTGCAGATCAGCAAGCTGCCAATCAGGCCGATCGGCACGTTGCGCTGCGGGTTCTTGGTTTCTTCCGCGGCGGTCGAGACCGCGTCGAAGCCGACGTAGGCGAAGAAGATCGACGCCGCGGCGCCGAGAATGCCGGTGCCAGAGGAGCTGAGCGGATTGCCCCAGCCACGCGGCGCAAACGGTTCGAAGTTGCTGGCGTGCCCGCTCACCATCGGCAGCGTGATGACCAGGAACATGGTCAGTGCCGTGATCTTGATCACGACGAGGACGGCGTTGAACGTCGCGCTTTCCTTCGTGCCGATGACGAGAAGCGTGGTCACAAATGCGACGACGATCACGGCGGGAAGGTTGATCATGCCGCCGACCTCACCGCCCTGGAGGAAGCCCCACTGGATCGGCGGACCGACCTTCAATGCGTGGGGTATGTGCACCCCGACGCTGTCCAAAAGGCCGCTGGCGAAGCCCGACCAGCCGACGGCGACCGCGCTTGCGCCGAGCGCATATTCGAGGATGAGCGCCCAACCGACGAGCCAGGCGACCATCTCGCCCATGACGGCGTAGGAGTAAGTGTAAGCGGAGCCCGCGACCGGGACCATCGAGGCAAGCTCAGAATAGCAGAGCGCCGCGACCGCGCAGACGGCGCCGGCGACGATGAAGCTGACCATCATGCCCGGGCCGGCCTTCTGCGCGGCGGTGGCCGTCAGAACGAAAATACCCGTGCCGATGACGGCGCCGATCCCGAGCAACGTCAGCTGAAATGCACCGAGAGATCGCTTCAGCGCTTTCTTCTCAGCTGTCGCCAGGATCTCGTCCATCGACTTGATCCGACCTCGGCCGCCCGAGCGCGGTGCTATCGTGGCCATCTCTCTCCCCTATGTAATCCGTTCGTCACGCGACCCTAACGACTAGCCCCGAGAGGGCAATCCCCTGTTTCCGCCTGCCCGTGTGGCTCTCGCCTGAACGGCCTAACGCGCCAGCATCGGGCCCAGCGGACGGCCCCCGAAGATGTGGACGTGCAGGTGCGGCACCTCCTGCCCGGAATTCGGACCGACATTGGCGAGCAAGCGATAGCCGTCCCGGACCAACTCCTCATCGCGCGCGATCCGCCCCACGGCCCGTACGAAAGCACCGATCTCCTCGTCGGAAGCCCTTTCCGAAAAATCGTCCCACGAGACGTAGGGTCCTTTCGGAATGACGAGGATGTGGGTCGGCGCGAGCGGATTGATGTCGCGGAAGGCGAGCACGTGCTCATCTTCGTACACCGTCTTCGACGGGATTTCGCCGCGCAGGATCCGCGCGAAGATATTGCTGTCGTCGTAGGGCTGAGTGGCGTCGATCGGCATGCCCGCACCTTCGACCAACGACACTCGAGGTCAAGCGCGATTGTGCGGGTCGCCGGCGCCGCATAATCTGCAACCATGGCCAGCAGCCCGTCAGCCAAATCGCTGGAGTCGCTTCAAAAGAGGCCGCTTCGTGGAGCGGCGCTGGGCGCGGAAGTGCTCCTCGTCTGGATCGCGGGGGCGCTCTACTGCTCCGGCTACGAGGCGCTTTCCACCGGCATCGACAACTGGCCGGGAAGCCTCGTCTGGTCGGCCGTGGCGATCCTGCCGTGGCTGGCGTTGTTCGAGTGGTCGAAGAGCCGCCATGGCCGTCAGGTCCTGGCGAGCCCGCCCCATATCGCCGCTGCGCTCGTCATAACGGCCGCGGCGTCGCTGGCGCTCGGCCGTGTGATCAGTGCCGCAGACGGTCATTCCGCACCGCTGTTGCTGTCCATGCTCCGGCGACTTCCGGCCGCGGGAACGTGCCTGCTGCTGATGCTCTGGTCCCGCGCAGGCCAGTCGGGCGAGCCGGCCGAGTCCGACGTGAGCTTGTCTGCGCTCGCCCAGTCGCTCGATTGGGTGGAAGCTGCCGACAATTATATTCAGCTTCATATCGGCGGCCGCACATTGATGCGGCGAATGGCGCTGCGCGATGCTGAGAAGGCGCTTTCACGACAAGGCTTCGTCCGCATCCATCGCCGGTTCCTTGTCAAAGCGAGCAGGATCGCTGCCGTCCATGGCAATGGCGCGGGCCAGGTGGTGCGTCTGACCAGCGGCGTCGAGCTCCCCGTCGGGCGGGCGTTTGCGGCGAATCTGCCTCCAGCCGCCTGAAGTTCGCCACTTCGCCACATAATCGTTCTTGGGCGGGCCGGAGTGAGTCACGGCGCAAGCATGATCGAGATGCTCTTGCTCGCGGTGACTGCGATTACGGCGGTCCGCGACTCCTACCCATCGCTTTCACCTGACGGGCGCAATCTCGTCTTCCACAGCAACAGGTCGGGGCGGCAGGCGATCTGGATGGCCAAGGCGGACGGCGGCGAGGCGCGAATTTTGTTCGACTGGCCGGCTCTTGGAACGGATCCCGGAACGCCCGTCTGGTCGCCAGACGGCAAGTCGATAGCGTTCGGAATGCGCCCCGCAGGCGCGAGCGACGAGAATGAGTCCGACATCTATGTCATGAACAGCGGAGGCTCCCATGTCCTCCGCCTGACGAGTACGCCCGGAGACGATTCTCACCCGCATTGGTCGGCTGACGGAAAACGCATCTTCTTCAATTCCGCGCGAGCGACTCCGGACCTCAAGGCCGACTGGTCGGACCAGTGGATCGACATATACAGCATGGCGCGCGACGGGAGCGACGTCCGTCGCCACACCGACTGCAGGGAAATCTGCACCTATCCGGTGCCGTCACCCGACGGACGCTTCGTCGTTCACCGCCGGACCGTCCGTTCGCCGGGCAAGGATTGGGAACAATCCGACACGGCGCGCAACAGCGAGATATTCCTGACGCCGCTCGACGGCGGGCCATCGCGCAACCTGACGCAGAACCCCGCATATGACGGGTGGCCAATGTGGTCGCCGGACGGACGATGGATCGTCTTCGCAAGCAATCGCGACAGCGGCCCGAATGTGGGGCAGGTCTACCGGATGCGCACGGACGGCAGCACGGTGCAGCAACTCACGACCGGCCCGTTCGGGCATGTGCAACCGAGCTTCAGCGTCGACGGCAAATCGCTCTACACCTATCAGGTGGTGGAGCAGGACGACACCGAGGTCGGGCAGATCGCGCGGTTCGACCTGGGAAGCGGCCAATGATTCGCCGCATCGTCGCACTGGCGCTGCCTGTGGCGACCGCTGGAATTGCGCAGCCTGCGGGGATCGCCATCCCGGTGACCTATTCGCAGAATTATGATCCGACGCTGTCTCCGGACGGGAGGATGATGATCTTCCTCAAGCTCTTGGAGGGGCGCGAGCAGATGTTCATTGCGAACGTCGATGGAACCGGCGAGCGCCAGTTGAGCCACGACAGCTTGGACATCGAGGACCCCGCATGGTCGGTGGACGGAACAAAGGTGGCGTACATCCGGATCGAGAAGGGCCGGAACGCGCTCTACGTAATGAATGTCGACGGGAGCAGCGTCCGCCGTCTCTCGCCGCCGACGCAAAGCCCGATCCATCCGGCGTGGATGCCCGATAGCGGGGCTATCCTCTACTGCACCAACGACGATCTCGATCCGCCGCGCAAGAACGCCGCGGAAGTCTACAGCGTCGACCTTGCCACCGGCCGCATCAGGACGTTGATTCGCGGCGGCGTGAACACCTATCCGGTACCATCGCCGGACGGGCGGAAGATCGCATTCCGCAAGATGCTGGACATCAACAGCGAGGTCTTCGTGGCCGATGCCGACGGATCGAGGCCGAGGAATCTGACGAACCATCCGGCATTCGAAGGATGGCCGGCCTGGTCGCCGGACGGGCGCCGAATTGCGTTCGCGGCCAACCGCAACTCGAGCTATCAAATCTTCGTCATGAACGCCGACGGGGCCAACGTGAGGCTAGTCGCCAACACCGAAGGACGAGCGACGGCCCCGAAATGGAGCCCGGACGGGGAGACCATCTACTTCACGAATTGCTGGAAAACCGGCTTCGGCAGCGCATGCGAAATCTTCCGCGCGGCGGCGCCAAGCTCCTGAGACAGCGGCTCTAATCCAGCTTGACGGTACGCACCCGCTCGCTACCACCTGGCCATGTGAGCGACGAGACGCCCGAGAGCCTGATTCCGTACGACGAGATCGTGCAGGACGCATTGCGGGCCGTGGTGGGGCGGGTGCTCGGCGAGGTCGAGCAGTCGGGCGGGCTGCCCGGCGGCCACCATTTCTACATCACCTTCAAGACCAAGGCCCCGGGTGTCGCAATCCCGAAGCATCTGGCCGAGCGCTTTCCGGACGAGATGACCATCGTCATCCAGCACCGCTTCTGGGACCTCAAGGTCGAAGCCGATTCTTTCTCTGTCGGCCTGTCGTTCGGCGGGGTTCCCGCGACGCTCCGCGTCCCGTTCGCCGCCGTCACCCAGTTCCACGATCCCGCGGTGGAGTTCGCGCTGACCTTCCACGCCGACGCCGCCGAAGCCCCGCCGGAGGAGCATGAGGAAGCGGAGAACGATCCGTCTGCGTCGATAGACGAGGAAGCGGTCCGCGAGGACGGCTCCAACGTCGTTAACGTGGATTTCACCCGGAAGAAGTGACTCGTCACCCCGGGCTTGATCCGGGGTCTGCCTGCCTTAAAGCGCCGGCCTAAGAAAAAGCGGATGCCGGCTCACTGCCCGGCATGACGAAAGAGGATTCCATGCCCAGCACCAAGTCCCGCACCGAAACCGACAGCTTCGGCCCGATCCAGGTTCCGGCGGACGCTTATTGGGGTGCGCAAACCGAGCGCTCGATCGAGAACTTCCCCTTTGGACCGCGTGAGCAGATGCCGCTCGAGATCGTCCACGCGCTCGGTTTCATCAAGCAGGCGGCGGCGCGGGTGAATGCGCGTCTGGCGGGGCTCGACCCGAACATCGCCGAGGTGATCCAGCAGGCGGCCGCCGAGGTCGCGCGGGGCGATCTCGACAACCAGTTTCCCTTGGTCATCTGGCAAACCGGCTCGGGCACCCAGTCGAACATGAACGCCAACGAGGTGATCGCCGGGCGCGCGAACGAGATCCTGACCGGTACGCGGGGCGGCAAGGAGCCGGTTCACCCGAACGACCATGTGAACAAGAGCCAGTCGTCCAACGATAGCTTTCCCACCGCAATGCACATCGCTGCGGCACGCGCGGTCACCGCCCGGCTGATCCCCGCACTGAAGCGCATGCATCAGCGCCTCTCCGAGCAGGCCCAACGTTGGGACCGCATCGTCAAGATTGGGCGAACGCATCTGCAGGACGCGACTCCACTGACGCTCGGGCAGGAGTTTTCCGGTTATGCCACCCAGGTCGGCGACTGCATCGAACGCCTCGAATCGGTTCTCCCGCGGGTCTATCGGGTGGCCCAGGGCGGCACTGCGGTGGGGACGGGCCTCAACGCGCCGAAAGGCTTTGCCGAGGAATTCGCCAAAGAGGTGGCGAAGTTGACGCAGCTGCCGTTTACGTCGGCGCCCAACAAGTTCGCCGAGCTCGCCGCTCACGACACGATGGTCGAGCTGTCGGGCGTCCTCAACGTGATCGCCACAGCTTTCACGAAGATCGCCAACGACATCCGCCTGCTCGGCTCGGGCCCGCGCTGCGGACTCGGCGAGCTCAAGCTGCCTGAAAATGAGCCCGGAAGCTCGATCATGCCCGGCAAGGTCAATCCGACCCAAGCCGAAATGCTGACGATGGTCGCGGCCCAGGTCGCCGGCAACAATGTTGCTGTCACGATCGGCGGCATGCAGGGGCACATGGAGCTCAACGTCTTCAAGCCGCTGATCGGCGCGAACGTGATCCGCTCGATCAACCTGCTTGCCAGTGGCGCGGAAAGCTTCACCGAGCGCATGCTCGACGGCACCGAGCCGGACGAGGCGCGGATCGGCGAGCTGATGGGTCGCTCGCTGATGCTTGTGACCGCGCTCGCTCCGGAGATCGGCTACGACAATGCCGCCGCCATCGCCAAGCATGCCCACAAGAAGGGCCTGACCCTCAAGGAGGCCGGACTCGAGCTCGGCTTGATCGAAGAACAGCGCTTCGACGAAATCGTGAAACCCGAGACGATGATCGGCCGCTAGAGCGCCAAGTTCAGGCGGACGCCGAGATTGTCGATGCCGGGATTTTCCCCGCTGAAGATCGTGGCGTGACTCATGTGGACCCAGCTCGCCTCCATGCTCAGCCGGTTGTTGAGGCGGGTTCCGATCCCGAGCTCGGGCTCGAACAACAGCCGGCTGCCGAAGGCGATTCTGTCGCGGCGGAAGAAGCGGCTCGCCGAGCCGTCGTGAATGGCAACGCCTAGCCCCGGCCGGATGTAGAAACCCTTGCCAAGGCCGAAGCGCGCCGACAGGCCCGCGGCCGCATAATCGGTCTCGCCCACAGTGTTCAGCGCGCCGAAAACATAGGGCTGAAGGGCGACTCCGAAGGGCTTTGCAATCGTTCCGCCGCGGAGGCCGAGCATCACATCGAGCCCGCCTTCCTTGCCGCTGAGATCGGTCGGAAGCTTCACGTCATGAACATAGAGGCCGCCGAACAATTCGCCGGAATGCGCGGCGCTGGACGCACTCAGCGCCGCAAGCGAAAGAAAAGAATAGACGAGGCGTTTCAACGGCTTCTCCCCAACTGCACCGCCTATCAATGCGTTCGCGGATGAATTGTGCCTTTACCGGCCGGCCTGCCAGGCCTGGACCGCGTCATTCGGGGCGAGCAGCGTCCAGACGTTCAGCGTCAGATTGTCGCGGATGACGAACAGCGGCAACAGTTCGAGCGCGAACAGCAGCGCGATCGAAGCCCAGGTCGGCAACTTCCGAGCGAGTAGAAAGCCGAGGCACATCATCGCGATGTCCGAGACGGAGTTGATGACGCTGTCGCCGGTGTAGCCGAGCGCCGCGGTGGTTGCTCGATAGCGGTCGATCACGAACGGCGTGTTCTCGGTCACTTCCCAAGCGGTTTCCATCGAGAGCGCGGCAAGTAAGCGCCGCTCGACCGGCGATCGCCAAGCGATCAGCCACAGCGCCGGATAGAAGAGCAGGCCGTGAACGATGTGGCTCAGGCTATACCAGTCCGACAACATCTGGCTGGTCCGCGGACTGTCGCGCTCGCCAACCCAAAATTCCACGGTCCCGCAAGTGCAAATCGGGTTGCGACCCATGGCCAGAAGCGCGACGGCGGCGGCGGTGACGATGGCCAGTGCTGCGAGCGCGGTTCGGCGGCTGGTCATCGCGATCGAGCTTAACAGAGCGGTACGGCTTGCAAAGATCGGCCGTTCGCAGGATGCAGCGCCATGCTGCGCGCATATGGCCCAGGCTGCGACGGAAGCATCATCGATGCGAACACGCAGCGCATTCCCGACCACGCGACGTGGATCGACCTGGAAGAGCCGACGCACGAGGAAGAGAAGCTCGTCGAGCGGTGCATCGAGGTCGGCGTCCCCACCCAGGCGGAGATGGCCGAGATCGAGCCCTCCAGCCGCCTCTACGAGGAGAATGGCGCGCTCTACATGACGGTGAGCGCACTGCGTGGGCTCGACGAGCATCACCCCACCACCACGCCGATCGGATTCGTGCTCGCCCACAACCGACTTGTGACGGTGCGCTACGCAACTCCCAAGCCCATCCGCACCTTCGAGAATCATGCGCGGCGCGATCCCGATCTGGTTCGCGACGGGCCGACGGCGCTCGTTCGGCTGCTCGATGCGATCATCGACCGCTTGGCCGACGAGATCGAACAGATCAGTGGCACGATGGAAGAGCTTTCGCAGGAGATCTTTCAGGAGCAGCAGGACGAGCGCCGAATTCCCGCGGAGAAACTGACAGCGCTTCTGACGCGGATCGGCCGCGCCCAGACACTGCTGACGAAGATCCGTTATTCGGCGGTGAGCACGCTCAGGATGCTGAGCTTCTTCGGCGGCACCAACCGTGCGCACGAGGAGTCTGCGACCGAGCTTCGGCACCACCTCGCGAGCCTCACGACCGATGTCACTTCACTCAGCGAACACGCGAGCTTCCTGTCGGACAATCTGACTTTCCTGCTCGATGCTTCTCTCGGACTCATCAGCATTGAGCAGAACGCGGCCATGAAGCTTTTCTCGTGGGCCGCAGTCGTCTTCCTGCCGCCGACCCTGATTGCCGGCGTCTTCGGGATGAATTTTCGGCACATGCCGGAACTCGACTGGTATTATGGCTATCCGATGTCATTGGTGGTGATGCTGATCACCGCCGTCGGCCCGTACCTGTATTTCAAAAAGAGAGGCTGGATCTAAGCTTCGAGCGGAATCGCCGGCGTCTCCTCGGCGATGGCTTCAGCCGCTGCGGCAAGCCTAGCGCGCCGCCTCGCGAGCGCGGCATAGGCGAGCGCCAGATCCCCTGCGACTTCGACGTTTTCGCCGAATTCCTTGGAGTGGGCGGCGGCCCTCGCCTCGGCGGCGCGGCGGCGGAAATATTCGCTGTCGTGGACCATGATGCACCCAAGTTAGTGCTCGTTTGTAACGGTTGCGAGACGAGCATCGTTCATCTTGCCGCAAGGTTTCTTCCGTTGGCCGCAACCGGCCTGCGTTTGCGGGTGACGAGCGTGGTTGCTAAGGGCCTGACGCCCATTGAGCACGCATATCCCCCATGCCGCTGCACAGCGAAGGACGACGATGATTCCGACCGGCCAGGACAGCCTCCGCACGCGCTCGACACTCGAGGTAGCGGGGAAGAGCTACGCCTATTTCTCGATCCCCAAGGCCGCCGAGGTGCTCGGCGACGTCGACCGCCTCCCCTTCTCCATGAAGGTGCTGCTGGAGAACCTATTGCGGTTCGAGGACGGCCAGACGGTCACGCGCGACGACCTTCAGGCGATGGTCGGCTGGCAGAAGGATCGCAAGATCGCCCGCGAGATCCAGTACCGTCCGGCACGCGTGCTGATGCAGGACTTCACCGGCGTTCCGGCGGTTGTCGACCTCGCCGCAATGCGCGACGCGATGGCGCAGCTCGGGGGCGACGCGCAGAAGATCAATCCGCTGGTTCCGGTGCACCTGGTGATCGACCACAGCGTGATGGTCGACGAGTTCGGCACACCCAAGGCGTTCGAGAAGAACGTCGAGCTCGAATATCAGCGCAACGGCGAGCGGTATGAGTTCCTCAAATGGGGCAGCAAGGCGTTCAACAACTTCCAGGTGGTGCCGCCGGGGACGGGCATCTGCCACCAGGTGAACCTGGAGCATGTCGCGCAGGGTGTATGGACCGGAGAGGGCGCAAACGGCGAGACGGTCGCTTATCCGGATACGCTTGTCGGGACCGACAGCCACACGACGATGGTCAACGGCTTGGGCGTTCTCGGCTGGGGGGTCGGGGGAATCGAGGCCGAGGCGGCGATGCTCGGCCAGCCGGTCAGCATGCTGATCCCCGAAGTGGTGGGCTTCCGGCTCGACGGCGAGCTCAAGGAAGGGATCACCGCGACGGACCTCGTGCTCACCGTCACCCAGATGCTTCGCCAGAAGGGCGTCGTCGGCCGCTTCGTCGAATTCTACGGGCCGGGCCTCGATAACATCACCGTCGCCGATCGCGCGACCATCGGCAACATGGCGCCCGAATATGGGGCAACGTGCGGCTTCTTCCCGATCGACCAGCGAACTCTCGATTATCTCGAGCTGACCGGCCGCGATGCGGACCGGATCGCGCTGGTGAAGGCCTATTGCCAGGCGCAGAGCCTGTGGCGGGACGCGTCGAGCCCGGAGCCGGTGTTCACGGATACGCTCGAGCTCGACATGAGCACGATCGAGCCCTCGCTTGCCGGCCCGAAGCGGCCGCAGGATCGCGTGCTGCTCTCCGAGCTCGACGACCAGTTCAACAAGGAACTCGACGACACGTACCGCAAGGGCAACGAGCCGCGTGTTCCGGTCGAAGGGGAAGACTTCGACTTCGGCAATGGCGACGTGGCGATCGCAGCGATCACCAGCTGCACCAACACGTCGAACCCGTCGGTTCTGATCGGTGCCGGTCTGCTTGCCCGCAAGGCGCGCGAGAAGGGCCTGCAGACGAAGCCGTGGGTGAAGACCAGCCTTGCGCCGGGGAGCCAGGTGGTCACCGATTATCTCAACGAGAGCGGGCTCAGCGACGATCTCAATGCGCTCGGCTTTGATCTGGTGGGCTACGGCTGCACGACATGCATCGGCAACTCAGGGCCGCTGCCCGAGCCAATCTCCAAGGCGATCAACGCAAGCGATCTCGTCGCGGTCAGCGTGCTTTCGGGGAACCGCAACTTCGAAGGCCGGGTGTCGCCTGACTGCCGCGCGAACTATCTCGCATCTCCGCCGCTCGTCGTCGCCTTCGCGCTCAAGGGCACGGTGCGCTCCGACATGATCCGCGAGCCGATCGGCACCGGTCGGAACGGCGAACCTGTGTACCTTAAGGACATCTGGCCCTCGAACGAGGAGATCCGGGCGCTGATCGACAGCCATGTCCATTCCGACATGTTCCGCCGCCGCTACGCCGACGTCTACCGCGGCGACGAACGGTGGCGCGCCATCAACGTGACGGGCGGGGCAACCTACAGCTGGCCGCCCCAGTCGACTTACATTCAAAACCCGCCCTATTTCACGGGCATGACCATGACCCCGACGCCGCCCGGGGACATCTCGAGGGCAAGGCCCCTGGCGATCTTCGGCGATTCGATCACGACCGACCACATATCGCCGGCTGGAGCGATCAAGCCGGATAGCCCCGCAGGCCGTTACCTGCTCGAGCACAGCGTCAGCCGTGGCGAGTTCAACAGCTACGGCTCCCGCCGCGGCAATCACGAAGTGATGATGCGCGGCACCTTCGCAAACATCCGCATCCGCAATCGCATGCTCGACAATGTGGAGGGCGGCTTCACACGATACGCGCCGACCGGCGAGATCATGCCGATCTATGACGCGGCGATGCTCTACAAGCAGGATGGACGGCCGCTGGTTGTCATCGCCGGCAAGGAATATGGCACCGGCAGCTCGCGCGACTGGGCGGCCAAGGGAACGGTCCTGCTCGGCGTCCGAGCCGTGATCGCGCAAAGCTTCGAGCGCATTCACCGCTCGAACCTCGTTGGCATGGGCGTGCTTCCGCTTCAATTCCGCGACGGGGAGAGCGCCGCGACGCATGGCCTGACCGGAGCCGAGAAGTATTCGATCGAGGGCGTCGCCGATCTCAAGCCGCGGCAGGAGGTGGAGGTGAAGGTGACGCGCGACAGCGGCGAGGAGTTCAGCTTCACGGCGCGGTGCCGCATCGATACCTACAACGAGCTCGAATATTTCCGCTCGGGCGGAATCCTGCACTACGTGCTGAGGAGGCTCGCGGCCGCGTGACGCCGATAGAGATTGGCGTCGAGGTTGCCGGCTGGGCCGGCGCCGCCCTGATCCTGCTCGCATATTTGCTGCTGTCGGCCGGCAAAGTCACCGGGCAGTCGCTGGTCTATCAGGGCATGAACGTGGTCGGAGCCGCGGGCTTCATCATTAATGGCTGGTGGCACGGAGCGATCCCGTCCGCGGCGCTGAACGTGCTATGGCTGTTGATCGGAGCAATCGCATCATGGCGGATCTTGGGGAAAAGAGGATCGTCGACCTCAGCCATGTGATCGAACATGGGATGACGACGTACAAGGGCTTTCCTGGCCCGGAGATCTGCGACTTCTGGGAGCGCGAAAGCACGGCGGCGAAGTTCGACGACGGTTCGACCTTCCAGATCGGCCGGATCGACATGATTGCCAATACAGGCACCTACGTAGACGCTCCGTTCCATCGTTACGCCAACGGCGTCGATCTCGCGGATCTACCGCTTCCGTCCCTCGCCGATTTGCCCGGGACCGTGATCCGCCGCCCGTGGGAGAATGCGATCGGTGTCGGAGCGGATGCGTTCGACGGCTATGAACTGCGCGGCCGGGCCGTGTTGATCCACACCGGGTGGGACCGCCACTGGCGCACCGAACGGTACCAGAGCGACCACCCCTTTCTCACCGCCGACGCGGCCGACTGGCTGATCGATCACGGCGCGGCGCTGGTCGGCATCGACAGCCATAATATCGACGACACCCGCGGCCGGTCGCGCCCGGTGCATTCGAAGCTTCTCGCGGCCGGAATCCCGATTTGCGAGCATATGACAAATCTCGGCGGCCTTCCTGACAAGGGGTTCCACTTCTCCGCAGTACCGCCGAAGGTGCGGGGGATGGGGAGCTTCCCGGTGCGCGCTTACGCGGTGCTCGGCTGAGCCAGCGCGTCCTTGAGCCAAGGCGCGATAATGGCGCCGTCCAGATCGTCGACGCGGCGATGCTCCACCGCCAGGCCCAGCTCCGGATATAAGATGCGTGTTCTCGGGCCGGCGGTGTCGGTCGGCACCACAACCAGCCGCCGGTTGACCTTCTGGCGCCAGTTCATCCGCGCCGTATTTTCCTGCCCGACGAAGCAGCCCTTGCTGAAGCTGACGCCGTTGAGCTCGGCGGCATTGCATTCGAGCCAGAGAATGTCGGCCAGCTCGGCCCAACCCTCGCAGACCCCGAGCCGAAGGCGATGTTCCCGCCAGCCTTGCGTGGCCTGATCGGGAGGTCCGAGCCATCTGTGACCAAGCTGCGAGAGGCGCGGGTCCGGTACGCCCCCGCTATCGCCGGCGGACCAATGCACGCCCAGCGATGCGTCGCTTTCGATGCGGATCGGGCGACGAAGGCGGTAGATGCTCAGGCGTTTGATCAAATCGTCGGCCGCGGCGGCTTCGCAGTCGAGAAGCAAATCCTCGCCGTCGTCCCAGACCATGAAATCGAACAGGCATTTTCCCTGCGCAGTGAGCAATCCAGCCCAGACCGGAAGCGCGCCAGTCACGTCATTGGTAACGAGCCCCTGCACGAAGGCTCGCACGTTCTCGCCCGAGAGGCGGAGGACGGCACGGTCGGCGAGGGTGGTGGCGGCCATGCCCCTTAGCTAAGGAGCCGCCGTGGCAATGCAAAGCTTGACCATTCGCCGGCCCGACGACTGGCACGTCCATCTGCGGGACGGCGAGATGTTGCGGAAGGTCGCGCCCTACACCTCGCGCCAGTTCGCACGGGCGATCGTGATGCCCAACCTCGCGCCACCGATCGCCACCGTCGACGCGGCGGCCGCCTATCGGGATCGTATCCGTCAAGCGGCGGGAGCGGGCTTCGAGCCTTTGATGACCTGTTACCTGACCGACCAAACCAGGCCGGACGAGCTAGAGCGCGGGTACAGGGAAGGCGTATGGATCGCCGCCAAGCTTTACCCTGCCGGGGCGACGACCAATTCGGCCTCGGGCGTCACCGACATCCGCAACATCTATCCCGCGCTCGAGCGCATGCAGCGCATCGGCATGGTCCTGTGCGTCCATGGAGAGGTTACCGACCCTGACGTCGACGTATTCGACCGAGAGGCCGTGTTCATCGAGCGGGTCCTGAGCCGCGTCTCGACCGACTTTCCCGAGCTGAAGATCGTGGTCGAGCACATCACCACCGCCGAAGCGGTCGCTTTCGTCACCGGCTCCGGCGCGAACATCGGCGCTACGGTTACCCCGCAGCATCTGATCATCAACCGCAACGCGATCTTCGCCGGCGGCCTCAGACCGCACTTCTATTGTCTTCCGGTCGCCAAGCGGGAGAAGCACCGGCTCGCCGTGCGCGAGGCGGCGACGTCCGGTTCGGCCAAGTTCTTCCTGGGCAGCGACAGCGCTCCGCATGCCCGGGAGGCGAAGCAAAGCGCCTGCGGCTGTGCCGGCATCTTCAATGCACCGTTCGCGCTGGAGAGCTACGCGACCGTGTTCGAAGATGAGGGCGCGCTCGACAAGCTGGAAGCGTTCGCTTCGATCAATGGCGCGCGGTTCTACGGCCTGCCGATCAACAGCGACACGGTGACGCTCGAACGCACGGATGTGCTGGTCCCAGAGGAGATCGAAGGGCTGGTGCCCTTCCACGCGGGCGAGATCCTGCGTTGGAAGGTGGCGATATAGTCAGCAGTCTGCGCTGCCGCCGCTCCCCGTGTTGCCGATGACGGCGCCGAAATGGTCCTCCAGCCGCTCGTAGCATTCACACGCCCGCCGCTTGAGTCCGGCCCGGTCGGTGACACGGATAACGCCGCGCCCGGTCGAGATCAGACCGTCGTCGAGAAGCTCGCGAACGACCGCGTTCACGGTCGTGCGCTGGACACCGAGCAGCCCGGCGAGCGCCTCCTGCGTGAGCTCGATGCGGTCGCCCGCACGGTCCTGCGCGTGGAGCAGCCACCGGGCTGCCCGCTGGGGGATCGAATGAAATGCATTGCACGCCACCGACTGCATGACCTGGGCGAGAAGATAATCGGAGAACCTGCAGAAAATATTGCCGATGAACGTGGAGCGCCGCTTGGCGTCCTCGAGCGCCTGCATCGGGACGCGATATGCGGGGCCCCCGACCAGCACCGTGGCGCTGGCGAAAGTCGGCGCCTGGCCGCAACTGATGATTCCGCCTACTGCCCCCCTTAGTCCGATCGACGCCACTTCGATCGTGCGGCCCCCGGACAGTTCGACCGACAGCGAGACCATGGTCTGCCCGACGGGGAACAGGCTCGCCTCGACTTGCGCGCCGCGGCTCAGCACCGTCTCGCCCGTATCAAGCTCGACCATTTCGCCGAACGGTTCGATGAGAGCTCTCGCCTCCCTTGAGAAAGTCGAAAGCAGCCGGTTTCCGGCAAATGCCTGATCGGCCTTGGTAAGTTCGTCTGTCTCCACTTGTGCCACCTGCAATTCCCCCGAAGGAGGCCCGTATGGAATTCATTACGAGAGCGGGCCAATCGATTGGGACAATGCCCGGGAGGCGAACTTGCTCCATCAGCCGTTGACGGGTTCGACAATCCTCCTGTTGCCGATGAGCAGGCAATCGGCGACGAGCCGGAACGGAGCGACGTCGACCAGGCTGCAGCGTTCGTCGATCAACCGGACGAACTGCCGGTAGATGTCCGGATATTCGCCTGGCCCGTCGTCCTCCTGCACCTTGCCATCGATCAGCAGCCGCGCTCCCCCGGCCTCGAGGCGGATGGTCTGGCCGTCAGCGGTCTTGACGGTGATGGTCCATTCCTCGCCTTCGCTGGAGCGCCAGTCGAGGCTCGCCGTCAGGGAGCCGTCAGCCTCTGGGCTGGTGAATTGGGCATGGACCGCAATCGGCGTCTGCCCGTCGGACGGGACGGCCAAATCGGCGGACTTCACAAAGAAGCCCCCGGGGAAGATCCTGGTCGCGATCGAGAAAGCGTTGATGCCGGGATCGAACACACCGAAGCCCCCCGGCTGCCAGATCCATTGCTGGCCCGGATGCCACTTATGAACGTCCTCGTGCCAGACGATCTCCATCGAAGCGATGCGCTTGCCGGCAAGGGCCTCTGCGGCCGCGTCGACTGTCGAGTGATGCTGTGCGTGCCAGGTGGTCATCAGCGTCACCTGCTGCGCTTCGGCGAGGCAGGCGAGGTCGTGGATCTCCGCCAGCCCGGCGGTCGGGGGCTTCTCGAGCAGGCAATGAAGCCCTGCGAGCATGCACTCGCGCGCAATTTCGTACCGCGGTTCGGGAGGCGTGGTGATGGCCACCGCCTCCAGACCTTCGACGCTGCGGATCATCTCGCGCCAATCGGTGAACGTCTGGCCCACGCCCTTGCCCGAGCGGCTCGAGCTCGCGGCGAGATCGAGCCGGGGGTCGCCCTCGATCGACGCAACGTGCTGGTCCGCTGCGATCTTGCCGAAGCCGATGATGGCGATCCTGATCGGCTTCACGCGCCCTTCACTCCCGCGACATAGGCGCGCGCCTTCTCCAGCGTGTCGGCGGCATTTTGGCCCGGTTTGTAGAGACCAGAACCCAGACCGAAGCCGCTCGCGCCGGCATCGATCCACCGCTGCATGCTGTCCGGCCTTACTCCGCCGACGACCATCACCGGCACGTCGTCCGGAATGACGGCGAGTTGCGCCTTAAGCACCGCGGGCGATGCCGCCTCCGCTGGAAAAAGCTTCAGTGCGTGCGCTCCGGCGCGCAGGGCGGCGAACGCCTCCGAAGGGGTGAAATAGCCGGGGGACGAGACCAATCCGGCCGCGGCAGCGGCCGAGATTACCTCCACGTTCGTGTCGGGCGAGACGATGATGCGTCCACCGGCGTCCTGCACGCGCTGGACGTCTGTTGCGGAGAGCACCGTTCCGGCACCGACCAGCATCTGCTCGCCAAACCGCCGCGCCAGAATCTCGATGCTCCGCAGTGGATCGGGCGAATTGAGCGGTACCTCAATGATTCGGATGCCGCCTTCGCAAATGGCCTCGCCGATCGCCTCGGCCTCCTCCGGCCGAACGCCGCGGATGATCGCGATCAACGGGCACCGCCCCAGATGGGTGTTCAGCAATTCCTTGGCCTTCACCGCTTTATCCTCTTCGCAATCTCGTGAATGCCGGCGAGGAAACATTGTTCACCGTCGAGCTCGATCGAAGGACGGTTCGCCTGCTCGATCGCCGCAGCGTACAAACGCGTGAGCTCCGGTCGACCGATGACATGAATTTCCGCGCCCGTGGGCGCCGAAAGGCCGATTCGCACGTCTGAGCCGATGAGCAGGCCGCTGGTCCAGGAAGCGGCGTCTTCCTTCTTCGCCTGGCCGAGCAGCACCCGCGCACGCACGGCGAAGAGGTCGGCCGGAAGGGCCTCGTTGAAGATGGCATGGCGCGCCGCTTCGCGGAAGGCGTCGTTCACCGATACTTCGCCGGTCAGGAGGTCGGCGAGGATGCTGTATTCCTTCAGCAGGCTGAACAGCTCGCCCGTCATCACGGTCCGGAAATCGTGAATATCGCCGCGCCGCAGCAATGCCCACTTATTGTGCGTGCCGGGGTGGCAGACGAGCGCGTTGGGCCCCACCCGCCCGGCGGCGACGGCGCCGAGCAGCTGAACCTCCTCGCCGCGCATTACGTCCGCCCGACTGTCGCCGAGATAGGATACGCCCGGAACGATCGCTTCGCGTTCACCGACCCACACGAGCTTGGCGGCAATATCGTCGATGGCGGCGGGACAGGGAACGTAGGGCGCTTCCCTCCACCCGCGGTTAGAGCCGACCATTCCGGCGAGGATGAGCGGCTTGTCGCCGAGCCGTTGCCGGATCTCTGCGACTGCTTCGGGAAACCCTCCATCGGGCACGGACAGCACGCCCTTGCCGTCCTCGAATTCGTCCGTCCGGGTGCCCGCTGAATCGATCAGATAACCTCGTCGGTTCGTGGTGCCCCAGTCGACAGCGATATATCCGTCCGTCCAGCGCATGGCGTCGCCCATGACCGCATCAACCGCATTAGGGCAAGGACGCTCCCTGTTTTCTTTCGGCGCGCGAAGCTATCCCCGCCTCGTGCCCCTCGAATCGCCCGTCCGATGCGTTGCCGACGTTCACGCCATCCTGGGCGAAGGGCCGGTGTGGGTGGCTCGCGAAACCGCGCTCTACTGGCTCGACATCAAGGGTCTGAAAATCTTTCGCCTCGATGCGCGCGGCGAGATAACCGAGTGGCCGACGCCGCTGCGGGTGGGATCGCTGGCGCCGCGCAGGAGCGGCGGATTCCTCGGCGGCACGGAGGACGGCATTGCCGCGATCGATCCGGACGCGGGCCGCTTCGACATCATTTTCGACCCGGAGCAGGACCTTCCTGGAAACCGGTTCAACGACGGTAAGCTCGATCGCCAGGGGCGGTTCTGGGCGGGCACCATGGACGATTCGGAACGGGAAGACAGCGGCACTCTCTATCGCATCGACGGTGATCTGAAATGCCGCTCTGTCGATGGCGGATATCGAGTCACCAACGGACCGGCATTCAGCCCCGACGGCAAGCTCATGTATCACAATGATTCCGCTCGGCAGCTGACCTATGTCTTCCAGGTGAGCAGCGATGGTGAGCCGCACGACCGCAAGGTCTTGCTGCGATTTAAGGAAGGCGAAGGTTTTCCCGACGGGATGACCGTCGATTCCGAAGGCTGCCTCTGGATTGCATTGTGGGACGGCTGGTGCATCCGCCGTTATTCGCCCGCAGGCGAATGGCTGGAGACGACCAAGATGCCGGTCGCGCGGCCCACCAGCTGCACTTTCGGAGGTCTGGATCTCGACCAGCTTTACATCACATCTGCAAGCATCGGGCTCGATCAAGCGGCGCTTCAGATGCAACCAAATGCCGGGGGATTATTTATGTTTACTCCAGGTGTCAGGGGACTGGGCGACGTCCCCTTTGCGGGCTGACGCGTGACGAGCACTTCAGGAGACTGAGTCATCGCCAACTTCATGTTCGCGACGGGGATCGAGAACAGCTACCCCACCATCAATCATGGCAGGACCCGCGTCGACGAGATGGAGGTCTGCGGCCATTATGATCGCTGGCGCGAGGATTTCGATTGCGTCCAGGAGATCGGGATCAATTTCCTCCGCTACGGCCCGCCAATCCACAAGACCTGGCTCGGTCCGAGCAAGTTCGATTGGGAGTTCAGCGATCTCACCTTCGCGGAGCTTAAGCGCCGCGACATCACGCCGATTGTCGATCTGTGTCACTTCGGCGTTCCCGACTGGGTCCAGAACTTCCAAAACCCGGATTTCCCGCGTCTGTTCGCCGCCTACGCCGGCGAGTTCGCGGAACGCTTCCCGTGGGTCCAGCTCTACACGCCGATCAACGAGATGTTCATCTGCGCGGTCTTCTCGGCGAAATATGGTTGGTGGAACGAGCAGAAGAAGGACGACCGTTCGTTCGTCACTGCGCTCAAGCACCTCGTGAAGGCGAACATCATGGGGATGATCGAGATCCTCAAGCGCCGCCACGACGCGATCTTCATCCAATCAGAATCCTCAGAATATTATCATGCGGACTCGCCGGCCGCGATTGGACGCGCCGAAGTCCTCAACCAGATGCGCTTCCTGTCGCTCGACCTGAACTACGGCCGGCGCGTCGACAGCGGCATGTATCAGTACCTCCTCGACAACGGCATGAGCCGCGATGAATATGAGTGGTTCCTTCACCATCGCCTGAAGCAGCACTGCATCTTCGGGAACGATTATTACCAGCTCAACGAGCACCGGGTGTTCGCCGACGGCCATACGGTCGCGGCCGGCGAGACTTTCGGATACGCCGAGATCACGCGGCAATATTACAATCGCTACCGTCTGCCCGTGATGCACACCGAGACGAACCTGTGGGAGGGGCAGCACGGCGACGAGGCCGTCAAATGGCTCTGGAAGGAATGGGCCAACGTCCTTCGGCTTCGGAACGTCGGCATACCGACCGTCGGCTTCACCTGGTATTCGCTCACCGACCAGGTCGACTGGGACACCGCGCTTCGAGAGAAGAACGGGAACGTCAACCCGCTCGGTTTGTTCGATCTCGACCGCAAGATCCGGAACGTCGGGAAGGCCTACAAGCAGCTGATCGCCGACTGGCGCAACGTGCTCCCCGCGCAGAGCGTCTGCCTCGTCGTCCCGATCAAGAAGATCGGCGAGCAGGAAGACAGCGACGACGCCGCCGGACGCACTGTCAATGAGGCGAGGCTCGCCGGTGAGTGATCGCAAGATCGCGCGGATTGAAACCTTCTTCGCGCCGCCGCGCTGGCTGTTCGTGCGCGTCGAGGCGGACGACGGCTCCTTCGGCTGGGGCGAGGCGAGCTTGGAGGGCTGGGCCGAGGCCGTAGACGGAGCGTTCGAAGCCCTTCGCGACCGCTTCATAGGTGCAGACCCATTCCGTATCGAGGATATCTGGCAGGTCGGTTACCGGGGCGGCTTCTATCGCGGCGGTGCGGTCCTCATGTCCGCGCTTGCAGGTCTCGAGCAAGCGCTGTGGGACCTCAAGGGCCGGGTTCTTGGAATCCCGGTGTGGCAGATGCTGGGCGGCAAGGTGCGCAATCGCGTTCGCTCCTACGCATGGATCGGCGGCGATCGGCCGCATGAGATCGGCGAGGCTGCGGCAGGGCGGAAGGCTCAGGGTTTCAACGCGGTCAAGATGAACGCCACCGCCGAGCTCAGCTGGATCGGGACAAACAAGGAATTCGAGGACGTCGTTAAGCGCGTCGAAGCAGCGCAGGCGCAGGGCATGGACGTTGGTCTCGACTTTCACGGCCGCGTCCACCGGCCGCTGGCCAAGCAGCTCGCGAAGGTGCTGGAGCCGCTCGGCCTGCTGTTCATCGAGGAGCCGCTGCTGTCCGAGAACATGGACGGCCTGCCCGAGATTGCTGCCCACACCACGACGCCCATCGCGCTCGGGGAGCGGCTCTACAGCCGCTGGGAATTCAAGCCCTTCTTCGAGCAAGGCGCTATCGACATCATCCAGCCCGATTTGAGTCATGCCGGGGGAATCCTCGAAGTGCGCAAGATCGCGGCGATGGCCGAAGCCTATGACATCGCGGTCGCGCCGCACTGCCCATTGGGGCCGCTGGCGCTCGGCGCCTGCCTGCAAATCGCGGCGTGCACGCCCAACCACGCCATCCAGGAGATCAGCCTTGGCATCCACTACAATGTCGGCGGGCACGACCTCCTGAACTTCTGCATCAACAAGGAGGCGCTGACGCCGATCGACGGCTATCTACCCGTGCCTGAAGGGCCCGGCCTCGGCATCGACATCGACGAGGCCGCGGTGCGCGAGGCGGACAAGGACCGCCACCGCTGGCGCAACCCGATCTTCCGCACGAAGGACGGCAACTTCGCGGAGTGGTGAACGATTTAGGCGCTCAGTGGCACTTGAACCGTTCGAAAGGCTCGAGGCAGGCGTTGCAGCGCCACTGGGCCTTGCACGGCGTCGCGCCGAAACGACTGATCTCGACCGTGTCGGTCGATCCGCACTGTGGACATTCCGCCGTCGTCGATGGACTGGGCGGCGCGATCCCGTAAGCGTGCAGCCGTTCGCGGCCGCGCTCTGAAATCCAATCCGTCGTCCACGGCGGGAACAGCACGCGCTCGATGTACACGTCCGCGAATCCGGCGCGATCCAGCGCATCGCGAATCGCCAGCTCGATCGCCACCGTTGCAGGGCAGCCGGTGTAGGTCGGCGTGACGAGGACGCGCGGCGGGTTGGTGGCGAATCCGCGCAAGATGCCGAGATCGCTGATAGTCAGCACCGGGATCTCCGGATCAGGGATATCCTTGAGCACGGCCATGATCGCCGCCTCGTCGAGAGTCGCGACGCCCTCCATGACCGCGATGTTACACCCGTTCGAGGGCGAGCGCGATGCCCTGGCCGACCCCGATGCACATAGTCGCAAGTGCAAGCTTCCCGCCGTTGCGCTGCAGCTCTTCGGTCGCCGTGAGCGCGAGCCGCGCGCCGGACATGCCGAGCGGATGCCCGAGCGCGATCGCGCCTCCATTGGGGTTCACGCGCGCATCGTCGTCGGCAATGCCGAGCTGACGGAGCACGGCAAGTGCTTGCGCAGAGAACGCCTCGTTGAGCTCGATCACGTCGAAATCGCCGATCTTGAGTTCGAGGCGCTTCATCAGCTTCTCCGAAGCGGGCGCCGGGCCGATGCCCATGATCCGCGGCGGCACTCCGGCCACGGCTGCGCCGAGCACGCGAGCGCGAGGCGTAAGCGCATTGCGCTTCACCGCTTGTTCCGAAGCGACGATGATCGCGGCTGCGCCATCGTTCACGCCGGAGGCATTGCCGGCAGTGACGGTCCCGTCAGCGCGGACGATCGGCTTCAGCTTCGACAGCGCTTCCATCGTCGTCGCACGCGGGTGCTCGTCGCGATCGACGAGCACCGGGTCGCCCTTGCGCTGGGGGATTTCGACGGCGACGATCTCGGCGGCGAGGCGGCCGTTGGCTTGTGCCTTCGCCGCTTTCTCCTGGCTTCGCAGAGCGAACGCGTCCTGGTCGGCGCGGCTGACCTGGAATTCCTGCGCCACGTTCTCGCCGGTGCTCGGCATCGTGTCGTCACCGTAGGCCGACTTCATCTTCGGATTGACGAAACGCCAGCCGATGGTGGTGTCGTACATCTCGGCGTTCCGGTCGAAGGCGCCGGTTGCCTTGGCCATGACGAAGGGCGCGCGGCTCATGCTTTCGCTTCCGCCGGCGACGATGAGATCGGACTCCCCGCCGCGGATCGCGCGGGCGGCCATCGCAACCGCGTCCAGCCCCGATCCGCACAGACGGTTGAGCGTCACGCCGCCCGAGCTATCCGGGAGCCCGGCGAGAAGCCCCGCCATGCGCGCGAGGTTGCGATTGTCCTCACCCGCCTGGTTGGCGCAGCCGAGGATCACATCGTCGAGCTCGCCCCAATCGACGCTTGGATTGCGGTCCATCAGCGCCTTGATCGGAATCGCCGCCAGATCGTCGGCGCGGACCGAGGAGAGCGACCCGGCATAGCGGCCGATCGGCGTACGAACATAGTCGCAGACATAAGCTTCGGTCATTCGGATCAGAGGACCCCGCGGCGCATCTGGTCGAGCTCGATGCTCTCGAACAGAGCTTTGAAATTGCCTTCGCCAAAGCCCTCGTTGCCCTTGCGCTGGATGATCTCGAAAAAGATCGGGCCAATCACGTTCTGGGTGAAGATCTGCAGGAGCAGGCCCTGTCCCTCGGTCGGCGCGCCGTCCATCAGGATGCGCCGCTTTTCCAGCTCCTCGATACTCTCCTGATGACCTTTGATGCGGTCGGGGAGCAACTCGTAATAAGTGTCGGGTGTGTCTTGGAACGGAATGCCGCGACCGCGGATGATGTCGACCGCCTGGTAGATGTCCGACGTGCCGAGCGCGATGTGCTGGATGCCCTCGCCCTTATATTCCCGAAGGAACTCCTCGATCTGGCTCTTGTCGTCCTGGCTCTCGTTGAGCGGGATGCGGATCTTTCCGCAGGGGCTCGTCATGGCCTTGGAAAAGAGCCCCGTCTGCTTTCCTTCGATGTCGAAGTAGCGGATCTCGCGGAAATTGAAGAGCCGCTCGTAGAAATCCGCCCAGACGCTCATCCGGCCGCGATTCACGTTGTGCGTGAGGTGGTCAATGTAGGTGAGTTTCGAGTCCGCATCGGCCATCCGCTGCTGCCAGTCGGGGTGGAAGTCGAAATCGACGTCGTAGATCCCGCCGCGCTCGCCGTATCGATCGACGAAAAAGAGGCGGGACCCGCCGATCCCCTCGATCGCCGGTATGTCGAGCTCGCCGTCGCCCTTGTTCACCTGCACGTTCGTCGCGCCGAGCTTCAGCGCGCGGTCATGCGCAGCCTTCGCGTCCTTGACGCGGAACGCCATCGCGCAGGCGCTCGGTCCGTGGGCCCTGGCATAGTCCTCGGCGTACGAGCCGGGTTCCGCATTGATGATGAAGTTGCAGTCGCCCTGCTTGTGGAGCGTGACGTTCTTGCTCTTGTGGCGGGCGACTTCGGGGAAGCCCATCTTGGTGAAGAGCGAGCGCAGGAGCTCGATGTCGGGCGCGGTATATTCGACGAACTCGAAGCCATCGGTTCCCATGGGGTTCTCAAGCCCGAGGATGGTCTTTTCGGCGGCCTGAGTGGCCATGGCATTGACTCCTTTGCGGCCCAACTGCTCCTGCGAAGGCCGCATTTCAAGGGAGCGGGCAGCAAATGGACATTCCCGACGGCTGGAGCCTCGAAGGCGGCGGCAATGCGCTGGTGCGCAGCCTGAAGTTCAAGGATTTCAACGAGGCGTTCGGCTTCCTCACGCGAGTCGCTCTTCATGCCGAAAAGCAAGACCATCATCCGGAATTCACCAGCGTCTGGAACCGGGTCGACATGCGGCTTACCAGCCATGATGCAGGCGGCGTGACTGACCGGGACATCCGCCTCGCAGAGGCCATCAACCGGCTGATCTGATTCCTCATTTCAGGGCTCGTACGGACGCCAAACTGACTGCTCGTTCCCCGCTGAGCCACCTGTCGCCCCGGGCGATGCACGACCCGCCGTGGTGCGGCCTCTCTCCCTCTTAACCTTCAGGTGCCCACGCTTACCGTTGCTTTTCGCGGATTCGATGGTGGGCCGCACCGGGCCGGAGGGCTCCGGTTACCGGGGTGGGGATTGATGTCACTGAGTTGGGGAATGTTTTCCCTCCGCGATCGTAAACGGAGCCGTGTCGCCGCTCGAGCGGGCACCGGCGCCCAGCTTCATACGATCCTGCTTCCGTCCCAACGGAGTCAGTTGCCGGACTCGATGACGATCCGCCTCGCCGATTGCGACGGGCACCGCAATCGCGCCAACATGCTGCTCAACCGCATGTACTCCTGGCGCGGATATGGATCGGACCACAAATTGCCGATCGCCCCCAATTGCGTGACCTTCACAGCCACGGCCGGCGGCGACGTCATTGGGACGCTGACCCTGACCGTCGATTCGCCGGCTGGCCTTTCGGCGGAGCGGACCTTCGCCGGCGAGATTGAAAAGTTCAGGAAGGCGCCGGGTGCGAAGCTGTGCGAGCTGACGAGGTTCGCTTTCGACACCTCGAGCCCGGCCCGGCCCCGGCTCGCCGCGTTGTTTCACATCGTCTTCATTTATGGGTCGATGCATTTCGATTGCACCGACCTGTTCATTGAGGTGAACCCGCGACACACCCGTTTTTACGAGGCGATGCTCGGTTTCGCGACTGTCGGAGCGCCGCGGGTCAATCCGAGCGTCAATGCGCCTTCGCAGCTGATGTGGCTCAACGTCGGCGACATCCGGCGGCACATCGACAAGCATGCGGGCAAGGGATCGAGCCGCTCGCTCTACGCTCACTTCTTCTCGCCAAAGGAAGAGGCCGGTATTTACGGACGATTGGCGGGGCTGACGGATCAATCGCCGGCGATCCCGCTGCTCGCATTGCCTGGCGGCGAAGCGCAAGAGCCATCGATCCAAGAGGGCGCTCGGCTTCGCGCGGCTAAAGCGACACAGACCTAAATGGAAAAGAGGCGGCTGCATGCAGCCGCCTCTTCAATTTGGGGCGTGGGGCGGAGCTTAGGCGAACTGCCGGAGAGCCGCGCCGCGCCGACGGCGGAACTGCCAGCCGATGCCGGCGAAGCCGAGGAGCATCATCGCCCAGGTCGCCGGCTCGGGGACCGTCGGCGTGAACGTCAGGTTGCCGCCGTAAGAACCTTGACCGCGAGAAATGCCCGAAACCACGATGGTGTTCAGCGCGCCGCCCGTGATCTGGACGTTGTTCGCTGACCAGAACTCGTTGGCGCCGCAGGTCCCGACCGTCGGGTCCGTATCGCGGACCGTGCAATTCACATGATTGGCGTCCTGGAGCTGCAGGCTCGCCAACACTCCATTGACCAGGATCGAAGTGATGTCGAGGTCGGTGCTCCCGAGGAAGTTCGTGATCGCGACGCCGGTCGTTATGTTGCCGCTGCCAACGCCGATATTGCCCATGCCGGTGAGGCCGATCGTGAACGCGAAGGTGTCGGAGAACGGCGTTCCGCTAAGAACCCCGGCGATGCCGGTATGACCGATGGTCGCAGTAATCGGTCCGATGTAACCCGGCGGCACGGGATTTGGAGTCGTGATGAAAGCGGTAGACGGGTCGCCGACGAAAGGCGCTCCCGGAAGAATAACGACCGCATTCGCTGCGGACGCGATTGCAAGCGTACTCGCGCCAAAGGCGCTCAACAGAAGCTTTCGCATAAGACACTCCCACTTTCTTCCCCGGCCTTACGCGGCCGCGAGCCAATTAATGGGCTATTAACTCCTTTGTTCCAAATTCTGTTAACAAATTTTCGGCCGCTAGCGTCCCAGCTTGGGACGGGATTGGCCGCTGAACCGCGTAGCGGGACGGCTGCTGTGAACTTAACCAAGCCCCGAAAGCTTTCGGCAGCAACATCGGCCCACGGTGCTGTAAGCGTCTGATTTCAGGCGGGAAATTGTTAATCTGGAGTGGGTCATGATCCGGTTAATGACAATTATCCGGTGCCGCCGTGGGGCGACCGCGATCGAATATGCGCTGATCGCGTCGCTGATCTCCATCGCGGCGATGGGCGCAATGATCGGTCTCGGCAACAAGATCGATACAATGCTGAACAATGTATCGAATCACCTGTGAGATCTCATGCCGCGCTTTCGCGCGAGTCTCACGTCAAAGCGGAGTCACTGAAGCGGCACGAATAAGGAAGTCCGCGGATCGACGACGCTCCCCAGCCGGCGGCGATCCGCATTAGCCGTGGACAAGTCGTCGCCGCGAAAATCTCGTCGACCAGACGCTCGAGCGAACTTGCGAATTCTTCCCGCGAAACGGCGAACACATGCTCACGTGAGAAGATACAGAACAACAGGTCTCCGGCATAGGACAGTTCGAAGATCTGCTCGACGTCGAGCACGAAATGGTCGAGCTTGGCCTCCCGGACGAACTGAGCATTCAGGAGCAGCTCGCAGCAAGCGCTCCACAGATCATTGATCGCCACTCCGGCGACTTGGTCGCCGAACCGGAACCGGAGAAGCCGTCCGGCTTTGCGACCTTTGTTTTCCAGCGAACGCCCGAGCTCGGCGGGCGGAGGCGAAGTTCCAACCTCGAAGGATGTAATCTGGTCGAGCCGCAGCTGAGTGGCCATCCATGCCTCCCGAGTCGCGAAGGCGCGCCACTAACACGAATTTAACAGCCGGGCACTCGCCGCCGCGTGCGCCGCGTCATTCGTCGCAAACCCGCCGCTGAGAAGGAACTAGCCAAATCCCCGCCTGTTGCTGCGCAGACCTGCGTCTTGGGTGTTGTCACACCAGCGTCATCGGGGACTCGGGAAAGGTCGAGGACAGTGCTATAAGCGTCTCCCCGCGTAGGTGTGGGAATGGGTGGTACTGGCAGTTGGAGTGGGTGCCATGATGTTCAGGGAGCAAGCCGAACAATGCCGCAGGCAGGCGAGCGAATTCGCCGGCCGTCCCGAAGCGCCGTTCCTGTTGAGCGTGGCGAGCGCGTTTGATGAATTGGCGAGCGAAGCCGACGCCCGGCTCATCACCGGCAGGGAACGTCGCGTGATGCTGCAATCCGCGCCGCCGATGACGGCTTAAGCTCCCGACGAACCTCTATGGGGCGCGTCCAACGCTCGCATCGCGCCTTCGCCACAAGGCGATGACCAGCAGCACAATCCCGCAGGCGACCGTGTCGGCGATCCAGTCCTTCACGTCGCTGTCCCGGTGAAGCGCCGGGATAGCCTGCACGAGTTCGATGAAGGCGCCGTATAGCGACAGCCCGACGAGCAGCAGCACGAGCCGCGTTCGCGCATAGGCCCAGGCGGAGAGAAGCCCGAGCGAGGCGAACGCAGCCATGTGCTGGATCTTGTCGCTCGGCTCGCCGGGGAGCTCTGGTGGGTGGGGGATGACCGCCATCACGAAAGCGAAAATCGCGGCGCCCCAGAAAAGCATCCGGCGCGCGGGGAATCTCATCATTGGCCTCAATTAGCGCGCCGCTGATCGCCGGCAACCGAAACGACAGCGGCCATTGAGCGTTCAGACGCAAACTGCCATAAACTGCACGCAATGAACTCAAAGCTCGCCTTGAACCCCGTTCGCGCCGCTGCGGCCGCGCCGGTGAGCTATTATTATGCGTGGGAGGCTGGAACGAGCTGACGCGCGCCTAGCGACAGTTCGACAGCCTCCACCCGCCAGAGCCAAGCTCGGCGGGTTTTTTGTTGCCCCGAAAGAAGGAAACGCAATGCTTCAGGAGACCATCACCAGGGACCAGCCGCTTCGCCGGTGGCAGGATTACGTCGTCCCGCAATGCTGGGAATCGTTCACTTCCGAGGACCATGCGGTGTGGGACCTGCTGTTCGCGAGGCAGGTCGAGCTGCTCGGCTCGCGCGTGGTCAGCGCGTTTTTCGACGGGATCGACCTGCTGCGGCTGTCGCACCCGGGCATTCCCGACGTCGAGGGACTGAATGCGATCCTCGAGCCGCGAACCGGCTGGCGTACGGTGGCAGTGCCTGGCCTGGTGCCCGACGACATCTTCTTCGCGATGCTGTTAGAGCGCGTGTTTCCGGTGGGGAATTTCATCCGGCAGCGAGAACAGCTCGATTACCTCGAAGCTCCCGACTGCTTCCACGACATGTTTGGGCACATTCCGATGCTTGCGCATCACGACTTTGCCGAGATGGCCCAGCACATCGGCCGGCTGGGGCTGGCCGCAATCGAGGCCGATCAGGGCCACCGCGCGGCGCGCCTCTATTGGCACAGCGTCGAGTTCGGGCTCGCTCGCGAGGCCGGCGAGCTCAAGATTCTCGGGGCCGGCCTCGCGTCCAGCTTCGGCGAATCGCACTTCAGCCTCGAGAGCGGCGAGGTCGAACGCCTGCCCTTCTCCGTCGAGCGCGCTGTCGCGACTCCTTATCGACACGACGCCTTCCAGCCGCGCTACCTCGTGTCGGAATCGCTGGAACGGACGGTGGCGGATGTCCTCGCACTGACTCCGGAGAGGCTGCTGGCGCTCTAGCCCTCGTGCGTTATAGCCGCGCCATGGCGGACCAGCCGACGAGGCACGAATATCGCAGCGGCCATGATGCGCGAACGCTGCGCGACGCGCTTGGCTGCTTTGCGACCGGCGTCACCGTGGTCACGTGCCTTAGCGACGGAGTGCCCGCCGGGCTGACCGTCAACAGCTTCACCTCCGTGTCCCTAGATCCGCCATTGCTTCTGGTCTGCATCGCCAAGCGCGCCACGAGCGCAACTGCACTGACCAGGGCCTCCCATTTCGCCATCAACGTTCTTCAGACGGGCCAGCAGCCCGCCTCGATCCGCTTTGCAACGCGCGACGAGGACCGGTTCGGCGCAACGAAATGGGCCTGCGGCGAGGCGGGGGCGCCAATCCTGGAAGAATCGCTTGGCGTGTTCGAATGCGAAAGGTTCGCTGTCTACGATGGCGGCGACCACCACATCCTGGTGGGGAAGGTCGTCAAGGCAAGCTTCGACGCCAGCCTAGATCCGCTGCTCTATTTCCGGGGCCGCTATCGGCGGCTGCACTTCGACTAGTCGACGATCAGCTCTTCGGGCCGGCTCGTGAGCTGGCGCACCACGAGAACGATGAGACCGCCGATCAGCAGGCCCACGAGGGCTCCGCCGACAGCGCTCACCAGCCACTCGACGACATTGGTGGCCGATCCGCTCATTGCGCCCGCCTCATAAGCGAGATCGTGGATCGCGTTGGGCACGCCTTCGAGCAGCTGAAGCTCTTCGAGGCCGTGCACGAGAATACCGCCGCCGACCCACAGCATGGCCGCCGTTCCGATCGCGGAAAGAGCGCTGAGCATCTTCGGCACGACATGGACCAGGGCATTCCCGAAGCCCCTCGCGGTTCGGCTCGTTCGCTGGGCGAGATGGAGTCCGATGTCGTCTAGCTTCACGATGAGCGCGACGACGCCGTACACTCCGACCGTGATCGCGACTGCGACCACCAGGAGCGCAGCCGCGGTGGTCATCAGCGTCAAATGCTCTAGGCTCGCCAGCGCGATCGCCATGATCTCGGCCGAGAGGATGAAGTCGGTGCGGATCGCCCCTTTGACCTGCATCTTCTCGAGCTCGACCGGATCGCCCATGGCGTCGACCAGCTGCTCTTCATGCTCGTGCTCGTGGAGCAGTTTTTCGAGGATCTTCTCGGTCGCCTCGAACGCAAGATAGCAGCCGCCGATCATCAGTAGCGGCGTCGTGAGGAACGGCGCGAAGGCCGTCAGCAGGAGGGCCGCGGGCAAGAGCAGCACCACTTTGTTTCTAAGGCTGCCCCAGGCGATCTTGCCGATGATCGGCAGCTCCCGCTCCGGCGCGAGGCCGAGCACGTAACGCGGAGTGACCGCCGTATCGTCCACGACTACGCCGGTCGCCTTGGCGGTCGCCTTGCCCGCAGCGCCCGCGACGTCGTCCAGCGAGGAAGCGGCGAGCTTGGCGATGGTTGCGACATCGTCGAGGAGCGCGATCAAACCCGAGGGCATCGCGGGCGGTTAGGCGAACTTGCGGTTCGAGCGCAATTCGCGCAGGCACGCGGCCATGCTGGCATTGGACTTCGTGAAGGCGAACCGGGAAACGGTCGAGCGCGCGATCCGCGACAAGAATGTATCGCTAGACGTCGGGGAGCTGCTGACGCTCGATTCCGAAGTGCGCGCGGTCAAGACGGAGATCGACCGGCTGCGGGCGGAGCGGAACGCCGTTAGCGCCAAGTTCAAGGACGCCACGCCGGAGGAAAAGGCGGAGCTGGGGCGGCAGGCGAAGGAAGCCGGCGCTCGCGCTTCGCAGCTCGAAGGCGAGCTCGCACACAAGGATTCTGCGCTGAAGGCGCTGATGCTGAAGCTGCCCGGCATTCCATACGAGGGCGCCCCGGTCGGGCCGGACGAGAGCTTCAACACGGTCATTCGCACGGTCGGCGAGCCGCCGAAGTTCGGCTTCCAGTCGCTCGACCATGTGGCGCTCATCGAAAAGAACGACTGGGCGGACCTGTCGCGCGTCGTCCAGATTTCCGGATCACGGACCTACTGTCTCAAAGGCCGGCTCGCCTTGCTCGAGACCAAGCTGATGAGCTGGGCGCTGGAGAAGATCGCGACTGCGGGTTTCACACCGATTACCGTCCCCGCGATCGCTCGAGAGCAGGCGTTCCTCAATCAGGGGCAATTCCCGGGCCACGAAGAAGAGACATACGAGCTTCCGAACGACGATTTGTGGCTCGCCGGGACCGCGGAGGTCGTCCTGACTTCGCTCCATTCGGGCGAGATCATCGAGGCCGACAAGCTGCCGATCCTCTACGCCGGCTATTCGCCCTGCTTCCGCCGCGAGGCGGGGAGCGCCGGCAAGGATGTTCGCGGGCTGCTTCGCGTCCACCAGTTCGTGAAGGTCGAGCAGTACGTCATCTGTGAAGCCGACGATGCGCAGTCAGCCCAGTGGCACGCGAAGCTGCTTGGGCTGGCCGAGGAGCTGCTGCAGGCGCTCGAGATCCCCTACCAGGTGATCGAAACGTCGACCGGCGACATGGGCCTCGGCAAGTTCCGGATGAACGACATCGAGAGCTGGGTGCCGAGCCTGGGCAAATATCGCGAGACGCACAGCTGCTCGACGCTGCACGACTGGCAGGCGCGCCGAGCGAACCTCCGCTACCGCGGCAGCGACGGAAAAGTGCGGTTTGCGCACACACTCAACAACACGGCGCTCGCGAGCCCGCGGATCCTCGTGCCACTGCTCGAGAACCATCAGACGGAGGATGGACGCGTGCGGCTGCCCAAGGCGCTGCAGGAGATGATGGGCGGCGAGTATCTCTAGGTGAATTGGACGGGTGACGATCGCCTCCCGCCCCTTCGCCTCCGCCTGGGCGAAGCCGCATGGCTGTTGCCGCGGCTGTTCCGCATCTTCAGATCGACCACGACGCTTGGCCCGGCCGGCGGCCCGCCGGCGCTGGTCATCCCGGGATTTGTCGCTCACGACCGCACGACCGAGGCGCTGCGCAAGGCGCTCGCGGCAGCGGGCTGGCGCGTCCACGGCTGGAAAATGGGTGTCAATTGGGGCGCTCGCGGCGATACCGTTGAGCGACTGAAGCAGCGCATCGATCAAATCTCGCCGGACCGGCCGATTCTGCTTGTCGGCTGGAGCCTCGGAGGGTTGTTCGCGCGGGAGCTCGGGCGGGCTGCTCCGGAGCGGGTCCGGGCGGTGGTGACCCTGGGCTCGCCGTTCTCGGGTGACCCGAAGCAGAACCACGTCTGGCGGCTGTACGAACGGATTGCGGGTCACAAGGTCGACGATCCGCCCGTCCCGAGGATCACCGACAAGCCGCCTGTCCCCCATCTCGCCCTATGGTCGCGCCGGGACGGCCTGATCGCACCGCGCGCAGCGCGGGGGCTGGAGCACGAGCGCGACGAGGAGGTCGAGCTCGATTGCACGCACATGGCGTTCGGCATGTCGGGGCGGGCAGCTCGCGACGTGGTGCGCGAAATCGACAGATTCCTGAAAAAGGACAGCTGATTCCAGAGACTTATTGTTTCGGTAACGCAAGCACCATATCTTTAGAGTCGTGAAGTGGGTGCGAACCGCGGCTGCCGGGACTGCCGGCACGGTTCACCCGGACGACCTTGCTCCTCCGGGATGGCACCGAATGCGCGAAGTCGCATGGCACCTTCCGCGCTTCCTTGCAGGACTGGGCCCAGTGGGCCCTCGAGGCCCGGAGGACGGGCCGCCGGCTCTCGTCCTCCCGGGATTCCTAGCCAGCGATCGGACCACGATGGACATCCGGAGAGCGCTCGCTCGCGGGGGGTGGCGGGTCTATCCGTGGGGCCTTGGCGTCAATCTCGGCGCGAAGTCCGACACGCTGGAGCTGCTCGGCCGACGCCTCGACGAGATTTACGACGGGCGTCCCATTCTCCTCATCGGTTGGAGCCTTGGAGGCATGTTCGCGCGCGAGCTTGCGCATCGCCATCCCGATAAGGTTCGCGCGGTTGCGACAGTCTGTTCCCCGTTCTCGGGCGACTACAAGACCAACACGAACGTCCGGCAGCTGTACGAGCGGGTCGCGGGTCACGACGTCAACGTGCCGCCGTTTCCGCGGGCCAATGGCAAACCGCCGGTGCCGACCCTTTCCTTCTGGTCACGCCGCGACGGGATCGTCGCTCCAAGCGCCGCGCGCGGGCAAGACCATGAGATCGATCGAGCGGTGGAAATCGACACCTACCATGTCGGAGCCGTTCTATGGCGGCCGGCGCTTGCCCGGATCGTGTGGGAGATCAAAGCCTTCCTCAGCGAGATCGAGGCACGTCCTGCGATTGCCAAGAGGCCTGTCGGATCGCAAGTTCGCGGGCACTGAAAGCCGCGCCGAGTCGCGCCATTGACTCTTGCCCCTGAGTCGCGAGACATAGAACAAAAGTAGAACAGAAGCGTTGTGAGTCGTGTGGCTACAGACCTTTCCCTGGTCGCCGGCGGCGCAAGTCGTGCGGCCGAAAAAGTTCAGCTCCCCAGCGGGCTGGGCGGACGATGGCGCCTGCCCGTTCCGGCAAGCCCTACCCTGTCCGAGCTGTTCGCGGCGCATCCGCGGGACGGCGGCTGGGCCGGGTTCCTGCTGGCACAGCTGGAGGACGGCAAGCCTTTGCTGTGGGTGCAGGACCGGATGGCGATCCTCGAAAGCGGGCGCATCCATCCGCCGGGCCTCCCTTCGAAGGAGCTCATCCACGTCGAGGCCCGCGATGCACGCGATGCGCTTTGGGCGATGGAGGAGGGCGTAAGATGCGCCGCGCTCTCGGCCGTGATCGGCGAGATCTGGGGCGATCCCAAGGTGCTCGACTTCACCGCGACGCGACGGCTCGCGGTCGCATCGGAGCGGTCGGGCGTCGGCTGCTGGCTGGTGCGGCTCGGCGGCACGGCCAATTTGACCGGCGCGCGGATGCGGTGGCGGATCGAGAGCGCGCCTTCGCTGATCAACCCGCTGGACGTGCGGGCGCCCGGATCGCCGGCATGGGACGCCGACCTGTTCCGTGCCCGAGGAATGCCGCCGGGGCGGTGGAGCGTCGTGCATGAAGCGGATGTGTTCCATCTGGCTGCCGCATCTGGCGATCGAGCACTGGGCGAAGAACGCCGACTGTCCGCCTGACAGCCCGATCGTCCTCACCGTCGAGGGCACGCATGGACTCATCATTCATGCCGTCACACGGGCCGCCGCCGAGCGCGGCGCGAGGGCCGGTGCCCGGCTGACCGATGCACGTGCGCTCGACCCGGCGCTCGTTTCGGTCCCGGCCGATCCGGCCGGAGATGAAGCGCTGCTGCGGCGGCTCGCGAAATGGGCGGGCCGCTGGTCGCCTCTCGTGGAGGTGGACGGAGCGGACGGCCTTCGGCTCGACGTCAGCGGGGTCGCGCATCTGTTCGGCGGCGAACGCGGGTTGGTGCGCGATGTGCGGCAGTGCTTCGCGCGGGCCGGGTTCACCACACGCGTCGCGATTGCGCCGACTGCCGCCGCGGCTTGGGCGCTGGTGCATCACACCCCCAGCATTTGCGGTGATGATGTTCAGGCCAAGCTTTCGCCGCTGCACATTTCGGCGCTGCGCCTCGATCCGGATACGGTGTGCACGCTCGAACGGCTTGGGCTCAAGACGATCGGCGCGCTTTTGGAGATGCCGCGGCTGGCGCTTGCCCGGCGGTTCCGCGGTGCGGAAGACGTCGTCGATGCGTTCGACCGGGCGTTGGGCAGGAAGCCCGAGCCGCTGACCGCCGCGCCGGTGAATCCGCCGCCGCGAGAGGCGCTCCGGATGGAGGAACCGGCGACGCATCCGGAAGCGGGGCGGCAGGCGATCGAACGGCTGATCCCCGGTCTCGTTCGCCAATTGCAGGAGCGGCACCTCGGTGCGCGCAGGCTGTCGCTGCATGGCTTTCGCGTCGACGGCAGCGTCGCCACGGCGAGCGTCGCAACCGCCATTCCGAGCCGCGAGCCGAAGCATCTGCAGCGGTTGCTTGCCGACAAGGCCGCGACGCTGGACCCGGAGTTCGGATTCGATGCTTTCGCGCTCGTCGCCGACTGGACCGAAAATCTCGGCGCCGCGCAGGAGAGCCTCGTCGAGGAGCCGTCAGGCGAGCGCGAGGTCGCGCGTCTGGTCGACCGGCTGACGGTGAAGCTTGGGCCCACCGCCGTGCGCCGACCGCAGCCGCGGGAAAGTTATTTGCCTGAACGTGCGAGCGGATGGGTCAGTGCGCTGGCCAAACCCGAAGCAATCGAACTGCCGCCAGTGCGCCGTCCCCAGCGTCTGCTCGACCGGCCCGAAGCGATCGACGTGGTTTACGCGACGCCGGAAGGGGTCCCGCGGCGTTTCATGTGGCGGCGGGCGGTGCATGACATTGCGCGTGTCGAAGGACCCGAACGGATCGCGCCCGAATGGTGGCGCCAGCCGTCGAGCACGCGGCTGCGCGACTATTACCGCGTGGAGGATGCGGCAGGCCGTCGTTACTGGATCTACCGCGAAGGCGTGATCGGCGACGGGCGCGGCGGCGCTCCCAACTGGTTCATCCACGGGCTATTTGGCTGATGCCCGAGAAAGTCGGCTTTTCTCGGCTGAAGCTGGTGCGGACCGATGACATGCCGCCGCCGCCCAGCACGCCGTCGCCCTATGTCGAGCTTGGCGTCAGCTCGCCTTTCTCCTTCCTGCGCGGAGCATCGGATGCGATCGAGCTGACGCTGACGGCGCTGCCGTTCGGATATGACGCCATCGGCATTGCCGACCGCAACACGCTGGCGGGTGTCGTGCGGATGCACAGCGTCTGCATGAATGCGGGAATCCGGCCGCTCATCGGGTGCCGGCTCGACCTGACCGACGCACCGAGCCTGCTCGCTTATCCGATCGATCGCGAAGGCTATGGCCGCCTGTCGCGGCTGCTCAGCCTCGGCAAGATGCGGGCGGATAAAGGCGAGTGCGAGCTGAGCCTCGCCGACGTCGCGGCGCATCAGGAGGGCATCGCCTTCATCGCCTGGCCGCCCGACGATCTCGATGATTTCGAACAGTTATTGCCGCGGCTTCGCGACGCATTGACGTCACTGCGCCATGTGGCGGCGAGCTGGCTTTATCGCGGCGACGACAATGCACGGATCGAGCGGCTGGATCGCTTGGCGCGCAAGAACGGCTGCACGATTCTCGCTACCAACGACGTCCATTACCACGCCCCGGACCGCCGCCCGCTGCAGGACGTCGTCACCTGCATTCGCGAGAAAGTGACGATCGCGACCGCCGGGTTCCTGCTCAACCCGAATGCGGAACGGCACCTCAAGCGGCCCGAGGAAATGATCCGGCTGTTCGCCCGCTGGCCCCACGCGATCCAGGCGACGCGGGAGTTTGCGGATGCGCTTCACTTCAACCTCGAAGAGCTGCGCTACGAATATCCGAAGGAGACGGTGCCGGAAGGGCGCACGCCACAGGAGCATCTCGAGCACCTCACATGGGAAGGCGCGAAAAACCGTTGGCCGGACGGCATTCCGGAAAAGGTGATGAAGCAGCTCGATTACGAGCTGCCGTTGATCCAGCGCCTCGACTTCGCGCGCTATTTCCTGACCGTTCACGACATCGTCGCCTTCGCTCGCGGTCTCGACCCGCCGATCCTGTGCCAGGGCCGCGGGTCGGCGGCGAACAGCGCGGTTTGCTTCTGCCTCGGAATCACCGCGGTCGATCCGTCGGTGAACGAGCTGCTGTTCGAACGCTTCATCTCCGAAGAGCGCAAGGAGCCGCCGGACATCGACGTGGACTTCGAGCACGAGCGTCGCGAGGAGGTGATCCAGCACATCTACGACAAATATGGCCGCGACCGTGCCGGGATCGCGGCGACGATCATCCACTACCGTCCGCGCTCGGCGATCCGCGAGGTCGGCAAGGTGATGGGCCTCAGCGAAGACGTCACCGCCGCGCTCGCCTCGACCATCTGGGGCAGCATGGACCCGGAGCTGGAGGACGCTCGCGCGAACGACGCCGGGCTCGACCTCACCGACCCGCATCTCCGGCGCACGATGAAGCTTGCCGAGCAGCTGATCGGAATGCCGCGCCACCTGTCGCAGCATGTCGGCGGCTTCATCCTGACCGAGCGCCCGCTCACCGAGACCGTTCCGATCGGCAATGGCGCGATGGAGGACCGCACCTTCATCGAATGGGACAAGGACGACATCGAAGAGCTCGGGATTCTCAAGATCGACGTGCTCGCGCTCGGCATGCTGACCTGCATCCGCAAATGCTTCGATTTGATCGAGCACCACCACGACGAGAAGTGGGAGCTGGCGACGATCCCGCGGGAGGTGCCGGAGGTCTACGACATGCTGTGCCGCGGCGATTCGCTCGGCGTGTTCCAGGTCGAGAGCCGGGCGCAGATGAACATGCTGCCGCGACTGAAGCCGCGAGAATTCTATGATTTGGTCATCGAGGTCGCGATCGTCCGGCCCGGGCCGATCCAGGGTGACATGGTGCACCCCTATCTGAAGCGCCGAAGCGGCAAGGAGCCGGTGACGTTCCCCTGCCCCGATCCGGCGCATGGTGAGCCGGACGAGCTGGAGAAGATTCTCGGCCGCACGCTGGGCGTGCCGATCTTCCAGGAGCAGGCAATGAAGATCGCGCTCGATGCGGCGAAGTTCAGCTCGGAGGAGGCGAACCAGCTGCGCAAGGCGATGGCGACCTTCCGCTCACGCGGAAAGATCGAGCCGCTCGAGGAGAAGATGGTCGGGCGAATGGTCGGCCGGGGCTATGACATCGCCTTCGCGCAGCGCTGCTTCGACCAGATCAAGGGCTTCGGCGAATATGGCTTCCCGGAAAGCCACGCCGCGAGCTTCGCCCATCTCGTCTACGTGTCGAGCTGGCTGCGTTGGAAATATCCGGCGGCTTTCGCCTGCGCCTTGCTCAACTCGCAGCCGATGGGATTTTACGCACCAGCGCAGATCGTCCGCGATGCGCGCGAGCATGGCGTCGAGGTGCGCGAGGTCGACGTGAATTGCAGTGACTGGGACTGCACGCTGGAGGACGGCGCATTGCGTCTTGGCCTGCGCCAGATCGACGGGTTGCAGCGCGAAGCAGCGGACCGGCTCGTGGCGCGGCGGCCGTATCGGACCGTCGAGGATCTGCGCAAGCGCGGCGGCGTGCCGGTGCATGCGATCCAGCGGCTCGCGGCGGCGGATGCGTTTCGCTCGATAGAGCTCGACCGCCGGGCGGCGCTATGGGACTCGCGCGCGTTGAAGCAGGCGCCCGACCTGCCGCTCTTCGCTTATGCCGATGCCCGCGACGAAGGATCAGAAGGCCAGCCCGCGCAGCTTCCGGCGATGCCGCTCAGCGAGCATGTCGTGAACGATTACCAGACCATCCGCCTCAGCCTGAAGGCGCACCCTATGCGCTTCCTGCGCGAGCATTATGCGCGGCAAAAATTCATCACCGCCGACCAGCTGAAGACTGTCCGCGACGGCAAGCGCCTGTCGATCGCCGGGTTGGTGCTGATCCGCCAGCGGCCGGGAAGCGCCAAGGGCGTAGTGTTCATCACCCTCGAGGACGAGACGGGAATCGCCAACTTGGTCGTCTGGCCGGACGTGTTCGAGAAGCAGCGCAAGATCGTCATGAGCGCCCGGCTGATGGCGGTGCACGGAATCATCCAGCGCGATCCCGACAGCGACGTGATCCACGTCGTCGCGCGGCGGCTCGACGATCACAGCTTCATGCTTCGGCATTTGAGCGACGAAACCATGCCCTCCACACTCTCCCAGGGAGATGCTGCGGGAAGCTGGCGCGCACCGCCGTCACGCCATCCGCGCGACGTCGAGATCATCCCGAAGAGCCGCGATTTTCACTAAGCGCCGACTGAGAGTAAGAGCCCGTCGATGACCGGGCTGATTCTCTTGCTTGCAGCGCAAGGATCCGCGACGACCCCGATCGAGGGCTTGTGGCGCAGCCCCGGAGGCAACAGTATCATCTCGATCGCCGCCTGCGGAAGCGCCATGTGCGGCACCATCGCCTGGGCCAGCGCGAAGGCGAAAAAGGATGCCGGCAAGACGACCAGCCAGCTTGTCGGGACCCAGCTCCTGACCAGCCTTCAACAGGGCGCCGACGGCCGCTGGCAGGGAAAATTGTTCATCCCCGACAAGAACATGCGGGTCACCGCGAAACTTCAATTGATCAACCCGCAGCAGCTCAAGGTCTCCGGGTGCCTGGCCGGCAAGTCGCTGTGCAAGGCGGAGACGTGGACCCGCACGGACGAGCCGTTGCCGGCATCCGATTAGCTCCGTCCTCCATTCATGTAAGCGCAATCTCGCGGCTCCATTTCCGCCGCAAATGCGAGCTAAGACGGTATGATGAAACGGTTTTTTCTAAGTCTTCTAGCCCTTCTGGTGGTGAGCGCACCCGCGCTCGCCAACGCCAGGAGCAACCTCGAGGGGCGCTGGAAGAACGGCAGGATGGAGATCGTCATCCGTCCGTGCGGCGGATCGCTGTGCGGCACCGTCGTCAAAGCCTCGGCCAAGCAGCAGGCGAAGGCGCAGCGCGGGAGCGGCACCCGCCTGCTCGGCGCTCGCGTGATCGACAATATCCAGCCGGCGGGGTCCGGGATCTACAAGGCCGACCTGTACGTCGCCGACCGTGACATGAACGCGCGCGGGACCATCCGTCAGCTGAGTCCGAACCGGCTCAACGTGCGCGGCTGCGTGTTCGGGTTCCTGTGCAAGACGACGAACTGGGACCGCGTTCAATAGAGGTCCTCGCGGCGCCTTGCCGCTAATGCTGCTCTTGTGTTTGCGCCGCACTGGGGGAGAAGTAGGCGCTACTGCAGGATCGGCGGACCGCCGAATTCTCCGGCGAGAATGGCCGCCTGAAGAGCGGCCATCTCGTCGGCCCAATAACGGTCCGAGACGAGATGCGGCGAATGTTCGCGCACTCTTGCGTGGACCGACTGCAGCTTGGCCGACGTCTTCAGCGGCGCGTGGCAGTCGATGCCTTGAGCGCCGGCGATCAGCTCGACGGCAACCACCCCCGCGGCATTGCGCGCGATCTGCGCTGACTTGCGCGCGGCGATCGGCGCCATCGAGACATGGTCCTCCTGCCCCGCAGAGGTCGGAATCGTGTCGACGCTCGCGGGGAAAGCCAGTGACTTGTTCTCGCTGACCAGCGCAGCCGCGGTCACCTGCGGGATCATCAGCCCGGAATTCACGCCGCTATCCGCCGTCAGGAACGGCGGGAGGCCGCTCATCTTCGGATCGATCAGCACGCCGACGCGACGCTCACTGATAGAGCCCACCTCGCAGAGCGCCATCGAAATCGTGTCGGCGGCGAACGCCGCCGGCTGCGCATGAAAGTTGCCGCCGGAGATTGCCGAATCCTCGTCCGGGAATACGATCGGATTGTCGGTTACCGCGCCTGCTTCGATCGTCAGCGTCCGCGCGGCATTCTGAAGAAGGTCGAGCGCAGCGCCCATGACCTGCGGCTGGCAGCGAAAGCTGTACGGGTCCTGCACCCTGCCGCAGCGCGCGTGACTGGCGACGATCTCGCTGCCCTCGAGCAGTTCGCGAAGCGCCCCCGCGACACGAATCTGACCGGGCTGGCCGCGCAGCTCGCTGATGCGCGGATCGAAGGGCTTCACGCTGCCCTTGAGCGCATCGACGGAAAGAGCACCGGCCGCCATCGCCGCGGCAAAGACGCGCTCACCGGAGAATAGTGCGTCGAGCGCAATCGCCGTAGACGCCTGCGTTCCGTTGATCAGCGCCAAGCCCTCCTTCGGACCCAGCTGCAGCGGTTCCATCCCGAGCTTCTGCAGCGCCGCGCCGGCCGCCATCGCCTCGCCGCCAACGTCGATGCTGCCATAGCCCATGAGCGCCGCGATCAGGTGCGCGAGCGGCGCAAGGTCTCCGGAAGCGCCGACGCTGCCCTGCGCCGGGATGACCGGGATTGCGTCGCGGTCGAGGAGCGCCTGCAGTGCGTCGATCACCAGCGGGCGTACCCCCGAGTATCCGCGGCCGAGGCCGAGCAGCTTGAGGATGATCATCAGCCGCGTGACGTGGCGCGGCAGCGGGTCGCCGAGGCCGGCGCTGTGCGACAGGATCAGGTTCGTCTGAAGCTCGGCCAGCCGGTCGTCTGGAATGCGCGTATTGGCCAGGAGGCCGAAGCCGGTGTTGACGCCGTACACGGTCTCGCCGCTCGCGACGATTCGGTCGACCGACGCCGCGGCATTGCCGACGCGCTGCATCGATGCGTCATCGAGCTGTGCTTCGACGCCGCTCCAGAGCTGGCGAAGCTGGTCGAGCGAAACCTTTTCGGGATCGAGCTTCACTTGCCCACCATCGGCAGGTCCAATCCCTGCTCGCGCGCGCATTCGATCGCGATCTCGTAGCCCGCGTCCGAGTGGCGCATCACGCCCGTGGCGGGGTCGTTCCACAAGACGCGCTGGAGCCGGCGCGCGGCATCGTCAGTGCCGTCGGCGACGATCACCATGCCGGCGTGCTGTGAATATCCCATGCCGACACCGCCGCCGTGGTGGAGCGACACCCAGGTCGCGCCGCTCGCCGTATTGAGCAGCGCGTTGAGCAGCGGCCAGTCGCTGACGACGTCGCTGCCGTCCTTCATGCTCTCGGTCTCTCGGTTGGGCGAGGCGACGCTGCCGCTGTCGAGGTGGTCGCGGCCGATGACCATGGGAGCGCTGACTTCGCCGTTCTTGACCATCTCGTTGAAGGCGAGGCCAAGCCGGTGGCGCTGGCCGAGGCCGACCCAGCAGATGCGCGCCGGCAGGCCCTGGAAGGCGATCCGCTCCCGCGCCATGTCCAGCCAGCGGTGCAGGTGCGGATCGTCGGGAATCAATTCCTTCACGCGTTGGTCGGTGCGGTAGATGTCCTCGGGATCGCCGCTCAACGCGGCCCAGCGGAACGGGCCGATGCCGCGGCAGAAAAGCGGACGGACGTAAGCGGGCACGAAACCCGGGAAATCGAAGGCGTGAGTGACGCCCTCGTCATAGGCCTCCTGGCGAATGTTGTTGCCGTAATCGAAGGTCGGGACGCCCATTTCCTTGAACGCCAGCATGGCCTCGACGTGGCGCGCCATGGATTGCTTCGCGGCTTCGGCGAGCGCAGCAGGATCGCGTTCGCGCATTTCCTGCCACTTCGCGACGCTCCAGCCGGCGGGGCAGTAGCCGTTGGCGGGATCGTGGGCGCTCGTTTGATCGGTGAGCGCGTCGGGCCGGGTGCCGCGCTTCAGCATCTCCGGCAGGATCTCCGCGGCGTTGCCGAGCAGTCCGACGGACGTGGGCTCGGTCGCAGTGCGGATGATCTCCAGGGCCTCGTCGATGCTCGTCGCGCGGCGGTCGAGGTAACGCGTCCCGAGCCTCTTCTCGATGCGGCTTTCCTGAACCTCGATGGCGATGCAGTGCGCACCGGCCATCACAGCCGCGAGCGGCTGGGCCCCGCCCATTCCACCGAGGCCCGCCGTCAGGATCCACTTGCCCTTGAGGTCGCCGCCATAATGCTGGCGGCCCATTTCGGCGAAGGTCTCGTAAGTGCCTTGAACGATGCCCTGCGTGCCGATGTAGATCCAGCTGCCGGCGGTCATCTGGCCGTACATCATGAGCCCTTTGCGATCGAGCTCGTTGAACACCTCCCAATTCGCCCATTTGGGCACGAGGTTCGAGTTGGCGATGAGGACCCGCGGCGCATCCTTGTGCGTCGGGAAGACGCCGACCGGCTTGCCCGACTGGACCAGCAAGGTCTGGTCCTCCTCGAGCCGCTCGAGCGTCTCGACGATCTTGTCGAAACATTCCCAGTTGCGCGCCGCCCGGCCAATCCCGCCATAGACGACGAGGCTCTGCGGGTCCTCCGCGACCTCGTCGTCGAGGTTGTTCATCAGCATCCGGACCGCCGCCTCGGTGGCCCAGCTCTTCGCCTTGATCTCGCTTCCGCGGCGCGCGCGGATGTGCCTGCTATTGTCGCGTCGGTCGGTCATTCGGCGCCGCCTTAGCGGCTGCTGCGGCTCGACCCAAGGGGACGCCGCCGGTTACGCATCCTGTCCCCGGAAGATCCGCCGTTCCGGTCCCGGCAGTCCCACCCAATAACCGAGCTCCGACAGGGATTCGATGCGCCAGATGCAAAGATCGGCCTGCTTACCTGCAGCGATGCTGCCGATGCTGTGGGCGAGACCCAGCGCTCGGGCGGCGTTGACGGTCATTCCGGCGATCGCCTCCTCGGGCGTCAGGCCGAAGAGAGTGCAGGCCATGTTCATCGCCAGAGTGGGCGAAAGCATCGGCGACGTCCCCGGATTGCAGTCCGTCGCCACCGCCATCGGCACCTTGTGCTTGCGAAGCATACCGACGGGCGGCTTTCGCTCCTCCTGGAGCGCATAGAAAGCGCCCGGTAGAAGGACGGCGACGGTTCCGGCGGCCGCCATTGCCTTCGCGCCAGCTTCATCGAGATGCTCGAGATGATCGGCCGAAAGCGCGCGATATTTGGCGGCGAGAGCGGCGCCGTGCTGGTTCGAAAGCTGCTCGGCGTGAAGCCGCACGCTAAGGCCGTGATGCGCGGCGGCCTTGAACAGCCGCTCGGTCTCCTCGGGTGTGAAGGCGATCGTGTCGCAGAAGGCATCGACGCTCGTCGCCAGGCCGGAATTCGCCGCTTCGGGAATCAGCCTGTCGACAATATCGCTCACATAGTGCGCGCGGCGGTCGCGCTCTTCGGGCGGAAGCGCGTGCAGCGCAAGCAGCGTGGGCACGATGCGCACGGCCTCGTCGTTGCCGAGCCGGCTTGCCATGCGGAGGAGCCGCATTTCGCTTTCGGGATCGAGGCCGTAGCCCGTCTTCACCTCGACGGTCGTGCAGCCGCCTTGCATCAGCGCGTGCAAGCGCCGTCGGCTCTGCTCGAGCAGTTCGTCGTCGGTCGCCGCCGCCGTCCTCGCCACCGTGGACGCGATGCCGCCGCCGGCATTGGCGATCTCCTCGTAGGTCGCGCCGGCGCGGCGCATCGCATGTTCGTCCGCCCGCGTGCCGCCGAACACCAGGTGGGTGTGACAGTCGACCAGGCCGGGCGTAACCCATGCCCCGCTCAGCGCGACGACTTCGTTCGCGCGGAACCCGGCGAGCTCGGTCCGCTTGCCGACGCGGACGACCTTGCCGTCGGAAATGCCGATCGCGGCATTCTCGATCAGCCCGAGCGCATTGCCCGGGCGCTCCTCCAACGTGGCGATGTTGCAGTCGACGAGCAGCCGGTCCCACATGTGCGTCGCCTTAGGCGAGGCGTGCTGCTAGCGTCAAAGCGATGGCGGGATGGCCCAACCTTTCGGATCTGGTTTCACGCGAGCACGGCGACGCGCCCGTGGCATTGCTCGGCGTTCCGCTCGCGACGGGGTCTGTGACTCCCGGCCGTTGCGACCTGGCGCCTGACCTGCTCCGCCAAACGCTGCGGCGGATCGGACGCTATGACGTCGAGACTGGCCGCGAGCTCGGCACTCGCGTCGCGGATCGCGGCGACGTGGCGATCGCCGACCTCAGCATCGAGGACGCGACGCCGACAATCATCGAAGCCACCGCCTCGAGCGCCGGTGCACATGCGCTGACGCTTCTGATCGGCGGCAACAATGCTGTCACCCGGCCTGCCGTTCTCGCGCTCGGTGGCGACCTGGAAAATGTCGGCCTGATCACGCTCGATGCGCATTTCGACATGCGCGATCTCGACCAGGGTCTCGGCAACGGCAATCCCGTTCGCGCTCTGCTCGAGGACGGCTTGCCCGGCGGCAACATTGCGCAGGTTGGTCTCGCCGGCTTCGCGAACAGCCGCTCGATGCACGAAGACGCGGTCGCCGCCGGCAATCTCGTCATCACCATCGGCGACGTTCGGCGCGACGGGATCACGCACGCCATCGACCGCGCCCTCGACCATGTGAGTCATTGCGATGCGCTGGTGATCGACTGCGACATCGACGTGATCGACCGTTCGCAATTCCCCGCCGCGCCGGGAGCCCGGCCCGGCGGCATGCGCGTCGCCGACTTTTTCTACGCAGTGCGCCGGCTCGCGTCCGATCCGCGCGTCCGAGTCATCGACCTGGTCGAATGGGATCCGCCGCTCGACGCGACCGACCTCAGCGCTTTGACCGCGACCCGCTGGGTCGCCGAATGCCTCGCCGGCTACGAGATGCGCTAGTCTTCTTCGGGCTGCGCTGCCGCGGGTCGGGCGTCACGACAATCTGCTTGCGATCCACCTTGCACACACATTCCCAAGGTATCCGCCGCCCGCGCTTCCTAGCTGTCCAGCGCTCGATCAACCCGCCGGCTCCGCACATCAGCGCCACGACCCGGCCCTTCTCGCAGTGGACCTCGTGAACCCGGCCCAAGGTCTCCCCGTCCAGAGTCCTGATCTTTTTGTCGCGAAGGTCAGACAGCCGCATCACAAGGCTCCCCATTGCGGAAGCCACTTCCCCGCAGCCACGTCGCCTCTTTGCAGTCCGAGATCCCTGCCCGGACATTCGAGGCAAACCGCCGACTGAATCGTACGGACCTTGTCCATCGGAACGCGCGTCAGGCGATTGCCGGCGAGTTTTTCTACGATCCACATCGCCCAGGCGGGCATTCGTCCCGAATAGGCACCCGGGCCGATGAGCAGGGCCCTCAGCTGCAGCTCCTTGCCCGGTCCTCCCTGCAGCTCGACGTCGTCGACGATGCCGCAATATTTCCCTTCCGTATCGTAGAGCGGCAGGTCCAGCAGCTCGCTCACGAGCTTCATGGAGCTATCGGGGGTCATCCGTTTCCTCCCGAAGTTAGGAAGAACAGCGGCAGCGCGGCGACCGCGGCCACCGTGATCACCGCAAAGTAGAACCAGCCGAACGTCGTCACGACCGGTCCGTTCACATATTGGCCCATGTACTTCTTGTCGCCCGAAAGGAGCAGCAGGGGCAGGTAGGTGAAAGGGAGCACCAGAATCGAGAACAGAATGGCGAACTCCACGAGCATCATCACGTCGACGCCGGTGAGCACGATCGCCAGTGCTAGCAGGAACAGGACGATCCAGGTGATCGTGAATCGCGGCGCCTCCCACGGTTTCTTGTGGCGCCCCCAAATCCAGCCGAAGAATTGCGCGATCGAATAGGCATTGGCCATGCACGTCTCGACCGCCGCGCCCGCGACGGCGAAGAACATGCCGAGGAGCGCCAGGACAAGGCCCCACTTCCCGAACGGAATTGCCGCCTGAAGCGCCGCGGTTCCCGGGATTTCGGGGTCGACGTTGGCGGGACCGAACAGCTGCGCGGAGTTCGCGAGGATCGAAATGGCAAGCAGCGAACCGAGCCCCATCCCGAGAATCGCAGTCAGCCGGTTGGTAAAAAGGTCCTTCGGGCCCCATTCCTCCTCGATGCCGCCGGACGAATAGAAATAGACTTCGTACGGGAACATCACGGCGCTCACGATCGCCACCATGAAATAGCCGAACGTCAACAACTCGTTGGTGCTGAGACCATGCGGGATTTGCGGGACCAGGCCGCCGGCGATCTTGTCCCATGGCGGGTGGATGGCGACGAGCGCCGCTGCAAACACGATCATGAAGAGGCCGAGGAGACCGTAGGTACGCTCGATCCATTTGAACGGCAGCACCCAGATCGAGAGGATCATCACGGCCGTCATCAGGATCGCCATCAGCATGTACGACGCACCCGTCAGATAATTCAGAACGAGCGAAACTCCGCCGATTTCAGCAGCGCAGGTGATCAGGTTGCTGATGATCGAGGCTGCCAGGGTGACGAGGCCGAGCTTGAGACCGAGCCGGTGGCGCATCAGGTTGAACACCGGCTGCTTGGCCACGGCCGCGACCCGGCCGCTCATTTCCGAGAAGACAATGATCCCGATCGTCGCGAAGGCGAATACCCAGATCAGCGCGTAGCCGAAGGTCGAACCCGCCTTGGCTGCGAAGACGAGCTCGCTGATGTCGACGAAGCCGCCAACCGCCGTCATGATCCCCAGGGTCAGCTCAAGCGGATTCAAGCTTGTCCTCGATCTGCTTGAGCTTGTCGGCGTGGGCGCGGAGTTCTTCCGGCGCCGCATCGTCGGGCTGACGGCGCAAGGCTTCGATCTCGATCGCGTAGCGGTCGTCGGGCTCGGTCAGTGACTTTGAAGTGGTTTGGAGCTGCTCACGCAGCCACTCGTGCATGCTCGTTGCATAAGTCTTGGTGACCTTACCTTGCGCTGCCAGTTCATTGACGAGCGCCCATTCGGCGCCCAGCGACCGCGCCTGCTTGATGTACTGAAGGTCGGCGTCGGGCCCTCTCGAGCAGCCCGCGAGAAGGAAGGCGAAGACGAATCCCCATCGCATGGGCGCAAAACCGTTCCGGACGCGGAGCGTTCCCGTCTAGCTCTTCCCGGCGATGCGTCGTCCTTTGTCGGACAGCGTCCGGAACGTGATCGAGAAGCGGAGCCGATCTCCGGGAGTGATGCTGTGCTCCCAGTCCCACCGGGATTCGCCCGAAATCAGGTAGGCAGAGCGTGGCTCGACGTCGAAGCTGGCGCGGCGGAAGCCGCTCGCGGTGCGTTGCCGGAAGCGCAGCGTCGCAGGCGTGTTCAACGAAATGCCTACCACCTTTTCGAAGACGTCGCGGTCGCGGTGCCAGCCGATGCCCGCGCCCGAATCGTACCGGGCGAGCAGCACATGAGCGAAGTCGTCCGGCTGCACTTCCGCTAAGCGCGCAGCTTTCTCGCGGAGCGGCTGCAGCCAATCGGGGACCGGTTCGGTCCGAGTGAAGCTCGCATCGTCGAAATCGTAGCGCCAACCGAAACTCTGTGTCTTGCGGTTGCCGAGCCACCCGTGAAAACGGAACGGGGCGAGCTCGAGCGCCATCAGCCGATCGAGAAGCGCCTCCTCTTCGATCAGACCGATGACATCGTCCTGGTACTTGAGTCCGGCGATGAGCGGCTCGTCGAACAGAAGGCTCATGTGCCGAACAGCTCCTTGAGCTCGGACGGCCGCAGCTCGGGCGCGAGCTGCTCGAACGTGCATTGCCTGGGATCCTTGTCGGGCCGCCAGCGCAGGAAACCGGTGCCGTGGCGAAAGCGCCGGCCGGTCACCTGGTCGTAGCGAACCTCGACGACGAGCACGGGCTTGAGCGGCTTCCACGCCATCGATCGCTCGGTGTTCCAGCGGCTCGGTCCGCCGGGCGCGCTGCCGGTGAAGCCCGGCGGCTGGATGAGTCCTTCGAGCTTTACGGTTAGCGCCGGCCGCTCGCTCGCTGGAATCGCGGAGGTGAAGCCGACATGATGGAGCAGACCCTCATCGTCATAGAGGCCGAGGAGCAACGAGGCGACGACCGCCTTCTTCTCCGCATAACGGAAGCCGCCGACGACACAGTCGGCGGCCCGATGTTGCTTGACCTTGATCATCGCCCGCTCGCCGCTGCGGTATTCGAGGTCGAGCCGCTTCGCGATCACCCCGTCGAGCGCACCGCCGCTCCGGTGCAGCCAGCCGAGTGCTGCTTCGCGATCCGTCGTCGCGGGGGACAAAAGCAGGCCGGCGACAGCGTTCTTGGCGAAGAACGCCTCCAGGGCCTCGCGCCTCTTGCCAAGAGGTCGGTCGGTCAATGACTTCCAGCCGAGCTCCAGCAAGTCGAAAAGCATAAACTCCGCTGGCGTCTGCGTGGACAGCTTTCGAATGCGGCTCTCGGCCGGGTGCAGGCGCAGCTGCAGCGCATCGAAGCTGAGGGAATCGCCGACCGAGATGATCAGCTCGCCGTCGAGGATGAACCGTTTCTCCCGGGTGCCGCGGAGCATCTCCACGACCTCGGGGAAGTAGCGGGCAAGCGGCTTGCCGGACTTGGAGGTCAGCGTCACCTCGTCGCCTTCGCGGCGGGCAAGACAACGAAAGCCGTCCCACTTGGGCTCATATTGCCAGCCGGCGCCCTCCGGCAGCTCCGACGCCAGTAGCGCTTCCATCGGGGCGAGCGTTTCGACCTGCTTGTCCACTCGCAGACAATCGCCTGTCGCTCGCAGTCGTTCCGTTGCGCGGATCGAAACGGCAGCTACGTTGCGGCACGAAGGGGAGGGACTTGCATGGCTTTTGACGTGAACGCTGCGACTGCGCGGTACATCGACAGCCTCGGACCGGCGGCCCTGCAGAAGGCGCACGACTATACCGTCGGCAAGGAATGGATGCTGTTGTGGGGCCTCCTCGTGTCCGCGCTGGTCGCCTGGCTGATCGTCCGCTCGGGCATCCTCGATCGCCTCGGTGCGAAGATCGTCGAGCGGCGCCGCAACCTGCGCGTGTTCGTGATCAGCCTGGTCTTCTTCATAGTTTCAGCTTTGCTGTCGCTGCCGTGGACCCTCTACGAAGCCTGGTGGCGGGAGAAGGAATATGGCCGCACGAGCCAGCCGCTCGGCGATTTCCTGGCGCAGGGAACGCTGGCGCTCGTCATCAGCGCGCTTCTCAGTGCGGTGTTCGCGATCGGCGTCTACTGGCTGATGCGGCGGACCGGACGCCGGTGGTGGATCTGGTCCGGCGGCCTGACCGCGATCGCCTTGGCGTTTGTGATGCTGCTGGCGCCCGTCGTGATCCAGCCGCTTTTCAACAAATATGAGCCGGTGCCGAGCGGGCCGGTGCGCGACGCGGTGGTCGAAATGGCCGGACGCGCCGGAATTCCCCCCGAGAAGATCTACATGTTCAACGGCTCGCGCCAGTCGAACAACTTTACAGCCAACGCCGGCGGCGTCGGCAGCACCGCCCGCGTCGCGATTTCGGACGTCGCGCTCAAGAATGCCTCGCTCGACGAGGTTCGAGCGGTCACGGGTCACGAAATCGGCCACTATGTCTTGAAGCACACCTGGTACGGAGTGCTCGTCTTTTCGGTCCTCGCGGTCATTCTCTTCTGGCTCGCCGACAAGCTCTATCCACGATTTGCGCGCTGGTTCGGCACCGATGCTCCGCTGAGCGATCCACGCGGCATCCCGGTGCTGGTGTTCCTGGTCTCGTTTCTAGGACTGCTTGCCTCGCCGCTGTTCAACACCTTCAGCCGCACCATCGAGACGCAAGCAGACGCTTATTCATTGCGCACGGAGAACCGCCCCGACGCCCTGTCGACCGCGCTCGTGAAGACGGCCGAGTACCGTTATCCGCGGCCGACCGCAGTCGAGGAATTCGTCTTCTACGATCATCCCTCGGTTGAGCGGCGGGTGCGCCGCGCGATGGAATGGAAAGCTGCACATCCGGAGCCGCCCGCCAATTAGGTGAAGCTTTCACATAGCCCGGCGACGCAGCGCGATTAGCCTGCGGGATCCAGCGGCAGGGGGCGCGAGTGGCGGGGCAGCTCACCATCGACAGCGGCGATACGGCATGGATGCTGGTCTCCACTGCACTGGTGATGCTCATGCTCTTGCCGGGGCTAGCCTTGTTCTACGGCGGGCTGGTTCGGGCCAAGAACCTGCTGTCGGTGATGAGCCAGGTGCTCGGCATCACGGCGAGCGCCATTCTGACCTGGGTGCTGTGGAATTACAGCCTCGCCTTTGGCGCCGGCAACGGGCTGATCGGCGGCTTGTCGAAGGTCGGATTTGCCGGGCTCACGGAAGCCTCGGCGTGGCCGGTCGGAGGGCAGGGTAAGGCCATTCCCGAGCTCGTCTTCGCGGCCTTCCAGATGAGCTTTGCCGCGATCACGGGCGCGCTGGTGATCGGAGCGCTCGTCGAACGCGTGCGGTTTCCGGCGATGATGCTCTTCGCGACACTCTGGCTGACCGTGGTCTATGCGCCGCTCGCGCATATGGTCTGGGCGAGCGAGGGCTTGCTGTTCCGCTTCGGCGCGATCGACTTTGCCGGCGGTACCGTGGTCCACATCAACTCGGGCGTCGCAGGGCTGGTCGGAGTCTTCTTCGCAGGCTCGCGCATCGGACATCTCAAAGAAGCAATGCCGCCGCATTCGCTTGCGCTGACGATGGTTGGTGCGGGGCTGCTGTGGGTCGGCTGGTTCGGGTTCAACGCCGGCTCGGCACTCGAAGCCAACGGGCTTGCCGCAGTGGCCATGGTCAACACTTTGGTGGCTCCTTCGGCCGGACTTCTAACCTGGATGACCGCGGAGCAGGTGGTGTCGGGCAAGCCGTCGATGCTGGGCGGCGCATCGGGAGCGGTGGCGGGGCTCGTCGCCGTCACTCCTGCCGCCGGAGCGAGCGGGCCCATCGGTGCGATGCTGCTCGGCGTTCTGGCAAGCCTCGCCTGCTACGGCTTTGTCGGTTCGCTCAAGAACCGGCTTCGGCTCGACGATAGCCTCGACGTATTCGGAATCCATGGTCTCGGCGGGATCACCGGTTCGATCGGTACCGCGATCGTCGCGCTGCCAGCCCTCGGCGGGCATGCCCCGGCCGACTATTCGCTGGCATGGCAGCTGGTCCGACAGGTCAGCGCGGTTGCGGTGGCGATCGCTTGGTCAGCCGCGGGGTCTGCGCTCTGCTTCGCCGTGGTGAAGCTCGTGCTTCCGCTTCGGCACGCTCGCGATGCGGAGCGCGAAGGGCTCGACATCGCTGACCATGGTGAGCGGGCCTACAATTATTGAGCCAAATAATGAAAAAGCCGCCCGAAGGCGGCTTCATGGTTGGTTGCGGGGGCAGGATTTGAACCTGCGACCTTCAGGTTATGAGCCTGACGAGCTACCGGGCTGCTCCACCCCGCGCCAACATCAGCTGAGCCGGAGATCCGGCACGCTGCATGCGGGCTGGATCAAGGCTCAAACGGAAACAAAAACGCCGCTGCGAGATAGTCTCGGCAGCGGCATTTTCAACATCGCGAATGGGCTCTTCGAAGCGCCGGTTTCAAAGCCTGGCGACGACCTACTCTTCCACTGCTTAAGCAGTAGTACCATCGGCGCTGTCCGGT